>DATILD010000060.1:0-45105 GCA_035476815.1 Methylibium sp.
GGTACTTGTGCTTCTGCGCCTCGGTGCCGAAGGCCTCGATCGGCACCATCACCAGCGAGCTCTGCACGCTCATCATCGAGCGGTAGCCGGAGTCCACGCGCTCGACTTCGCGCGCGACCAGGCCGTAACAGACGTAATTCAGTCCGGCGCCGCCGTAGGCCTCCGGCAGGGTCGCGCCGAGCAGGCCGAGCTCGCCCATCTCGCGGAAGATCGCCGCGTCGGTCCGCTCGTGCCGGAACGCCTCCAGCACCCGCGGCGCCAGCCGCTCCTGGCTGTAGGCCCGTGCCGCCTCGCCCACCTGCCGCTCCTCGCTCGTCAGCTGCGCAGCGAGCAGCAACGGGTCGTCCCAATGGTAGGCAGCAGCCATATTCGTCTCCGGTGGCCTGCTAAGTTTAGACAGTGGCGCCCGCCACCCCGCCGCGCGAGACACGCGGCCCTCCCCGCTCCGAAGAAAGGTCCCCCGATGTCCGCGATGCATTCCCTCCTCGTGCGCCCTTCCACCGGCCTGCTGCTGTGCCTGGCGCTGGCCGGCTGCGGCAAGTCACCGGCCCCCGACGCGCCCGCCGCCCCGACCGGCGCGGCCCCCGGCTACGACACCGGCGCGGCGCCGACGGCGGCCGCACCGGCTCCGATGCCCGATCCGGCGCCGGCGGCCGTTGCCGCGGCGCCGGCCGCCGGCGGCGAGCTCTACAAGGTGGTCGACGGCTACAAGGTCGATCCCGAGACGATGAAGGGCTTCCGCACCTGGCGCGCTGCCGCCTGCGACCGCTGCCACGGCGCCAACCAGGAAGGGATGGTCGGCCCGTCGCTGATCAACAGCCTGAAGACGCTGACCGAGGCCGACGTGAAGAAGACGGTGCTCGAAGGCCGGCTCGACAAGGGCATGCCCAGCTTCGGCGGCAACCAGGACGTGACCAACAACATCCACCAGCTCTACGCCTACCTGAAGGGCCGCTCGGACGGTGCCATCACGCGGGCGAAGGTCGAACCGATGCCCTGAAGACCAAGGCTTGAAGCCGAAGTGTGAGTGTTTGCTCACACTTCGGTGGCGAGGTCGGCCCGACACGCTTAGCACTCGATCTGCGCGAGTGCTAATATCCCCGGAACGAAAGGAGGTTCTGGATGTCCATGGCTTCCATGACCGCTGCACTCCCGATGATTTCCGCCGCCCCGAGCTCGCAGGCCCTGGCCGTGCGCGACCCGTGGGCGCTGGTGCCCTCGCTGGGCAACCTCGACGCCTACATCTCGGCCGTCAACCGGCTGCCGCTGCTGACGCCGGAAGAAGAGCAGTCGCTCGGCCGCCGCCTGCGCGAGAGCAACGACCTCGAGGCCGCCGGCCGGCTGGTGCTGTCGCACCTGCGGCTGGTGGTGTCGGTGTCGCGCCAGTACCTGGGCTACGGCCTGCCCCATGGCGACCTGATCCAGGAAGGCAATGTCGGTCTGATGAAGGCCGTCAAGCGCTTCGACCCCGAGCAGGGCGTGCGGCTGGTGAGCTACGCGCTGCACTGGATCAAGGCCGAGATCCACGAGTACGTGCTGAAGAACTGGCGGATGGTGAAGCTCGCCACCACCAAGGCGCAGCGCAAGCTGTTCTTCAACCTGCGCTCGAAGAAGCAGCGCCTCAAGTCCGATGCGCTGGATGCCGACCTGCACCGCAGCACGCTGACCGACGCCGAGATCGACATCGTCGCGCGCGACCTCAACGTCAAGCGCGAAGAGGTCATCGAGATGGAGACGCGGCTGTCCGGCGGCGACGTCGCGCTTGAGCCGCAGACCAACGACGACGGCGAGGAGAGTTACGCGCCGATCGCCTACCTGGCCGACGACAGCACCGAGCCGACCCGCGTGCTCGAGGCGACCTACCGCGACGCGCTGGCGAGCGACGGCATCAGCCAGGCGCTCGAGGCGCTGGACGCGCGCAGCCGCCGCATCGTCGAGGAGCGCTGGCTCAAGGTCGAGGACGACGGCTCGGGCGGCATGACGCTGCACCAGCTGGCCGCCGAGTACGGCGTGAGCGCCGAGCGCATCCGCCAGATCGAGGTGGCGGCGATGAAGAAGATGCGCCGCGTGCTGGCCGACTGAGCGGTCGGCACCGCGGCACTCGAAGCGGCCTGCGGGCCGCTTCGTCGTTTCTCAGCCCAGCAGTTGCTTCAGGTCCGACACCCAGGCGTCGACCGGCTGGCCGTAGCGCACGAACAGCCGCACCTGGCCCTTGGGGTCGAACACATAGGCGCCGGCCGTGTGGTCGATCGAGTAGCTGCCCGGCTCCTTGCCCGGCACCTTCTGGAAGAACACCTTGTAGGACTTGGCCGCGGCCAGCGTCTGCTCGGGCGTGCCGCGCAGCGCGACCACGGTCGGGTCGAAGGCGGCGACATAGGTCTTGAGCAGCTCGGCCGTGTCGCGCTCCGGGTCGAGCGAGATGAACACCGTCTGCACCCGCTCGCCGGCCGGGCCCAGCGCCTTCTTGACCGACGCCAGCTCGGCCAGCGTGGTCGGGCAGACGTCGGGGCACTGGGTGAAGCCGAAGAACACCACCACCGCCTTGCCGCTGAACTCGGCCAGCGTGCGGGCGCGGCCGTCGAGGTCGGGCAGCGGCAGCTCCTTGGCGTAATCGGCGCCGGTGATGTCGATGGCCTGGAAGGCGGCCGGCGGCGGGGCCGCGGCGCGGTCGCAGCCGGCGAGCAGCGCGGCGGTACCCAGGACGAGCAGACAGCGTCGCAGCATGGCTTCAGCCCCGCAGCAGCGGGTCCAGGTAGTGGTCCAGCAGCAGCGCCGCGAACAGCAGCATCAGGTACCAGATCGAGTAGCGGAAGGTGCGGCGCGCCAGGCCCTCGCTGTAGCGCCGCCACAGCGCGAAGGCGTAGCCGCAGAAGCCCAGGCCCAGCGCGGCGGCCGCGACCAGGTAGATCCAGCCGCTCATGCCGTGCACGAAGGGCAGCAGCGTGGCCGCCAGCAGCACGAAGGTGTAGAGCAGGATCTGCAGCCGCGTGAAGTCGTTGCCATGGGTCACCGGCAGCATCGGCAGGCCGGCGCGCGCGTAGTCCTCGGCGCGGTAGAGCGCCAGCGCCCAGAAGTGCGGCGGCGTCCACAGGAAGATGATCAGGCACAGCAGCCACGGCTCGGCGCCGAGCTCGCCGCGCAGCGCCGCCCAGCCGAGCACCGGCGGCATCGCGCCCGAGGCGCCGCCGATGACGATGTTCTGCGGCGTCGCCGGCTTCAGGAACACCGTGTAGACGATCGCGTAGCCGACGAAGGTGCCGAAGGTCAGCCACATCGTCAGCGGGTTGACCCAGAGCCACAGCACCACCATGCCGGCGCCGCACAACACGGCCGCGAAGCTGAGCGTCTGGGTGTTGGAGAGCTCGCCGCGCGCGGTCGGGCGCCAGGCGGTGCGCTTCATCTTCGCGTCGATGTGCTGCTCGACCACGCAGTTGAAGGCCGCCGCCGCGCTGGCGACCAGCCAGATGCCGACGGTCGCCGCGAAGGCCACGCCCCAGGCCGCGCCCGAGGGCCAGCCGGGCACCGCCAGCAGCATGCCGATGGCGGCGCAGAACACGATCAGCTGCACCACCCGCGGCTTGGTCAGCGCGCCGAACTGGCGCCAGCGCGAGGGCAGGCTGCTCGGCGCGGACAGGGCGGGCGCGGTGGTGTCGGACATGGGGACGTGATTCTACGAAGGGGTGTCAGTGCCGGCCGGCCGCGAAGGCGGCCGCGGCGGGGCGGGCCAGGGCCGGCGTCGCCACGCGCGTGGCGACCAGCGCACGCGTCAGCAGCAGCACCAGCGCCGCGGCGCCGCCGGTGTGGCCCACCGCCGCCAGCAGCGGCCAGCCGAGCACGACGTTGCTCAGGCCGGTGGCGAGCTGCCACAGCGCCACCGCCGCGAGCCCCCAGCCGAGCCGGCGCAGCGCCGGCTCGGCCACCGCCCGCCAGGCGAGCGCGGCCAGCGCCGCGAGCAGCAGCAGCGCACCGAGGCGGTGGGCCATGTGGATCGCCACCAGCGCCTCGAAGGGCAGCCAGCCGCCGTCCGGCCCGACGCCGAGCGGGCGCAGGATGTGGAAGCCCTGCGCGAAGTCCATCGCCGGCCACCAGGCGCCCTGGCAGGTCGGGAAGTCGCTGCAGGCCAGCACCGCGTAGTTGGTGCTGACCCAGCCGCCGAGCGCGATCTGCGCCAGCGCCAGCGCGCTCACCGCCCACAGCCCGCGCCGCAGGCCGGCCGCGACCGCGACGCGCGGCCGGTCGGCCCAGGCCAGCGCGCCCAGCAGCACCAGCAGGCCGAGCCCGCCCAGCAGGTGGGCGGTGACGATCGCCGGGTAGAGCTTGAGGGTGACCGTCAGCGCGCCGAACGCCCCCTGCACGCCGACCCAGACCAGCGTCGCCGTCGCCCACCAGGGCGAGGCGGTGGACGCTCGGCCGGCTGCGCGCTCGCGCCGCCATTGCAGCCAGCTCGCCAGCGCCATCACGGTGATCAGCACGCCGACGGCGGTGGCGAGGTAGCGGTGGATCATCTCGACCCAGGCCTTGGAGAAGGTCACCGGGCCGCTCGGCATCGCGCTCTGCGCCGCGGTGATCTCGTGGTGGGCGCCGAAGGGGCTGGCGTTGCCGTAGCAGCCCGGCCAGTCGGGGCAGCCGAGGCCCGAGTCGGTCAGCCGCGTGAAGGCGCCGAACAACACCAGGTCGAAGGTCAGGAACAGCGTCAGCAGCGTCAGCGCATGCAGGCGCTTCGGCGTGTCCGCGCCGCGGTGACGCATCCACACCCAGGCGAGCGGGCCGAGCGCGAGCACCAGCCCGAGCAGCGCCAGGCGCAGCAGCGGCGACAGGTTGACGAGGTCCGGTGCGTCCATCGGCGGGTCACCGACCGGGCAGGTCCCAGCTGGCCGAGGCGCGCAGCAGGCGCTCGAGGTCGCGCTTGACGCTGGTCGGGTCGCTGGGCGCGGGGAAGCGCATCATCCAGTGGCCCATCGGGTCGACCAGATAGAAATGCGCGGCCAGCGCTTGGCCCGGCGCCGGCGCCAGCCAGGCGGCGAGCGCGTCGGGCGGCACGCGCAGCACGGTCGCTCCCTCGAGCGCCGGCAGCAGCGCCGCGCGCGGCGGCGCGGCGTCGTCGATCAGCCAGACGCGGTCGAGCCGGTCCTTGTTCTTGCCGAGCGCCTCGCGCAGCTGGCGCTGCAGGTAGAGCTGGCGCTCGCAGCCGGCGTCGCAGTCACCACCGCCCACGGCGACCAGCAGCCACTGGCCGCGCAGCGACTCGGGCGCCACCGGGCGGCCCTGCATGTCGGCCAGCGGCAGCGCGGCCGCCGACGGCAGCGCGCGCTGCGGCTCGATCAACTCGCCGTGGCTTGCACGCCCCTGCGGCCGGATCACGTAGTAGGTGAAGTAGGAGGCGATCACCGGCGCCGCGCAGACCAGCAGCACCAGCAGCATCTTCAGCCGGCCGCTCGCCACCGCCGGCTGCGACAGCGCCGGCGTCGGCAGGCTGTGCACGGCGAAGCTCAGCGGCTCGGCCTCAGCGCCGTGCGGCTTGTCGACGCTCACGCCACGGACCGAGGAGTTGGAACCAGACATACAGCCCTGTCAGCAAGGTGGCCAGCGCGAACCACTGGAACGCGTAGCCATGGTGTTTGTGGATGTCGACCGCCGGCGCGCCCCAGCGGCGCGCCAGCCCGTCGTCGGGGGCCCCTTCGGCCTGCTGCTGCAGCGACCAGGGCCGCAGGGCCACCCCGATCTCCTGCGAGTAGGCCGCGAGGTCGAGATTTTGCCGGAGGACTCCCGGACTGTCGGCGCCGAAGGAATACAGCGCCGCGGGCGCTCCGACGATGCGGCCGGTCACCCGCACCGGCGCATCGGTCGGTGTCGGCACCGCCGGCAGCCGCGCGCGGTCGAGCCGGTCGCGCGGCACCCAGCCGCGCTGCACGATCACGGCATCGCCGGGCGCCAGTTCGAGCGGCGTCAGCACGAAGAAGCCGGGGCGGCCGTCCATCTGGCGGTTGTCGAGGAACACGGTGCGATCGGCCAGCCAGCGGCCGGTGAGCGCCGTCAGGCGATGCCGCTGCGCGACCGCATCATCGGCCGTGCGAGCCAGCTCGGCCTGCGGCAGCGGTGGCAGCGCGCCGCGCTCGGCGAGGCTGTCCTGCAGGGCCTGCTTCTGCGCCGCGCGCGACAGCTGCCAGACCCCGAGGCGGGCCGTCAGCGCGACGCCGGCGATCGTCGCGAGCAGCACGATCCATCGTCGCGTGCGAGGACTCATCGCGCGACGCCCGCCGGCCGCGGGCCGATGCCATACAGTGCGGCCATGAAGTGGATCGTGGTGCTCGCGTTCATCGGCATCCTGGCGGCGCTGGCCGGCGCGGGCCGGGCGATGCTCAACGACGGCCGCGACGGCGCCCCCAAGACCAACCGCATGCTGCATGCGCTGGCCTGGCGGATCGGGCTGTCGGTGGCGCTGTTCCTGTTCATCCTGCTCGCCTGGCGGCTCGGCTGGATCCAGCCGACCGGCCTGCCGCTGCGGCCGCGCTGACACAAAAGCAAAGAGCGCCCGCGGCGCTCCTTGCTCGCTGACGGCGCGGCGGCCGGGCCGCCGTGCGACCTCACATCCAGTAGACGACGATGTACAGGCCCAGCCACACCACGTCGACGAAGTGCCAGTACCAGGCCGCGCCCTCGAAGCCGAAGTGGCGCTCCGGCGTGAAGTGGCCCTTCATGATGCGGATGGTGATGAACAGCAGCATCAGCATGCCGACGAACACGTGGAAGCCGTGGAAGCCGGTCAGCATGAAGAAGGTCGAGCCGTAGACACCGCTGCTGAGCTTGAGGTTCAGGTCCGAATAGGCATGGGCGTACTCGTAGCCCTGCACGAACAGGAAGGTGGCGCCCAGCACGACCGTGGCCCACATCCACGCCACCGCCTTGCCGCGATGGTTCTCGCGCAGCGCGTGGTGGGCGATCGTCAGCGTCACGCCCGACGTGAGCAGCAGCGCGGTGTTGATGGTCGGCAGCCAGAACGGGCCCATGGTCTGGAAGGGCTCGACGATGCCGGCCGGCGAGGTGGTCGCGCCCGGCGCGACGCTCGGCCACACCGCCTTGAAGTCGGGCCACAGCAGCGCGTTCTCGAGGTCGCCGAGGTTGGGCACCGAGTGCGCCCGGGTCCACCACAGCGCGCCGAAGAAGGCCGCGAAGAACATCACCTCGCTGAAGATGAACCAGCTCATGCTCCAGCGGAACGACACGTCGATGCGGTTGCCGTAGAGGCCGCGCTCGCTCTCGCCGATCGCCTCGCGGAACCAGGCCTGCAGCACGAAGGCCAGCCACAGCAGGCCGCCGAACAGCGAGTAGGCGCCCCAGCCGTGGCCGTTGACCCACTGGCCCGCGCCGAGGACGATGAAGAACAGGCCGATCGCGGCCATGATCGGATGACGCGACGGCGCCGGGACGAAGTAGTAGGGCGTCTGCCCGTGGTGGGTCGCTGCCGACATGATTTCTCCTGAGGAACCTTGGTCTGTTGTCTTGCTGAAGCCTACTTCGCTACCCCGCTGGCGATCACCCAGTTGACCACCAGCACCAGAAACACGATGAACACCAGCGCCGCCGCCACCCCCGCGATCACCAGATGGACCGGGTTGAGCTTGCTGACGTCGGCGGCGTGGTCGCTCGACTTGCGCACGCCGAAGAAGGACCACGCGACCGCGCCCAGCGTCTGCGTGAACGAGCCGCGCCGTTGCGCCGCCTGCTTCAGTCCGTCGCTCACGAGCGGGGCTCCTGCGTGACGACCGCCGCGTGCGGTGCCGGCGCCATCTTGCCGCCCACCTCGAAGAAGGTGTAGCTCAGCGTGATCGTGCGCACGTCTTTCGGCAGCTTCGGGTCGATGTAGAACACCACCGGCCACTGCTTCGCCTCGCCCGGCCGAAGCTGGTATTCGTTGAAGCAGAAGCACTCGATCTTGTTGAAGTGGCTGGTGGCCTGCTTCGGCGCGTAGCTCGGCACGGCCTGGGCGGACATGGTGCGGTTCTGCAGATTGCGGAACTCGTACATGACCGTCGTCAGCTCGCCCGGATGGACCTCGAGCGAGCGCACCGCCGGCTTGAAGTCCCAGGGCCCGCGGGCGTTGGCGTCGAACTCGATCGTCACGGTGCGGCTGGTGTCGACCTGGCTGTTGGCCGGCCGCGCGCCGGAGGCGCCGGTCGCCACCCGCTCGCTGACCGACAGCACGTTGATGCCGAGCGCCTCGCAGATGTGCTTGTAGAGCGGGATCAGCGCATAGCCGAAGCCGAACATCGCCAGCGCGACGACCGCGAGCTTGCCGAGCATGCGGCGGTTGTCGCCCAGCAGCCGGTGGTGGGCCGCGGTCGGGCGCTCGGTCGGGTTCACGGCCGTCGCTTCCTCAGGCACCGAGCAGGGCGATCTTCGCCACGAGGCCGGCGGCCAGGACCAGCGCCACCGAGGCCAGGATCAGTCCCAGCCGGCGGTTGGCCTTGCGCTGCTCGGGCGAGAGTGCCATCGCGTCACCTGCGGGTCGGGTCTCAGCCGACGATGCGGGTGGCCGCGGCGTTGAGCTTGGGCGGCGTCTCGAAGGTGTGGAAGGGGGCCGGCGACGGCACTTCCCACTCGAGGCCTTCCGCGCCCTCCCAGGGCTTCTGCGCCGCCTTCTCGCCCTTGCCCATCATCGACGGGATGACGATGAAGACGATGAAGTAGACCTGCATCAGACCGAAGCCGAAGGCGCCGATCGTGGCCAGCATGTTGAAGTCGGCGAACTGCATCGGGTAGTCGGCATAGCGCCGCGGCATGCCGGCCAGACCCAGGAAGTGCATCGGGAAGAAGGTCACGTTGAAGAAGATCAGCGAGCCCCAGAAGTGGATCTTGCCGCGCGCCTCGGAGTACATGACGCCGGTCCACTTCGGGCTCCAGTAGTAGTAGCCGGCGAACATCGCGTACAGCGAGCCGGCCACCAGCACGTAGTGGAAGTGCGCCACCACGTAGTAGGTGTCCTGCAGCTGGATGTCGACCGGGGCCACCGCGAGGATCAGGCCGGTGAAGCCGCCCATCGTGAACACGAAGATGAAGCCGACCGCGAACAGCATCGGGGTCTCGAAGGTCATCGAGCCCTTCCACATCGTCGCGATCCAGTTGAACACCTTCACGCCGGTCGGGATGGCGATCAGCATCGTCGCGTACATGAAGAACAGCTGGCCCGTCACCGGCATGCCGGTGGTGAACATGTGGTGCGCCCAGACGATGAACGACAGGATCGCGATCGACGAGGTGGCGTAGACCATCGACGTGTAGCCGAACAGCGGCTTGCGCGCGAACGCCGGGATGATGGCGCTGACGATGCCGAAGGCCGGCAGGATCATGATGTAGACCTCGGGGTGACCGAAGAACCAGAAGATGTGCTGGTACATCACCGGGTCGCCGCCGCCCGCCGGGTTGAAGAAATGCGTGCCGAAGTGGCGGTCGGTCAGCGTCATCGTGATCGCGCCGGCGAGCACCGGCATCACCGCGATCAGCAGGTAGGCGGTGATCAGCCAGGTCCAGCAGAACAGCGGCATCTTCATCAGCGTCATGCCGGGCGCGCGCATGTTCAGGATCGTCACGATGATGTTGATCGAACCCATGATCGACGACGCGCCCATGATGTGCATCGCGAAGATGCCGGCGTCCATCGACGGACCCATCTGCAGCGTCAGCGGCGCGTAGAGCGTCCAGCCGGCCGCCGGCGCACCGCCGGGCATGAAGAACGAACCGACCAGCATCAGCGCCGCCGGGATCAGCAGCCAGAAGCTGAAGTTGTTCATGCGCGCGAAGGCCATGTCGGCCGCGCCGATCTGCAGCGGCACCATCCAGTTCGCGAAGCCGACGAAGGCCGGCATGATGGCGCCGAACACCATGATCAGGCCGTGCATCGTGGTGAGCTGGTTGAACAGCTCCGGGTTCACGACCTGCAGACCCGGCTGGAACAGCTCGGCGCGGATGCCCAGCGCCAGGATGCCGCCGATCATGAACATGGTCAGCGAGAAGATCAGGTACAGCGTCCCGATGTCCTTGTGGTTGGTCGCGAACAGCCAGCGACGCCAGCCGTGCGGATGGTGGTCGTCGTGCGCGTGGTCGCCTGCGTGGCCGTGGGGTTCAAGTACTGCGCTCATGGCTATCCTCTCGAAGGCAGGCGATTACTGGCGCGCGGCGACGATGTCGGCCGGCTGCACGATCTGACCGGTCGCGTTCGACCAGTTGTTCTTGGTGTAGGTGATCACGGCGGCGAGGTCGGTGTCGCTCAGCTGCTTCCAGGCCGGCATCGCGCCGTTGTTGGCGCCGCTCAGCACGATCGCGATCTGCTTGGCCTTGTCGGCGTCGAGCACGACCGGCGAGGCATCGAGCGGCTTGATCGGACCCATGCCCTTGCCGTTGGCCTGGTGGCAGGCGGCGCAGTTGGCGGCGTAGACCTTCTCGCCCTTGGCCACGAGCTCGGGCAGCGCCCAGACCTTGGCCGGATCGTCGGCCTTGGCGGCCATCGCCTTGTTCTTCTCGGCGACCCAGGCGGCATAGTCGTCCTGCGACAGCACCTTCACGTGGATCGGCATGTAGGCGTGTTCCTTGCCGCACAGCTCGGCGCACTGGCCGTAGTAGTCGCCGGTCTTCTCGGCACGGAACCAGGTGTCGCGCACGAAGCCGGGGATCGCGTCCTGCTTGACGCCCAGCGAGGGCACCATCCAGGCATGGATCACGTCGTTGGCGGTCGTGATGATGCGGACCTTCTTGTCCACCGGCACCACCAGCGGGTTGTCGACCTTCAGCAGGTAGTCGTCGGTCGGTGCGGGCTTGCCGCTGTCGGACATCAGGCGGTGCGCGTTGTCCAGCGTCGAGATGAAGGCGATGCCCTCGCCGTCGCCCTTGAGGTAGTCGTAGCCCCACTTCCACTGGTAGCCGGTGGCCTTGATGGTCAGGTCGGCGTTGGTGGTGTCCTTCATGGCCACCACCACCTTGGTGGCCGGCAGCGCCATCGCGATCACGATGAAGAAGGGGACGATGGTCCAGATGATCTCGACCATCGTGGACTCATGGAAGTTCGCCGGCTTCGCGCCCCTGGACTTGCGGTGCTTGAACACCGAATAGAACATGACGCCGAACACGGCGACGAAGATCACCGAGCAGATGATCAGCATGAACCAGTGCAGCCACTGCTGCTCGCCGGCGATGCGGGTGGCCGCCGGATGCAGGTCGAGCTGGTTGACGGCCGGGCCGCCCGGCAGGTCGTTGACCGCCCACGACAGCGGGTGAGCCGCGAGAGTGGCCAGCGCGAGGCCGGCATGGGCGCTGCGCCGCCGCAGGCCGCGGAGCACGTCGATCGAATTCTTCATGGCTCGTTTCCCAACTTCTCCGTTTCAGACGCCTTGCGACGCCACCCGAGCGGCCCGTGCCGCACGGCCGCTCGCAATTCCTCGGCCAGCGCCCGCCTCAACTCCGGGCGCACGAACCGCCCGACCTCGATCACCTGCCCTTGCCCCAACAACTCGATCAGGGACCGGTCGTCTCGGCGCGGTTCGATCCGCACCCATTCGGGGAGGAACTCCACCCGCTCGACACGCCCGCCGTTGCGCCATTCGACCGTCAGTCGATCGGCCCGCAGCGCCACGCATTCCGCATCGTCGGCATGGCGCGCATACACCAGCAACGCCGCGCCGACGCACAACAACTCGACCCACGCGAACGGCATGACCAGTCGCGCGCCGAGCATCCAAAAGTATGTCGCGATTACCAGCGAGATCACGCACAGGGATGCATAAACCGCCAGGACCTGCTTCGGCGACATCGAACAGTTGCGCTTCAGCTCCCATTCGATCAGGACGGCTCCGTGGTCCGGCGCCGTACCGCTCGTCCCGACCCGGCCGAATTGCAGTGGGGTCGGAGCCTGCTCGATGGGGGTGGACGCCGGCATACCGCCACAGCCTGTGCACACCACGCGAGCTTCGTCGGCAGGAGGATGCCCGCCGGGTCCGCTCTCGCGGCCGGGAGTGTAGCGCAGCCGGGCGGCGCCTCCATGCGCCGCTCAGCTTCGGCGCGGCCCGCGCGCCATGGCACGCAGCGCCTCGACGGACACCCGCGTCTCGGCCGCCACCGCCAGCCGCGGCGGCGGCTTGAACGCGTGGCCGTAGACGATCTCGAAGCCGAGCGCGAGCCGGCCGTCGGGACCGGCCAGCTCCTGGGTGAGCTCGGCACGCAGGCGCTCGCGCCAGCGCGGCGTGCGCAGCCCGGCAAAGCGCGCCGCGGCCGCATTGCCGCCCAGGCCGCGCAGCTCGGCGACCAGCGCATCGGCATCGGCCCAGGTGAGCGTCAGGCGCTCCATGTCCATCACCGGCTCGGCGAAGCCCGCGCCCACCATCGCGTCGCCGAGGTCGTGCATGTCGATGAAGTCGTGCGCCGCCACACCCCAGCCGAGGCGGCGGTACAGACGCCGCAGCGCGAGCAGCGTGTCCGGGCCGAAGCAGGAGAACATCACGAAGCCATCGGTGGCCAGCGCCGCATGCCAGCGACGCAGCCGCGGCGACGGGTCGGCGTCCCAGTGCAGCAGCATGTTGGCCCAGACCAGCTGCGCCTGGCCCGGCGGCGGCTCGGCGGGTTCGCGCCAGACCTCGGGTGCCGTGCCGCGCCAGCGCTGCAGGGTCCACCAGGGCGGGCGGCGGGCGCTGCGCGCGGCCAGTGCCGCGGTCGGTTCGCAGGCATCGACGCGGGCCTGCGGATAGTGCGCCCGCACCGCCTCGCCATGGCCGAGCACGGCCCACCATTCGACGATGCGCGTCGGCGCCACCCGCATGATCTCGAGCCGCGCCGCCATGCGGCGCGCGACCTCGCCGTGCAGCCATGGCGCTGCCTCGGCGCGGGCGGCGCGGCGCAGGTGCGCGGCGACGGCGGCCGCCTGCGCGCCGGAGAGAGGCGGGGCTGCTTCCATCGCCGCGGCAGTATATTGACCCGACCATGCGCATCGGCCGACCCGCGGACTGGATCGAGCGGGCCCGGGTGCCGCTGCAAGGCCTCCGCCGCCTGGGCGGGGCCCTGCCCGACCACTGCGCCGTGTGTCGCGCGCCGACGCGCGCCGTCGAGCGCCGCCTGTGCGGCGACTGCGTGACGCGGTTCGCGCCGCCGCGGCCGCGCTGCGAGCGCTGCGCCTTGCCCTTGCCGACGCTGCAAGCGCTGTGCGGCGGCTGCCTGCGCGAGCCGCCGCCGTGGTCGTCCGCGGTCGCCGCCTGCGACTACGGCCATCCCTGGGACGGGCTGCTGGCGGCCCTGAAGTTCGACGGCGCGCTCGACCTGGCGCCCGGCCTGGCCGGGCTGCTGGCGCGGCGGCTCGCGGCGCGCGCGCCGGTGGCCGTCGACGCCATGCTGCCGGTGCCGCTCGCGCCGCGGCGGCTGCGCGAGCGCGGCTACAACCAGGCGAGCCTGCTCGCGCAGGCCGTCGCGCGGGCGCGCGGCGTGCCGGTGCGCGAGGGCCACTTGCTGCGCCTGGCCGACACGCCGCCCCAGCTCGGCCTGAGCCGCACGCAGCGCCGCGCCAACCTGCGCGGCGCGTTCGCGGTCGAACCGCTGGCGCTGTCCGCACTGCGCGGACAGCGCCTGGCGCTGGTCGACGACGTGATGACCACCGGCGCGACCCTGGCCGAGGCGAGCCGCAGCCTGCTGGCCGCCGGGGCCGCCGAGGTGCAGGTCTGGGTCGTCGCCCGCACGCCGGACTGAACGCGATGTTCCACATCGTCCTGGTCGAACCCGAGATCCCGCCGAACGCCGGCAACGTGATCCGCCTGGCCGCCAACACCGGCTGCACCCTGCATTTCGTCGAGCCGCTCGGCTTTGCGATGGAAGACCGGCTGCTCAAGCGAGCCGGGCTCGACTACCACGAGCATGCCGCCGTGCAGCGCCATGCCTGCTGGGACGCGCTGCTGGCCGCCGCGCGGCCGGACCCGGCGCGGCTGTTCGCCTTCACCACCCAGGGCAGCCGGCCGCTGGCGCAGATGCGCTGGCAGGCCGGTGACTGGCTGGTGTTCGGCGGCGAGACGCGCGGCCTGCCGCCGACGCTGCGCGAGCGCTTCCCGGTCGAGCAGCGCGTGCGGCTGCCGATGCGCGCCGGCCAGCGCAGCCTGAACCTGTCGAACGCGGTCGCGGTCGCGGTGTTCGAGGCCTGGCGCCAGCAGGGCTACGCCGGCGCGAACTGAGTGCAGTAGCGCGCGATCAGGCCGAGCAGCTCGTCCTCGTTGTAGGGCTTGCCGAGGTAGTGGCTGACGCCCAGCTCGGCGGCATAGTCGCGGTGCTTCTGGGCAATGCGCGAGGTGATCATGATCACCGGCAACGCCGCCAGCCGCGCGTCGCCGCGCAGGTTGCGCACCAGGTCGAAGCCGTCCATGCGCGGCATCTCGATGTCCGACAGCACGACGGCCGGGCGCTCCTCGGCCAGCTTCTCGAGCGCGTCGAGGCCGTCCTTGGCCAGCGTGACGCGGTAGCCCTCGCGCGCCAGCAGGCGCTGGGTCACGCGGCGCACCGTCAGCGAATCGTCGACCACCAGCACCAGCGGCGCGAGCGGCACCGGGGCCACCGGCTCGACGGCCCCGGGCGCCGGCTGCTCGGCCATCGCCGCACGGGCCGCGTCGGCATAGACCGTCGCCAGCGCCACCGGGTTGTAGATCAGCGAGACGGCGCCCGAGGCCAGCAGCGTCATGCCCGCGAGGCCCGGCAGGCGCGAGAGCTGCGGGCCGAGGTTCTTGACCACCACTTCCTGGTTGCCCAGCACCTCGTCGACGTGCAGCACGATGCGCTGGGCGGCCGAGCGGATCACCACCACCGGCTGCGTGCGCGCCGTGCTGGGCTCGCCGCGCGCGCTCATCTGCAGCAGCGCACCGAGCCAGAAGAAGGGCAGCGTGTGCTCGCCGTAGTGGTAGACGCCGCGCGCATAGCCCTCGTCGATCTCCGCCGGCTTGGCGCGGCGCACGATCTCGACCACCGTCGCCGGTACCGCGACGGTGGCCTGGCCGCAGCGCAGCATCACCACCTGCGTGACCGCGGTGGTCAGCGGCAGCACGAGCTTGAAGCTGGTGCCCTGGCCCGGCGCGGTGGCGGTCTCGATGCGGCCGCCCAGGCCGTTGACCTCGGCGCGCACCACGTCCATGCCGACGCCGCGGCCGGCCAGCTCGGTGACCGCGGCCGCGGTCGAGAAGCCGGGGGTGAAGATCAGGTTGGCGAGTTCGGCATCGCCATGCGGCTGGGCCGGGTCGATCAGGCCCATCGCGACGCCCTTGTCGCGGATGCGCGGCAGGTCGAGCCCGGCGCCGTCGTCGCGGAACTCGACGCTGACCTCGTTGCCCTCCTGGCGCAGCGCGACGACGATCTGGCCGGCCGCCTCCTTGCCCGCGGCGGCGCGCGCCTCGGGCGCCTCGATGCCGTGGGTGACGCAGTTGCGCAGCAGGTGCTCGAAGGCGCCGGTCATGCGGTCGAGCACGCCGCGGTCGACTTCGATCGAGCCGCCGACGATGTCCAGCCGCACCTGCTTGCCGGTCTCCTTGGCGGCCTGGCGCACGACGCGGTAGAGCCGCTCGGACAGGCCCTCGAATTCGACCATGCGGGTGCGCAGCAGGTCGTCCTGCAGGTCGCGCGTGAGCCGCGCCTGCGCGGCCAGCTCGTCCTCGGCCGTCTCCAGCGTGCGCTGCAGCGTGCGCTGCACGGTGGCGACGTCGTTGACCGACTCGGCCATCATCCGCGTCAGCTCCTGGAAGCGCGTGAAGCGGTCGAACTCGAGCGGGTCGAAGGCCTGCGCGGCCGCCTTGGCGGCCTCCATGCGCGTGGACATCTGCGTCTCGGCCTGCAGCTCGATGTCGCGCAGCTGGCCGCGCAGCCGCTCGAGGTTCTCGGTCAGGTCGCCGAGCGAGCCGCGCATCTGCGTCACCTCGGACTCCAGCCGCGCGCGGGCGATGCTCACCTCGCCGGCCTGGTTGACCATGCGGTCGAGCAGCTGCGGGCGCACCCGCACCGCCGCGGTGGTGCCGGCCGCGCGCTCGGCGGGCCGCGGCGCGATGCTGCGGCCGGTGCCCGGCGCAAAGCGGGACCAGTCGATGTCCCGGCCGGCATCCGCCGGGGCGGCGACCGTGTCGGCCAACGGCGGCAGCGCCGCCTCGGGCAGCAGCACGGTCGGCGCCGGCGGCGGCTCGACGTCGGCGGGCGCTTCGGGCAGCGCGGCCGACAGCGGCGGCAGCGCCTCGAGCGGCGGCGCCTCGTCCAGCGGCGGCCAGGCGGTGCTCACCACATGGCTTTCGGCCGTGTCCTGCAGCGGTGCGACCGCCGCCTGCGCGGCCTCGTAGGCCTGCACGTCGCGCTGGCGCAGGCGCTCGAAGCCGGCCGTGATCGCGTCCGCGCGTCCCAACAGCGCCTCGACATCGGCCGCCTCGGCGGACTCGCGTTGCAGCAGGTGTTCGATCGCCGTCTCGAGCCGGTGCGCCTGCTCGCCCAGGCGCATCGCGCCGGCCAGCCGCGCGCCGCCCTTGAGCGTGTGCAGCGTGCGCATCGCGCCGCTGGCATGGGCGGGCTGCATCGGGGCACCGGCCCAGTCGCGCAGCTGGGCCGACAAGGCCGGCAGCAGCTCCTGGGCCTCTTCCTCGAAGAAGGGGAACAGGTCGACGTCGACCGCGTCGACCGCGTCGATGTCCTCGTCGCTGTCGAGCGCCTGGGCCGACACCGGCCGCGCCGGCTCGGCGGCCAGCGGCACGAAGGGCTTGAATTCGGCCTGGCCGAGTTCGCCGAGCAGGGACGCGACCGACTCGGCGGCGGGGGCAGGAGCGAGCGGCTGCGGCGCCGGCGCGTCGACCACCGCCTCCGGTGCCGCCGGCTCGACCGTGGGCGGTTCGGCCGAGAACTCGGCCATCGGCGCTTCGGCGGCGATCGGCTCGGCGCCGACCGCTTCGGGCCGCACCGGCATCTCGTCCGTCAGTGCCGCGGCACTCTGGGCCTCGAGGCGGCGGGCGATGTCCACGCCCTGGGCATGCAGGCGCTCGCCGAGTTGCGGCGGCGGCTCCTTCAGGAAGCCGGCCGCGAACTGGTGCAGCAAGCGGCGCACCTCCTCGGCGACCTCGACGAAGACACCGGCGTCCTCGCGGTTGCCGCCGCCGAGCGCCTGCGACTGCTCCAGCACATGCTCGAGCTGACGCGCCAGCGCGGACAGGTCGGCGAAGCCCACGGTCGCCGAGCTGCCGGCCAGCGAATGGGCCAGCGCGACCGCGCTCTCGCCGACCGGGCGGTGCAGCTCCAGCGCCCACTCCGACAGCTCGGTGGCCAGCCGACGCGACAGCTCGTCGGCCTCGTTGAGATAGATGTTGAACAGCGGGATGCCGATGCGCAGCGGCCCGACGATCTTGACCTGCTCGCTCTCCGGCTCCAAGGCGGACTCGGGTTCGGGCTCCGGTTCGGCGGCCGGCGCGGACCGGCCGGCCTCCAGTGGCGCGGGCAGCGAGGGCTGCAGCGGCTCGACCATCGCGGCGCCAGCGTCGGACGACCCGGACCAGGCGGCCTCGATGACGCCGGCATCGGGCGCGTCGGCCTCGTCGGTGGCGGCCTCGAGCGCCGCCTCGAAGACCTCGGCCACCGGCACCGAGGGCTGCAGCGGCTCGAACACCGCCGGCGCGTCGTCGGGGAGCAGCGTCGACCCGGTATCGGCCGGGATGTCGAGCTGGATCGAGGTGATCTGCGCGTCCTCGAGCGCCGGCGACAGCGTCGACTCGTCGAGCGGCAGCGGGGCGGTCGGGGCGATGTCGTAGCCGTGGTCGGTCTCGAAGACCTCCGGCAGCGCCTCGACCGGCGCGGGCGCGAACGCCACCGGCTCTGGCAGCGCTGCCGGCTCGGGCTCGGCCGAGGGTTCGACCGGGGCGCCCAGGTCGAAGGTGAAGTCCATGCCCGGGAAGGCCGGCGTCTCGACCGGCGCCGGTGCGGCGGCCGGTTCGACGACCGGGGCCGGCGCGACGAGATCGAGGTCGCTGGCCGGCGGCAGCATCAGCGACAGCGGGGCCATCGCCGGCATGGCCGGCGGCGACTCGGCGGCGACCGGCGCCGGCGCTGGCTCGGCAGCGAGCGGCTCGAAGTCGAGCCGGCGGCCGTCGAGCCGCAGCGCGTCGGCCACGCGGCGCGCGGCGGCGCTGCGGCGGCCGCCCTCGTGGCCGGCGGCGATCGCGGCCGTCCACTGGTCGAGGTGGAGCAGCGCCGCGTCGCTGACCTGCAGCAGATCGGCATCGGCCGGCCGCTGGCTGGCCAGCCAGGCGTTGTACAGCTGTTCGAAGGCCCAGGCGGCCTCGCCGAACTCGGCCAAGCCGACCATGCGCGAGCTGCCCTTGAGCGTGTGGAAGGCGCGCCGCACGGTGGTGAGCTGTTCGACGTCGCCGCCGTTCTCGCCCAACGCGGCGAGCGCGCCGCGCGCGGTGTCGATCACCTCGCGCGCCTCCTCGAGGAAGATGTCGCGCATCTCGTCGTCGCCTTCGAGCCCGGTCGCGGCGACCGGCGCAGGCGGGGTCAGCGAGATCAGCGGCATCGGCGCCGACACCGGCGCGGGCGACGGCATGTCGAAGCCCTGCGGGTCGATCGCGGTGGAGACGAAGTCGGCCAGCGCATCGGCCACCTCGCCGCGGCTGCGCGCCTCGGTCGCGGCGTCGCCGCCGTCGGCCCGCTCCAGCGCCGCCTGCGCCGCGTCGAGGCTGGCCACCAGCCCGGGCTGCGAGGTCACGGCCGGCGCCAGCGTCAGCAACTCGATGCCGCTGGACACCTCGTCGAGCGGCATCGCGCCGCTGACCCCGGCGGCGAGCTGCTGGACCTGCGCGATCAGCGCCGGCTCGACGCGCGTGCCTGCGGCGGCCTCGAGCGGCGTGCTCGGCCGGCCCATCGTCGATTGCAGCAGGCCCGCGGCCGGGTCGAAGCGGAACATCGCCTTGACGACCTGCGGCTGCACGCCCAGCAGGTCGATCAGGAAGCTCAGGGCGCTGAGGTTGCGCGCCAGGCGCTCGAACAGCGGCTGCTGGTGGCGCGCCGCGTCGCCGGCCGCGATCAGCGCGTCGACGTCGTCGCGCATGCGCAGCACCGCCTGCGTGGCCTGCTCCAGGCCCAGCACCGACAGCACGCCGCGCATCGTCTGCAGCTGGCCGGGCACCGGGATCAGCACCGCCGGGTCGGCCGGGGCGCGGAAGAACTGGTCGATCAGCTTCTCGGACTCGGACAGCGCGCCGCGCAGTTCCTGCACCACGCTGCCCATGGTCTGGCGGTCGGAGACGCGGCGGTAGAGCTCCTCCATCCAGGCTTCGAGCGCCTCGGGCGCGCCGCCGGCCTGGACCGACTCGATGCGCCGTGCGAGCTGCCGCACCCGATCGGCCTGGCCCGGCAGGTCGAAGGCGCCGTCCTCCAGCGCCGCCTCCAGGTAGAGCACGCTGGTGGCGACTTCCATCGCCAGCGCGGGGTCGGGCGCGGCGGCCGACTGCACGGTGGCGGCGGCGACCCGCGACAGCACCTCGCCGAGGACCTCGCCGCCCGGCACCAGCCGGCGCAGCGAATCGGACACCAACGCGAACTGCTCGTTCAGGCCGGACAGGCGGTGCATCTCGCCGCCGGCCACGGCCGACCAGCTGTCGCGCGCGGTCGCGACGCGCTTGCGGGCCTGGGTGACCCAGGCCGGGTCGTAGCGGCCGAGCACGGCCTCGTTGTAGTCGGCCGGGAGCGCGTCGCGGGTGGCGGGATAGGCGCGCCGCACCGCGGCCAGCCGCGGCGCCTGGCCGGCGGCCGGAGGCCGGGCCTGGACGCAGAAGAAGGTCAGGTCCTGGGCCAGCCGTTCGCCGGCGGCGGCCGGGTCCTTCTGCTGGCTGCGCAGCTGGGCCAGCAGGCGCGAGTTGATGCGCTTGCTGAAATTGTCCGGCGTCAGCAGGCCCTCGGCCTGGGCCTCGAAGAAGCCGGCCGCGAGCTGCCACAGCGTCGCGGTGTGCGTGTGGGTCGCCCCGGCGGCGAGCCCGGCGCTGAGGTCGGACAGGCGCCGCTGGACCGTCTCGCCGGGGTTGCGCATCAGCGCCAGCGCCTGCGACTCGAACTCGGCCGTGACCAGCGGGTCGGCGCCGCGCGGCGACGTGCCCGGCTCGGCCTCGATCGCATGCCACTGCCAGTCGTGCGGCCACAGGTCGGCCGGATGGATGCGCTCGGCGCCCGCGAGCTCCTGCACCGCGCGGTACTGCGGGAACAGCGCCACCGGCGACACCGGTTTGCCGGCCAGCCGGCGGGTCAGGAAGTCGAGCAGCGCGAACGAGGCATGCTCGATCGCATCGACGCTCGACGTGTCGAGCTTGTGCGGCTTGGCGATGTAGCGCTGCACCAGCGCCTCGCTGCCGCGCAGCAGCGCGGCGCCGGCCGGCAGCCCGACCAGCTCGAGCACGCCGACGCCCTGGTGCAGGTTCTGGCGCGCGAGGCGCAGCTGCGCCGGATCGGTGTCGTCAAGGTCCGAGTCGTAGGTGGACTCGGTCTCCTTCAGCGTGCGGCGCAGCGCCTTGTGCGCGGCGTCGAGCGACTTGCGCAGCTCGTCCTGCACCCAGGCCAGGGCGCTGACATCGTCGAGGGTGTCGTGCGTGGCGTCCATCCGGGGCCCTGGCTCGCGTAGGGGGTCAGGCGATCTTGAAGCGCGCCACCGAGGCCTTCAGCTCCTCGGCGCTGCGGGACAGCTCGCGCACCAGCGTCGCGGTCGAGCGCGTGCCCTCGCCGGTCTGCTCGGTCACCGCGAAGATGTGCTGGATGTTCGAGGCCACGACGTTGGCCGACTGGGCCTCGCGCGAGGTCTCGCTGGAGATCTGCTCGATCAGCTCGGCGAGCTGGCGCGACACGCGGTCGATCTCGCCCAGCGCGGTGCCGGCGTTGTCGGACAGCTTGGCGCCCTCGACCACGCCCTGCGTCGAGCGCTCCATGGCGGCCACCGCGTCCTGGGTGTCGGTCTGAATCGTCTTCACCAGCGCGGCGATCTGCTTGGTGGCGTCGGCCGAGCGTTCGGCCAGCCGCTGCACTTCCTCGGCCACGACCGAGAAGCCGCGGCCCGCCTCGCCGGCGCTGGCCGCCTGGATGGCGGCGTTGAGCGCCAGCACGTTGGTCTGCTCGGTGATGTCGGAGATCAGCTCGGTGATCTCGCCGATCTCCTGCGAGCTCTCGCCCAGCCGCTTGATGCGCTTGGAGGTGTCCTGGATCTGGTCGCGCAGCTGGTTCATGCCGCCGATCGCGTTCTGCACCGCCTGCAGGCCGGACTCGGCGGCCACCAGTGACTGGCGCGCGACCTGGGCCGAGTTGCTCGCCTGGGCCGACACGTCGTTGATGCGGCCGGCCATCTGCAGCACCGACTCGCCGGTCTCGCGGATCTCGCGCAGCTGCTCGTCGGAAGCGGCCAGCAGCTCGGTCGAGGTGTCCTCGACCTGCTGGGTGGTCTCGGTCACGCGCGCCACCGTGCCGGTCACCTGCGACACCAGCGTGCGCAGCTCCTCGACGGTGTAGTTCACCGAGTCGGCGATGGCGCCGGTGATGTCCTCGGTCACCGTCGCCTGCTGGGTCAGGTCGCCTTCGGCGACCGTCTGCAGCTCGTTCATCAGCCGCAGAATGGCCGCCTGGTTGGCGTCGTTGACGCGCTTGGCCTCCTGCTCGAGGCGCTCGGCTTCCTCGCGCTGGGTGTCGGCCAGGGCCGCGCGCTGACGCTGGTCCTGCACGTACTGCAGGAACAGCCCGAGCGCGCCGCCCGCGGTCAGCAGCACCGCCAGGCCGCCGAGCAGCAGCAGCCCGATGCCGAGTCCCGACAGCGACTGCAGCGCGTCCTGCACTTCCTGCAGGCCGGTGCGCAGCTTCTCGCTGTCGGCCACGATCTGGACCTGGGCGTCGCGCGCCTGCACCAGACCCTGCAGATTGGCCAGGATGCCACTCGCCTCGGTGCGCGTCTTCTCGTACTGCGCGAGCAGCGCCTGCAGCTGCTCGCGGGTCGCGCCGTCGCGCGTGCCCGACAGGCGCAGGTCCGGACTGCCGTCGAGCAGGCCCTGCACCAGCTCGCGGAAGGTGTTCAGGTCCTTGCCGAGCAGGAACACCGCCTCCGGCGACACGCCTTCGATGGTCAGGAACTCGTTGGCCGACTTGCCGATGCGCTGGGTCAGCATCACCACCTGACCGACCGCCGCCAGCTCCGCGGCCGAGGCGTCCTGCTGCAGCTTCAGCGAGGACACGGTCTCGGCCACCTCGAGCAGCTCGGCCGACTGGCGGTTGATGTTGCGCAGCGACTGGCCGACCTGGGTCAGCGTGGCCTGCTGGGCGAGGATGACGTTGCCGTTCTTCTCGGCGCGGTCGACCAGCGGCATCACCGGCTCGAGCACCCCCTGCACGCCCGGCGGCGCCGGGTCGAGCTGGTCGTTGCCCGACTGCAGCCCGCGCGTGGCGGTCGCGAGCACGGTCGCGCTGTCCTTGACCTCGGCGAAGGCCGACGCGCTGCCGAGCAGCGCCTGCGAGGCCGACTTCGCGAGCCGCTGCGACTGCATCTGCGCCACGCCGGTGGCGGCCACCTGGCTGGCGCCCTGGCTGGCCGAGTTCAGCGACGCGACCGTCACGAACACCAGCCCGACCAGGCCGAAGAACAGCATGCCGCCGAGCAGCCGCTGCTGGTCGGCCGACGCCATGCCACCGATCAGCGGCAGCGGCGCCGCGGCGGTGGCGACGTCCTCGCCGCGGGTGTCGCCGAAGTCGGGCAGTTCGGACGGCGCCGACTCGGTGATGATCGACGAGTCGCCGCCGTGCAGGCGCGAGGTGTCGAGCGCGATGGTCGCGGTGTCGCCGACGACCAGATCGTCCGCCACCGGGTAGGCCGCATCGGCGGCGCCGTCGACCACCAGGTCGCCGTCGGCGCGGCGCTGCGCCTTGCCCGTGAGTCTGTCCAGGAAGCTCATGGAAAATCCCTCTCGCTCGGTCCGTCGGCCCGCGTGCAGCGCGGCGCGCTCAGCGGGCAATCCTCAAGAACACTTCGTCGGCCGCCAGTTCCGCCAACTGCAGCTCCTGCCAGCGGCGACCGCTGGCGTCGACCAGCCGCTGGGCCGCGAACGCCGGCCGCGGCCGATCGTCCGCTTGGTCGGCGCGCAACTGCTCCTGCGAGCGCAGGCCGAGCAGCCGGTCCACCAGCAGCGCGCAGTTGCAGTCGAGCGCCGGGTTGAAGGCCACCAGCCGCGCCTGCTCGCGCACCGCCTCGCCGCGGGCGGCGCCGCGCAGGCCCAGGAAGGTCGCCAGGTCGACCACCCCGTGCAGGCGGCCGCGCAGATTGGCCACGCCCAGGAACCACGGCAGCGTGTGCGGCACCGGCACCAGCGGCGCCAGCGGAAAGATCTCGCCCGCCTGGCCGAGCGGCAGCAGCAGCCCCTGCCCGCCGGCCTCGACCGCCAGCCAGGCGGCCGTCTCGGCCTGGCTGCGGGCGCCTTGCAGCCGCTCGGCCAGCCGGCTTTGCAGTTCGCGCAGGGCTTCGCGTCGGGCCATCGCGCCGGCGGCTCAGTCGAAAGCGCGGATCTTCGTGATCAGCTCGTCGGCGTCGACCGGCTTGACCACGTAGTCGCGCGCGCCCTGGCGCATGCCCCAGACCTTGTCGGTCTCCTGGTTCTTGCTGGTGCACATGATCACCGGCACGTTGGCGAAGCGCGGGTCGCGCGTGATCGCTCGGGTCAGCTGGAAGCCGTTCTGGCCGGGCATCACCACGTCCATCAGGATCAGGTCCGGCTTGGCCTCCTCGAGGCGGCGCAGCGCCTCCTCGCCGTTCTCGGCGGTGCGGACCTTGTAGCCGCGCTTGGTCAGCAGGTCGGACAGGTAGTGCAGCTCGGTCTTGGAGTCGTCGACCAGCAGGATGTTGGCGATCGTCATGAACGGTCCTCTCGGCGGCCCGGCACCGGGGCTCAGGCGCCGCGGCGGTGCTGCTGCACCGCCTGCAGCAACTGGTCCTTGGTGAAGGGCTTGGTCAGGTAGTCCTCCGAGCCCACCATGCGGCCGCGCGCCTTGTCGAACAGCCCGTCCTTGGACGACAGCATGATCACCGGCACGGCCGCGAACTTGGGGTTGCGCTTGATGATCGCGCAGGTCTGGTAGCCGTCCAGGCGCGGCATCAGGATGTCGCAGAAGATCAGGTCGGGCTGGTGGTCGTTGACCTTGGCCAGCGCGTCGAAGCCGTCCTCGGCCAGCACCACGGTGTAGCCGCCCTGCTTCAGGAAGATCTCGGCGCTGCGCCGGATGGTGTTGCTGTCGTCGATGACCAGCACCCTCGTGGCGACCGGCTCGGCAGCGTTCGCTTCTGGCATCGGCACATCGTTCACCGGCACGGCTCCTGGCGGGGGACGGCGCTCAGATCTGCACCATCTCGAAGTCTTCCTTGCGCGCGCCGCATTCCGGACAGGTCCAGTTCATCGGCACGTCGGTCCATGCGGTGCCCGCTGCGATCCCGTGCTCCGGATCCCCGGCGACCTCGTCGTAGATCCATCCACAGATGAGGCACATCCAAGTTTTCGGTTCGCTCACGGTCAGGCTTCGGCTCACTACAATGCGGAAAGATTGTAGCCAGCGCCAAGAAGAAAAAAACGACGGCCAGTGGGCACATACGCAACATTCCTCATAATTTTCTGGAACTTCGCGCCGGCCCTTGCCGGCGGCGTCGTCCGCCCTTGCCCCCGCCGATGAAGACCCCCTCGCCCCCCCTGGAAGAAGCCCCGGACCCCGACACCGCCGAGCCGGCGGCGCCGGCCTGCGTGATGAGCTTCAACGCCAGCGACCCGAGCGGCGCCGGCGGCCTGGCCGGCGACATCTCGACCATCGCCGCGATGGGCGCGCACCCGCTGCCGGTCGTGACGGCGATCGTGCTGCGCGACACCGCCGAGGTGTTCGAGTCGCACGAGATCGACACCGACGTGGTGGCCGAGCAGGCCCGCAGCATCCTCGAGGACGTGACGATCTCGGCCTGGAAGGTTGGCTTCCTCGGCAGCGCCGAGGGCATCGCCAGCGTCGCCGAGGTGCTGAGCGACTACCCCGACGTGCCGCTGGTGGCCTACCTGAGCACCGTGTCCTGGCTCGAGGAGGATGACCAGACCGCCTATGTCGACGCCTTCCGGGAGCTGATCCTGCCGGCCACCGAGGTGCTGGTCGGCAACCAGCAGACCCTGACCGACGTGCTGCTGCCCGACTGGGAGGGCGAGCGCCCGCCGTCGGCGCGCGAGCTGGCGGTCGCGGCCGGCGAGCTGGGCGCCAAGTACGTGCTGGTGACCGGCATCGCGCTGCCCGGCAGCAAGGGCGCCGAGGGTTGGGTCGACAACGTGCTCGCGTCGCCGCAGGGCGCGATCACCGGCGAGAAGTTCGAGCGCTTCGACGCCAGCTTCGTCGGCGCCGGCGAGACCCTGGCCGCGGCGCTCGCCGCGCTGCTGGCCAGCGGCCAGGACCTGCACCTGGCGGTCGGCGAGGCGCTGAGCTTCCTCGACCAGGCGCTCGACGCGGGCTTCCGCCCCGGCATGGGCAACGTCGTCCCCGACCGCTTCTTCTGGGCCCTGGCCGAGGCCGAGGAGGGGGCGGAGGCCGAAGGCGAGGAGCCGGCCCCGGACGCGCCGCTCGACGACGGCCCCGACACCCCCCGCGGCCCGCGCCGCATCCATTGAGCCCCGCCATGACCGACCGCAACGCGGCCCTGTTCGCGCGCGCGCAGCGCGTCATTCCCGGCGGCGTCAACTCGCCGGTGCGCGCCTTCCGTGCCGTCGGCGGCACGCCGCGCTTCATCGCCCGCGCCGAGGGCGCCTACCTCTGGGACGCCGACGGCAAGCGCTACATCGACTACATCGGCTCCTGGGGCCCGATGATCCTGGGCCACGGCCACCCGGCGGTGCTGGAGGCGGTGCAGAAGGCGGCCATGGACGGCTTCAGCTTCGGCGCGCCGACCGAGCGCGAGGTCGAGCTGGCCGAGGAGATCCTGAAGCTGGTGCCGAGCGCCGAGCAGGTGCGCCTGGTCAGCTCCGGGACCGAGGCGGCGATGAGCGCGCTGCGGCTGGCGCGCGGCGCCACCGGGCGCAGCAGGATCGTCAAGTTCGAGGGCTGCTACCACGGCCATGCGGACGCGCTGCTGGTCAAGGCCGGCTCGGGCCTGGCGACCTTCGGCCACCCCACCAGCGCCGGCGTGCCGGCCGAGGTGGTGCAGCACACGCTGGTGCTGACCTACAACGACGTCGCCCAGCTCGAGGCCGCGTTCGACGCCCATGGCGCCGAGATCGCCTGCGTGATGATCGAGCCGATCGCCGGCAACATGAACTTCGTGCGCGCCAGCCTGCCCTTCATGACGCGGCTGCGCGAGCTGTGCACGCAGCACGGCGCGCTGCTGGTGTTCGACGAGGTGATGACGGGCTTTCGCGTCGCGCTCGGCGGCGCGCAGAGCCTGTATGCGAAGGCCATCCCCGGCTTCCGGCCCGACCTCAGCGTGTTCGGCAAGGTCATCGGCGGCGGCATGCCGCTGGCGGCCTTCGCCGGGCCGACCGCGATCATGGAGCAACTCGCGCCGCTCGGTCCGGTCTACCAGGCCGGCACGCTCAGCGGCAACCCGGTCGCGACCGCCTGTGGGCTGGCGACGCTGCGCGAGATCCAGAAGCCCGGCTTCTTCGAGGCCCTGTCGCGCAGCACGCGTGCGCTGACCGACGGGCTGCTGGCCGCCGCGCGCGACGCCGGCGTGACGATGGTCGGCGACTGCGAGGGCGGCATGTTCGGCTTCTTCTTCCCCAAGAGCGCCGACGACTTCGGCGGCGGCCTGCCGCAGAACTACCCGCAGGTGATGGCCACCGACGGCGCCCGCTTCAACCGCTTCTTCCACGGCATGCTGGAGCACGGCGTCTACCTCGCGCCGGCGCTCTACGAGGCCGGCTTCGTCAGCGCCGCGCACGGCGCCGCCGACCTCGAGGCGACGCTGGCGGCGGCGCGCGAGGCGCTGAAGGTCTAAGCCGGCTCGGGCAGCAGCCCGCGCTTCCTCAGCATCGGCTCGACCACTGCGTCGCGGCCGCGGAAGGCCCGGTAGGTCGCGCGCGGCTCGACGCTGTCGCCGGCGGCGTAGACATGCGTCAGCAGCCGCCGCGCGGTGGCGGCGTCGAACACGTCGCCGGCCTCGACGAAGGCGTCGAAGGCATCGGCGTCCAGCACCTCGGCCCACAGGTAGACGTAGTAGCCGGCCGCGTAGCCGTCGCTCGCGAACAGGTGGCGGAACTGCTGCAGCCGGTGCATCAGTCCGATGTCGCCCGGCACGCCCAGGCGCTCGCGCTCGGCCGCCTCGAAGGCGGCGATGTCCAGGCCGTCCACCGCGCCGCGCTCGTGCAGCGCCAGGTCGATCAGGGCCGAGGCGGTGTAGAGCACCGTCTCGAAGCCCTGGTTGAAGCGCCGCGCGGCCTTGAGCCTGGCGATCAGCGCATCGGGGATAGCCTCGCCGGTCTCGACATGGCGCGCATGGCGCTTCAGCACCTCGGGCTCGAGCGCCCAGTGCTCGTAGAGCTGCGACGGGAGTTCGACGAAGTCGCGCAGCACGTTGGCGCCCGACAGCCGCTCGTGCCTCACCTTCGACAGCAGCCCGTGCAGGCCATGGCCGAACTCGTGGAACAGCGTGCGCACGTCGTCGAAGCTCAAGAGCGTGGGCTGGCCGGCCGGCGCCTTCGCGAAGTTGTTGTTGTTGACGATGATCGGCCGCGTGCCGCCGGCCAGCGCCGACTGCCAGCGGTAGGCGTTCATCCACGCGCCGCCGCGCTTGGTGGGGCGCGCGTAGTTGTCGCCGATGAAGACGCCGACCGGCGCGCCGCTGGCCGCATCGCTCACCTCCCACAGCCGCACGTCGGGGTGGTAGAGCGGCAGGTCGCGCCGCTCGGTGAAGGCCAGGCCGAACAGGCGCCGCGCGCAGTCGAACATCGCCTCGATCATGCGGTCGAGGCTGAAATAGGGCTTCACCTCGGCGTCGTCGAGCTGGTAGCGCGTCTGGCGCACCTGCTCGGCGTAGTAGCGCCAGTCCCAGGCCTCGAGCGTCGCCGGGCCGTCCTGGGCGGCGGCGATCTCGCGCAGCGCGGCACGCTCGTCGGCCGCGCGCGCCAGCGCCGGACCCCAGACGCGGTCGAGCAGGCCGCGCACCGCCGGCGGCGTGCCAGCCATGCGATCCTGCAGCGCGTACTCGGCATAGCTGGCGTAGCCGTGCAGCCGCGCCTGCTCGAGGCGCAGCGCCATGATCTCGGCCGCGACCGGCCGGTTGTCGCGCTCGGCGGAGACTAGCGAACCGTCGCCGCGGCCGACCCAGGCGCGCCAGACCTGCTCGCGCAGGTCGCGGCGGGTCGAGAAGCTCAGGAAGGGCATCACCGCCGAGCGCGACAGCGTGATCGCCCAGGCGCCCGCATGGCCGCGCTGCGCCGCCGCCTCGGCGGTCGACTGGCGCAAGACGTCGGGCAGGCCGGCCAGGTCGTGCGCGTCTTCCAGCAGCAGCATCCAGCCGGATTCGTCGGCCAGCAGGTTCTGGCTGAAGGTCGTGTAGAGCGTCGCCAGCCTCTCGACGAGGGCCGCATAGCGCCGCTGCGCGGCGGGCGCCAGCCGCGCGCCGGCGCGCACGAAGTCCAGCTGCACGCGCTCCAGCAGCCGCAGCGCCTCGCCGTCCAGGCCGAGCGCCTCGCGCCGCTCGTGCAGCGCCTCGACCCGCGCGAACACGCCGGCATGCATGTAGACCGCACTCTCGTGCGCCGCCAGCCGCGGCGCCAGCTCGCGCTCGGCGGCCTGCAGCGCGGGCGTGCTCTCGGAGGCGACGAGGTTGTGGAACAGCAGCTCGAGCCGCTCGAGCAGCCGGCCGCTGGCGTCGAAGGCGGCGACGGTGTTGTCGAAGCCCGGCGGCGCCGGCTGGGCCGCGATCCGGTCGAGCTCGACCAGGTGTTCGCGCAGGGCCAGGTCGAAGGCCGGCGCGAAATGGGCCGCGGTCAGCGCGGCGAAGGGCGGCAGGCCGTGGTCGGCCGTCCAGGGCTGGAGCAGGGGGTTGGTGGTGCTCATCGGGGGCCTTCGTGGGGCGTTGTGACGAAACGGTGGCGCGATTCTAGGAAGGTCGGGGGTCGATCGCACGAACTGGGCGTTGTCCGCGGCGCTGATGCCCTCAAGTCCCGTCCGGCGCGGCCGTAATCTGACAGCAAGCCCTCTCGCTCGCGGCAGATCCGTGCCCGCGACCCAACCCGGTACCCCCATGTCCATGCTCTTCAACCTCAACATCGCACGCAAGTTCCTGCTGCTGGGGCTGCTCGCCGCCCTGGCCGTCGTCGTGCCGGCCACGCTGTACTGGCGCACGGCGTCGAAGGAACTGAACTTCGTCACGCGCGAGGCCGCGGGCACGCCGACGATGCGCGGCCTCTACGCCGCGATCCGCGTCACCCAGGAGCACCGCGGCCTGACGGCCGGCGCGCTGGCCGGCAATGCCAAGGCCCAGGAGGCGCGGCCCGCCAAGGCCCAAGAGGTCGACCA
This sequence comes from Methylibium sp., assembly GCA_035476815.1. GTDB lineage: Bacteria > Pseudomonadota > Gammaproteobacteria > Burkholderiales > Burkholderiaceae_C > Methylibium. The sequence goes on from DATILD010000060.1 coordinate 29,515, forward strand.
GGCCATCGACGCCGTCACCGCGCTGCTGGCCGGCGCAGACGGCGGCGACCCGCTGCGCGAGCGCTGGGCCGACGGCATGGCGCAATGGCGCAAGCTGGCCGGCGAGGTGGCCGCCGGCACGCCGACCGGCGCCGACAGCTTCCGCCGCCACACCGAGATCGTCACCGCGCAGATGGCGGTGCTGGGTGCCGCGATGGACCTCTACGGCTGGTCGCTCGACCCCGAGGCCAACACCTATTTCACGATGTCGGCCACCGCCGCCGACGGCGTGCTGCTGACCGAACGGCTCGGCCAGCTGCGCGCGGTCGGCACGCGCATGCTGACGCAGAAGGCGCTGATTCCGGATGACCGCGCCCAGGTCGGTACCCTGGTCGCACTGGCGGCCGACAGCCACGACCGCGTGCGCGTCTCGCTGACCAAGGCGATGGCCGCCGACCCGGACTTCGCCGAGCAGTTCAAGACCCCGCTGGCGGAGCTGCAGAAGGGTGTCACGCAGGCGCTCGAGCTGGCCACCGTCGAGCTCGAACTGGCCGAGGGGCCCACGTACGACCCCAACGCCTATTTCGCGACGCTGACCGGCGTGATCAAGCGCCAGTTCGAGGTCAACCAACTCGGCACCGAGCTGATCGATCGCCGCCTGCAGGCGCGCGCCGCGTCGGTGCGCACCCTGGTGGTCGGCGGTCTGATGGCCTGCGCGCTGCTGGCGCTGGCCTACGGCGCCTTCGCCTGGTGGATGGCGCGCGCCACCACCGGCGGCCTGCGCAGCGCCCGGCAGGCCGCCCAGGCGATCGCGGCCGGCGACCTGACCGTCGGCGTGCCACAGGCCGGCCGCGACGAGGTCGGCCAGCTGCTCGACGCGCTGCGCGCGATGCAGGCCAAGCTGGCGCAGATCGTCGCCGGCGTGCGCGGCAACGCCGAGAGCGTGGCCACCGCGAGCGCGCAGATCGCGCAGGGCAACAACGACCTGTCGGGCCGCACCGAGGAACAGGCCAGCGCGCTGCAGCAGACCGCGGCGTCGATGGAGCAGCTCGGCAGCACGGTGACGCACAACGCCGACAACGCCCGCCAGGCCGACCAGCTGGCGCGCAGCGCCTCCGAGGTCGCCGTCCAGGGCGGCGAGGTGGTCGGCCGGGTGGTCGACACGATGAAGGACATCAACGACTCGTCGAAGAAGATCGCCGACATCATCGGCGTGATCGACGGCATCGCGTTCCAGACCAACATCCTGGCGCTCAACGCGGCGGTCGAAGCGGCGCGCGCCGGCGAGCAGGGCCGCGGCTTCGCGGTCGTCGCCAGCGAGGTGCGCAATCTGGCGCAGCGCAGCGCCGGCGCCGCCAAGGAGATCAAGGAACTGATCTCCGCCAGCGTCGACCGCGTGGCCCAGGGCACGGCGCTGGTCGACCAGGCCGGCTCGACGATGGACGAGGTGGTCGCATCGATCCGCCGCGTCAGCGACATCGTCGGCGAGATCAGCAACGCCAGCGTCGAGCAGTCCTCGGGCGTCAAGCAGATCGGCGAGGCGGTCACGCAGATGGACCAGGCCACGCAGCAGAACGCCGCGCTGGTCGAGGAAAGCGCCGCGGCCGCCGAGAGCCTGAAGTCGCAGGCGCAGGCGCTGGTCGACGCGGTCGCGGTGTTCCGCACCGCCTGAGCCGGGGCCGGCAGGCCCCCTCCTAGAATCCCGGGATGCATCTCCACATCCTGGGCATCTGCGGCACCTTCATGGGCGGGCTGGCCGTGCTGGCGCGCGAGGCCGGCCACCGCGTGACCGGCTGCGACGCCGGCGTCTACCCGCCGATGAGCGATCAGCTGCGCGCCCAGGGCATCGAGCTGATCGAGGGCTGGGACGCGTCGCAGCTGGCGCTGAAGCCCGACCTGTTCGTCGTCGGCAACGTGGTGTCGCGCGGCAACCCGCTGATCGAGGCGATCCTCGACGCCGGCGCGCCCTACACCAGCGGCCCGCAGTGGCTGGCCGAGCATGTGCTGCAGGGTCGCCATGTGCTGGCGGTCGCCGGCACCCACGGCAAGACGACGACGACCTCGATGCTGGCCTGGGTCCTGGAAGCCTGCGGCAAGGCCCCGGGCTTCCTGGTCGGCGGCGTGCCGCAGAACTTCGGCATCTCGGCGCGCATCGGCGAAGGCAAGGCCTTCGTGATCGAGGCCGACGAGTACGACACCGCCTTCTTCGACAAGCGCAGCAAGTTCGTCCACTACCGGCCGCGCACCGCGGTGCTCAACAACCTCGAGCACGACCACGCCGACATCTTCCCGGACCTGGCCGCGATCGAAACCCAGTTCCACCACCTGCTGCGCACCGTGCCGGCCAGCGGCCGCGTGGTCGTCAACGCCCGCGAGGACGCGCTGACGCGGGTGCTGGGGCGTGGCTGCTGGAGCGAGATCGCGCGCTTCGGCGTGCGCGGCGACACGCCGGGCTTCCGCGCCCGCGGCGAGCCCCATGCCTTCGACGTGCTGAAGTCGGGCGTGAAGGTCGGTCGCGTCGAGTGGCCGCTGCTCGGCGAGCACAACCAGCTCAACGCGCTGGCCGCGATCGCCGCGGCCGAGCATGCCGGCGTCGCACCGTCCGAGGCGACCGCGGCGCTGTCCTCGTTCGCCAACGTCAAGCGCCGGCTCGAGCTGCGCGGCGAGGCGGCCGGCGTGAAGGTCTACGACGACTTCGCCCACCACCCGACCGCGATCCGCACCACCATCGACGGGCTGCGCCGCAAGGTCGGCCCGCTCGGCGAGGGGCCGCGCATCCTGGCGGTGTTCGAGCCGCGCTCCAACACCATGAAGCTCGGCAGCATGAAGGCCCAGCTGCCCTGGGCGCTGGAGGAGGCCGAGCTGGCCTTCTGCCACGGCGCCAACCTGGGCTGGGACGCCGCCGAGGCGCTCGCGCCGATGGGCAAGCGGGCGGTGGTGGCCGATTCGATCGACACGCTGGTGACGCGCGTGCTGAAGGCCGCGCAGCCGGGCGACCATGTGCTGTGCATGAGCAACGGCGGCTTCGGCGGCATCCACGGCAAGCTGCTGGATGCGCTGGCACGGCGGGCGCAGTGACGGCCCCGACGCACATCCTCTACCTGCACGGCTTCCGGTCCTCGCCGGGGTCGACCAAGGCCCGCCGCATGGCGGCCGAGGTCGAGCAGCTGCGCGCGGCCGGCCATGACATCGAATGGTGCTGCCCGCAGCTGCCGCCCTCGCCGGCCGAGGCGCGCGAACTGATCGACGCGCTCGCCGTCACCTGGCCGGCCGAGCGGATGGCGGTGATCGGCAGCTCGCTCGGCGGCTTCTACGCGACGGTGCTGGCCGAACGACGCGGCTGCCGCGCGGTGCTGCTGAACCCCGCCGTCGAGCCGGCGCGCGACCTGGCCGACCAGATCGGCGAACTGACGTCCTGGCACGACCCGGCGCTGCGCTACGCCTTCACCGCCGCGCATGTCGAGGAACTGCGCGAGATGCGGCCCGAACACATCACCGACGTGCAACGCTACTTCGCGGTGATCGCGAAGGGCGACGAACTGCTGGACTGGCGCGAGATGGCTTCGCGCTATGCCGGTGCGCGCCTCAAGCTGCTGGAGGGCAGCGACCATGCGCTGAGCGATTTCGAGCAGCACCTGCCCGACGTCCTCGACTTCCTCGAACTTCCACGACACAGCCACCGAGACCAGGCCCCATGAGACTCAAGGACAAGGTTTGCATCATCACCGGCGCGGCGCAGGGCATCGGCCACGCGACCGCGCAGAAGTTTGCCGACGAAGGCGCGATCGTGATCGCCTGCGACCGCCGCACCGAGGGCTGCAACGGCTGGGAGACCCATGTGCTCGACGTCACCGACCGCGAGCAGGTCGACGCGGTGGTGGCGGCGGTGAAGGCCAGGCATGGCCGCATCGACGTGCTGGTCAACAACGCCGGCATCACCAAGGACGCACGGCTGGTGAACATGACGGCCGACCAGTTCGACGCGGTGATCGACGTCAACCTGCGCGGCGTCTTCCATTGCGCGCAGGCGGTGGCCGACACGATGGTGGCGCAGGGCGCGGGCGTGATCCTCAACGCCAGCTCGGTGGTCGGCATCTACGGCAACTTCGGCCAGACCAACTACGCGGCCAGCAAGTTCGGCGTGATCGGCTTCACCAAGACCTGGAGCCGCGAGCTGGGGCCGAAGGGCGTGCGCGTCAACGCGGTCGCGCCGGGCTTCGTCGAGACGCCCATCCTCGGCAGCATCCCCGACAAGGTGATGGCGCTGATGCGCGAGCAGGTGCCGCTCAAGCGCCTGGGCAAGCCCGAGGAGATCGCCAACGTCTACGCCTTCCTGGCCAGCGACGAGGCGAGCTACGTGAACGGCGCGGTGCTGGAAGTGTCCGGCGGCATGACGGTGTAGGACGAAAATAGCTTGATGTACGCGCTGTTCGACGATGCCGGGAAGTTCCACGCCGGTCGGGTGATGTCCGAGGCCGAGGCCTCGCTGCAGGTGGAGCTCGACTCGGGCAAGCGCGTCAAGGTCAAGGCCGCCAACGTGCTGCTGCGCTTCGACAAGCCGGCGCCGGCCGCGCTGCTGGCGCAGGCCCAGGCGCTGGCCGCCGACATCGACCCGACCCTGGTCTGGGAGGTCGCACCCGAGGACGAGTTCGGCTTCGACGACATCGCCCGCGAGTACTTCAGCGCCCAGGCCGACGCGCCGCAGCGCGCGGCCACGCTGTTCCGGCTGTTCGACACGCCGCACTACTTCCACCGCCGCGGCAAGGGGCGCTTCCGCAAGGCGCCGGAGGACGTGCTGAAGCAGGCGCTGGTCGCGCTCGAGCGCAAGGCCCAGCAGGCCGCGCAGATCGAGGCCTGGGCCGCGGAGCTGGCCGCCGGCGGCTGCCCGGCGCCGATCCGCGAGCAGCTCTACAAGATCCTGTTCAAGCCCGACAAGAACGGTCCCGAGTACAAGGCCGTGGTCGAGGCGGCGAAGCGCTCGCACAAGGCGCCGCTGGAGCTGCTGAAGTCGGCCGGCGCGATCACCAGCCCCTACCAGTTCCACTGGAAGCGCTTCCTGTTCGAGTTCTTCCCCAAGGGCACCGCCTTCCCGCCGCTGGCCGCACCCCAGATCAAGGACGAGCTGCCGCTCGCCCCGGTGCAGGCCTTCTCGATCGACGACTCCAGCACCACCGAGATCGACGACGCGCTGTCGGTCCAGGGCCTGGGCAGCGACACCGTGATCTTCGGTGTGCACATCGCCGCGCCGGCGCTGGCGATCGCGCCCGGATCGGCGATCGATCAGCTCGCCCGCTCGCGCTACTCGACCGTCTACATGCCCGGCCACAAGCTGACCATGCTGCCCGACGAGGTGGTGCAGGCCTACACGCTGATCGAGGGGCGCGAGTGCCCGGCGGTGTCGGTCTACTTCCGGCTCGACGCGGCGACGCTGGCGGTGCAGGCCACCGAGACGAAGCTCGAGCGCGTCGCGATCGCCGCCAACCTGCGCCACGACCGGCTCGACGACGTGATCACCGAGGCCACGCTCAGCGGCGAGGCGCCGGCCGACTACGTCTTCGCGCCCGAGCTCGCGTTCGCGCACCGGCTCGCCAAGCACCTGAAGGCACAGCGCGAGGTGGTGCGCGGCAAGCCCGAGAACTTCAACCGCCCCGACTACAACTACCGCCTCGAGGGCATGACGGGCGCCGAGCCCGACGGCAGCGAGACGGTCGTGATCAGCGAGCGCCAGCGCGGCTCGGCGCTGGACCTGATCGTCGCCGAGGCGATGATCCTCGCCAACAGCCACTGGGGCGGCTGGATCGCCGAGTGCGGCGTGCCCGGCATCTACCGCAGCCAGGCCAGCATGGCGCCCGGCATCAAGGTCCGCATGGGCACCAAGCCGGCGCCGCACGCCGGCATGGGCGTCAAGCAGTACACCTGGGCGACGTCGCCGCTGCGCCGCTACGTGGACCTGGTCAACCAGTGGCAGATCGTCGCCTGCGCGCGCCACGGCCGCACCGCGGCGCTGGTCGCGCCCTTCAAGCCCAAGGACGCCGAGCTGTTCTCGGTGATCTCGGGCTTCGACGCCGCCTACACCGCCTACAACCAGTTCCAGAACGGGCTGGAGCGCTGGTGGACGCTGCGCCACCTCGAACAGGCGGGCATCGCCGAGCTCGACGCCGTGGTCATGAAGGAAGGCCTGGTGCGCACCGACGCGCTGCCGCTGGTGCTGCGCGCGGCCGGCTGCGAATCGATGCCGCGCGGGGCGCGGGTGCGCATCCGCGTCGGCGGCATTGACCTGCTGACGCTGGACGCCCACGCCACGCTGGTGACCCGCCTCGACGACCCGGCCACGCCGGCCGACGACGCCGCGGTCGATGCCGACGAGGCCGAGGAAGCCGCCGAAGCCGCCGCGCCGCTGGCGCTGGCGATCGACGTCGGCGACGCCGACGCGGAGCCGGCCGCGGCCGCCTGAGCATGGTCAAGTCGCGTGCGACCGCAGGCTCCGGCTTCGCGCCGACCCGGCCGCCCGCCGACGCCGAGCCGCCGAAGCCGCGCGGCCCCGGGGCGCTGGCGCGCGCCTGGCTATGGTTGCGCGGCCTGAGCACGCTGTCGGTGGCGCTCGGCGTCTCGTTCGGCGTGCACGCCGTGCTGCTGACGGTGCGTTTCGTCGACCCCGAGGGCTTCAACCGCGTGTTCAAGGACACGCCGCTGGAGGTGATCCTGGTCAACGCGCGCTCGACCGAGCCGCCGCTGAAAGCCCAGGCGATCGCCCAGGCCGCTCTGGCCGGCGGCGGCGAGGCGCGCGAGGGCCGCGCCACCTCGCCGCTGCCGCCGTCGGCGCTGACCGAGGTCGGCGAGTCGCTGGAAGACACCCGCAAGCAGATCCAGACCCTGCAGGAGCAGCAGCAGCAGTTGCTGGCCGTGATCCGCCGCGAGCTGGCGCTGCTGCCGCCGCCCGACCCGGCGCGCGACGAGGGCACGCCCGAGGCGCGCGCCCAGGCCGAGCAGCGCCAGCAGCTGCTGCAGATGCTGGCCGAGATCGAGAAGCGCATCAACGAGGCCAACGCGCGGCCGAAGAAGCGCTACGTCAGCCCGTCGACCACCGAGGCGGTCTACGCGATCTACTACGACATCCTGCGCCGCCGGATCGAGGAGCGTGGCACCCGCAACTTCCCCGAGGACAAGGGCCGCAAGCTCTATGGCGAGCTGACGATGATCGTCACCGTCGACGCGCGCGGCGGCGTGCTCGACACCGAGATCGTGCAGGGCTCGGGCAACGCCACGCTCGACCGCCGCGCCCAGGCGATCGTGCGCGCGGCCGCGCCCTTCGGCGACTTCAGCCCGGCGATGCGCGCCCAGGCCGACCAGATCGTCGTCGTCTCGCGCTTCCGCTTCACCCGCGACGAGGGGCTCGCGACGAGCTTGCAGTCGGCCCCGCAATGAGCCCGGAGCGCTACGCCGTCGCCGGCCACCCGGTCGCCCACAGCCGCTCGCCGTGGATCCACGCGCGCTTCGCGGCGCTGACCGGCGAGCCGGTCGAGTACGGCCGGCTGCCCTGCCCGCTCGACGGCTTCGCCGCCACGGTGCGCGACTTCGCCGCCGGCGGAGCGAAGGGCTGCAACGTGACCGTGCCCTTCAAGTTCGAGGCGCCGGCGCTGTGCGCCGGGCTGACGCCGCGCGCCGCGCTCGCCCAGGCCGTCAACACGCTGCGCTTCGACGCGGCCGGCTGGCAGGGCGACAACACCGATGGTGCGGGCCTGGTGGCCGACCTCACGGTGCACGCCGGCGTCGCGCTCGGCGGCGCGACGCTGCTGTTGATCGGTGCCGGCGGGGCCGCGGCGGGCGTGCTCGGCCCGCTGATCGAGAGCGGCGTGCGGCGTCTGGTGCTGGCGAACCGCTCGGCGGACAAGGCCGAGGCGCTGGTCGCGCGCCATGCCGCGCTGGCGGCCGGGCGCGGCGTCGCGCTGCAGGCGGCGTCCCTCGAAGGCTGCGGCACGGGCTTCGACATCGTCGTCAACGCGACCGCCGCCAGCCTGCACAGCGCCGGCGTGCCGGTGTCCGCCGCCGTGCTGCGGCCCGGCAGCCTGGCGCTGGACATGATGTACGGCGCGGCGGCCGCCCCCTTCCTCGCCTGGGCGCGCGAGCGGGGCGCACCGGGCCGCGACGGGCTGGGCATGCTGGTCGAGCAGGCGGCCGAATCGTTCCGCTTCTGGCGCGGCGTGCGGCCACCGACGGCCGGGGTGCTGGCCGAGCTGCAGCGGCTGCTTGCCGCCGAGACGGCGCCGTGATGCGCCGGATCGCTCGTGCGCTGGTGCTGCTGGCGCTGAGCCTGCTTGCGCTGCAGCTCGCCTTCGTCGCGCGCATCGGGCTGATGGCGCTGTTCGACCCGGCCTCGACGACCTTCCAGCGCAGCGAGATCTGGCGCCTCGCCACCGAGCGCGGCGAGGTGCTGTGGAGCCAGTCCTGGCAGCCCTATGAACGCATCTCGGTGAACCTGAAGCGGGCCGTGATCGCGTCCGAGGACGCCAGCTTCACCGACCACGCCGGCATCGACTGGGAGGCGATCGAGAAGGCCTGGGAGCGCAACCAGCGCGCCGAGGCCCGCGCCGAGAAGCTGCAGTCGCGGCTGGACGCCGAGCAGGACCGGCGCGCGGCGTCGGGCCGTCCGGTCGTGGCCAGGCCGGCGCCGCGCGTCCGGATCGTCGGCGGCTCCACCATCACCCAGCAGCTGGCGAAGAACCTGTTCCTCTCCAGCGAACGCAGCCTGGCGCGCAAGGCGCAGGAACTGGCGATCACCTTCATGCTGGAGGCGCTGCTCGGCAAGGACCGCCTGCTCGAGCTCTACCTGAACCATGTCGAGTGGGGCGAGGGCGTGTTCGGCGTCCAGGCCGCGGCACGCCACTACTTCCGCGTCGACGCCGACCGGCTGGCGCCGATGCAGGCCGCGCGGCTGGCGGTGATGCTGCCCGCGCCCAAGCGCTTCGAGAAGCGCCCCGGCTCGGCCTATGTCGCCGGCCGCGCGGCGACCATCGTCGGGCGCATGCGCGACGTCGAACTGCCCTGACGCGGGCGCCTCCAAGACCGACCATGGGCCGCTCCGCGACGCTGACCGCCGAGATCGCCGCCACCGCCGCCCGGCTGGTGGTGGAGGACGGGCTCGAGTACGGTCCGGCCAAGCGGCGCGCCGCCCAGCTGCTCGGCAAGCAGGGCCTGCCGGCCGGCGAGCTGCCCGACAACGAGCTGCTGGAATCCGAAGTACGCGCCTACCTCGCGCTGTTCTGCGCCGACACCCAACCGACCGAACTCCTGGCCATGCGCGGGGTGGCGATGCGCTGGATGGAGCGCCTGGCCGAGTTCCGCCCGCACCTCACCGGCGCGGTCTGGCGCGGCACCGCGACGCGGCTGAACGACGTGCACCTGCAGCTCTACTGCGACGACGCCAAGTCGGCCGAGATCGCGCTGCTGAACGCCGGCATCGACTACGCCGTCGGCAGCATCCGCGGCCCGCGCGGCCTGCCAGTGGACGTGCTGAGCCTGGCCGAGGCCTGCCCCGCGCTCGGCGAGCGGGTGACGGTGCACCTGACCATCCTCGATCACGACGACCTGCGCGGCGCCCTCAAGCCCGACGCCGGGGGCCGCACGGAACGCGGCGATGCGGCGGCCCTCAGACAGCTGCTGGAGACCACCGATGACTGACCCGATCCGCCCGCCGGCCGACGACTCGCCCGACCCGAAGCGCCGCTGGCTGATCGGCGGTGTCGCCGCGGCCGGGCTCGCCGGGGGCGCCTGGTTCGGGCTGGGCGGCACGTCCCCGCGCGGTGAGGCCGCACCGGCGCCGTTCTGGACCCTCAGCTTCGACACCCCGACCGGCACGACGCTGGCCCTGGCCGCGCTGCGCGGCAAGCCGCTGCTGGTCAACTTCTGGGCCACCTGGTGCGCACCCTGCGTGCGCGAAATGCCGCAAATAGACCGCTTCTTCAACGACTTCAAAGCCAACGGCTGGCAAGTCGTCGGATTAGCCATCGACGGGCCGACGCCGGTCCGAGAGTTCCTGGGGCGCGTCAAGGTCGGCTTCCCGATCGGTCTGGCCGGGCTCGACGGGACCGAGCTGGTGAGGACGCTCGGCAACGAGCAGGGTGGCCTGCCCTTCACCGTGGCCTTCGACGCCGACGGCCGGCTGGTGCGGCGCAAGCTCGGCGAGACCAGCTACGAGGAACTGGCCGGCTGGGCCCGCGCACTGGCCTGAGCGACGTCGCCCGCCCGCGTCGACCGGCGGCCGATTTGCGCGTAAAGTCGCGCCTTCCTCGGGCCATCTGCCCGGATCGACGGCGCATCTGATGCAAATCCTCGTCCTCCACGGACCCAATCTGAACCTCCTCGGCAGCCGCGAGCCGGAGGTCTATGGCCGCACGACGCTGGCCGAGATCGACGCTGCGCTCGCCGCGCAGGCGCAGGCGGCCGGGGCCACGCTGGCGAGCTTCCAGAGCAACCACGAAGGCGCGCTGATCGACCGCGTGCAGGCGGCACGCACCGACGGCACCGGCTTCATCGTCATCAACCCGGGCGCCTACACCCACACCAGCGTGGCGCTGCGCGACGCGCTGGCGGCGGTGGCGATCCCCTTCGTCGAGGTGCACCTGTCCAATGTGCACCGCCGCGAGGCCTTCCGCCATCACTCCTATTTTTCCGATCTGGCCGAGGGCGTCGTCGTCGGCCTGGGCGTCGCCGGCTACCGCGCGGCGCTCGCCTACGCGCTGGACCGGCTCGCCGCGCCGCGCTCCTGACGCGCCGCCGGGCCGCTGGCGCGGCCCGATGCCCCCATAACGACATCGTTGGAGAGAGAGAGAACACCATGGACCTGCGCAAGCTGAAGACGCTGATCGACCTCGTATCGGAGTCGAACGTCTCGGAACTGGAGATCACCGAGGCCGACGGCAAGGTCCGCATCGTCAAGGGCAGCCCGGTGCCGGTGTACCAGGCCGCCCCGGTGGTGATGGCGCCGGCGGCGGCCGTGCCCGCGGTGGCCGGCGCCCCGGCCCCGGCCGCCGCGCCCGCCGAGGCCCCGGCCGCGCCGGCCGGCCACACCGTCAAGTCGCCGATGGTCGGCACCTTCTACCGCTCGGCCAGCCCGGGCGCCAAGGCCTTCGTCGAGGTCGGCGACACGATCCAGGAAGGCGCGCCGATCTGCATCATCGAGGCGATGAAGATCATGAACGAGATCGAGGCCGACAAGTCCGGCACGGTCACCAAGATCCTGTGCGAGAACGGCCAGGCGGTCGAGTTCGGGCAGCCGCTCTTCATCATCGAGTGACGCCGACGGAAGCCGCTCGATGTTCAAGAAGATCCTGATCGCCAACCGCGGCGAAATCGCCCTCCGCATCCAACGAGCCTGCCGCGAGATGGGCGTGCGCGCCGTCATCGTCTACTCCGAGGCCGACCGCGACGCCAAATACGTGAAGCTCGCCGACGAGGCCGTGTGCATCGGCCCGGCGGCGTCGGCCCAGAGCTACCTCAGCATGCCGGCCATCATCTCGGCCGCCGAGGTGACCGACGCCGAGGCCATCCACCCCGGCTACGGCTTCCTGTCGGAGAACGCCGACTTCGCCGAGCGCGTGCAGCAGAGCGGCTTCACCTTCATCGGCCCGACGCCCGAGTCGATCCGCATGATGGGCGACAAGGTCTCGGCCAAGCAGGCGATGGTCAAGGCCGGCGTGCCGACGGTGCCGGGCGCCGAGGGCGCGCTGCCCGACGACCCGAAGGAGATCACGCGCCAGGCGCGCGCGATCGGCTACCCGGTGATCATCAAGGCCTCCGGCGGCGGCGGCGGGCGCGGCATGCGCGTGGTGCACACCGAGGCCGCGCTGCTGCACGCGGTGCAGACCACGCGGGCGGAGGCGGGGGCCGCGTTCGGCAACCCGGCCGTCTACATGGAGAAGTTCCTCGAGAACCCGCGCCACATCGAGATCCAGGTGCTGGCCGACACCCAGCGCAACGCGGTCTGGCTGGGCGAGCGCGACTGCTCGATGCAGCGCCGCCACCAGAAGATCATCGAGGAGGCGCCGGCACCGGGCATCCCGCGCCGCGTGATCGAGCGCATCGGCGAGCGCTGCGCGGCCGCCTGCAAGAAGATCGGCTACCGCGGCGCCGGCACCTTCGAGTTCCTGTACGAGGACGGCGAGTTCTACTTCATCGAGATGAACACGCGGGTGCAGGTCGAGCACCCGGTCACCGAGCTGGTGACCGGCATCGACATCGTGCAGATGCAGATCCGCGTCGCGGCCGGCGAGAAGCTGCCGTTCACGCAGCGCCAGATCGAGCTGCGCGGCCATGCGATCGAGTGCCGCATCAACGCCGAGGACCCGTACAAGTTCACGCCCTCGCCGGGCCGCATCACGATGTGGCACCCGCCGGGCGGGCCGGGCGTGCGGGTCGACTCGCATGCCTACACGAACTACTTCGTGCCGCCGAACTACGACTCGATGATCGGCAAGATCATCACCCACGGCGACACCCGCGAGCAGGCGATGGCGCGCATGCGCACCGCGCTCAACGAGACCGTGATCGAGGGCATCTCGACCAACATCCCGCTGCACCGCGAGCTGATGGTCGACGCCAAGTTCGTCGAGGGCGGCACCAGCATCCACTACCTGGAAGGCTGGATGGCGCAAAGGAAACGATGAGCCCCCCGTTGCGGCTTCGCCGCCCCCCCCAAGGGCCACGAAGCGGCCCTTCCAGGTCCGCACAGGCGCCGCTGGCGGACCGGCGGAGCCGGATCCGCGGCGGCCACTTGGTGGGCTCGGGCATGGGTCGCGTCTAGGCCATGCACGAACTCGTGTTGCGGGCGCCGGAGGACGTCGTCGAGACGCTGTCCGACGCGCTGATGGAGCTGGAGGCGCTGTCGGTCTCGGTCGAGGACGCCGACGCCGACACGCCGGCCGAGCAGGCCTTGTTCGGCGAGCCCGACATGCCGGCGCCGGCACCCGGCTGGCAGCGCTCGACGCTGCGCGCGCTGTTCGCCGACGAGGCGGCGGCCACCGAGGCCGCGACCGTGCTGCTGGCGCAGGACTGGGCGGCCGACGTGGCGCTGCAGGCCATCGAGACGGTGCCCGAGCAGGACTGGGTGCGGCTGACGCAGTCGCAGTTCGCGCCGGTCGAGATCACGCCGAGCTTCTGGATCGTGCCGACCTGGCACGAGGCCCCGGCCGCCGCCGAGCAGGTGATCCGGCTCGACCCGGGCCTGGCCTTCGGCACCGGCACCCACCCGACCACGCGGATGTGCCTGCGCTGGATCGCCCGCCATGCCGAGGCCGTGCGCGGCGCGCGCGTGCTCGACTACGGCTGCGGCTCCGGCATCCTCGCGATCGGCGCGGCGCGCTTCGGCGCGGCGGCGGTGGTCGCGGTCGACATCGACCCGGCCGCGGTCCGCTCGACGCGCGACAACGCCGCGGCCAACGGCGTCGCGCTCGATGCCGGGCTGCCCGAGCTCGCCGGCGCGGTCGCCGGCGCCTACCCGCTGGTGCTGGCGAACATCCTCGCGACGCCGCTGAAGCTGCTCGCGCCGCTGCTCGCCGCCCATGTGGCGCCGGGCGGGCAGCTGGTGCTGGCCGGCATCCTCGCGCGCCAGGCCGCCGAACTGCAGGCCGCCTACGCGCCCGGGCTCGCCCTCGAGGTCGGCGATGCCGAGGACGGCTGGATCCTGATGACGGCCCGCCGCGAGGCCTGATCCGCCAGGGCCGATGGCATCATCGCGCGCATGAGCCTCGCCACCCGCTGCAGCTCCTGCGGCACGGTCTTTCGGGTCGTGCAGGACCAGCTCAAGGTGTCCGAGGGCTGGGTGCGCTGCGGCCGCTGCCAGCAGGTCTTCAACGCGCTGGAGGCCTTGTTCGACCTGGAGCGCGAAGCGCCGCCGCAGCGGGCGCCGATCGGCGCCGCCGACCCGACCGCGCATGGCGTCGGCGAGTTCGTCGCCAGCCACCTGCCGCCCGCGCCGGACGAGGAGGAGCTGCCGGCGACCCATGAAGACGACGCGATCGAGTCGCGCTTCTTCGCCCCGCCGCCCGACGAGGACGATGCGCCGCGCCGCCGCCACGAGCCGCCGGACTTCGTCGACGCCCGCTTCCCGAGCGAGCTGCCCCTCGACGACGACGACGCGGCCGCTGCGCAGGTCGCGTCGGCATCCACACCGCCCGACGAGCTGCCGCCGGTGCCACGGCCCAAGCCGCTGCTGGAGCGCTGGCGGGCGCGCCGGGCCGCGCGGCGCGCCGCCGTGGCGCCGCCGGCCGCCGACTCCACGGCCGAGGACACCGTGATCGAAGCGCCGCCGCGGCCCGCCGCCGCGTGGCCCTATGCCGACGAGCCCGAGGACGACAGCAGCCTGCTCGACACCCGCGCGCTGCTCGGCGACGAGTCGATGCTGATGGCCGAGGTCCCGGCAGCGGCGAGCCCCGCCGACGACCAGGCCGCTCTGGCCGAGATGGCCGAGCTGATGGCGCGGCGACCGGCCGAGCCGGCCGACGGTCCGACCCCGGCCTTCCTGCGCGAGGCCGAGAACGCGGCCCGCTGGCAGCGCCCGCGCGTGCGGGTCTCGCTGGCGGTCGCGGGGCTGCTGCTGTGCGCCGGCCTGGCGGTGCAGGTCGGCCTGCACTTCCGCGACGCCTTCGCCGCCCGCTGGCCCGAGGCGCGCCCGGCGCTGGCCGCGCTGTGCGAAGCGCTGGCCTGCGAGATCGGCCCGCTGCGCCGTGTCGCGGCGCTCAGCGTCGAGGCCAGCGGCCTCGCCCCGGGCGACGGCTCCGACACCTACCGCCTGACGCTGACGCTGCGCAACCGCGACAGCGTCGTGCTGGCCACGCCCTCGGTGGACCTGAGCCTGACCGACCTGCGCGGCGACGTGATCGCCCGCAAGGTCCTGGGGCCGGCCGATCTCCAGCAGCTGCCCGCCGACCGGCCGCTCGGCAGCGGCCTGGACGCCGCCTCGGAGACGCCGGTGGAGGTCCTCTTCACGCTGCGCGGCCCGCGCGTCAGCGGCTACACGGTCGAGCTGTTCTATCCCTGACCATCCCTGAGCGGGGCCCGCGCCCTGCCTTTCCCTGCCCCGGAGTCCTCCATGCCCGCCCTGATCTGCGGTTCGCTCGCCTTCGACACCATCACCACCTTCCCGGGCCGCTTCGCGCAGCAGATCCTGCCCGAGCAGATCCACATCCTGAACGTCAGCTTCCTGGTGCCGACGCTGAAGCGCGAGTTCGGCGGCTGCGCCGGCAACATCGCCTACACGCTGGCGGCGCTCGGCGGCACGCCGGTCGTGATGGCCGCGCTCGGCGCCGACGGCGACGGCTACCTCGAGCGCCTGCGCGGCTGGGGGCTGGACACGGCCCTGGTGGCCCGCGTCGCCGAGACCTACACCGCCCAGGCCATCATCATCACCGACCAGGACAACAACCAGATCACCGCCTTCCATCCCGGCGCCATGCAGCTCGCGCACGCCACGTCGATCTCGGGCGACAAGGGCATCACGCTGGCCATCATCGAGCCCGACGGCCGCGACGCGATGCTGCAAAACGCCAAGCAGTTGCACGCGCTGAAGATCCCGTTCATGTTCGATCCCGGCCAGCAACTGCCGATGTTCGACGGCGA
>DATILD010000061.1:0-61615 GCA_035476815.1 Methylibium sp.
CTTGGCTCCCCGACCTGGGCTCGAACCAGGGACCTACGGATTAACAGTCCGGCGCTCTACCGACTGAGCTATCGAGGAATTCAGCCAAAGATTATAGCGGCTTTCCGATGCGCCTCAGAGCTCGGCCTGCACCGACACGCGCCAGGTGCGCGGTGCCAGCGGGTAGAGGTAGACATGGCCGAACTGGTAGGGCGCTTCCTTCCAGGCGCGGCGGTCGGCCAGGTTGTCGATGCCGGCGCGCCAGGTCAGGCGCCGACCACCGTCGAGGGTGTGTTCGAAGCTGGCCCCCGCATCGAGGCGGGCCCAGCCGGGGATGCGCAGGCTGCCGGCTTGCGGGCGCACCGTGCGGTCGCTCTCGGCGGTGAGCGCGGCGAAAGCCTTCAGCCCTGGCACGGCCGTGACCTCGTGGCTGGCCAGCAGGCGCAGGCTGCGCGCCGGCACGTTGGCAGGGCGGCTGCCGTCGATCGCCGCGTCGGCGCTGCCCTCGCGGCGAGCCCGCAACCACTGCGCGCTGCCGCCCAGGGTCCAGGCACTGAGGTGGGCCTGGGCGCCGAGCTCGATGCCACGGTGGTCCTGCTCGCCATCGACGACGACGCTGCTGCCGGAGTCGGTGACGGCCGGTTGGGTGATGCGAAAGAGCGCCACGCCGGCCTCCAGCCGCTCCGTGCCGAGGCGCCACCCCAGCTCGGTCTGGCGGCTTTTGCGCGGCGGCAGCGCCTGGCCGGAGTCGGCATAACCGGGCCGGTTGGGGACGACGTCGGACTCGATGCCCTGGCCCCAACTCGCATACACGCGCTGGCCCGGCGCGAACGCCCAGCTCGCGGCGAGCCAGGGGGTCGTGAAGGCGTCGTCGTAGCGCGTCGCCTCGGTGCCCGAGGTGGTGATGCTGGAGCGGTCCAGCCGCGTGTGGCGCAGGCCCAGCCACAGGTCGAGCGCGGCGCCGAGCTGCATCGCGTCGCGCAGGTAGAACTCGGTGCTGCGTTCGGTGCGGTTGGTGTTGTCGAAGGCCGGCGTCGCATCCGCGCCGGTCACGGTGCGGCCGTCGATCGTGCCCTGGCCGACGTAGTTGTAGGCCTGCCCCTCGAGCCGGGCCTTGAAACGGCTGCGCAGCACGCCGACGGTGATCCCGTGCGCGACCGGGCCGGTCTGCCAGCGGCCTTGCAGGCGGGCATCGAGGGAGTCGGTGCTGCGCCGCTCGTTCTCGCTGCGGTAGTCGTAGAGGTCGAAGCGGCCATCGGGGCAGTAGCCGTCGGCGTAGTAGGCGTCGTCGGCCACATCGGGCGTGCCCTGGTCGTCGAAGCAGCCATAGGGAAATGCGAGCCGGTCGTCGGTCCGCAGGCGCTGTGTGCCGGCGTGCAGCACGGCGCGCCAGTCGGCCGTCAGTTGCTGCGTCACGCGCAGGCTGGCGTAGCGGCCGGCAAAGACGACCGGCTCGCTCCAGGGCTGGTTGTTGAGGTTCAGGCGCGGGTCGACGCCGTCGGCACGGGGCACGCGGTTGCCGAGCAGGCTGAAGCCCGGCTGGCTGGGCTGGCTGCGGCGGCTGATCTCGACCTCGGCCTCGACCAGCGTGGTGGGCGAGATCCGCCAATCGCCCGCCACGGCCAGCAGGTGGCGCCGGCCGCTCGCGTCATCCAGTTCGGGGTCGAGGTGTTCGACGGCGGCGTTCACGCGCACCCCGAACGCGCCCTGTTCGCCGAAGCGTGTGCCCAGGTCGATGGCGCCCAGCGCCTGGCGTGCGCCGCGCAGCTCGAGCAGCGCGCTGCGGTAGTCGCCGTCGGGCCGCTTGACAACCAGGTTCACCAGCCCGCCGGGCGCGCTGATGCCGGCCTGGATGCCGCTGGTGCCCTTGAGCAGTTCGAGGCGGCTCTTGTTGTCGAGGCCGATCGCGGTCTCGCCGGTGATCGGCAGGCCGTCGCGGCGGTAGTTGTAGCGCTGGTCGATCACGAAGCCGCGCACCGTCAGGCTGTCCCAGTAGCCGACCGAGTTGTAGGCGTCGGCGACGCTGGCGTCGAGGCGCGCGAGCTCGCGCAGGCCCTGGCCGCCGACGTCCTTGAGCTGCGCCTCGCCGACCGACACGGCCTGCAGCGGCAGGCGATCGGCCGGCAGGTCGCCGAAGCCGGCCACGCTGGCCGGCGGTGTGCCGCGGCCGATCACGGTGACGGGGGGCAGCGCGGTGGTCTCGGACTGCGCCGCGGCCCAGCCGCACAGCAGGCTGCAGGCGAGGGCGGTCGCGCGGGGGCGGGGGGAGCGGGCAAGGGCCATCGTCATTCCGTTCGATGGCAGGTCGGCGCCGCAACGAACGGACCGCCGGGGCCGTGAGGGCCGGCCGGCAGGCCACCGAGGCAAGACGCTTCCCTGCGCGAGGATTACCTCAGTCAGGTTCAAAGGGACTTTCTCAGCCGGCGCTTCGGTGAAAAGCGCCAGCACCCCTAGCGGAGGTCGCGCGCCGTGGCGCGCGACGGGCAAGACTAGCTCAGTCGAACACCGGCGTGTCGACGCCGAGCACCTTGTGCAGCTTCGGGCTGGTGGTCGTGTACTGCAGGTGGATGCGCTTGTCCGGGAAGATGTAGGGCGCGGCGCCGAAGGCGGCCAGCGCGGCCTCGTGGAAGCCGGAGAGGATCAGCTTCTTCTTGCCCGGGTAGGTGTTGATGTCGCCGACCGCGAAGATGCCCGGGACGTTGGTCTCGAAGGTCTCGGTGTTGACGACGAGCTGCTTGCGCTCGATGTTCAGGCCCCATTCGGCGATCGGGCCGAGCTTGGGGCTGAGGCCGAAGAACACCAGCAGCATGTCCAGTGGCACCAGCCGCGTGACGCCGTCGCCGCCGGTGACCTTGACGCTGCTCAACAGCCCGTCCTTCTCCTCGATGCCGGTGACCTGGCCGACGATGAACTGCATCTCGTAGGCGTCGCACAGCTCGCGCATCTTGGCGACGCTGGCCGGCGCGGCCTTGAAGCCGTCGCGGCGGTGCACCAGGATCACGCTCTCGGCCTTGTTCGGGCCGTCCTGCACGAAGTTCAGCGTCCAGTCGAGGGCGGAATCGCCGCCGCCGACGATCACGAGGTTCTTGCCGGCGAACGCGCTCGGGTTGCGCACGCGGTAGTGCAGCTGGCTGCCGTCGAACTTGTCGAGGCCGTCGACGCGCAGCAGGCGCGGCTGGAACGAGCCCACGCCGCCGGCGATGAAGATGGTCTTGGTGATGAAGCGCGTGCCCTTGCTGGTCTCGAGGTCGAAGCGGCCGTCCTCGCGCTTGGCCACGACCGTGACCTCCTGGCCGAGATGGAAGGTCGCGCCGAAGGGCTCGATCTGCTTGAGCAGGTTGTCGGTGAGCTCCTTGCCGGTGCACACCGGCACCGCCGGGATGTCGTATATCGGCTTGTCGGGGTAGAGCTCGATGCACTGGCCGCCCGGGTAGGCGAGCGAATCGATGATGTGGGCCTTGACCTCCAGCAGACCGAGCTCGAAGACCTGGAACAGGCCCACGGGGCCGGCGCCGACGATCACGGCGTCGGTCTCGATCGGCCCGTCGTGCGAGGCGGCGGTGGCGGAGATGGCGGGGTTCAGTTGAGGTTCCATTCGGTCGTCGTGCGCAGAGCGGCGATGCGGCTCAGCGGATCAGCTGGTCGAGCTTGTCGGCCCGGTCCTTCCACTCGTCGGCGTCGGGCAGGGCAGGCTTGCGCTTGGTGATGCTGGGCCACTTCTTGGCCAGCTCGGCGTTGAGCTTGATGAAGTGCAGCTGCTGGGCGGGCACGTCCTCTTCCGGGAGGATCGCGTTCACGGGGCATTCGGGGATGCAGACGGCGCAGTCGATGCACTCGTCCGGATCGATCGTGAGGAAGTTCGGGCCCTCGCGGAAGCAGTCCACCGGGCAGACATCGACGCAGTCGGTGTACTTGCAGCGGATGCAGGATTCGGTGACGACGTGGGTCATGGCGGGGACTGCGAGGGGTTGGAGGGCGCGCCGTCGCGGCGCAAAACGGGATTTTAGAGGCTGGCGACGCGCCGGGCGCGGCCCCCGATCGGGGTGGCGTCACCGCGGTGCGACAGCGGGGCCGTCACCGCGGCGGCGCCGACGCCGACCGTCACCACCGTCGGCCGTCCGGCGTGCAGCAGGCTGGCCTCGCCGAGCGTCGCGACGCAGTGCTCGCTCGCGAGCTGGTCGGCGCAGCCGGCGCGCGACACCACGCTGGCCGGCGTGTCGTCGGGCCAGCCGGCCTCGCGCAGCCGGCGCGACAGCGCGGCGAGCTGGCGGCCGGCCATGTAGAAGACCTCGGTGTCGGCGCTGTGCGCGGCCTGCAGCGTGCCGCTGCGCGTCATGGCGGTGGTCAGCGCGACGCTGCGGCCGGCGCCGCGGCGGGTCAGCGGCTTGTGCGTGGCCGCCGCCGCGGCGAGCGCCGCGGTGACGCCCGGCACGACCTCGGCTTCGAGGCCGGCGGCGGCGAGCGACTGGAGCTCCTCCTCGAGTCGGCCGAACACGCTCGGGTCGCCGCCCTTCAGGCGCACGACGCGCAGGCCCTGGCCGGCGTACTTGACCAGCAGCGCGTTGATGCGCGCCTGGCCGACCGCGTCGCTGAAGCCGCGCTTGCCCACGTCGACCCAGCGCGCCGCGGGCGCGAACTCGCGCAGCGCCGGGTCGGTGAGGGCGTCGAACAGCACCACCTCGGCCGCGGCAAGCCGCCGCGCACCGCGCACGGTGATCAGGTCGGCCGCGCCCGGGCCGGCGCCGATGAAGACGACCGGATGGCTCATCACGCCGTCGCGGTGGGCAGCTCGGACGTGGCCGCCTGGCTGACGTGCAGTCCGCATTCCTTGGCCGCCTCGTCCTCCCACCACCAGCGTCCGGCGCGGAAGGGCTCGCCGACCGCGATCGCGCGGGTGCAGGGCGCGCAGCCGATGCTGGGCATGAACTGGTCGTGCAGCGGGTTGTAGGGCACGTCGTTGGTGGCGATGTAGTGCCAGACGTCGCCCCAGGTCCAGTCGGCCAGGGCGTTGAGCTTCAGGCGGCCGGCGTCGTCCTGGTCGGCGAACGGCACCTCGCCGCGCGCGTCGCTCTGCTCGCGGCGCAGGCCGGTGACCCAGGCGCCGCGCTCGGCGAGCATGCGGCCCAGCGGCTCCAACTTGCGGATGCCGCAGCAGGCCTTGCGCAGCTCGATGCTGCGGTACATCGCCTCCTCGCCGTTGGCCTTGACGAAGTGGACGACCTGCTCGTTCCTCGGCCGGTAGACCTCGACCGCAAGGCCGTAGCGCTGCTCGATGCGGCCGATCAGCGCGACGGTCTCGTCGTGCAGCTTGCCGGTCTCGAGCGTGCCGATCGCGATCGGCAGCGCGTGGCGGGCGATCAGGTCGGTGAGCACCATGTCCTCGGCGCCCAGGCTGGTGGCCTGGACGATGCGGCCGGCATGCTCGGCCGCCGCGTCGCGCAGCCGCGCCACCGCGCCGGCGACCTTGGCGTCGAAGTCCGCCGACGGCCGCGCGTACAGCGCGATCGCGGAGCCGACCGGCGGCGTCGCGCCGGGCAGCAGGGAGAGTTCGGAGGTCATCGCGTTCATGGGGGCTTCTCGGGAGGTCAGACGGGGCGGGCGTAGAGCGGCCGGTGCTCGGTCACGTCGGCCTGGTAATGGCCCTGGCCGAAGAAGGCGAGCGTGTTGGCGGCGGCCTCGGGGCTCTGGTCGTGGCGCAGCACCGCGACGTCGAAGCCGGTGCGCGCGAGCAGCGGCACCATGTCCACCAGCACGTCGCCGGTGGCGCGCAGCTCGCCGCGGTAGCGGTAGCGCGAGCGCAGCAGCCGCGCCTGGCTGTAGGCGCGGCCGTCGGTCCACTTGGGGAACTGCAGCGCGACCATCGCGAGCTGGGGCAGGTCGGCGGCCAGCTCCTCGATCGCCACGTCGTTGGGCACCATCACCGCGACCGGCTTGGTCACCGGCCAGGTCGCGCGCACGCTGTGCCATTGCGGCAGCGTCAGCAGCAGGTGGGAGGCGGGCGTGATGGTCACCATCGGACCGTCCTCGCCACCCACCGTGTGCCAGGGGTCGCGCGGGCAGTCGTGGCGGGGGTCGACGAACTTCATCATGCGGCCTCCCGGGCAGTGCTGCGGCGGACCGCATTGGCGGCCACCTTGAACGGATCGAGGCCGACGCGCTTGACCGTGTCGATGAAGCGCTCGTTGGCGGCGCTGCGCTGGCTGCGGTAGGTCTCGATCACCGCCTCGATCGCGTCGGCCACCTCGTCGGCCGCGAACGACGGGCCGATCACCTTGCCGGGGACGGCCGCGGCAAGGCCGCCGCTGAGCGTCGAGCCGTCGGAGCCGCCGAGGGTGAGCTGGTACCACTCGCTGCCGTCCTTGTCGACGCCGAGGACGCCGATGTGGCCGCTGTGGTGGTGGCCGCAGGAGTTGATGCAGCCGCTGATGTGCAGGTCGATGTCGCCGATGTCGTAGAGCTCGTCGAGGTCGGCATAGCGCTCGGTCAGCTGCGCGGCGATCGGGATCGAGCGCGCGTTCGCGAGGCCGCAGAAGTCGCCGCCGGGGCAGGCGATCATGTCGGTCAGCAGGCCGATGTTGGGCGTCGCGAAGCTGGCGTCGCGGGCCGCCTGCCACAGCGCGTAGAGCTCGCTCTCGCGCACCCAGGGCAGCAGCAGGTTCTGGTCATGGGTGACGCGCAGCTCGCCGGCGCTGTAGCGGTCGGACAGGTCGGCGGCCAACTCCATCTGCTGGTCGGTGATGTCGCCGGGCGCCTGGCCGGCGCGCTTGAGCGACAGCGTCACCGCCCTGTATCCGGCCAGCTTGTGGCCGTGGACATTGCGCTCGAGCCACTTGCGGTAGGCAACCGGGGCGTCGGCGGGGGCGCCGTCACCCGTGCTCGCATGCGCGGCCACGCCCTCGGGCAGCGTGAAGCAGGCCGACACGCGGTCCAGCTCGGCCTGGGTGACGATCTGCGCGTCGCCGTCGGTGTCGAGGTTCAGGATGTCCTGGTATTCCTTCTCGACCGCGTCGATGAACTTCTGACCCTCGGCCTTGACGAGGATCTTGATGCGCGCCTTGTACATGTTGTCGCGGCGGCCGTAGCGGTTGTAGACGCGCACGATCGCCTCGATGAAGACGAGGATCTGCTGCCAGGGCACGAAGTCGCGGATCGTCGTGCCGATCACCGGCGTGCGGCCCATGCCGCCGCCGACCAGCACCTTGAAGCCGACCTCGCCGGCCTCGTTGCGCTTCGCGTGCAGGCCGATGTCGTGCCAAGCGGTCGCGGCGCGGTCCTCGACGGCGCCGCTGACGGCGATCTTGAACTTGCGCGGCAGGAAGGCGAACTCCGGGTGCAGCGTGCTCCACTGGCGCAGGATCTCGCAATAGGGCCGCGGGTCGACCAGCTCGTCGGGCGCCACGCCGGCCAGCGCGTCGCTGGTGATGTTGCGGATGCAGTTGCCGCTGGTCTGGATGCCGTGCATGTCGACGGCCGCCAGCTTGTCCATCACGTCGGCGCTCTGGACCAGCGGGATCCAGTTGAACTGCAGGTTCTGCCGCGTCGTGAAGTGGCCGTAGCCGCGGTCGTCCTCGCGGGCGATCTTCGCCAGCTGGCGCAGCTGGCGGCTGGCCAGCTCGCCATAGGGCACGGCGACGCGCAGCATCGGCGCATGGCGCTGGATGTACCAGCCGTTCTGCAGCCGCAGCGGGCGGAACTCGTCGTCGCTCAGCGCGCCCGCGAGGTTGCGGGTGAGTTGGTCGCGGAACTGCGCCGCACGCTGGTGCACGAAGCGGCGGTCGAACTCGGTGTACTGGTACATGGAGGAAGCGGGGGTCAGGCCAGCGCGCGGTGGAGGTTGTAGAGGCTCACGATAGAGATCACCGAGCCCACCAGTGCCAGCAGGGTCTTGGTGCCGAGCCGGCTCGTCAGGTAGGCGGCGAAGGGCGCGGCGAACAGGCCGCCGATGACGAGGCCGGCCACGATCGGCCAGGGCCCTTCACCGACCAGCACCGCGAACGCGATCGCGGTCACGAAGGTCAGGAAGAACTCCGCCAGGTTGACCGAGCCGATCGTTGTGCGCGGGTCGTGGCCGGTGCCGATCAGCGTGGTCGTGACCACCGGGCCCCAGCCGCCGCCGCCGACCGCGTCGACGAAGCCGCCCACCAGACCGAGCTTGGCGACATGCCGCGGCTCCTCGTGGCGGCGGCGGATCTTGCGGAAAATCTTGCTGATCACGTACAGCCCCATCAGCAGCAGGTAGCCGGCCACGAAGGGCTTGATCGCGTCGCCGTCGACGCTGGCCAGCAGCCAGGCGCCGGTCACCGCGCCCACCATCCCGGGCAGCAGCAGGCGCAGGAACAGGTTCTTGCTGACGTTGCCGAGCTTGATGTGCCACAGCCCCGACACACCGGTGGTGAACACCTCGGCGATGTGGACGCTCGCGCTGGCCACCGCCGGGCTGGCGCCGGCGGCGAGCAGGAAGCTGGTGGAGGTGATGCCGTAGGCCATGCCGAGTGCGCCATCGACCGTCTGCGCCAGCAGGCCGACGGCCATGGCGCTCCAGAACGCCGGGTTCTCGAGCGCGCTCGCCACCGCCTGCACCGCGGTGTGGCCGTCGGGCTGGTTCAGCAGACGCGTCAACAGGTAGATCGTCGCGCCCAGCAGCAGGAACATCACGGCCCAGCTCGCGACCCGCAGCACCGGGTGCGAGGCCGGATGGGTCAGCTGCTGCTCGACCGGCGGCAGGCCGAGCGCACGGTGCTCGGCATTGATCGGGTTGTCGCTGAGATCGAGGTCGCGGATCTTCATGGGGGAGGGGGGCGAGGACGCGCCGACCGGCCGAGCCGGGACGAGGTCGCTATCCTATGGAGAACCCTCATATAACCAAAGTACATTTTGGAAACTTGCTTATCTCATATCCAAGCTAACAAAACGAGCTTGGTGTCACGCCGGCGGCTGGTGGCGGGCGGGGCGCTGGCGCTGGCCGGTTGCGCCGCCGGCCCGCAGCCGAAGCCGCCGGAGCCGGTGCTGCCGACGGCGCCGGCACCGACGCCGACGCCGACGCCGACGCCGATTCCGACGCCACCCCCACGTCCGCCGCGCATCGGCCTGGCGCTGGGCGGCGGCGCGGCGCGCGGCTTCGCCCACATCGGCGTGATCCAGGTGCTGGAAGAGCAGGGGATCCGCTGCGACCTGGTGGTCGGCACCTCGGCCGGCAGTCTGGTGGCGGCGCTGTGGGCCTCGGGCAAGGGCGGGGTCGAGCTCGGCTCGCTGGCCGAGAGCATGGACGAGGGCGCGATCGCCGACTGGACCTACCCCGGCCGCAGCCTGATGCGCGGCGACGCGCTGGCGCGCTACGTGCGCCAGCAGACCGGCGGGCGCCGCATCGAGGACATGGCGCTGCCGCTCGGCATCGTCGCCACCGACCTGGGCAGCGGCGCGGCCATCCTGTTCCGCCGCGGCGACCCGGGCACCGCGGTGCGGGCGTCGAGCGCGGTGCCGGCGGTGTTCGAGCCGGTGCGCATCGGCGATCGCGAGTACGTGGACGGCGGCCTGGTGGCGCCGGTGCCGGTGCCGTTCGCGCGCGAGATGGGGGCCGAGCTGGTGATCGCGGTCGACATCTCGGCCGCGCCCGACGGCCAGCCGACCGGCAGCGCGCTGAAGATGCTGCTGCAGACCTTCGCCATCATGGGCCGCAACCTCAACCAGCACCTGCTGCGCGAGGCCGACGTGGTGATCCGGCCCAAGCTGGCCGGCGTGTCGGGGACCGACTTCGGTGCACGCCGGCTCGCCGTGATGGCCGGGCGCGAGGCGGCGCTGACGATGCTGCCCACGCTGCGCGAGCGCATCGTCGCCAGGACGCGCTGAGCCCGGACAAAAAAAGAGGCCCGGAGCGGACTCCGGGCCTTTTGAACGATACCGAGAACCTGATGTTCGAGGGTATCGAGGAGACAACTGGTGGCAACCCGCCGGCCGCGAGGCCGGCGGCGTGGATCAGCGGCGCGCCTTGGTCGCGGCCTGGGTGGCCTTGACCGCGGTCGTGTTCAGCGCCTGGAAGTTGGCTTCGGCGACGTCCTGGGCCTGCTTGGCGGCCTTGGTCACGCTCTCGAGCGCATTGTTGGCGGCGGCGACGGCCGACTTCACCAGCGCGGCGGCGTTCTCGGTGCCGGCCGGGGCGTTCTTGATCGCGGCGTCGATCGCGGCGGTGAAGGTCTTCTGCGCTTCGGCGACCTTGGCTTCCGTGATCTTGCTGATCTCGGCGTTGGTGCCCGAGGCGATCTCGTACAGGTGGCGGCTGTAGGCGGCGGCCTTCTCGGCGGCCGGCTGCAGCAGGCTGGCCTGCAGGGCGAGCAGTTCCTGCGCGTCCTTGACCGACAGCGAGGCCTTGGCGTGCTCGGCGACTTCACCCATGCCGGCCTTGGCGACCTGCAGGTTCAGCGAGAGCAGTTGCTCGACGCCTTCGAAGGCCTTCGAGGTGAGGCCGAAGAGGGTTTCGACATTGGCCTTGTGAGCGGCGAGGACTTGTTCAGCGGTCAGCATGGTGAGGCTCCTGGAGGGATGGTGGCTTGGGGCGGGGGCTGCAGTGTTTTGTGCGCTGCAACATGAACCGAAGTATACGCAGTCGGCGTGACAGTTCAAGTGTTTTTGTGCACCGCACAAACGTCTAGTTGCGACTCTCTAAGTCGGGCGCCGGCCGGGCGATCTGCCGGTCCGGCGGCCGCCGCCGACAATCGCCGCCGATGCAGGCCTATTACAGCGACCACTTCGTGCTGCCGCTGCCGCCCGGGCACCGCTTCCCGATGGCGAAGTACCGCTTGCTGCGCGACCGGCTGGCGGCCGAACTGCCGCAGGTGCGCCTGTTCGAGGCGCCGGCCGCCAGCGATGGCGAACTGGCGCTGGCCCATGCGCCGGCCTATGTCCAGGCAGTGATCGACGGCACGCTGGATGCCGCCCGGCAGCGCGAGATCGGCTTTCCCTGGTCGGAGGCGATGGTGGCGCGCTCGCGGCGCTCGGTCGGCGCGACCATCGCCGCGGCGCGGGCCGCGCTGGCCGAGGGTGTGGCCGCCAACCTGGCCGGCGGCACCCACCATGCCGGCGCCGACCGCGGCAGCGGCTACTGCGTGTTCAACGACATCGCGGTGGCCGCGCGGCTGATGCAGGCCGAGTGGCATCGGGCCCACCGCAGCCTGCTGCGCGTGGCCGTGATCGACCTCGACGTGCACCAGGGCGACGGCACCGCGGCGATCTTCCGCGATGACCCGACGGTGTTCACGCTGTCGCTGCACGGCGCGAAGAACTTCCCCTTCCGCAAGGAGGCGGGCGACCTCGATGTCGAGCTGCCCGACGGCTGCCGCGACGATGCCTACCTCGCGGCGCTCGACGGCGCGTTGGCCACGCTGTGGGCCCGCCATGCGGGGCAGCCGCCCGGGCTGGTGTTCTACCTGGCCGGCGCCGACCCGCACGAGGCCGACCGCCTCGGCCGCCTGAAGCTCAGCACCGCCGGCCTGGCCGAGCGCGACCGGCGCGTGTTCGACGCGTGCGCCGGGCGAGGCATTCCGGTCGCGCTCAGCATGGGCGGCGGCTATGGCGAGCCGATCGAGGCGACGGTCGAGGTGCAGCTGGGCAGCTTGCGCGCCGCGCTGGCCGCACGCGCAGCCCTGCCTACACTCGCGCGATGACCGACCGACCCGCGCCGCGTCCGCGCAGCGACTTCCGGCGCTTCCGCCCGCTCGGCACGCGCCGGCCGGTCGCGCTGCCGGCGGCGCTGCGCGCGACCCTCGAGGAGCTGCTCTGACCATGCCGACCTGGCCCGACGCCGCCGCCGTCGACGGCGCCATCACCTCGCGCCGTTCGGTGCGCGCCTTCCTGCCCACGCCGGTGCCGCGCGAGACGGTCGAGCAGATCCTGGCGGTGGCCGCACGCGCGCCGTCGGGCACCAACATCCAGCCCTGGAAGGTGACCGTGCTGACCGGCAACGCGCTGCAGCGCCTGAGCGAGGCCGTGCTCGCGGTCCACAGCGACCCGGCCCGCGCCGC
Source organism: Methylibium sp. (assembly GCA_035476815.1). GTDB lineage: Bacteria > Pseudomonadota > Gammaproteobacteria > Burkholderiales > Burkholderiaceae_C > Methylibium. The sequence continues at coordinate 11,994 of DATILD010000061.1, forward strand.
CGAGGCGCAGGAGGAGTACGCCTACTACCCGCGGCAGTGGGAACCGCCCTACATCGACCGCCGGCGCAAGATCGGCTGGGACCTGTACGGGCTGCTGGGCATCGGCAAGACCGACAAGCCGCGCATGCACGCCCAGCATGGCCGCAACTACAGTTTCTTCGGTGCGCCGGTCGGGCTGATCTTCAGCATCGACCGCATCCTCGAGCAGGGCAGCTGGCTGGATTACGGCATGTTCCTGCAGAACGTCATGATCGCCGCGCGCGGCCGCGGCCTGGACACCTGCCCGCAGGCGGCCTTCACGCCCTTCCACCGCGTGATCGCACGCGAGCTGCAGCTGCCCGCGAGCGAGATGCTGGTGTGCGGCATGGCGCTCGGCCATGCCGACCCGGACGCGGTCGAGAACCGGCTCGTCACCGAGCGCGAGCCGGTCGAGCGCTTCGCTCGCTTCCTCGAGACCTGAGCGCCGCCAGCGCCGCCGCAGGCGCGCTGCGTATCATCCGCCGCGCCCACGACGGAGACGACATGAGTTGCAAGCCTTTGGTGCGCCGTGCCCTGGTCCTGCTGGCTTGCGGCCTGCCCGCCGTGGCCTCGGCGGCCGAGATCGACGGTGCCGCGCTGGGCGCGCTGTGGGCCATCCCCTTCGCCGGCATCCTGCTGTCGATCGCGCTGATGCCGCTGCTGGCGCCGCGCTTCTGGCACCACCACTACGGCAAGGTCGCGCTGGCCTGGGCGCTGTCGTTCATGCTGCCGTTCGCGGTGCTGTACGGGCCGGCGCTGGCCGGTGCGGCCCTCGTGCACGCGGCGCTGGCCGAGTACATCCCCTTCATCATCCTGCTGACGGCGCTGTTCACGGTGGCCGGCGGCATCCACATCCGCGGCAACTTCCACGGCAGCCCGGGCTTCAACTGCGGCCTGATGGCGATCGGCGCGGTGCTCGCGAGCCTCATGGGCACGACGGGCGCATCGATGCTGCTGATCCGCCCGCTGATCCGCGCCAACGACAACCGCAAGCATGTCGCGCACGTGATCGTGTTCTTCATCTTCATCGTCTCGAACATCGGCGGCTCGCTGACGCCGCTGGGCGACCCGCCGCTGTTCCTCGGCTTCCTCAAGGGCGTGGACTTCTTCTGGACCGCGCGGCACATCATCCCGGAGACGCTGTTCCTCGTCGTCGTGCTGCTGGGCCTGTTCTACGTCATCGATCGGCATTACTACGTCAAGGAAGGCGTGCTGCGCCAGGATCCGACGCCCGACACGCCGAGCTTCGCGATCGAGGGCAGGGTCAACCTCGGGTTGCTGCTGGTGATCGTCGGCCTGGTGCTGATGAGCGGTACCTGGAAGCCGGGCGTCGAGTTCGACGTCTTCGGCACCATGGTCGGCCTGCCTCAGCTGCTGCGCGACGCGCTGCTGGTCGCGGTGGCCGTGCTGTCATGGTTCGTCACGCCCAAGGGCGTGCACGGCCGCAACCAGTTCGACTGGGAGCCGATGCGCGAGGTCGCCAAGCTCTTCGCCGGCATCTTCCTGACCATCGCGCCGGTGCTGGCGATGCTGAAGGCCGGCGCCGACGGCGCCTTCGCCCCGGTCGTCGGCCTGGTGACCGGCGCCGATGGCCAGCCGATCCCCGCGATGTACTTCTGGGCCACCGGCATCCTGTCGAGCTTCCTCGACAACGCGCCGACCTACCTGGTGTTCTTCAACCTCGCCGGCGGCGACCCGCAGGTGCTGATGAACGCGCTGGCGCCGGTGCTGGTGGCGATCTCGGCCGGCTCGGTGTTCATGGGCGCCAACAGCTACATCGGCAACGCGCCCAACCTGATGGTCAAGGCGATCGCCGAGAGCCGCGGGGTGAAGATGCCGAGCTTCTTCGGCTACATGGCGTGGAGCGCGGCGATCCTGATCCCGCTGTTCGTGGTGATGACTTTCCTCTTCCTGGTCTGAGGCGAGAACGATGGACAAGGTGCTGGTGGCGCGGGCGGTGTTCCCGGAGGTGGTGGCGGCGCTGCACGCGCACTTCGAGGTCGAGGCCAACCCCGACGACGAGGTCTGGACCCAGGCCCAGCTGATCGAGCGCCTGCAGGGCAAGGCCGGCGCCTTCACCACCGGCAGCGAGCGTATCGACGCCGAGCTGCTGGCCGCCTGCCCGGACCTGCAGGCCGTGTGCAACATGGCGGTCGGCTACAACAACATCGACGTGCCGGCCTGCACCGCTCGCGGCATCGTCGTGACCAACACGCCCGACGTGCTGACCGAGACCACCGCCGACTTCGGCTTCGCGCTGATGATGGCCGCGGCGCGGCGCATGGCCGAATCGGAGCGCTACCTGCGCCGCGGCGAGTGGACCAAGTGGCACTACGACCAGTTCAAGAGCCCCGACGTGCACGGCACGACGCTCGGCATCCTGGGCATGGGCCGCATCGGCCAGGCGATCGCGCGGCGCGGGGCGCTCGGCTTCGGCATGGACGTGATCTATCACAACCGCTCGCGGCTGCCGGCCGAGACCGAGGCCGCGGTGCAGGCCCGCTACGTCGACAAGGCCACGCTGCTGCGCGAGGCCGACCACCTGGTGCTGGTCGTGCCGTACTCGCCGGCCTCGCACCACGCGATCGGCGCGGCCGAGCTGGCACTGATGAAGCCGAGCGCGACGCTGACCAACATCGCCCGCGGCGGGGTGGTCGACGATGCGGCGCTGGCGCAGGCGCTGAAGGAGCGGCGCATCGCCGCGGCCGGCCTGGACGTCTACGAGGGCGAGCCGAAGCTGAATCCGGCGCTGCTCGAGGTGGCGAACGTGGTGCTGACACCGCACATCGCCAGCTCGTCGTTGAAGACGCGCCGCGCGATGGCCGATCTGGCGGCCGACAACCTGATCGCCGCGCTCGGCCGGGGCCCGCGCGCCGGCCGGCCGCCGACGCCGGTGAACCCCGAGGTGCTCGGCGCGCGCTAGCGCTGCTTCCGGTGCGCACCGTCCGTCGACTTGCCATGGCGCTGCTGCTGGCGGCGGCCGGGGGCGTCGCCGCGGCGCCGGTGCAGGTGGGCTCGAAGCGTTTCACCGAGTCCTACCTGCTCGGCGCCATCGTCACCGAGACGCTGGTGCGCGCCGGCGTCGCGGCCGAGCACCGCCCCGGCCTCGGCAACACCGCGGTGCTGGAGCAGGCGCTGGCGGCCGGCAGCATCGACGTCTACCCCGAGTACACCGGCACCATCGTCCGCGAGCTGCTGAAGCGGGCAGGGCGGCCCACGCTCGACGAGCTCAACGCCTGGCTGGCGCCGCGCGGCTTGAAGGCCGCCGTGCCGCTCGGCTTCGACAACAGCTACGCGCTCGCGCTGCGGGCCGCCGATGCCGAGCGCCTGGGCCTCGCGACGCTCTCCGACCTGGCCCGGCCCGCCGCGAGCGGCCTGCGCCTCGGCCTGTCGCACGAGTTCCTCGGCCGGGCCGACGGCTGGACAGCGCTGCGGCGCGCCTACGGCCTGCCCTTCGCCATGCCGCCGGGGCTGGACCATGGCCTGGCCTACGAGGCGCTAGCGCAGGGCCAGGTCGACCTGATCGATGTCTACGCGACCGATGCGAAGATCGCGCGCGGCGGCCTGGTGGTGCTGAAGGACGACCGGCGCTTCTTCCCGGCCTACGAGGCGGTGCTGCTGATGCGCGCCGACTTCGACGCGGCGCCGCTGCGGGCGCTGGCCGGCCGCATCGACGCGCGGCGCATGACCGAGCTGAACGCGGCGGTCGAACTCGATGGCCGACCCTATGCCGAGGTCGCACGCGAGTTCGTGGCCGGGTCCGGCGCCGCCACGGCGGGGCGTGCCCGCGCGGACTTCTGGCAGCGCCTCGTGGCCGACGACCTGGGGCGCCTCACGCGCCAGCATCTGCTGCTGGTGTTCGGCTCGCTCGCGCTGGCGGTGCTGTGCGGCGTGCCGCTCGGCGTGCTGGCCTGGCGCCATCCGGCCCTTGGTCAGGGCCTGCTGGCCGTGGTCGGGGTCGTGCAGACCATCCCGTCGCTGGCGCTGCTCGCCTTCCTGATCGCGATCGTCGGCGGCATCGGCTTCGTGCCGGCGGTGATCGCGCTGTTCCTGTACGCGCTGCTGCCGATCGTGCGCAACACGCACGCCGGGCTGCACGGCGTCGGCGCCGGCCTGAGCGCCGCCGCACAGGCGCTCGGCCTGACGCGCTGGCAGACGCTGCGCCACGTGCAGCTGCCGCTGGCCGCGCCCACGCTGCTGGCGGGCGTGCAGACGGCCGCGACGATCAACGTCGGCACCGCGACGATGGCCGCCTTCATCGGCGCCGGCGGCTACGGCGAGCGCATCGTCACCGGGCTGGCGCTCAACGACCATGCGGTGTTGCTGTCGGGCGCGGTGCCGGCGGCGCTGCTGGCGCTGGTGGTGCAGGGCGGTTTCGAGGGCTGGCTGCGCTGGCGGCATGCGGCCTCCGGCCGGCCCTGAAAGCCGCGATACTGCGCCGTCGCAATCCCCACCAGAGACCGCCGATGGACGACTTCTTCCACCGCGAGCAGCGTGCGCTGCAGGACCGCTTCGACAGCCGCGCACTGGCCGACCGCGTCGTCGGTGTCACCGCCCATGCCGAGGTGCAGGAGCCCGACCGGCTGTTCATCGAGAGCCGCGACATGTTCTTCCTGTCGACCGTGGACGCGAGCGGCCAGCCGAGCTGCTCGTACAAGGGCGGCGAGCCGGGCTTCGTCAAGGTGCTCGACGACCGCACCGTCGCCTTCCCGAGCTACGACGGCAACGGCATGTACTTCTCGATGGGCAACATCGCCGCCAGCGCCAAGGTCGGGCTGCTGTTCCTCGACTTCGAGACGCCGCACCGCCTGCGCCTGCACGGCGACGCGACGCTGCACACCGACGCCGCGACGCTGGCGCCGTGGCCCGGCGCCGAGCTGGTCGTGAAGATCGCCGTGACCGCGCTGTTCATCAACTGCCCGCGCTACGTGCACCGCTACCGCCGCGTCGACGGCTCGCGGTACGTACCCGATGCCGGCGGTGTCGCGCCGTTCGCGAAGTGGAAGCGCATCGACGCCTTCCAGGACGTGCTGCCGCCCAAGGACCAGGGCCGCGCTGCCGCCTCCGGCGGCGAGATCACGCTCGACCAGTACTTCGCCGACGCGCAGGCCGGCCAGGGCTGACGGGTCCGCGGCGATGGCCGAGCTCTACGGCTCCGATGTCTACGCGCCGAGCGAGATCGCGGCGCGCATCGAGGCGGTCGGTGTCGCCAAGGCGCGGCTGCCGCTGCGGCAGATGCTGCTGTTGGGCTTGCTGGCCGGCGCCTTTGTCGGCCTCGGCGCGCTGTTCCACGTGATCGTCGTGTCGGACACGACGCTCGGCTTTGCCGTCTCGCGTGTCCTCGGCGGCGTGGCGTTCTCGCTCGGGCTGCTGCTGGTCGTGGTGGCCGGCGCCGAGCTCTTCACCGGCAACAACCTGCTGGCGATGGCCTGGGCCGACGGCCGGATCACGACGGCCGAGCTGCTGCGCAACTGGGCCGTGGTGTGCCTGGCCAACCTGGTCGGTGCCCTCGGGCTCGCGGTGCTGGTCTACCTGTCGGGTCATGCGCAGATGAACCAGGGGCTGGTCGGGCAGGCCTACGTGAAGATCGCCGCCGCCAAGTGCGCGATGCCGTGGCAGGAGGCCTTCCTCAAGGGCGTGCTGTGCAACCTGCTGGTGTGCGCCGCGGTGTGGATGGCGATGGCCGGGCGCAGCGTGGTCGACAAGGCGGTCGCGATCGTGTTCCCGATCGCGGCCTTCGTCGCGGCGGGCTTCGAGCACAGCATCGCCAACATGTACCTGATCCCGCTCGGCGGGTTGCTGCAGGCCTCGGGCACGGTGGTGCCGGGCGCCGTCGAGATCGGCGTCGCGGGCTACTTCGGCAACCTGCTGCCGGTGATCCTGGGCAACCTGGTCGGCGGCAGCGTGCTGGTGGGGCTGGTCTACCACCTGATCTACGGGCGACGCGAGTAGCCCGGCTGAGGCGCCGCCCCGCAGGCGGCTGCGAGAATCGCCGCGATGGACTGGATGCTGCCGCTGCTGATCGCGCTCGCCGCGCTGAACCTGCTGTTGATCGCGTGGCTGGCGCTGCGGCGGCCCGACGACAGCGCGCTGCGCCAGGGGGTGCAGGACCTGCAGCAGTCGGCCCGCGCGGACGGCGAGCAGCTCGCGCGCCGCGTCGGCATCGACGTGCAGGAGTCGGCCCGCGCCACGCGCGGCGAGCTGTCGCAGTCGCTCAATCTGTTCCAGCAGACGCTGACCGCGCAGTCCGGCGACGCGACGCGCACGCAGAACGAGCAGCTCGACTCCTTCCGCGTGCAGCTGGCGGCGATGCAGCAGTCGCTGGCCGACACGCTGCGCTCGACCACCGGCACGCTGACCCAGGGCTCGCTGGCGGCGCGCGAGGCGCAGGACGCGGCCCTCAGGCGCTTCGGCGACGGCCTGGTCGAGCAGCTCAAGGCGCTCTCGGCGGCCAACGAGCGCGGGCTGTCGGAGGTGCGCGTCACGGTCGAGCAGAAGCTCACCGCGCTGGCCGCCGACAACGAGAAGAAGCTCGAGCAGATGCGCCAGACGGTCGACGAGAAGCTGCACGCGACGCTCGAGCAGCGCCTCGGCGAGAGCTTCAAGCAGGTCGCCGACCGGCTGGAGCAGGTGCACCGCGGCCTGGGCGAGATGCAGACGCTGGCCCAGGGCGTCGGTGACCTCAAGCGCGTGCTGACCAACGTGAAGAGCCGCGGCGTGTTCGGCGAGGTCCAGCTGGCCGCGCTGCTCGAACAGGTGTTCACGCCCGAGCAGTACGCGGTCAACGTCGCGACGGTGCCGGGCAGCAACGAGCGCGTCGAGTTCGCGATCCGGCTGCCCGGCCGCAGCGACGACGGCGCGCCGGTGTGGCTGCCGATCGACGCCAAGTTCCCGCGCGAGGATTACGAGCGCCTGCTCGACGCCCAGGACCGGGCCGACAAGGACGCCGCCGACGCCGCCGGCAAGGCCCTCGAGCAGCGCATCCGCGACGAAGCCAAGTCCATTGCCACCAAATACCTCGCGCCGCCTCACACCACCGACTTCGCGATCCTGTTCCTGCCCACCGAGGGCCTGTACGCCGAGCTGCTGCGCCGCCCCGGACTGACGGAGCTGCTGCAGCGCGAGCACCGGGTCTCGCTGGCCGGGCCGACCACGCTGCTCGCCATGCTCAACAGCCTGCAGATGGGCTTTCGCACGCTGGCGCTGGAGAAGCGCTCGTCCGAGGTCTGGAAGGTGCTGGGGGCCGTCAAGACCGAGTTCGAGAAGTTCGGCGGCGTCCTGGCGCGGATCAAGGGCCAGACCGAAACCATGCTCAACACCCTCGGTCAGGCGGAGACGCGCACCCGGCAGATGAGCAAGGCGCTGAAGACGGTCGAGGCCCTGCCCGGGGCCGAGGCCCAGGCGCTGCTGCCCGGCGCGCTGGCGGCGGTCGACGAACTCGACGAGGACACCGAGCGCGGATGAACCGCCCGGGCGCCGCGCCCTCGCTGGCCACGGCCTTGCTGCCGCTGATCGGCGGCCAGCTCTGCCTGCACTCCGGCATGGCCGGCCTGCGCATGGCCGCGCCGCTGCTGGCGCTGCGCGACGGCCACAGCGCGTTCGCGGTGGGCGTGCTGCTGGCGCTGTTCGCCGCGGCGCCGATCGCGCTGGCGCTCGCCGCGGGCCGCATGGCCGATCGGCATGGCTACCACCGGCCGGTGCGCGTGGCCGTGGCGCTGACCTTGAGCGGTGGCACGCTCGCGGCGCTGGCCGCGTGGCTGCTGGGCGGGTGGCGCTACGGCTTCCTGTGCACGGCGGCGGTGCTGTCGGGCGCCGGCGCCAACGTCGGCCTGATCGCGATCCAGCGCACCGCCGGCCGTCTGGCCCGCGACCCGACCGACCTGAAGCGCGTCTTCAGCTGGCTGGGACTGGCGCCGGCGCTGAGCAACGTGGCCGGGCCGGTGCTGGCCGGCGTGCTGATCGACGCGGCCGGCTTCGCGACGGCCTTTGCCGTGCTGGCGCTGCTGCCGCTCGGGGCCACGCTGTGGGCGCGGCGCGTGCCCGTCGAGCGTCCGGCGGCGATCCCCGCCGGCGACGCCGGCAGCCCCCGCCGCGCGGCGCTGCAGATGCTGGCGGACCCGCCGATGCGCCGGCTGCTGCTGGTGAACTGGCTGCTGTCGACCAGCTGGGACGTGCACAGCTTCGCGGTGCCGGTGCTGGGCCACGAGCGCGGGTTCAGCGCCTCGGCGATCGGCGCGATCCTCGGGCTGTTCGCGCTGTCGGTCGCGGGGGTCCGGGTCGTGATCCCGGCGCTGGCCCACCGGTTGAGGGAGGCGCAGGTGCTGGCCGGCGCGATGCTGCTCGCCGCGGCCGTGTTCGGGCTCTATCCGCTCGCCGGCAGCGCCTGGCCGATGGCGGCCTGTGCGACGGTGCTGGGGCTGGCGCTCGGCGCGGTGCAGCCGATGATCATGTCCACGCTGCATCAGATCACGCCGGCCCACCGGCATGGCCAGGCCATTGCGCTGCGCTCGATGACGATCAACCTCTCGAGCACGGTGATGCCGCTGGGCTTCGGGCTGCTCGGCGCCAGCCTCGGCGCCGCCGCGCTGTTCTGGGTGATGGCGGTGGCGGTCGGCGTGGGCAGCTGGCCGGCGCGGCGGCTGGGCCGCTGAGCGGCCTTCAGGCGGTGAAGATCAGGTCGGCCGTCGCCGTGGCCGCCGTCCCGCTCAGCGTTGCCAGCAGCGTCAGTTCGGCGGCGCTGACCTGGGCATCGGCATTCGCGGCGGTGAAGCGGTAGAGCGCGCTGCTCGCGCCGTCGTTCACCATGAACAGCGCGGTCCGCCCGACCGCGTAGGCGCCGCTCGCGCTGCCGATCGCGGCGGCGGCGTTGGCGGCACCGAGGCCGCTGCCGATGTCGGCCGTCACCACCACCAGCTCGGCGGCGGCCGCGAAGCCCCCCGGGCCGGCGATGGTCGTGGCCCCCTCGATCTGGGTATCGCCGTCGCCGACGCGGATGCCGCCTTGCGCGATGCGCAGCCGATCGCTCGCGCTCGCGAAATCGGTGATGGTGTCGCTGTCGCTCAGGCCATTGAACAGGAACACGTCGACGCCGCCGCCGCCGCTCAGGCGGTCGGCCCCCGCGCCGCCGCTGAGCAGATCGCCGCCGCCGCCGCCGGCCAGGGTGTCGGCGCCGTTGCCGCCGTTGAGCGTGTTGGCGGCGGCATTGCCGGTCAGCTGGTCGTTGTGGGCCGAGCCGGTCAGGTTCTCGATCGTCGTCAGGGTGTCGGTGCCGGACCCGCCGGTGGCCTGCGCCGTGGTCAGCGCGAGCGTCACCGTGACGGCCGTGGCCGCGCGGGCATAGTCGGCGGTGTCGGCGCCGGCGGCGCCGCGCAGCACGCTGTCGCCGCTGCCGGAGGTCAGCAGGTTGTTCAGTGCGTTGCCGTTGAGCGTCGCGTTGCCGGTGCGCAGGATGCGGCCGTTCTCGATGTTCGTGCCCAGCGTGTAGGTGGCGAGGTAGCACCACACGGCATCGGTGCCGCCGGTGGCGCGCACCGCGTCGGTCTCGATCGCCCGGTCGCCGGCATGGTTGACGTAGTAGGTGTCCGAGCCGGCACCGCCCGTCATCGTGTCGGCGGCGCCGCCGCCGTTGAGCACGTTGGCCACCGCGTTGCCGGTCAGGGCGTCGGCGCCCAGCCCGCCGGTGGCGTTCTCGATCACCGTGTCGAAGGCGATGCCGAGGTTGTCGGTGCCGTCGTAGATGCCGGGGTTGAGCTCGGTATAGCCCGTCGGCAGCGGGTCGGACGGGATGCGGATCGAGCTGAAATGCCCGTCGCGCAGGTCGATCGTGCAGCCGCGGGTGAAGTTGACGACCGAGATCGTGTCGACGCCGCCGGCGTCGTAGATCGTCTTGATGAAGGGCGTCGCCGGGTCGAAGGTGTAGACGTCCTTGCCGCTGCGGTAGCTGGTGTTCGCACCGTACAGGTACTGCAGCGCCGCGATGTCCATGGGCATCAGCGTCTCGGGCTGGATGTAGTCGTAGCTGAAGCTGTAGGAGCCGCCGTTGTTCGTCACGGTGCGGAACAGGCCGTAGGGGTGCTCGGTGTAGGACATCACCGTCTACTGCAGGCTGTCGAGCGAGGCTTCGAGCGTGTGGTTGCCCTCGAAGGGGTGTTTCAGGCCGATCGCGTGGCCGATCTCGTGGATCAGCGTGCCGTAGCCCGAGCCGCCGGGGGTGAAGTCGTCGGCGGTCCAGGCGATCGAGCTGTTGAACCAGACATCGCCCGCCAGGTCGGCCGCGGTGACCGAGGTGATGAGGTTGTCGCCGTCGTAGCCGTAGCCGAAGCTCGGGTAGTAGGCATACCCGGCCGTGCCGCCCTGGGCGTTCATGCCAAAGGTCATCGTGCCGACGCCGGCCACCTCGGTGAAGTCGACCCGCGCGACGGACGAGAAGACCTCCAGCACCTCGCGCGTGGCGTTGCGCTCGGCGGTCGAGAAGGCCTCGAAGCCGCTGGTCGAGAAGTAGCTCGGCACCGCGCTCAGGAAGCTGTAGGTCAGCGAGGCGGCGTTGCCGATGCCGCCGGGGTTGGCCAGGTCGGTGCCGACGGCGTCGTAGAAATTCCAGCGGGCCGTCAGGTTGCCGTCGCGGATCGCGAGCAGCGCGTCGAGCGGGTCGGTGGTGATGGGCATGGCGGGGCTCCTGGGGGCTCTCGGGCCGATCAATCGAGTTTAGTGATAGGCCGCTGCCAATGCGGTTACGCTGCAGTGCGGGAAAGCCCCGCCGGGTCGCCCGGAGGGGCCTCCTAGAATCTCTTCTCACATCAAGGAGTGCGACGCATGACGCAAGCCAAAGCGCGCGGCGAGCGCGGGGCGCCGGCCGAGGAGCCGGGCGCCGAGGCCGGCGCGGCCGGCCCGGTGCGGGTGCTGAAGAAGTACCCCAACCGCCGCCTGTACGACACGCGCCACAGCGGCTACATCACGCTCGCCGACGTGCGGCAGATGGTGCTCGACAACGAGCAGTTCGTCGTGCGCGACGCCAAGACCGGCGAGGACCTGACGCGCAGCATCCTGCTGCAGATCATCCTCGAGGCCGAGACCGGCGGCATGCCGATGTTCACGACGCCGATGCTGGCGCACATGATCCGCTTCTACGGCCACACGATGCAGGGCCTGATGGGCGCCTACCTCGAAAAGAACCTGCAGGCCTTCACCGAGCTGCAGAGCCGCTTCACCGAGCAGTCGGGCAGCACCGGCTTCACGCCCGAGGTGTGGGCGCAGTTCCTGAACATGCAGGCGCCGATGATGCAGGGCCTGATGTCGACCTACCTCGACCAGTCCAAGAACCTGTTCGTGCAGATGCAGGAGCAGATGCACAAGCAGACCGAGACGCTGTTTCCGCTGCCCTTCGGCGTGCCCAAGCGCTGAGTCCCGCGCCCGGCGCCGGCCCGGGCGAGCGGCGACAATCGCCGCATGAGTGACATCGCATCCGCCGGCGCGGCCCCGCGCATCGGCTTCGTTTCCCTGGGCTGCCCGAAGGCGCTGACCGACTCCGAGCTCATCCTCACCCAGCTCAGCGCCGAGGGCTATGCGACCAGCAAGTCCTTCGCCGGCGCCGACCTGGTGATCGTCAACACCTGCGGCTTCATCGACGACGCGGTCAAGGAGAGCCTCGACACCATCGGCGAGGCGCTGGCCGAGAACGGCAAGGTCATCGTCACCGGCTGCCTGGGCGCCAAGGCCGGGGAGGGCGGCGGCAACCTGGTCAGGCAGGTCCACCCCAAGGTGCTGGCGGTCACCGGCCCGCATGCCACGCAGGAGGTGATGGACGCGGTGCATCGGCACGTGCCCAAGCCGCACGATCCCTTCGTCGATCTCGTGCCTGCGGCCGGCGTGAAGCTGACGCCGAAGCACTACGCCTACCTGAAGATCAGCGAGGGCTGCAACCACCGCTGCAGCTTCTGCATCATCCCGAGCCTGCGCGGCGACCTGGTGTCGCGGCCGATCGGCGACGTGCTGAACGAGGCGAGGGCGCTGTTCGAGTCGGGCGTGAGGGAGCTGCTGGTGATCAGCCAGGACACCTCGGCCTACGGGGTGGACGTCAAGTACCGCACCGGCTTCTGGGACGGCAAGCCGGTCCGGACCCGCATGGCCGATCTGGTCGAGCAGCTCGGCGCCTTGGCCGAGCCCTACGGCGCCTGGGTGCGGCTGCACTATGTCTACCCCTATCCGCATGTCGACGACATCCTGCCGCTGATGGCCGAGGGCCGGGTGCTGCCCTATCTCGACGTGCCCTTCCAGCACAGCCACCCCGACATGCTCCGGCGCATGAAGCGCCCGGCCAGCGGCGAGCGCAACCTCGAGCGGCTCGCCAGGTGGCGCGAGGCCTGCCCGTCCATCGTCGTGCGCTCGACCTTCATCGCCGGCTTCCCGGGCGAGACCGAGGCGGAGTTCGAGCACCTGCTCGACTTCATGCGCGAGGCGCGCATCGACCGCGCGGGCTGCTTCGCCTACTCGCAGGTCGAGGGCGCGAGCGCCAACGCGCTAGCCGGTGCGCTGCCCGACGCCGTGCGCAAGGAGCGCCGCGCGCGCTTCATGGCGGTGGCCGAGCAGGTCTCGGCCGCGAAGCTGGCCGAACGCATCGGCGCCGAGATGCAGGTGCTGATCGATGCCGCCCCGGGGCTCGGTCGCAAGGGCGGGCGAGGGCGCAGCTACGCCGACGCGCCGGAGATCGACGGCCTCGTCCACCTGCTGCCGCCGACCAAGGCGAGCCGCACGCTGAAGGTCGGCGAGTTCGTGCGTGCCCGCATCGTCGGCACGCAGGGGCATGACCTGGTGGGCCAGCCGCTGTGAACGGGCCGAGGGACGGCAGGCCGAAGGATCCGTTGACCACGGGCCTGATCCACCATCCCTACACGCCGCCCGCCGGCTTCGGCGCGGTGCCGGTCGGCGTGCACAAGGCCTCGACGGTGCTGTTCAAGGACGTGGCCGCCCTGCGCGCACGCAACTGGCGCGAGAAGACCGGCTACACCTACGGCCTGCACGGCACGCCGACGACCTTCACGCTCGAGCAACGGCTGGCCTCGCTGGAAGGCGGCCGCTACACGCTGCTCGCCCCCAGCGGCCTGGCGGCGATCGCGCTGGTCGATCTGGCGCTGCTGCAGGCGGGCGACGAGGTGCTGCTGCCGGCCAACGTCTACGGGCCGAGCCGGGAGCTGGCACGCCACGAGCTGGCGCACTGGGGCATCGCGCACCGCGTCTACGACCCGATGAACGCGGCGGCGCTGGCGGCCCTGATCGGGCCGCGCACGCGGCTGGTGTGGCTGGAGGCCGCGGGCTCGGTGACGCTGGAGTTTCCCGACCTGCCCGCCCTGGTGGGCACCTGCCGCGCGAGGGGCGTGACGGTCGCGCTGGACAACACCTGGGGCGCCGGCATCGCCTTCGCGCCCTTCGACCTCGGCGTGGACCTGACGATGCACGCGCTGACCAAATACCCCTCGGGCGGCGGCGACGTGCTGATGGGATCGGTGACGACGCGCGACGAGGCGCTGCACCAGCGCCTGACGGCGACCCACATGCGGCTGGGCCTGGGGGTCGGCGCGAACGATGCCGAGCTGGTGCTGCGCTCGTTGCCGACGCTGGCGCTGCGCTATGCGGCCCATGACGCGGCCGCGCGGCGGCTCGCGGCCTGGTGGCAGGCGCGCCCCGAGGCGGCGCGGGTGCTGCACCCGGCGTTCGAGGGCTCGCCCGGCCACGAGTCCTGGCGCACGAGCTGCCGTGCCGCGGCGGGGCTGTTCTCGGTCGTCTTCGGCCCGGCCGTCGAGCCGGCGCGCATCGATGCCTTCATCGATGCGCTGCGGCTGTTCGGCATCGGTTACTCCTGGGGCGGCCCGATGAGCCTGGCCGTGCCCTACGACCTGCAGGCGCTGCGCGGCACGCCGGGCACGCTGGTGCGCTTCGCGGTCGGCCTCGAGGCGGTGGACGACCTGATCGCCGATTGCGAGCAGGCGCTGCGCGTCTCAGGCCTTGGGGGCCGCTGAAACCTTGGTCCTCGTCAGGCGCGCCTGCTGCGTTCCGCGAAAGTGCCGGGGCGGGCGCTACGCACCCTGGCCCTTCGGGCCGCCCACCTTCGTTCGCATGAGCCTGCCCTTTTCTCGCTCCCAGTCCCGCGTCTTCTCGGTCTCGCGCTTGTCGTGCGTGGCCTTGCCCTTGGCGAGCGCGATCTCGGCCTTCACCCGCCCACCCTTGTAGTGCAGGTTCAGCGGCACCAGCGTGTAGCCCTTCTGCTCGACCTTGCCGACCAGGCGCCGGATCTCGTCCTTGTGCATCAGCAGCTTCTTGGTGCGGTCGGCCTGCGGGTGCACATGGGTCGAGGCGGTGTTCAGCGGGTTGATGCGGCAGCCGATCAGGAACAGTTCGCCGTCCTTCAGCAGCACGTAGCCGTCCGTCAGCTGCACCTGGCCGGCGCGCAGGGCCTTGACCTCCCAGCCCTCGAGCACGACGCCGGCCTCGAACTGCTCCTCGATCGTGTAGTTGAAGCGGGCCTTCTTGTTCTCAGCGATGGCCATGAAGCCCCTCAATAGAATTCATGGATTCTAAGAAGCCATGAAACACGTCAAGCGTTCGGTGTTGCTGTGGTACTCGGCCCGCGAGATGTACGAGCTCGTGACCGCGGTGCCCGACTATCCGGCCTTCCTGCCCTGGTGCGAGCGCGCCGAGGTGCTGGCGGCCGACGAGGCCGGCATGACCGCCCGGCTGCATCTGGCCTACCACGGCGTGCGCCACGCCTTCACGACCCGCAACCGCCACGAGCGCGATCGGCGCGTCGAGGTGTCGCTGGTCGACGGTCCGTTCTCGCTGCTCGACGGGACCTGGCAGTTCGTTCCCCTGGCCGCCGCGGCGGCCATCGAGGGCGGGCATGGCGCCTGCCGCATCGAGTTCGACCTGCGCTACGCCTTCAGCAGCGCGGCGCTGGAAGCGGTCGTCAGCCCGGTCTTCGACCGCGTCGCCAACACCTTCGTCGATGCCTTCGTGCGCCGGGCCGAGCAGGTCCACGGTCCGCGCTGAAGGCCGGCCGCCGATGCGCATCGACGTCGTCTGGAGTCCGGCGGCCCGCCAGGTCGAGCAGCGCAGCGTCGAGCTGCCGGCCGGCGCGACCGTCGAGCAAGCGTTGCGCGCCAGCGGCCTGCCGGTGGCGGGGGCGGGTGTCGGCCTGTGGGGCCGCCGCTGCAGCCTGCAGCAGCCGCTGCGCGACGGCGACCGTGTGGAGGTCTACCGGCCGCTGCTGATCGATCCGAAGGAGGCGCGCCGGGCCCGCGGTCGCCGCGGCAGTGCCGCGTCGCGGCGCTGAGCGCTCAGCGACACTCGCTGGCGATGACCTGGCGCGCGGCGGCGGCCTCGGCGGCGCGCCCGTTGTCGTCGAGGTAGACCCGTTCGCCCCGCGGGCTGGTGCGCACGACCCGCTCGCCGCTTTCCATCAGGCGCAGCTGAGCCCGGGCCTGCTCGCAGTTCTGCGCCTGCTGCTGGCTGCGCTGCTCGGCGACGCGCAGCTGGTCGGCCTTGCGCCGCTCCGCCTCCACGCGCTCCTGTTCCTTGCGGCGCTGCTCGAGGGCCGGGTCGACGCTGCCAGGCGCCGATGCTGCCGAAGCCGGTCCGGGAGCCGGCGCGGCCGCGGCCTGCCTGACGATCATGGTTGGCTGCTGGATGATGTTCTTCGCCGGCGTGCCGCGCGGCGGTGGCAGATCGCTGTACTGCATCTGCCCGCGCTCGTCGCGCCACTGCCATTGAGCCTGCGCGATGCCGCCAACGCCGACCAGCAGCAGGGCGAGGCAGCCGACGCGGCCGCGGAACGACGCTCTCGATCGCACAGACATGCGCAGGAGTGTACGCAGGGCGTCCCCCGGACGACAGGCCTGCCCCCCGCCAAGGCGGGGAGAAGTCACGTTCCGGGCCGGGGCGAGGGGCCTCCGTATAATCTCGTTTTGCGACTGGAGCCTGCCCCATGCGCCTTCTCGGCAAAGCGCTCACCTTCGACGATGTGTTGCTGGTGCCCGCCTTCTCCCAGGTCCTGCCGCGCGACACCTCGCTCGCGACGCGGCTGTCCCGCAACATCACGCTGAACCTGCCGCTGGTGTCCGCCGCGATGGACACCGTGACCGAGGCGCGCCTCGCGATCGCGCTGGCCCAGGAGGGCGGCATCGGCATCGTCCACAAGAACCTCAGCCCCAAGCAGCAGGCCGCCGAGGTCTCGCGCGTCAAGCGCTACGAGTCCGGGCTGCTGCGCGACCCGATCACGATCTCCTCCGGCGTGCGGGTGCGCGACGTGATCGAGCTGTCGCGCCAGCACGGGATCTCCGGCTTTCCGGTGGTGGACGAAGGGCGCGTGGTCGGCATCATCACCGGCCGCGACCTGCGCTTCGAGACGCGGCTCGACGCCCCGGTGCGCGAGATCATGACGCCGCGCGAGCGCCTCGTCACGGTGAAGGAAGGCGCCACGCTGCAGCAGGCCAAGGCGCTGATGCACCAGCATAAGCTGGAGCGGGTGCTGGTGCTCAACAGCAGCGACGAGCTGCGCGGCCTGTTCACCGTCAAGGACATCACCAAGCAGACCAGCTTCCCGGCCGCCGCGCGCGACGCCCAGGGCAAGCTGCGCGTCGGCGCCGCGGTCGGCGTGGGCGAGGGCACCGAGGAGCGCGTCGAGCTGCTGGTCAAGGCCGGCGTCGACGCGATCGTCGTCGACACCGCCCATGGCCACAGCAAGGGCGTCATCGAGAGGGTGCGCTGGGTCAAGCAGAACTTCCCGAACGTCGACGTGATCGGCGGCAACATCGCCACCGGCGAGGCGGCGCTGGCGCTGGTCGAGGGCGGTGCCGACGCGGTCAAGGTCGGCATCGGCCCGGGCTCGATCTGCACCACCCGCATCGTCGCCGGCGTCGGCGTGCCGCAGATCACCGCGATCGACAACGTCGCCAAGGCGCTCAAGGGCAGCGGCGTGCCGCTGATCGCCGACGGCGGCGTGCGCTACTCGGGCGACATCGCCAAGGCCATCGCCGCCGGCGCCAGCACCGTGATGATGGGCGGCATGTTCGCCGGCACCGAGGAGGCGCCGGGCGAGATCGTGCTGTTCCAGGGCCGCAGCTACAAGAGCTACCGCGGCATGGGCTCGATCGGCGCGATGCAGCAGGGCAGCGCCGACCGCTACTTCCAGGACACCTCGGGCGCCAACCCCAACGCCGACAAGCTGGTGCCCGAGGGGATCGAAGGCCGCGTGCCCTACAAGGGCTCGGTGATCGCGATCCTGTACCAGATGGCCGGCGGCCTGCGCGCCTCGATGGGCTATTGCGGTTGCGTCAGCGTCGACGACATGCGCGAGAAGGCCGAGTTCGTCGAGATCACCTCGGCCGGCATCCGCGAGAGCCATGTGCACGACGTGCAGATCACCAAGGAAGCGCCGAACTACCGCTCGGATTGATGTGGCCCACCCCCGTTGCGGCTGCGTCGCTCCCCCTCTAGGGGGCGCCGCTGGCGGACCGGCGGCGCCGGATCCGCGGCGGCTGCTGGGCTGGGCAGAGCACCGCGACCGAACCGCCCACGACTCCGGGCGGTTCGTCGTTTCTGAAGGATCTTCTTGAGCACTATCTTCCCGGTGACGGGCCGCCAGGCGGCGATGCCCTTCATCATGATCACGGTCTTCATCGACATGATGGCGATCGGCCTGATCGTGCCGGTGCTGCCGCCGCTGGTGGCCGGATTCACGTCGAGCCAGGCCGACGCGGCTTACTGGTACGGCGTCGTCGCCTTTGCCTTCGGCATCGCCAACTTCTTCGGTGCACCGCTGCTGGGCGCGCTGTCCGACCGCTACGGCCGCCGGCCGGTGCTGCTGCTCGGCTTCTGCGGGCTGGCGCTGAACTTCTTCGCCACCGCGCTGGCGACCTCGCTGTGGGTGCTCGTCGCGGTCCGCGTGGTCGGCGGGGCGATGCAGGCCAATGCGGCGGTCGCCAACGCCTATGTGGCCGACATCACGCCGCCCGAGGAACGCGCGCGGCGCTTCGGCCTGCTCGGCGCGATGTTCGGGCTGGGATTCATCGCCGGGCCGGTGGCCGGCGGGCTACTCGGCGCGATCGACCTGCATCTGCCCTTCTATGCCGCCGGCACGCTGGCGCTGCTGAACCTGCTGTACGGCTGGCTGGTGCTGCCGGAGTCGCTGCCGGCCGAGCGGCGCCGGCCGCTGAGCTGGCAGTCGGCCAACCCGGTCGCGGCGCTCGGCCAGCTGACACGGCTGCGCGGCGTGGGCCCGCTGGTCGCGGTGCTGGCCTGCACCGGGCTGGCCCAGTTCACGATGTACACCACCTGGGTGCTCTACACGAGCTTCAAGTTCGGCTGGGGCCCGGCCGAGAACGGCTGGTCGCTGTTCGCCGTCGGCGTGATGTCGGCGCTGGTGCAGGGGCTGCTGCTCGGGCGCCTGCTCAAGCGCTTCAGCGCGCCGCGGCTGGCGCTGATGGGGCTGCTGTCGTCGACGCTCGCCTTCGCCGCCTGGGGAGCGGCGACCGCCGGCTGGATGATGTTCGCGGTGGTGTTCGCGAACGTGCTCGGCTTCACCGTCACCGCGGCGCTGCAGAGCCTGTTCTCGGGCGCAGCGGATGCCAAGGTACAGGGCCAGACCATGGGCTCGGTCAGCTCGCTCAACAGCCTGATGGCGGTGGTCGCGCCGATGATCGGCGCGCCGCTGCTGGGCGCCTTCTCGCACCTGCCGCAGGGCGACTGGCACCTGGGTGCGCCGTTCTACTTCTGCGCGCTGCTGCAGGGCGCGGCGCTGCTGCTGGCCTGGCGCCACTTTCGCCGCCAGCCCCTGCCGGCCGTGGGCCGGGCGCCGACCGGTTCCGCCATCTGACCCTCGCTCGAGTCTCACCGCCATGCACGACAAGATCCTCATCCTCGACTTCGGCTCCCAGGTGACCCAGCTGATCGCGCGGCGCGTGCGCGAGGCCCATGTCTACTGCGAGATCCATCCGAACGACGTGTCGGAGGATTTCATCCGCGGCTTCGCACCGAAGGGCATCATCCTCAGCGGCAGCCACGCCAGCACCTACGAGGACCACGAGCTGCGCGCGCCGCAGGCGGTCTGGGACCTGGGCGTGCCGGTGCTCGGCATCTGCTACGGCATGCAGACCATGGCGACCCAGCTCGGCGGCACGGTCGAATGGAGCGACCACCGCGAGTTCGGCTACGCCGAGGTGCGCGCGCGCGGCCACACGAAGCTGCTCGACGGCCTCCAGGACTTCGTGACGACCGAGGGCCACGGCATGCTCAAGGTCTGGATGAGCCACGGCGACAAGGTCACCGCGCTGCCACCCGGCTTCAAGCTGATGGCCTCGACGCCCTCCTGCCCGATCGCCGGCATGGCCGACGAGGCGTGTGGCTACTACGCGGTGCAGTTCCATCCGGAGGTGACGCACACGGTGCAGGGCAGGGCGCTGCTCGAGCGCTTCGTGCTCGGTATCGCCGGCGCGAAGCCCGACTGGGTGATGGGCGACTACATCGCCGAGGCGGTGGCGCGGATCCGCGAGCAGGTCGGCGACGAGGAGGTCATCCTGGGCCTGTCGGGCGGCGTCGATTCGAGCGTCGCCGCGGCGCTGATCCACCGCGCGATCGGCGACCAGCTGACCTGCGTTTTCGTCGACCATGGCCTGCTGCGCCTGAACGAGGGCAGGGTGGTGATGGACATGTTCGCCGGCAAGCTGCACGCGAAGGTGCTGCATGTCGACGCGAGCACGGAGTTCCTGGGTGCGCTGCAGGGCGTGTCCGACCCGGAGCGCAAACGCAAGATCATCGGCCGCGAGTTCGTCGAGGTGTTCCAGCGCGAGGCGGCCAAGTTGAAGCAGGCCAAGTGGCTCGCCCAGGGCACCATCTACCCGGACGTGATCGAGTCCGGCGGCGCCAAGACCAAGAAGGCGACCACGATCAAGAGCCACCACAACGTCGGCGGCCTGCCCGAGACGCTGGGCCTGAAGCTGCTCGAGCCGCTGCGCGAGCTGTTCAAGGACGAGGTGCGCGAGCTCGGCGTCGCGCTCGGCCTGCCGCCCGAGATGGTCTACCGCCATCCCTTCCCGGGGCCGGGCCTGGGCGTGCGCATCCTCGGCGAGGTGAAGCAGGAGTTCGCCGACCTGCTGCGCCGCGCCGACGCGATCTTCATCGAGGAGCTGCGCAACACCCGCGACGAGGCCAGCGGCAAGACCTGGTACGAGCTCACCAGCCAGGCCTTCGCGGTGTTCCTGCCGGTCAAGAGCGTCGGCGTGATGGGCGACGGCCGCACCTACGACTACGTGGTCGCGCTGCGGGCGGTGCAGACCAGCGACTTCATGACCGCCGACTGGGCCGAACTGCCCTACGGCTTGCTGAAGCGGACGAGCGGTCGCATCATCAACGAGGTGCGCGGGATCAACCGGGTAACCTACGACGTGTCTTCCAAGCCGCCCGCCACCATCGAGTGGGAGTAGAAGCATGCGCATCCTGTTCGGCGTCCTCGGCCTGCTGATCGTCGTGTCGATCGTGCTGAGCGTGGCCCGCAAGCAGCTGCAGGCGGTCAGCAGCCTGCCGACGACCCCGGTGCTCGTCGACGGCGCGCCGGCGCAGGCGCCCGCCCCGAGCGGCGAGCGGGCCGGGCGGCTCGACGCCTTCCCCGGCGCCGTGGCGGCCGACCCGAGCGGTCTGACGGTGCCGCAGCAGTCGCAGAACCTGCAGAACAAGGTCGCGAACGACGTGAACCGGATCATGCAGAACGCACCGTCGCGGGCCGAGGGCCAGTGAGCCCGGCCCGCCTGTCATGAGCGACGACGAGCAGATCCGCACCCACCAGGACGAGGCCGGCATGCGCGCCGCCCTCGACCAGGCGCAGAACGCCTGGCTGGTCGGCGAGGTGCCGGTCGGCGCGGTGATCGTCCGCGAGGTCGACGGCGTGCGTCAGATCGTCGCGACCGGCTACAACCGCCCGATCACCTCCAACGACCCGACGGCGCATGCCGAGATCGTCGCGCTGCGCCAGGCGTCGGAGATGCTGGGCAACTACCGCCTGCCCGACTGCGAGCTCTACGTCACGCTCGAACCCTGCCCGATGTGCGCGATGGCGCTGCTGCACGCGCGCTTCAAGCGCGTGGTGTTCGGCACTCTCGACCCCAAGACAGGCGCCGCCGGCTCGGTGGTCGACCTGTTTGCGAGCAACCAGCTCAACCACCACACGACCGTGACCGGCGGCGTGATGGCCGAGCCCTGCGGCGCGCTGCTGCGCGAGTTCTTCGCCGCCCGCCGCGCCGAGGCCAAGCGCGAGCGCGAGGAGCGCGCCGCCGCGGCGCACGCGCTGTCGGTCCACGAGCTCGACTTCAACATCGTCGAGGTGATCGAGATGGACACGACGATCCCCGGCGACCTGCCCGAACCCTGATGGCCGCTTCGACGCCGGCGGCCGCGCCGCCGACGCTGACGATCTTCGCGCCCTCCGGCGTGCTGGCCGAGCCGGCCGCCGCGCGGCGCGCGCAGCGCCGGCTGAAGGCGCTGGGCTTCGATGCGACGATCGACGCCGACGCGCTGGCCCGCCACCAGCGCTTTGCCGGCGACGACGCCACCCGCCTGGCCGCGCTGCACCGCGTCGCCGACGCCGCTCCGTCGGTCGCGCTGGCGCTGCGCGGCGGCTACGGCCTGACGCGGCTGCTCGACGCGGTCGACTGGCGGCGCATCGCACGCAGCCTCGAGCGCGGCACCCGCTGGGTCGGGCAGAGCGACTTCACGGCCCTGCAACTGGCCGCGCTGGCGCATCGGGCGCTGCCGGCCGGCGCGTCGGGCGGGCTGTGGTCCGGCCCGCTGGCGCATGACGACTTCAGCCGCACGGCGGAGCAGGGCGGGCCGGACGAGGTCACCGAGGCCTGCTTCGTCGAGGCGATGCATGGCGAGCTCGAGGCGGTGGGTTTCCGCACCGAACCGGGCTTCGACGGGCTCGAGGCCCGCGGCACGCTGTGGGGCGGCAACCTGACGGTGCTGATGTCGCTGCTGGGCACGCCGCACTGGCCGAAGGTCAAGGGCGGCCTCCTGTTCCTGGAGGACGTCAACGAGCACCCCTACCGCGTCGAACGCATGCTGCTGCAGCTGCACCAGGCCGGGGTGCTGGCGGCGCAGCAGGCGGTGCTGCTGGGCGACTTCGGCGGCTGGCGCAAGTCGCCGCTGGACCGCGGCTACACGCTCAAGTCCGCCGTCGCCCACCTGCGCGGCATCGCCGGCGTGCCGCTGCTGACCGGGCTGCCCTTCGGTCATGTACCGACCAAGGTCTGCCTGCCGGTCGGGCGGCGGGTGTCGCTGTGGGTTCAAGAGCGCGACGCGCTGCTGGCCTGGGGTCACTGAACGCCCCCAGGGCCGGGCTGCGCCCAGCCTGCCCCCCGGGGGGCAAGGAAACTTGGGGCGGCCCGGCGTTTCCTTGAGAGTCCCCGCGCCCCGGTGGAGGCGATACCCTAGCCGGCGAGCCGCCTGCGCCGGGCTATCATCGTGGCGTCGCCTCCGGGCCGGCAGGCCACAAGCCAGCCACTCCGAGGCGTCATTTTTTGACCCCTGCCGCTCACCATTGGCGGCTTCAGGACAGGCCCATGCCCAACCCACAGGCTGATCACGTCTGCCGAATCTCGCGCCGGCTCCGCGCCGCCGCCCTGCTGCTGGTCGCGGCCCTGGCGGCCTGCGACAACAGCCCGCTGCCCCTCGGCGCCGCCGAGTCGAACACGCTGTACACGGCGATGATCGAGAACACGCCGCGGCACCTGGACCCGACCGCCTCCTACTGGTCCAACGACACGCCGACCACCTACCAGGTCTACGAGCCGCTCTACGGCTACCACTACCTGAAGCGGCCCTTCGTGCTGGTGCCCAAGGCGGCCACCGAGGTCGTCAAGCCGCAGTACCTCGACAAGGACGGCCAGCCGCTGCCGGCCGATGCGCCCGGCGAACTGGTCGCCGAGAGCGTCTACGACGTCCGCATCAAGCCCGGCATCCTGTTCCAGCCGCACCCGGCCTTGGCGACGGACGAGCAGGGCGCCTACCGCTACCACCGGATGTCGCCGGGCGAGCTCGGCAGCCGCCGCACGCCGCTCGATTTCGAGCACACCGGCACCCGCGAGCTGGTGGCCGAGGACTATGTCTACGCGCTCAAGCGCCACGCCACTACGCGCATCACGACGCCGATCGCCGGCATCTTCTCCGAGTACGTGATCGGCCTGAAGGACTACATGGCGCGGGTCAGGGCCGAGGACGCCAAGCTGCGCAAGGGTCTGGATCCGGCCAGCCTCGACAAGCCCTTCCTCGACTTCCGGCAGTGGCCCTTGGCGGGCGCCACCGCGCCCGAGAAGCATCTGCTGCGCGTCCGCATCAAGGGCAAGTACCCGCAGTGGAGCTACTGGATGTCGATGACCTTCATGGCGCCGATCCCCTGGGAGGCCGACGCCTTCTACGCCCAGCCCGGCATGGCCGAGCACAGCCTGACGCTGGACCGCTGGCCGGTGGGCACCGGCCCCTACATGCTGACCGAGTACATCCAGGACCGGCGCCTCACGCTCAAGCGCAACCCCAACTACCGCGGCGAGTCCTACCCCTGCGAGGGCATGCCCGGCGACAAGGAGGCCGGTCTGCTCGACGACTGCGGCAAGAAGACCCCCTTCATCGACACCATCGTCTCGACGGTCGAGAAGGAGGCGGTGCCGATGAAGGGCAAGTTCCGCCAGGGCTACTTCGACATCGAGGTGTTCGAGCGCGTCGACACCGGCATGGACTACCTGGTCGAGATGCAGGACTCCGAGGAGGTGCGCGCCGAATACCAGGCCAAGGGCTTCCGGCTGCCGAAGTTCAGCGACATCACCAGCTGGCTGATCGGCTTCAACATGCTCGACCCGGTGATCGGCAAGGGCGACACGCCCGAGCAGCAGCAGCGCAACCGCAAGCTGCGCCAGGCGATCTCGATCGCGATCGACTGGGAGGAGTACAGCAAGATCTTCCCGAAGAAGAGCGGCGAGACCGCGATGGGGCCGCTGCCCGGCGGCATCTTCGGCTCGCGCCACGGCACGGTCGAAGGCGTCAACCCGGTCACGCACAAGGTTGCGGGCGACCAGTTGGTGCGCCGGCCGATCGCCGACGCGAAGCAGCTGATGGTCGAGGCCGGCTACCCCGACGGGCGCGACGCCAAGTCCGGCCGGCCGCTGGTGATCAACTACGACTACTACGCGCTGCCCACCCCCGAGCGCAAGGCCGAGATCGACTGGGTCGTCAAGCAGTTCGCCAAGCTCGGCATCCAGCTCGAGGTGCGCGCCACCGACAACAACCAGTTCCAGGACAAGGTCCGCAAGGGCAAGCACCAGGTCTACTGGCTGGGCTGGCTGGCCGACTATCCGGATGCGGAGAACTTCCTGTTCCTGCTCTACGGGCCCAACGGCAAGACCCGCAGCGACGGCGAGAACACCTCGAACTACGAGAACGCCGAGTACGACGCGCTGTTCGCCAAGCTCAAGCTGATGGACGACGGCGCGGAGAAGCAGAAGATCGTCGACCGGATGAACCAGATCGTGCAGCAGGACGCACCCTGGTCCTTCGGCTACTTCCCGTACTCGACGGCTGCGATGCAGGGCTGGCTGCACAACGCCCGGCCGACGGTGCTGATCCGCGATCCGGGCCGCTACATGCGGCTGGACACCACGACGCGGGCCGCCAAGGTCGCCGAGTGGAACCGCCCGGTGTGGTGGCCGCTGGTGCTGGGCGTGCTGGCGCTCGCGGCGGTCGTGTGGTTCGCGCTGCGCAGCTTCCGCCTGCGCGAGCGCAGCACCGCGCGCGGCGCGGCCACCGCCCCCGCGACTGCCTGAGGACCCGCCCCCGATGACTTCCTTCCTCCTGCGCCGGCTCGCCTATGGCGCGCTGGTGCTGCTGGGCGTGAACCTGGCCACCTTCTTCCTGTTCTTCACCGTCAACACGCCCGACGACATGGCACGCCTGAACATCGGCGGCAAGCGCGTCACCCAGGAGCTGATCGACAAGTGGAAGATCGAGCGCGGCTACGACAAGCCGCTCTACCTGAACGAGAAGAAGCAGGGCGCCGAGCAGCTCACCGAGACGATCTTCTGGGAGCGTTCGGTCTCGCTGTTCAGCTTCAACTTCGGCCGCGCCGACAGCGAGAGCGCCGGCGACATCGGTCACGAGGTCGGCACGCGCATGTGGGTCAGCCTGCAGCTCGCGCTGCCGCTGTTCATCCTGCAGGTGATCGCAAGCACCGCCTTCGCGCTGCTGCTGGTGATGTTCCGCCACACCCGATGGGACTTCTGGGGCGTGGTGCTGTGCGTGCTGATGCTGTCGATCTCGAGCCTGTTCTACATCATCGTCGGCCAGTTCTTCTTCTCGCGCGTGCTCCGGCTCGCGCCGATCTCGGGCTACGCGCCGGGGCTGGACGTGGTCAAGTTCCTGGTGCTGCCGATCGCCCTGTCGCTGATCGCCCGGCTGGGCGCCGAGGCCCGGCTGTACCGCGCGATGTTCCTCGAGGAGATGAGCAAGGACTACGTGCGCACCGCGCGCGCCAAGGGCCTGGCCGAGACGGTGGTGCTGTTCCGCCACGTGCTGCGCAACGCGCTGATCCCGATCATCACCAGTGCCGGCTCCTACCTGCCCTACGTGTTCATGGGCAGCCTGGTGTTCGAGAGCTTCTTCGGGCTGCCGGGTCTCGGCGCCTACGTGATCGAGGCCATCACCAAGCAGGACTTCGCCATCGTGCGCACGATGGTGTTCGTCGGCTCGCTGCTCTACATCGCGACCTACATCCTGATCGACGTCGCCTACACCTGGGCCGATCCCCGGGTGCGGCTGGCCTGAGAGCGAGAGAGGCAATCCCGTGGCACCGAAATTCGTCCTCCTCTGGACCGACGTGGTCATCTGGCTGCTCGTGGCCCTGCTGCTCGGCTACGGCTGGCTCGTCTCTCGCAACCCGGTACAGACCGCCACCTGGAAGCGCGTCTTCCGCGACCCGGCGGCGCTGGCTTCGTCGATCGTCATCGCGCTGTGCCTGCTGATCACGCTCGCCGACAGCCTGCACTACCGCCGCGCGCTGACCGGTGCGGCCGGCCAGGCCGCCGCCTACGACCCGGTCACCCGCTCGGTGCTGGACACGCTGCTGTCGAGGCTGGTCGAGTCGCGCGAAGCCACCTATTCCCGCCCGCTGACCTACCTGGGCTTCACCAAGGAGTCGCTCGAGATCGACGGCGAGGTCAAGCGCGTCGCGCCGCGCCTGGTGCACGGCGGCGCGCACCTGAAGGACCCGGAGCGCGAGTGGATCGGCGACGTGCTCGGCCGCGCCGTCGTCGGGGCGGTCGGTGGCCTGCTAGCGGCGGCGGCGCTGTCTGCGGCGCTGATCGCCGCGTTCGCGCGCCATCAGCGGCTCGGCTGGTCCGAGGCGGCCGGTCGCATCCGTCGTCGCGAAACCGATACCCCGTGGGGCACCGCGATCGCCACCGTCTTCGTGGCCGGCCTGCTGATCGGACCGACCGTGGCGCTGATGAGCCACTACCACGTGCTCGGCACCGACCGCACCGGCAACGACGTGCTCTACCAGGCGGTCAAGAGCCTGCGCACCGCCTTCGTGATCGGCACGCTGTCGACGCTCGCCACGCTGCCGCTCGCGGTCGGCCTGGGCATCATGGCCGGCTACCTGCGCGGCTGGGTCGACGAGCTGATCCAGTACCTCTACACGGTGCTGTCCTCGATCCCGAACGTGCTGCTGATCGCCGCCTGCGTGCTGATGGCGCAGGTCTTCATCGACAAGCACCCGGAGCTGTTCGAGACCGGCGCCGAGCGCGCCGACTTCAAGCTCTTCCTGCTGTGCGCCATCCTCGGCCTGACCGGATGGGCCGGCCTGTGCCGGCTGCTGCGCGGCGAGGCGCTGAAGCTGCGCGAGCTCGACTACGTGCAGGCCGCCACCGCCTTCGGCGTCAGCCGCTGGCGCATCATGGCCCGGCACATCTTCCCGAACGTGGTGCACCTGGTGCTGATCACCACCGTGCTGGAGTTCTCCGGCCTGGTGCTCTACGAGGCGATCCTGACCTACGTGGGCGTCGGCGTCGACCCGTCGCAGAACAGCTTCGGCGGCATGATCAACCTGGCGCGCTCGGAGATGAGCCGCGACCCGGTGGTGTGGTGGTCGTTCGCCGCGGCGTTCGGCTTCATGGTGACGCTGGTGCTGGCGGCCAACCTGTTCGCCGACGGCGTGCGCGACGCCTTCGACCCGCGGGCGCGCACGCTGCGGGCCAAGCCGATCACGGTCAAGAAGGGGGCCGCGGCATGACCGCACGCGCCAACACCGCGCTGGAAGTGCGCGATCTCGAGGTCGCGCTCGACGCCGATGCCGGGCTGGTCCGCGCGATCGACGGCCTGAGCCTGGCGCTGCACCGCGGCGAGACCTTCGCGCTGGTAGGAGAGTCCGGCTGCGGCAAGAGCATGACGGCGCTCGCGCTGATGCGCCTGCTGCCCGACAACGGCCGCGTCGCCGCCGGTTCGGTGAAGCTCGGCGCGCAGGAGCTGCTGGACCTGCCCGAGTCGCAGATGCGCGGCGTGCGCGGCGGCCGGGTCGCGATGATCTTCCAGGAGCCGGCGACCAGCCTGAACCCGGTGATGCGCGTCGGCGACCAGATCGTCGAGGCGATCGAGACCCACACCGCGCTGCGCGGCGCGGCGGCGCGGGCAAAGGCGATCGAGTGGATGGGCCGGGTCGGCATCCCGGAGCCCGAGCGCCGCATCGGCGAATACCCGTTCCGCCTGTCCGGCGGCCAGAAGCAGCGCGTGATGATCGCGATCGCGCTGGCGGCCGAGCCCGATTTCCTGGTGGCGGACGAGCCGACCACGGCGCTCGACGTCACGATCCAGAAGCAGATCCTCGACCTGCTGCGCGACCTGCAGCGCGAGCGCGGCCTGGGCATGCTGCTGATCACCCACGACCTCGGCGTCGTCGCCGGCATGGCCCAGCAGGTGGCGCTGATGTACGCGGGCCAGATCGTCGAGGTGGCGGAAGCGGCCGAGTTCTTCCGCAACCCCCAGCACCCCTACGCCAAGCTGCTGCTGCGTGCCGTGCCCGACGCCGGGAAGCGCGGCGGCACGCTCGCGGCCATCCCCGGCATGGTGCCGCCGCTGTGGCTGAGCTTCGAGGGCTGCCGCTTCGTCGAGCGCTGCGACCGTGCGCTGCCGAGCTGCCGGAGCACGCGGCCGGTGCTGCTGCCCACCGGGGGCGGGCACCTGGTGCGCTGTGTGCTCTACGCCGACGGCGCCGTGCCGGCGGCGCTCGACCCCGTGGCGGCGACCGCGTCGCCCCGGCGGGCGGATGCCGCCACGGCGGCGCCGCTGCTCGACGTCAGCGGCCTCAGCGTGCGCTTCCCGATGCGCAGCGGCCTGCTGCAGCGCGCGGCCTCGCACTTCACCGCCGTGGATGGCGTGTCCTTCACGCTCGGCGCCGGCCGCACGCTGGCGCTGGTCGGCGAGTCCGGCTGCGGCAAGACGACCACCGGCAAGGCGCTGGTGCAGCTGCTGCGCGGCGTCGCGACGATCGAAGGGTCGGCGCGGCTGCAGGGGCAGGACCTGTTCACCCTCGACGGCGACGCCCTGCACCGGGCGCGGCGCGACCTGCAGATCATCTTCCAGGACCCGTTCGCGTCGCTGAATCCGCGCATGCGCGTGTACGAAACCCTCGAGGAGGGCCTGATCACGCTGCGCCCCGAGCTCGACGCGGCGGCCCGCCGTGCCCGCATCGAAGCGCTGGTCGACCGCGTCGGCCTGCGCCGCGATGCGCTCGACCGCTGGCCGCACGAGTTCTCGGGCGGCCAGCGCCAGCGCATCGCGATCGCGCGGGCCCTGGCGGTCGAGCCGAAGCTGATCGTCTGCGACGAGCCGACCTCGGCGCTCGACGTCTCGGTGCAGGCGCAGATCCTCAACCTGCTGCGCGAGCTGCAGCGCGAGTTCGGGCTGTCCTACCTCTTCATCACGCACAACATCGGCGTGGTCGAGTACATCGCCGACGAGGTAGCCGTCATGAACCGCGGCCGCATCGAGGAGGCCGGCAGCGTCGATGCGGTGCTCGGATCGCCGACCTCGGCTTACACGCGAACCCTGCTGGACGCCGTGCCGCGGCTGAGCCTGGGCACGGCCTGAGGCGGGCCCGCGGGCGCGCCGCCCGGGCCGGCGTTGCTTCTTACCAACGCGGTGTGTCCGGCGTTCTGGAGAGCCGGCTCTAGTCGCGCCGCCGGCGTGGACCGCACGCCACGCGTCGACGGGCTCGCCGACCCGCTGGAAGCCGCGCCGTTGCTGGCTTTGCGATTTGTCATCCGTATTCCCCACAACACGCCCCGGGCCCGGTGCCGGCGCCCCGCGCGGCGCCCCGGCGGACCGCCCCAGGAAACCCCGAAACGCTGGGGCTACCGCGCCCGTGACAATTCGCTTACACAGTTGCGGGGACGTTCGCGGCCGGTTAACAAGATCGGTGCGCGCACAGCTCAGCCAGTGGGTTCTATCTTCAACCTATCTATCTGGAGTCTTGAGAATGTTCAAAAGAACGAAGCTCTCCGCGAGCCTGTTGTTCGCATTCGGGGGGGCGGTCGCTTCCACGGCGGCGATCGCGCAACAGGCGCTCGAGCGGGTCGAGATCACCGGTTCGTCGATTCGCCGCGTCCAGTCCGAAGGCGCGCTGCCGGTCCAGGTCCTCAAGCGCGAGGACGTCGAGAAGACCGGTGCGACCTCGCTGGTCGACCTGCTCCAGAAACTGCCCGGCATCCAGGGCGCGACGACCGAGGCCTCCAGCGTCGGCGGCGGCGGCGGCGGCTTCTCCGGCGTCTCGATCCACAACCTCGACGAGAACCGCACCCTGGTGCTGCTCAACGGTCGCCGCATGGCGGCCTTCGGCGGCCAGACCCTGACCGGTTTCGGCGCGGCGACCGACCTGAACACCATCCCGATCGCCGCCATCGAGCGCGTCGAGATCCTGACCGACGGCGCGTCTGCACTCTATGGCTCTGACGCCGTTGCCGGCGTGGTCAACTTCATTACCCGCCGCAACCTGAACACCGGCGAGATCTCGGTCGGCATGTCGAACCCGCAGGACGACGGTGCCAGCGAGAAGCGCTTCAGCATCACCAAGGGCTTCGGCGACATCGACACCGACGGCTTCAACGTGCTGATGTCCTTCAGCGCCAACAAGCGCACGCCGCTGAACGCGCCCGACCGCGAAGTGTCGAAGTCCGGCGTCATCAACTTCAGTGCCAACGGCAAGCGCTACCAGGCCTTCCTGGGCTCGCCCAGCGCCATCCCGGGCAACGTGCTCGACGACGCCGGCGACATCGTCAGCCCCTACTACCTCGCCAACGGCGAGTGCCGGCCGGGCAACGTCGCCTCGACCGACCCGCTGAACGGCAAGACCGCCTGCTACTTCGACTTCGTCGGCGCGCTGGAGATCTTCCCCGAGCGCGAGCGCAAGAACTTCATGCTCACCGCCGACGTCAAGCTGGGCGACAGCCACCGGGCCTTTGCCGACGTGCTGCTGTCCCGCAACGAGAGCACCGGCATCATCGCGCCGGTGCCGGGCAGCGTCTCGATCCCGCTGAGCTCGCCGCTGTATGCGCAGTACCTGACGCCGGTCAGCGGCACCAACGGCAGCACCTTCACGGGCGACACCGTCGCGTTCTACCGCGTGGCCGACCTGGGCCGTCGCGCCGACGGCAACAAGTCCGACTTCAGGCACTTCGTCCTCGGCCTTGAGGGGCAGCTGGTCGGCTGGGACTACAAGACCAGCTTCACGCACTCCGAGAACGAGTTCAAGAACAACATCTCCGGCTACCCCGGCGCGCTGGCGTTGAGCCGGCTGCGCGCCAGCGGCCTGCTGAACCCCTTCGTCGGGGTGGGTGAACAGCCCCAGGCCTCGCTCGATGCGATCCGCGGCATCGTCTACAGCGGCTACTGGGATGGCGGCACGTCCGAGCTCGACGCCTTCGACATCAAGGCCTCGCGCGAACTGTTCCAGCTGGCTGGCGGTCCGTTGTCCATCGGCACTGGTTTCAACTACTACCAGGAGAAGTTCCAGGGCAAGCCCAGCCTGTTCGCCCAGGCCAAGCTCGCCGATCCGGTGGCCGGGACGCTGTGCGACCCCGACTCGGCCGATCCGCTGCTGGCCTGTGACCAGCGCTTCGGTGATTCGGCCGCGATCATTCCGTACAGCGCCGACCGCAAGGCCTATGGCCTGTTCGCCGAGCTGATCGCGCCGGTCACCAAGGAGCTCGAGCTGACCGGCTCGGTCCGCTACGACGACTACAAAGACGTCGGCAGCACGACCAACGGCAAGGCCAGCTTCCGCTGGGTGCCGACGAAGGGCCTGCTGGTTCGCGGCTCGGTCGGCACCGGCTTCAAGGCGCCGACGGTCCCGCAGCTGAATGCGGCCCTCCAGTCCTATGGTGTCACCTCGGCGCCGTACGACTGCACCCCGGCGCTGCAGGCGATCGCGACGAGCCTCGGTGCGGTCTGCCAACCGCGCGGCCGCCAGTACGACGTGCTCGCCGGTGGCAACGCGAACCTGGAACCCGAAAAGTCGCGCCAGGCCTCGATCGGTCTCGTGTTCGAGCCGACGCCGAACATCTCGCTCGGCGCCGACCTGTGGCACGTGCAGATCCGCGATGCCTTCGGCCAGATCGCCGAGGATGCGGCCTTCGCCGACCCTGCAACCTTCTCCGGGTCGTGGGCCACGCAGACCGACATCGCCACGGGCATTGTCTACCTGGCCTATAACCAGACGAACCTGAACCTCGGCAAGTCGTATGCGACCGGCATCGACTTTGACCTGCAAGGACGGGCCTCGACCGACGTCGGCAAGGTCACGTCGCGCCTGGTGGCCACGTACATGCTGCGTGAGGACCAGCAACAGGTTCCGGGCGGTCCCTATTACAGCGCGATCGGCGAGAACAACTTCGCTCTGGGAGAAGTTACGTTCCGCTGGCAAGGCCGCTTGACGACATCGCTGGAGACCGGGAACTGGGTGCACACGGTACAGCTGAACTTCAAGTCCGGCTACAAGGATGCCGTCGCCAGCGTCGAGGTTCTCGGCCCGGGTGACACCAATACCGGTGACTTCGAGGACGTTCAGCTCAAGGTGAAGAACTTCTTCACCTTCGACTGGCAGACCCAGTGGCAGGCCACGAAGCAGCTGTCGCTGACCGCCGGCATCCTGAACGTGCTGAACGAGGAGCCGCCGCTGTCGCTGGCGGAAGGTGGCAGCGGCAAGGGCCAGATGTTCGGCTACGACGACCGCTACTACGACATCCGCGGCCGCACCTTCTATCTGAACGCGGCCTACTCGTTCTGACGGCAGTCCCGAACGGCGCGGTCTGTCGTTCGGGCGCTCGTTCAGAGCGCGTGCTCACGAGCCTGCCGGCACACCAGCCGGCGGGCTCTTTTGCTGGCGGGCGCCGTGTGAGGGAGTGTTTCCCCGTGGCGCGGCAGAACCGCCTTCGCATCGGGTGATCCGGGGGGCGTTGGCACGTCCGAACGGTGATAATCCGACCCGCCACGGTTTCGGCGCAGTCGCGCCCCACACTCTGACAATTCATGTCCTCGGCGCATGGCTCCCCACCGGGTCTCGCATGCGCACCGCCAGCCCGCCGCGTGACCACGTCGGTGCGGCCCTCAACCTGGATCGGGATCCGATCCATTTCTTCATCCAGCTTACTGTCCAGCCGGAGTCCTCATGTTCCGTAAAGCCCTTCGATCCTTCGCCTCCCTCTTTGCCGTGATCGCCTTGGTCGCCGCGACCGCGTCCGTCCTCGCGCCGGATCTCGCCCACGCCCAGGAGGCTGCTTCGGCGGTCGCGCCGGCCGTTGCCGCGTCCGCGGCCGACAAGATCGACAACCCCTACGGCCTCGAGGCGCTCTGGAAGGGCTCCGACGCCGTCGCCAAGACGGTGCTGGTGATCCTCGTGATCATGTCGATGGGCAGCTGGTACATCATGATCGTCAAGGTCATCGAGCAGGCCAAGATCAACCACCAGGCCAAGCTGGCCGCCAACAGCTTCTGGACCGCCGGCAGCGTGCGCCAAGGGGCCGACACGCTCGACGCCAGCAGCCCGTTCCGCTTCATCGCCGAGGCGGGCATCGACGCCACCAAGAAGCACCATGGCCTGCTGGAGCATGTCGACCTCAACAGCTGGGTCACGATGGGCATCCAGCGCGCCACGGACCGCGTGCAGAGCCGCCTGCAGGACGGGCTGGCCTTCCTGGCCACCGTCGGTTCGACCGCACCCTTCGTCGGCCTGTTCGGCACCGTCTGGGGCATCTACCACGCGCTGACCGCGATCGGCGTGGCCGGCCAGGCCTCGATCGACAAGGTCGCCGGCCCGGTGGGCGAGGCGCTGATCATGACGGCCATCGGCCTGGCGGTCGCGGTGCCGGCGGTGCTCGGCTACAACTGGCTGGTGCGTCGCAACAAGGGTTGCATGGATGACGTGCGCGCCTTCGGCAGCGACCTGTACTCGGTCCTGCTGGCGACCAGCAACACCAAGAAGGCCTGACCATGTCGATGGTCGTCGGATCCCCGTTCGGGGAAGAAGACGAGGTGGTGTCCGCGATCAACACCACGCCCCTCGTGGACGTGATGCTGGTGCTGCTGATCATCTTCCTGATCACGATCCCCGTGGTCACCACCTCGATCCAGGTCCAGTTGCCCAAGGAGGCGATCCAGGTCCGCGAGTCCAAGCCCGAGAACATCGTGATCTCGGTCGACGCCGAGGGCGGGATCTTCTGGTACGACGCCAAGGTGTCGGGCACCCAGGCGCTGGTGGACAAGCTCAAGAAGGTGGCGGTGATGAAACCTCAGCCCGAGGTGCACATCCGCGGCGACATGACGGGGCGCTACGACTCGGTCGGCAAGGTGATCTACGCCTGCCAGCGCGCCGGCATCGCCAAGGTCTCCTTCATCACCGAACCGCCGGCGCGCGGCGGTTGAGCGGCCAAAGGAGCATCTCATGGGAATGAACGTAGGAAGCACCGGCGGCAGCGGCGAGCCGGAAGTCATGATGGACATCAACACCACGCCGCTGATCGACGTGATGCTGGTGCTGCTGATCATGCTGATCATCACCATCCCGATCCAGCTGCACGCCGTCAACCTGGACCTGCCGACCGGCACCCCGCCGCCGCAGCTGGTGCAGCCGGAGATCGTGAAGATCGACATCGACGAGCGCAACCGGATCTACTTCAACGGCGAGACGGTCGAGACGATGCAGGACGTCAACTACCGGCTGAGCGAGATGGCCAAGCTGGATCGCGCCCAGCAGCCCGAGCTCCATCTGCGCCCCAACAAGCTGGCGCGCTACGAGGTCGTGGCCGGCGTCATGGCCTCGGTGCAGCGTTTCGGACTCACCAAGTTCGGCATCGTCGGCGCGGAACAGTTCATCGAATGAACCGCGCCCGGCCCGCAATGCCCACGAGGCGGCGAGGGCCTGTCAGGAGCCTATCGGCATGGATTTGACCTACTACGACAAGCAACCGTCCTCGCGACGACTGATCGGCTTCGTCGCCGTCGTCGCGTTGCACATCTTCATCTTCTACGCGCTGGTGTCGGGCCTGGCGCGCGACGTGGTCGAGATCGTCAAGAAGCCGCTCGAGACCAAGATCATCGTCGAGCTGCCGCCGCCCCCGCCGCCCCCGCCGCCGCCGCCGCCGCCGCAGGAGATCGTGAAGCCGCCGCCGGCGCCGAAGGTGGAGGCGCCGCCGCCGCCCTTCGTGCCGCCGCCCGAGATCGCGGCGCCGCCGTCGGTCGCGCCGGCGATCACGACCGCGCCGGAGCCGCCGAAGCAGGAATACAAGATCGAGCCGCCGCCGCCCCCGGCGCCGGCCCCGGCGCCGCCGGCTCCTGCGGGGCCGGTGAACATCGGTGTGGTCTGCAAGGAGCAGGTCAAGCCCGAGATCCCGCGCAAGGCGCTGCAGGAGGGCATCTCCGGCGTGGTGCGGGCGCAGGCCAGGATCGTCGACGGCGTGATCAAGGACGTCACGGTGCTGTCGGGGCCGAAGATCTACCACCCCGCGGTGCGTGCGGCCATGCTGCAGTACAAGTGCTCGAACACCGGCGAGGTCACCGCGGTGCAGGAGTTCGAGTTCAAGATCGACTGACGGGCCCGGTCGCCCGGCGACGCCTCGTCGCCGGGTCGCGTCCCCTCCGATGGCAGCCATCGACGACTTCGCGAGCGCCCTGAAGCGTGCACGGACGCTGCATCGGGACGGTGACGTCCTGAGCGCCGAGCTGCTTTATGCGGAGCTGCACCGGCAGGATCCGCACGACGCGAACGTGCTCGCGGCGCTGGGCCGGCTCGCGCTCGACCGCGGCGACGTCGAGCGGGCGCTGAGCTTTCTGCGGCCGCTGCAGGCGCAGCGGCCGGCCGACTTGCGCCTCGCGCTGCAGGTGGCCGGGCTGTGCTGGCAGAGCGATTTGGGCCCTGCTGCGATCGGCCTGCTGGAAGCCGCGCTGCGGCTGGCCGAGCGCAACGACGAGGACGCGCCCAAGGCCTGGCTGGCGCTCGGCGAGATGCGTTTCGCGCTCGGTGACGCCGACGCTGCCGGGCGCGCCTGGCACCAGGCGCTGGAGCGGGCCCGTGTGCGCGGCTGGTGGGTCGATGCGTCGTCGATCCCGCCGGCGGTGGCGCCGATGGTCGAGCGGGCCGTTCGCGAGTCGCGGGCCGCCCGCAAGCGCCACCTTGTCGCGGCGGTGGAATCGCTGCATCGTGAGCATGGCGCAGCGGCGCTGCGTCGGGTGGATCGCGCCGTCGCGGCCATCCTGGGCGAGGCCGAATCGAGCCCCGCCGATCCGCGCCAGCGCCCCAAGTTCTTCAACTTCCCGGACCTGCCGAGCGAGCCCTACCTCGATCCCGCGCGCGTGCCGGGTGCCAGCGCGCTGACCGCGGCCTATGACGCGATCCGTGCCGAGGCGCTGACGCTGGTCGAGCAGGGCGTGCAACTCCCCGGGTTCGTGGACATCCGACCGGGCGACCGCATCGACAACTACCTCGGCGGCGCCGCGGCCCAGCCGGCCTGGGATGCGTTCTTCTTCTTCCGCCACGGCCGCCGCTACGACGAGAACCACGCCCGCTGCCCGCGCACCAGCGAGGCGCTGGCGGCCTTCGACCTGTTCCACCTCGAAGGGCAGGCGCCGGAGGCCTGTTTCTCCTTCCTGGCGCCGCACACGACGATCAAGCCGCACTACGGCGTCAGCAACGTGCGGCTGGTGATGCACCTGCCGCTGCTGGTGCCGCCGGACTGCGCGCTGAACCTGGTCGACGTCGGCGAGCACGCCTGGCGCGAGGGCGAGCTGATGCTGTTCGACGACACCTTCCAGCACGAGGCCTGGAACCGCTCGGACCGGGTCCGCGTCGTGCTGCTGATGGACTGCTGGCACCCCGGGCTCACGCCGGTCGAGCGCGATGCGGTCGGGCGGATGATCCGCGCCGCCAGCGAGTTCGACACGGCGCTCTGAGGCGCCGCGCGGCTCAGGCCGCGATCGCGTCCAGCAGCTCGGTCTCGATCGCGATCTGCTGCTTGTTCTGGCGCAGCGACGGCCCGTCGATCAGGAAGGTGTCCTCGACGCGCTCGCCCAGCGTCGTGACCTTGGCGAGCTGCAGGTTGAGCTTGTGGCGCGCCAGCACCCGCGCGATGGCATAGAGCAGCCCCGAGCGGTCGCTGGCCGAGACGCTGAGCAGCCAGCGCTGCGCGCGCTCGTCGGGCTTGAGCAGCACGCGCGGCGTGACCGGGAAGGACTTGACGCGCCGCGACAGCCGGCCGCGGCTGGGTTCGGGCAGCGGCCCCTCGGCGGCCAGCGCCTGCGCGAGCTGGGTCTCGACCAGCGAGGTCAGGTCGCGGTAGTTGATGTCCAGGTACTCCTCGACATGGGGCGAGACGACCTGGAAGGTGTCGAGCGCGTACTGTCGCGTCGTGGTGTGGATCTTGGCGTCCAGGATGCTGAAGCCGGCGCCGTCGAAATAGCCGCAGATGCGGGCGAACAGGTCGCCGCGGTCGGGCGCGTAGACCAGCACCTGCAGGCCCTCGCCGACGCTCGACGGCCGGGCGCGCACGATCGGCTTGTCGGTCTCGACCTGCCGGGCCAGCGAGCGCGCATGCCAGGCGATGTCGCCGGCGTCGTGGCGCACGAAATAGCTCAGCTCCAGCGTGTCCCACAGCGGCTGCTGCACGCCGGGCGGCAGCGAGTAGAGGTTGAGCGCGTGCAGCGCCTCCTGCTTGCGCGCCTCGACCTCGGCATCGGCATTCGGCTTGGCGCCACCCAGCGCCCGCAGCGTGGCGCGGTACAGGTCCTCGAGCAGCTTGCCCTTCCAGGCGTTCCAGACCTTGGGGCTGGTGCCGCGGATGTCGGCCACCGTCAGCAGGTAGAGCCCGGTCAGCGTGCGGGTGGTCTTCACCTTGGCGGCGAAGGCCTCGATCACCTCGGCGTCGCTCAGGTCTTCCTTCTGCGCAATGCGACTCATCGTCAGGTGGTGCCTGACGAGGAACTCGATCAGCTGGGCATCCTCGCGCTCGATGCCGTGGTCGCGGCAGAAGCGGCGCACCTCGACGCCGCCGAGCTCGGAGTGGTCGCCGCCGCGGCCCTTGGCCACGTCGTGGAACAGCGCCGCGACGTAGAGCACCCAGGGCCGGTCGAACTGCGCCGCGAGCTGCGAGCAGAACGGGTACTCGTGGGTGTGCTCGGGGATGAAGAAGCGCCGCACGTTGCGCATCACCATCAGGATGTGCTGGTCCACGGTGTAGACGTGGAACAGGTCGTGCTGCATCTGCCCGACGATGCGCCGGAACACCCACAGGTAGCGGCCCAGCACCGAGGTCTGGTTCATCAGCCGGAAGGCATGGGTCTGGCCGCCGCCCGGATGCTGCAGGATCTGCATGAACAGCGCCCGGTTCACCGGGTCGCGGCGGAACTCGCCGTCCATCACCGCGCGCGAGTTGTACAGCGCGCGCAGCGTGCGCGCCGACAGGCCCTTGATCCCCAGCACGTCCTGGAAGGTCAGGAAGGTCTCGAGCACCGCGTGCGGATCGCGCTCGTAGAGGTCGTCGCCGGCCACCTCGAGCATGCCGCCGCGGTCGAGGAACTTGGCGTTGATCGGGCGCATCGGCGCGCCGTGGGTGCCGTTGATCTGGTCCTCGATGTTGAGCATCAGGATCAGGTTGAGCTGGGCCACCGCCTTCGCGGCCCAGTAGTAGCGCCGCATCAGCACCTCGGAGGCGCGCTGCTCGCGGGTGGTCTGGTAGCCGAAGCTTTCGGCCACCGCGGTCTGCAGGTCGAACACCAGCCGGTCCTCGCGCCGACCGGCGACCATGTGCAGCCGCGCACGGATCAGCTTGAGCACGCCCTCGTTGCGTTGCAGCTGCTTGACCTCGAAGGGCGTCAGCAGCCCCTTTGACGCCAGCGCACCCCAGCTGCGCCCCAGGCCGGCGGCACGCGTCAGCCACATCACCACCTGCAGGTCGCGCAGGCCGCCCGGGCTCTCCTTGCAGTTGGGCTCGAGCGAGTAGGGCGTGTCCTCGTACTTGGTGTGGCGCTGGCGCATCTCCAGCGTCTTGGCGCGCAGGAAGGCGACCGGGTCGAGCGCCCCGGCGTGCGCGGCGCGGAACTGGTCGAACAGCCGCCGCGAGCCGACCAGCAGCCGCGCTTCGAGCAGCGCGGTCTGCACGGTCACGTCGCGCTCGGCCTCGGCGACGCACTCGGCGACGGTGCGCACGCTCGAGCCGATCTCCAGGCCGATGTCCCAGCAGGCGGTGATGAAGCCGCCGATGGTGGACTTCAGCGCGTCGTTGTCGTGCAGCGGGTCGCCGTGCGCGGCCGGCAGCAGCACCAGCACGTCGACATCGGAATAGGGGAAGAGCTCGCCGCGGCCGTAGCCGCCCACCGCGACCAGCGCCGCGCCCTTGGGCATCAGCGCGTGCTGCCACAGCGTCAGCAGCGTCTCGTCGACATGGCGGGCCAGTCCGCGGATCAGCTTCGAGGCGGCCGGCGCCGTGGGCCGCGCCGCGCGGAAATGCTCGATCAGCGCGGTCTTGCCGTCGCGGAAGCGCGAACGCAGCGTCGGCAGCGCCGCGGGGGGCGGGAGCACGGCGGCCATCGGCGCGCCCGGCTCAGGCCGCCGGCTGGGGCGGCGACGGGGTGCCGGCGGAGACCGTCAGCACCTCGAAGCCGGTCTCGGTGACCAGCACGGTGTGCTCCCATTGCGCGGACAGCGAGCGGTCCTTGGTGACGATGGTCCAGCCGTCGCCGGTCTCCCTGATCTCGCGCCGGCCGGCGTTGACCATCGGCTCGATCGTGAACACCATGCCCGGGACCAGTTCCTCGAGCGTGCCCGGACGGCCGTAGTGCAGCACCTGCGGCTCCTCGTGGAATTTGCGGCCGATGCCATGGCCGCAGAACTCGCGCACGACGGAGAAGCCCTGGCGCTCGGTGAAGGTCTGGATCGCGTGGCCGATGTCGCCCAGCCGGATGCCGGGCCTGACCTTCTCGATGCCGCGCCACATCGCCTCGTAGGTGAGGGTGCACAGGCGCCTGGCGGCGATCGAACCGTCGCCGACGATGAACATGCGGCTGGTGTCGCCGTGCCAGCCGTCCTTGATGACCGTGACGTCGACGTTGACGATGTCGCCGTTCTTCAGCGGCCGGTCGTTGGGGATGCCGTGGCACACCTGATGGTTGATCGAGGTGCAGATCGACTTCGGGTAGGGCGTGTAGCCCGGCGGCGCGTAATTGAGCGGCGCCGGGACCGCGCCCTGCACTTCGACGATGTGCCGGTGGGCCAGCTGGTCGAGCTGGTCGGTGGTGATGCCGGGCTGGACATGGGCGGTCAGCATGTCCAGCACCTCGGAGGCCAGGCGCCCCGCGACGCGCATCCCTGCCACGTCTTCGGCGGTCTTGATCGTGATCGACATGCCGGGGATTATCGCCCGGCCCCGTAAAATCTAGGGTTTGCGAGGGGGACAGCCCGCCCTCGTGCCGCCGCGCCGATGGCGCCACCCGCGAGCCCCATGACCCAGCCCACGCTCCACACCTTCGAAGGCGGCAACGCCCTGTCCGATTTCCGCGCGCAGGCGCTGCTGCCGCGGCTGCAGGCGGTGGCGCCGCGGGTGACGGCGGTGCATGCCCGGCATGTGCACTGGGTGGTCGCGGACCAGGCGCCGGACCGGGCCGCGCTCGACAAGCTCGATGGGCTGCTGCGCTACGGCGACGCCTATGGCGGCCCGACCGATGGCGAGCTGGTGGTCGTGATGCCGCGCCTGGGCACGGTCTCGCCCTGGGCCAGCAAGGCGACCGACATCGCGCACAACTGCGGGCTGGCGATCCGCCGCGTCGAACGCGTCAGCGAGTTCCGCCTGACCGTGAAGGGCGGGTTGCTCGGCGGCGCCAAGCCGCTCACCGCCGAGGAGCGCGCCGCGCTGGCCGAGCTGCTGCACGACCGCATGACCGAGAGCGTGGCCTTCGAGCGCGGGGCCGCGGCGCACCTGTTCGACGCCCAGCCCGGCAAGCCGATGGAAACCGTCGACGTGATCGGTCGCGGCCGCAGCGCCCTGGAGACCGCGAACAGCGACTTCGGCCTGGCGCTCAGCGACGACGAGATCGACTACCTCGTCACCGCCTTCACCGGCCTGCAGCGCAACCCGACCGACGTCGAGCTGATGATGTTCGCGCAGGCCAACAGCGAGCACTGCCGCCACAAGATCTTCAACGCCCGCTTCACGATCGACGGCGAGGCCCAGGAACACTCGATGTTCCAGATGATCCGCCACACCCACGCCACCTCGCCGCAGCACACCATCGTCGCCTACAGCGACAACGCCGCGGTGATGGAGGGCGGGGCGATCGAGCGCTGGCTGCCGCAGGGCTACACCAACGCGCCGGTCTACGCGAAGCGCGCCGAGACCGCGCATGTGCTGATGAAGGTCGAGACGCACAACCACCCGACCGCGATCTCGCCCTTCCCGGGCGCGAGCACCGGCGCCGGCGGCGAGATCCGCGACGAGGGCGCGACCGGCCGCGGCGCCAAGCCGAAGGCGGGGCTGACCGGCTTCAGCGTGTCGAACCTGAACCTGCCCGGCACCGACGCGCCCTGGGAACGCAGCCCCTATGGCAAGCCCGAGCACATCGCCAGCCCGCTGCAGATCATGACCGAGGGCCCGCTCGGCGGCGCCGCCTTCAACAACGAGTTCGGCCGGCCCAACCTGGGCGGCTACTTCCGCGTCTACGAGCAGACCGTCGCCGGCCACCGCCGCGGCTACCACAAGCCCATCATGATCGCCGGGGGCATCGGCACGATCAGCGACGGCCAGACCCACAAGATCGAATTCCCGGCCGGCACGCTGCTGATCCAGCTCGGCGGCCCCGGCATGCGCATCGGCATGGGCGGCGGCGCGGCCAGCTCGATGGCGGCCGGCAGCAACACCGCGGCGCTCGACTTCGATTCGGTGCAGCGCGGCAACCCGGAGATCGAGCGGCGCGCGCAGGAGGTCATCAACCACTGCTGGGCGCTCGGTGAAACCAACCCGATCCTCGCGATCCACGACGTCGGCGCCGGCGGCATCAGCAACGCCTTCCCCGAACTGGTCCACGACGCCGGTCGCGGCGCGCGCTTCGACCTGAAGCGCGTGCCGCTGGAGGAGAGCGGCCTCGCGCCCAAGGAGATCTGGTGCAACGAGAGCCAGGAGCGCTACGTGCTCGCGATCGCGCCCGAGAGCCTGCCGCTGTTCGAGGCGATGGCGGTGCGTGAGCGCTGCCCGTTCGCGGTGGTCGGCGTCGTCACCGACGAGCTGCAGCTCGTGCTGGAGGACGGCCCGGGCGGGGACACGCCGATCGACATGCCGATGGACGTGCTGCTCGGCAAGCCGCCCAAGGTACACCGCGAGGTCAAGCGCGTCGCGCGGCGCTTCGAGCCGGTCGACCTGACGGGCGTCGCGCTCCAGCAGGCCGCCTTCGACGTGCTGCGCCACCCGACCGTGGCCAGCAAGCGCTTCCTGATCACGATCGGCGACCGCAGCGTCGGCGGCCTGAGCCACCGCGACCAGATGGTCGGCCCCTGGCAGGTGCCGGTGGCCGATGTCGCGGTCACGCTGGCCGACTATGCCGGGCTGCGCGGCGAGGCGATGGCGATGGGCGAGCGCACGCCGCTGGCGGTGATCGACGCGCCGGCCGCCGGCCGCATGGCGGTCGCCGAGAGCCTCACCAACCTGCTGGCCGCGCCGATCGAGCTGGCGCGCGTCAAGCTGAGCTGCAACTGGATGGCCGCCTGCGGCGAGCCGGGCGAGGACGCGGCGCTCTACGACACAGTGCGCGCGGTCGGGCTCGAGCTGTGCCCGTCGCTGGGCATCAGCGTGCCGGTCGGCAAGGATTCCCTGTCGATGCGCACGCGCTGGAGCGACGGTGGCGAGAGCAAGCAGGTCACCGCGCCGGTCTCGCTGATCGTCAGCGCCTTCGCGACGCTCGCCGACGTGAGTGGCACCTTGACGCCGCAGCTCCAGCCCGGCGACACGACGCTGATCCTGGTCGACCTGGGGCAGGGTCGGAACCGTCTCGGCGGCTCGATCCTCGCGCAGAGCCTGGACCAGGTCGGCGACACCGCGCCCGATCTCGACGAGCCGGCGTTGCTGAAGGCGCTGATCACGGCCGTCAACCGGCTGCGTGCCGACGGCAAGCTGCTGGCCTACCACGACCGCTCCGACGGCGGCCTGTGGGCCACGGTCTGCGAGATGGCCTTCGCCGGCCACCTGGGCGTGTCGCTCAACGTCGACCTGCTGGTCACCGAGGGCGACGGCGTGTCCGACAGCCGCATGGACAGCGGCGACGCGAAGAACTGGGCCGGCCAGATCGGTCCGCGCCGCGAGGAACTGACGCTGAAGGCGCTGTTCGCCGAGGAGCTGGGTGCCGTGATCCAGGTGCGCAGCGCCGACCGCGACGCCGTGATGCAGACGCTGCGCGACGCCGGCCTGAGCAAGCACAGCCATGTGATCGGCAAGCCCAACGAGCGCGGCGTGGTCGAGGTCTGGCGCGACACCAAGGCCGTCTTCAGCGCGCCGCTGCGCGCGCTGCACCAGGCCTGGGACGAGGTCAGCTGGCGCATCGCGAAGCTGCGCGACCACCCGGCCTGCGCCGATGCCGAGCACGCGGCCGCCGGTGCGGTCGAGGACGGCGGTCTGCACGTCGCGCTGACGTTCGACCCGGCCGCGCCCATCGCCGCGCCGTTCCTGAACCTGAAGCGTCCCAAGGTCGCGATCCTGCGCGAGCAGGGCGTCAACTCGCACCTCGAGATGGCCTATGCGATGGACGCGGCCGGCTTCGAGGCCTACGACGTGCACATGAGCGACCTGCAGGCCGGTCGCGCGCGGCTCGACATGTTTCAGGGCTTCGTCGCCTGCGGCGGCTTCAGCTACGGCGACACGCTCGGCGCCGGCGAGGGCTGGGCG
Source organism: Methylibium sp. (assembly GCA_035476815.1). Lineage (GTDB taxonomy): Bacteria > Pseudomonadota > Gammaproteobacteria > Burkholderiales > Burkholderiaceae_C > Methylibium. Next base: position 55,496 of record DATILD010000061.1, read on the forward strand.
CGCTCGGTGCTCTTCAACCCGGCGCTGGCCGAGCCTTTCGCGGCCTTCTTCGCACGCTCCGACAGCTTCGCGCTCGGCGTGTGCAACGGCTGCCAGATGATGGCGGCGCTGTCGCCGCTGATCCCCGGCGCCCAGGCCTGGCCGAAGTTCACCCGCAACAAGAGCGAACAGTTCGAGGCGCGTCTGAGCCAGGTCGAAGTGCTGGACTCGCCGTCGATCTTCTTCACCGGCATGGCCGGCAGCCGGCTGCCGATCGCGGTCGCGCATGGCGAGGGCTACGCCGACTTCTCGCAGCGCGGCGACGCGAAGGCGGTGCACCGCGCGATGCGCTTCGTCGACCACGCGGGCCGCCCCACCGAGGCCTATCCGGCGAACCCGAACGGCAGCCCCGACGGCCTGACGGCGGTGACGACGGCCGATGGGCGCTTCACGGTGCTGATGCCCCATCCCGAGCGGGTGTTCCGCAACGCCCAGATGAGCTGGACCACCGGCGACATCGCGGCGCCCAGCCCCTGGGCGCGGATGTTCGGCAACGCGCGGCGCTGGGTCGGCTGAACCCTGGCCCGCTCAGGCCGCGGGTCGTCTGACGGCGCCGGTCAGCAGCTCGTAGGAGCGGCGCCGCGCCGCATGGTCGTGGATGGCGCCGGCGACGATCAGCTCGTCGGCGCCGGTGTGCCCGACCAGCGCGGCGATGTCCCGGGCCACGGCCGCCGGTGCGCCGACCACCGACACCGCGAGCATGCGCTGCACCGCGATCCGCTCTGCCTCGCTCCAGCGCCCGTCCATCGTCGCCACCGGCCGCGGCAGCGGCCCGCGCTGACCGCGCTGCATGCCCAGGAAACGCTGCTGGATCGAGGTGAACAGATGCGCCGCCTGCTCGTCGGTGTCGGCCGCGATCACGTTGACGCCGACCGCGGCATAGGGCTGCGCCAGCGCCGCCGACGGCCGGAAGCGCTCGCGGTAGAGGTCCAGCGCCTGCATCAGCATCGCCGGCGCGAAATGCGAGGCGAAGGCGAACGGCAGCCCCAGCAGCGCGGCGACCTGCGCGCTGTACAGGCTGGAGCCGAGCAGCCACACCGGCACCTCGGTGCCGACGCCGGGCACCGCGCGCACCGTCGCGCCGGGCCGCTCGGGCCCGAGGTAGGCCTGCAGCTCGCGCACGTCGTCGATGAAGCGGTCCTCGTCGGCGCCGCCCACCACCAGGCTGCGGCGCAGCGCGCGCATCGTGGCCTGGTCGGTACCGGGCGCCCGGCCGAGGCCGAGATCGATGCGGTCGGGAAACAGCGTCGCCAGCGTGCCGAACTGCTCGGCGATCACCAGCGGCGCATGGTTGGGCAGCATGATGCCGCCCGAGCCGACGCGGATGGTGCGTGTGCCGCCGGCCACGTGGGCGATCAGCACCGCGGTGGCCGAGCTGGCCACACCGTCCATGTTGTGGTGCTCGGCGACCCAGAAACGCCGGTAGCCCCAGCGTTCGGCGTGCTGCGCGAGGTCGAGGCTGTTGCGCAACGCCGTGGCGGCATCGCTGCCTTCGACGATGGGGGCGAGGTCGAGGATCGAAAGGGGCACCATGGGGTGGATCATGCCTTGTGAGCCATGCCTGAGGCCGGCCAGTGGTATGTTCGCTGTGCCTGCACTCCTCATTCCGCCACTCATGTCTGACATCGTCGTCCGCCGCCTGCTGATCGACCTCGACACGCCACCTGTGCGCCACTGGTGTGGCGGCGATGCATTTCGCAGCGCATGGTTCAATGCGCTGTCGATGAGCTTTCCGTCGGGCGAGCAGTTCTTCATCGATGCGGTGCGTGCCGGCGTGCAGGCGCTGCCCGAGGCCGAGCGCGCGCGCTTCGAGCCGGCGGTCAAGGGCTTCATCGGCCAGGAGGCCACGCACCGGCGCATCCACGCGCTGTTCAACGCACATCTGGCGGCGCAGGGGCTGGTCAATCACTGGGAACCGCGGGCACTGCGCCGCATCCGACAGCTCGAAGGGACGGACCTGCGCATCGCCGTCGGGGCCACCGCAGCCACCGAGCACATCACCGCGATCCTGGCCGAGTACCTTTTGTCCGATCCAGCGTCGCTGCAGGGTGCCGAGCCGCGATGGGTCACGTTGTGGCGTTGGCACGCCAGCGAAGAAACCGAACACCGCGCGACCGCGTTCGACCTCTATCGCGCCATGGGCGGCAACGAGGAGTGGCGCCTGCGGCTGTTGCGCCTGGTGACCTGGCACTTCGTCACCGACTCGCTGCGCCAGACGGTGAACAACCTGTGGCACGACGGCAGCTTCTGGCGCGCGCGTACGTGGCTCGACGGCTGGCGCTTCCTGTTCGGCGAGCGCGGCATCGTGCGCGCGCTCGCCGGCCCGTGGCGCCGCTACCGCCACGCCGACTTCCACCCGGCGCAGCAGGACGAGTCGCGCGCCGTGGCATGGCTGCACGACAACGCTGCGCAGTTCGAGCCGGTCAGCCGGCCGGCGCATGCCGCCACCGTAGCGAGGGCCACAACATGAGCGACGGCAACGCCATGCAGACGTGGGCCGATGCAGCACTCGTGCCCTGGCAGCTGGCACTGCAGGCCGCTCAGGCTTTCTCAATGGCACCGCGGCAACTCACCCAGCCGATCAACACCGGCTGGACCTTCGGCAACCTGATTCAGGTGACCGAACAGAACTCGAGCGCGCCCGACACCGAGCAGCAGATCGTCAGTCGCCACAGCTACGGGCGGCAGATCGGGCGCGTGATGGATGCGGTCGCGCTGTTGCTCGAACGCGCCGACGCCGATGCGCGCGACGATCCGCGTGCCGACGACTTCGCCGCGTTGCAGCGCGACGTGGAGACGATCAAGCGCGCGCACAGCGCGGCGCGGCTGCAGCGGCTGCGCGACGACCTGGTCGCGCTGCGCCGGGACCAACCCGAGGCGTGGCAAGAGTTGCGCGCATTGCTTGCACGGTGAGCGGCTCCGCTGCGCCTGCCGTGCGTCAGAGCTTCAGTTCAAGCCGCAACTGCCATTGCACATAGGTGGTCGCCACGCTGCGCGAAGTCTCGCGCGTCAGCGCGCCGGACGCCGACTCGAAGTCGAGGCTGCCGCCGGTGGTGTAGTCGCGTGCCGCCCAGTTGTTGGCCGACAGGCGCAGCGCCACGCCGGGCTTGAAGGTCCACAGCGCATAGGCGTCGAACACCAGCTTGTCGCCCACCAGCGCGGTCTGTTCCTCCGACAGCCGCGTCTCGTAGCCGGGCGTGAAGTTGAGGTTGCCCCCGAGAGTCAACGGCACGGCGCGAAAACGATAGTCGGCGCCGAGGTTGGCCGTCATGTTGGGCTGCTGGTCGAGCCGGTTGTCGGGGCCGGGCACGCTCTTGACACGCGAATCGAAGAAGCTCAGGTTGCTGCGCAGCTCCAGCGGCGGCGCGTCGGCCATCACCTCGCTCAGGCGGAACTTCGCCTCCAGCTCGAGGCCGCTGGTCCACGCATCGCCGACGTTTTGCGGCCGCGACACCCAGCGCGGCACCGGTGACCACGACACCGTCTCGAGCGTGGTGACGCTGCGGATGTAGTTGCTGATCTGGCGCACGAACACGCTGGCGCTCAGCAGCCCGCCGGCCGCCAGGTAGCGCTCGGCCGCGACGTCGATGCCGGTGGCCAGCTCGGGCTTGAGGTCGGGGTTGCCGGCAAAGTCGGGTGAGGTCGGTGTGTTGGGGCAGTCGGGGTCGGTGGCGCAGCCGATGGTCGGAAAGCGAAACGAGATCGCCGGCCGCGCGAGCAGGCTCTGCAGCGTCGGCGACTTGTAGCTGCGCGTCAGGCTCATGCGGATCTGGTCGCGGCCTTTCGGGTCGGGCTTCCACACCGCGTGCAGCAGTGGCGACCACACGCTGCTGCGGTTGCTGACCTGCTCGCCGTTCTCGCCGGTGCCGCTGGTGGTGATGCCTTCCCAGCGCAGGCCGGCATGCGCGCCCCAGTGGGGGTTGACCGTCCACTCGTCCTGCGCGTACAGCGCCGTGCGCGACGTCGACGCCTCGAGGTTGTCGCCGAAGTCGGTGAGCAGTGGCACGCCGTTGCGCACGTTGCTGCGGGTTTCGAGGCGCCGCACGCCCTCGAGCTCGGCACCGCTGACCAGGCTGTGGTCGTTGTCGAGCAGCTTGGACGCCTTGAGTCCGAGGCTCAGCGAGCGATCGCGGATGCGGGCGTCGTCGTCGACGGTGCCGGTCAGCGAGTCGGCGGCATCGAATTCGTTGCGCAGCGTGTGGACGTGGTTGCGTCCTTCGCCGCCGTTGCCGCGCCACTCCAGGCGCGTGCCGTCGTTCAGGCGATGCCGCCATTGGCCGAGCACGCGCAGCAGCGAATACTCCCAGTCGGTGGCCAGGACGGCGTGGTCGTAGGGCGCGGGGGGGTCGTTGCCGATCGGCTGGCTGAAGGTGTTGACGCGGTCGCGGTGGCCTCGCGACGCGACGAAGAACGGCGCCAGGAAACCGACGTCGCCCTGGTTCTGGTACTGCGCCCGGGTGGACAGGTGCAGGTTCTCGCGGCGTTCGAGTGCCGAGCTGGTTTCTTCGGACAGCCGCGTCAGCGCGCCGCTGGCGAGCTCGGTGTCGGTGGTGGTGACCGTGCTGAAGCTTTCCAGCTTGGTGTTCGACGCCGTCAGCGAGCTGGTGAGCGTCCAGTCGTCGTTGAGCTTGTCGTTGCGCGTCCAGCTGAAGGCGCCACCCGCGTGATCGCTTTCGTACTGGGCGCCGAGCTTGACGTCGTTGAACTTCCTGGCGTAGCCCTCGCGGGTGATGATGTTGATGGTGCCGCCGAGCGCGCGCGCGCCGGTCTCCGCGGTGGGTGCGCGCAGGATCTCGATGCGCTCGATCTGCTCCGGGCTCAGCGAATCGATCGCAAAGCCCGGCGGCATGCGGTCGCCGTCGAGCAGGATCTGCGTGTAGCCGGCGCCCAGGCCGCGAAAGCGGATCGTCCCGCCGCGGCCGGGCGGGCCGCCGAGCGTGACGCCGGGCAGGCGCTTCAGGATCTCGCCGAGGGTGGCGTCGCCCTGGCGCTCGATCTCGTCGCGGCCGATGATGATCTTCGACGCGGTCGATTGGCGGCGCTGCTCGGTGTCACTGCGGCCGCCGGTGATTTCGACGCGCTGGCTGCTGGGGCTGGCTTCGGTTGCGGCGGGCTTGGGAGTGTCGCCTGCGGTGGGTGCGGCCGCATCGGGCGCAGCAGCCTGCGGCGCCGCGGCTGGCGCATCCGCGGCCGTCGGGGCACTGGCAGGGCGCGCCGGCGGGACCGCAGGCGCCTGCGCCTGAGCCGCACTGGCCGCGAACAAAGCGAGGGCCAGCGCGAACGGGCCAACCACCCTCACGCGGCAACCGCCTTGCGGGCGCCGCGGTAGAAGGTGATCGGTTGGGCCGGCGTGTCGTGCAGCACGTGGCGCTTGATGCGGCCCACCACGTGCATCTCGCAGGGCTTGCAGTCGAAGCGCAGCGTCAGCGTGTCGCCGCCGCTCACCATCGTCAACGGCTCGGCGCGGATGGTGCCTTGCACGCCGGTCACGCCCTTGGCCTGCTTGGGGCACAGGCTCAACGACCAGCGCACGCAGTGCTTGGTGATCATCAGGCTCACGTCGCCGAGCTCCTGGTGGCTCTCGTACGCGGCGTCGACGATGCGCACGCCGTGCTTCACGTAGAAGTCGTGGGCCGCGTGGTTGTAGACGTTGGCCAGGTAGGTCAGCGCGTCGCCGGGGTAGGGCGCCGGCGGCTCGAGCGCCGCAGCGCGCTCGGGCTGCTGCAGCGCGGCGGCGCGCGCCGCTTCGAGCGCGGCGATGGCGTCGCGGCGCAAGGCGTTGAGCACGCTGGCCGGCACGAACCACGGCTGCGTGAAGGCCGCCTCGATGCTGCGCGCTTCGAAGATCGTGTTGCCGAGGCGGCCGAGTTGCTCGAGGATCGCTGCGTGCGCCTGCCCGGCGTCGCGCGCACGCTGTTTGCCGTGCGCCGCTTTGCTGCGCGCCTGCACGCCGTCGCCATCGACGACGTCGAGCGCGAAGCCCTGGTCGGTCTCGCGCAGGCGCAGCGTCACGCCGATGCGGCGCTCGGCGCTCTTGTGGGCGAGCTGGCGGTCCCACGCCTGGTCGCGATTGCGGTTGAG
>DATILD010000062.1:0-23823 GCA_035476815.1 Methylibium sp.
AGCGTGCACGAGTACGTGGCGGCGGAGAAGACCTTCAAGACGATCGCCGGCTCGGGTGGCGTCTCGGCCGCGCGCAACGAGGCCGAGGGCCGCTACGCGCTGGCCTGGGCGCACAACATCTGGGCCGATACGCTCGGGTGAACGACCGCGGCGCGCCGTGGAGCGGGTGATCCGTGCGTGGCTCAGGCGCAGCCGCGGTGTCGTGATCGGGTGATCCACGGCCCGCTGCGCGCGCCGGACTGCCACGGCGGACGCAATCCCTGGGAAGGGCAGTCACTTCGCGTTCGATGAAGCTGTTCTTGCTGCCGACCGACTTGTCGACCATGAGTCGCTCGGCCATCAGGAACCCGTGGGCCGCGATGCTGTGGCGCGGGGGTGGAGCCCTCGCCGGCCGCGGCCCTCGTAGGGACCGCGCCCGACGTCCTGTTTCAAGACCGCAGTAGCCCTCGAGTCCCGCGTGACGGTTCAAATGCCCTTCACTCGCGCGCGCAGCCGCTTCGATGTTCGGCAACCTCGTCCGGCCTGTTCCGAGCCGCGACCGACAACGGAATGACGACGAACACCGGGGGGAAGGACCCTCGATCCGCAGCCTATCAGCGTCAGCGATAGTCGGATCGAGCATCTTTGGTAGGCCGTGTTGGGATCGAACCAACGACCAAAGGATTATGAGTCCTCTGCTCTGACCGACTGAGCTAACGGCCCCCTGGCGGGGATTCTAGGAGCGGGGTCCGCGCACCGGCCGCGATCAGCCCGTGCGCGGGTGCAGAAAGCGCTCGACCTCGGCGTGCAGCAGCGCTTCGGCCACCGGTTTGGTGAGGTAGGCGTCGAAGCCGGCGGCGAGCGCGGTGTCGATGTCCTCGGGCAGCGCGTTGGCCGACACCGCGATGCACGGCAGCGCCGCGCCCTCGGGCTGGGCGCGCAGGGCCCGCAGCACCGCGAGGCCGTCGATGTCGGGCAGCATCATGTCGATCAGCACCAGCGCCGGTCGCTCGCGCAGCGCGCTGACGATGCCGCTCGCGCCGTCGTGGGCCAGCGCGAGCTCGACCGCCGGCCAGCGCGCGAACAGCGCCTGCATCAGCACGCGATTGACTTCGTCGTCGTCGATGTAGAGGACGCGCCCACCCGTCGCCGCCGGGCCGACCGTGCGCTCGTCGGCCGGCTCGGCCGCGGGCAGTTCGAGTTCGAGCTCGCGCCGACCGTCGGGCAGCGACCACAGGGTCAGTCGGCCGCCCATCTGTTCGATCCAGTGGCCGGCGATCGCGAAGCCGACGCCCTCGACCTGCGCCTCGCGGCGGCGGCGCCCACCGCCTGCCGACGCGCCGAAGGTCAGGTGCCAGTGGCTGCCGGCCCGCTCGGCGTGCAGCTGCAGGCCGGTCGCCGGCGGGCTGTCGGGCCGGTCGAGGCGCGGCAGCAGGTGGCGCAAGGCCTCGGTGAGCCGGCCCGGATCGGCTCGCACCCAGGCCTGCGCGGCGCCGGCCGGGTCGGCCTGCGCCGCGGCGCCGGCCGCACCGAGCGCCAGCGCGACGGCGTCGCAGCGTTCGAGCCGCTGCGGGCGGTCGGCCGAGCCATGGCGCGAGAGCGCGAGCAGCTCGTCGATCTGCCCCAGCAGGCGCCGCCCGGCGGCGTCGATGTAGTCGAGCTGGCGGCGCTGCGTCGGCTTCAGCCGCTGCTCCGCGTCGCGGCCCAGCACCTGCGCGAAGCCGAGGATGGCGTTGAGCGGCGTGCGCAGTTCGTGGCTGATGCGGGCGAACAGCGCCGCGGTCGAGCGCTGCACCGCGCTGGCGGCGGCCAGCTCGGCCGTGGCCAGGCGCCAGCGGACGACCACGCCGACGCGGCGCTCCTGCAGCCGCAGCGGCTCGATGCGCTGCACCAGCGTGCGCCCGTCGCGCAGCATCACGTGGGTGGCGCAGCCGCTGTCGAGCGTATGCTCCCACAGCAGCGCCTGGCCGGCGAAGGCGGCCGGGTCCAGCACCTGCGGCGCCAGCTCCACCAGCAGGCCGGCGAACTCGCGGCGCGCGGCCGGCGGCGGCGCCAGCCCCCACAGCGCGCTGAAGGCCGGGTTGACGGCCAGCACGCGGTGCCGGACGTCGAGCACGACCACCGCATCGTCGCTCGACGCCAGCACCGCCTCGAGCATCGAACGCGACACCGCCAGCTCCGCGGCACTGGCATCGAGCGTCCGGCGCGACTCGGCCAGTGCCTGTTCGGCGCGGCGCTGTGCCTCGACCACGCTGTCGGCGGTCTCGCGCATCGGGCGGCCGACGCCGGCCGACGCCCCGCCCCGACCGGGGCTGTCGGCGCTCATCGCAGCCCTTCGGCGGCGAGGGCGGTGCCGATCGCACGCGCGCGGATCGTCTCGAACGCGGTGTCGCGGGGGGTGGAGAGCTCGTCGGCGCCCATCGCGTCGAGCGCCGCGGCCGGCCGCTGCCCGTCCTTGAACGACTGCACCGCCTCGATCGGCGCCGGGGGGCGCGGGGGGCTGCCGCGGGGCACGGTCGGGAGAATCATGGCGCCGCTCCTCGGCGGAAGGCGACGCGTCGATTGTGGGCGCGCCGCGCCGCGCCGTCTACTTGACCGAGAGCGCGTGCCCGACCAGCCGCGCGGTGATGTCCACCAGCTGGATCATGCGGTCATAGGCCATCCGGGTCGGGCCGATCACGCCCAGCGTGCCGACGATGCGGCCGTCGACCTCGTAGGGCGCCGAGACGATCGACAGCTCCTCGAAGGGCACGACCTGGCTCTCGCCGCCGATGTAGATGCGCACGCCCTCGGCGCGGCTGCTGACGTCGAGCAGCCGCATCAGCTGGGTCTTCTGCTCGAACAGGTCGAACAGCTTGCGCAGGCTGCCCATGTCGTTGGAGAAGTCCTGCACCGCCAGCAGGTTGCGCTCGCCGGAGATCACGACCTGCTCGCCGCCGTCGCCGGCGGCCTCGGTGCCGGCCTGCACCGCGGCCTGCATCAGCGTGGCGATCTCGCCGCGCAGCGCCTCGACCTCGGTCTTGAGCCGCTCGCGCACCGCCTCCATCGTCAGCCCGGCGTAGTGGGCGTTGATGAAGTTGCTGGCCTCGATCAGCTCGCCCTGGTTGTGGTCGCGGGCGGTGAAGACGACGCGGTTCTGCACGTCGCCGTCGGGCGCCACCAGGATCACCAGCACGCGGCGCTCGCCCAGGCGCAGGAACTCGATGTGGTGGAACACGTCGGCCTTGCGCGGCGCCGTCACCACGCCGACGAACTGCGACAGGTTGCCCAGCACCTGCGCGGCATGCGCGATCACGCGCTGCGGCTGGTCGGGCTGGAGCTGCTCGCGCAGCTGCTGCTGCGTCGAGGCCGCGGCCTCGACGCTGGCCAGGTCCAGCGGCCGCGCGGTCAGCATGGTGTCGACGAACAGCCGGTAGCCGCGCGCGGTCGGGATGCGGCCGGCGCTGGTGTGGGGGCTGGCGATCAGGCCCAGCTCCTCGAGGTCGGCCATCACGTTGCGGATGGTCGCCGGGCTGAGCTCCAGGCCCGAGGCCTTGGACAGCGTGCGCGAGCCGACCGGCTGGCCGTCGGCGATGTAGCGCTCGACCAGCGTCTTCAGCAGGCTCTTGGCGCGGTCGTCCAGCATGGTGACATCGATTCTAGGTCGCAGCCCCTGTGGTGTAATTTCCTCACGATGCCGAGCCGCTTCCGACACGCCGCCCTCGTGGGCAAGTACCAGGCGCCGGGCAGCCGCGAGGTGCTGGCGGACGTGGCCGAGTTCCTCTCGGGCCAGGGACTCGAGGTCTCGCTCGACGAGGTCACCGCGCAGGCTGCCGAGCTGCCGGGCTACGGCGTGCTCGACGCCGACGCGATCGGCGCACAGTGCGACCTGGCGGTCGTGATCGGCGGCGACGGCACCTTCCTGGCCAGCGCGCGCGCGCTCGCGCGCCACGGCCTGCCGCTGATCGGCATCAACCAGGGGCGCCTCGGCTTCATGACCGACATCCCGCTGCAGGAGCTGCGCGAGACGCTCGCGCCGATGATCGCCGGCGACTACGAGGAAGAGCACCGCACGATGCTGTCCGGCTGCGTCAAGCGCCCGCAGGGCGAAGGCCACGACGTGATCCACGAGAGCTTCGCGGTCAACGACATCGTCGTCAGCCGCGGCGCCACCGCCGGCATGGTGGAGCTGCGGGTGGCGGTGCAGCAGCAGTTCGTCGCCAACTTCCGCGCCGACGGGCTGATCCTGTCCTCGCCGACCGGCTCGACCGCGTACGCGCTGTCGGCCGGCGGGCCGATCCTGCACCCCGGCATCGCCGGCTGGGTGATGGTGCCGATCGCGCCGCATGCGCTGACCAACCGGCCGATCGTGCTGCCCGACGACGGCGAGGTGGTGATCGAGGTCGTCGCCGGCCGCGATGCCAGCGTGAACTTCGACCACCAGGGCCTGGCCAGCCTGCTGCACGGCGACCGCGTCTGCGTGCGCCGCAGCGCCCACCGCATCCGCGTGCTGCACCCGCGCGGCTGGAGCTACTACGGCACGCTGCGGCGCAAGCTGCACTGGAACGAGGGCGTCCTGCCCGAGCACGGTACCGGCTGAGGAGCACGCAATGCTGCGACGCCTGGCGCTGCGCGACTTCGTCATCGTGCGCATGCTCGACCTGGAGCTGCACGCCGGCTTCACCGCGCTGACCGGCGAGACCGGCGCCGGCAAGTCCATCCTGGTCGACGCGCTGCAGCTCGCGCTCGGCTCGCGCGGCGACGCCGGCGTGGTGCGCGAGGGCGCGGCGCGGGCCGAGATCGCGGCCGAGTTCGACACGCCCGCATCGCTGCAGGCCTGGCTGGCCGAGGCCGGCTTCGAGACCGACGGCGACGCGCTGCTGCTGCGCCGCACCCTCGACGCCCAGGGCAAGAGCCGCGCCTGGATCAACGGCAGCCCGGCCACGATCACCCAGCTGCGCGAGGCGGCCGACCACCTGGTCGACATCCACGGCCAGCATGCCTGGCAGAGCCTGACCCGGCCCGACGCGGTGCGCGCGCTGCTCGACGCCTATGCCGGCGCCGACACCGCCCCGCTCGCCGCCGCGTGGAGCGCGTGGCGCATGGCGCAGGAACGGCTGGACCGCGCGCGCGGCCAGCAGGGCGACCTGGACCGCGAGCGCGAACGGCTGCAGTGGCAGATCGGCGAGCTCGACCGGCTCGCGCCCGGCGCCGACGAATGGTCCGAGCTCGCCGCCGAGCACCGGCGCCTGAGCCATGCGCAGGCCATCCTCGACGCGCTCGGCGCCGCGCTGCAGGCGATCGACGACGATGAATCCTCGGCCGAGGCCCGCACCGCCCAGGCCATCGCCGCGCTCGACGGCGTGGTCGAGCACGACGCCACGCTGCAGGAGCCGCTGGACGTGCTGCGCGGCGCCCAGGCGCAGCTGCAGGACGCGGCGCACACGCTCAACGCCGCGCGGCGCGGCAGCGAACTCGAGCCCGAGCGGCTGCAGGCGCTGGACGAGCGCCTGTCGGCCTGGATCGGCCTGGCGCGGCGCTTCCGCCGCCCGCCCGAGGAGCTGCCGGCGCTGCTGGCGCAATGGCGTGCCGAGCTGGCGCAGCTCGATGCGGCGACCGACCTCGCCGCGCTCGAACGCGAGGCCGCGGCGGCCCGCGGCGCCCTCGACGGCGCGGCCAAGGCCGTGTCGAAGCAGCGCCACGCCGCGGCGCCGAAGCTCGCCGCGGCGATCACCGGCGCGATGCAGCAGCTCGGCATGGCCGGCGGGCGCTTCGAGGTCGCGCTGGAAGCGCTGGCCGAGCCGCAGCGCCATGGCATCGAGAGCGCCGAGTTCCGTGTCGCCGGCCACGCCGGCAGCACGCCGCGCGCGCTCGGCAAGGTGGCGTCGGGCGGCGAGCTGTCGCGCATCGCGCTGGCGATCGCGGTCACCACCAGCGCGCTCGGCGAGACCGGCACGCTGATCTTCGACGAGATCGACGCCGGCGTCGGCGGCAGCGTGGCCGACAGCGTCGGCCGGCTGATGCAGCGCCTCGGCCGCGACCGCCAGGTGCTGTGCGTGACCCACCTGCCGCAGGTCGCGGCCTGCGCCGACGCGCAGTGCGTCGTCAGCAAGGCCGTGCGCGGCGACGCGACCGAGAGCGAGGTCGTGGCGGTCGACGGCGCGGCGCGCACCGAGGAGATCGCCCGCATGCTGGGCGGTGCGGCCGGCGCGACGCGACTCGCGCATGCGCGCACGCTGCTCGACGCGGCGCGAACCGAGGAGCGCGCGAGTCCGGCGCGCCGGCGGGCATGACCGCCCCGCCGCTCGAAGTGCTGCTGCTGACCGGCATCTCCGGCTCGGGCAAGTCGGTCGCGCTCAACGCGCTGGAAGACGCCGGCTACTACTGCATCGACAACCTGCCGCCCGAGCTGCTGCCCGACCTGCTGCACCTCGAACGCACCCGCGGCGACCGCGTCGACCGGCCGCTCGCGGTGGCGGTCGACGTGCGCAGCGCCGCCGCGCTGCCGCAGCTGCGGCCGCTGATCGATCAGCTCGGCAGCGAGGGCGTGCGGGTGCGTGCGATCTTCCTCGACGCCAGCACCGACACGCTGGTGCGGCGCTACTCCGAGACGCGCCGCCGCCACCCGCTCAGCCGCGACGGCAGCGGCGCCGGCGATCCGCAGCGCGCGCTGACCGAGGCGATCGAGCTCGAACGCCAGCTGCTCGCCGGCCTGCGCGAGCGCGCCGCCGTGATCGACACCAGCCAGCTGCGCGCCGCGCAGCTGCGCGCCTGGGTGCTCGAGCAGGTGCAGGCGCCGGCCGGCGCGCTGACGCTGGTGTTCGAGTCCTTCGCCTACAAGCAGGGCGTGCCGCTCGACGCCGACCTGGTGTTCGACATGCGCGTGCTGCCCAACCCCTTCTACACGCCCGAGCTGCGGCCGCTGACCGGCCGCGACGCGCCGGTGGCCGAGTTTCTCGAACAGCAGCCCGAGGTCGGCGAGCTGCTGGCCCAGATCGAGGCCTTCCTGCGCCGCTGGCTGCCGGCCTTCGAGCGCGACCAGCGGGCCTACCTGACGGTGGCGATCGGCTGCACCGGCGGCCAGCACCGTTCGGTCTACGTCGCCGAGCGGCTGGCGCGGCGCTTTGCCGACCACGGCGCGACCTTGGTACGACACCGCGAGCTCGATGCCCGCTGAACTCGCGCTGTTCCCGCTGCAGACCGTGCTGTTCCCGGGCGGCAAGCTCGGGCTCAAGGTCTTCGAGGCACGTTACCTCGACCTGATGGGCCGCTGCCTGCGCGAGCAGCAGCCCTTCGGCGTGATCGCGCTGCGCCATGGCGCCGAGGTGCGCAGCGCCGACGCGGTGCAGCTCGAGGAGGTCGGCTGCATCGCCGCGCTCGACGAGGTCGACAGCCCGACCCCCGGCATCCTGCAGGTGCGCGGCCACGGCACGCGGCGCTTCCGCGCCGAGCGGCCGCGCCAGCAGGCCGACGGCCTGTGGGTCGCCGACGCCGAGCTGCTGCCCGACGACGAGCCGGTGCTGCCCACCGAGGCCCTGCTCGGCTCGGCGCGCGGCCTGGCGGCTGCGATCGCGACGCTGCGCGAGCAGGGCCACGCGCCCTTCCTCGAGCCCTACCGCTTCGAGGACGCCGGCTGGCTGGCCAACCGCTGGTGCGAGATCCTGCCGATCCCGCTGGCCGCCAAGCAAAAGCTGATGGAGCTGCCCGACCCGCTGGTGCGGCTGCAGCTGGTGGACGAATTCCTGCGCAGCAAGGGCGTGGTGGGGTGAGGGGCGGTGCGCCGCGCCGCCGCCGTTGGTGGGGCGTGCCGACTTGTCTACAGTCGACCCTGACCCCGGCCCTCCGTCCCCGACCGCCCCGACCGCCATGGCCTACCAGTCCACCCTGATCCGCTGGACCGCGGTTGCTGTCGCCGTGCTGGTGCTCGTCATCGGCGCCTACGCCGAACGGCTCAACGCCGAGCGCGAGGGGGTCGCACTGCGCGCCGAGGTGCAGGGTCGGCTGGCCGAGACGCGCGAACGCCTGGCCGGTCAGCTGTACGGCGACCTGCAGCTGGTGCGCGGCCTGATCGGCGTGATCAACCTCGAGCCGGACCTGGACCAGGCCCGCTTCGAGCGCGCCGCGAGGCCGCTGCTCGAAGGCCGCACCCAGCTGCGCAACATCGCCGCGGCGCCCGACATGGTGGTCCGCTACGTCGTGCCGATGCAGGGCAACGAGCGCGTGATCGGGCTCGACTACCGGCGCGAGCCGGCGCAGTTCGAGGCCGCCGAGCGCGCGCGGCGCACGCGCCAGGTCGTGCTGGCCGGTCCGCTGAACCTGGTGCAGGGCGGTGTCGGGCTGGTCGCGCGGCTGCCCATCTACCTGACGGACGGCAGCGGCCACGAGCGCTTCTGGGGCCTGGTCAGCGCGGTGATCGACGCCGAACGGCTGTTTCAGCGCAGCGGCCTGAACGACCCCGAGCGACCGATCGAGATCGCGCTGCGCGGCAAGGACGCGACCGGCCCCGACGGGCCGGTGTTCTTCGGGCGGCCCGAGCTGTTCACCGAGGCACCGGTGCTGGCCTCGATCGAGCTGCCGCAGGGCTCCTGGCAGATCGCGGCGGTGCCGCGCCGCGGCTGGCGCGGCGGCGGCGACGGCGACGTCTGGCCGCTGCGCATCGGCGTCGGGCTGCTCGCGCTGCTGGTGCTCGGTGCCTTCGCGGTGCAGGGCCGCGCGGTGCGCGTCGGCGCGCTGGCCGAGCAGCGCGTCGAGGCGGCGAAGCGCCAGCGCTCGTCGCTGCTCGACGCGACGCCCGACGCGATGCTGCTCGTCAACCCCGAGGGCCGCATCGTCGAGATCAATGCCAAGGCGGTCCAGCTGTTCGGCTTCGGGCGCGAGGAGCTGGCCGGCGCGACGCTGGAGATGCTGGTGCCGCCCGAGCGCCGCAGCGCCCATGCCCGGCTGCGCGAGCGCTACGTGTCGCAGCCGCAGGTCGCGACGATCGTCAACACGATGAACATGCAGGCGCAGCGCAAGGACGGCAGCAGCTTCCCGGTCGAGATCAGCCTGGGCCCGGTGCAGACCGAAGACGGGCTGTTCGTCGCCGCGTCGATCCGCGACGTGAGCGCGCGCCGCCGCGCCGAGGACGAGCTGCGGCTGCACCGCGACCAGCTCGAACGCCTGGTCGCCGAGCGCACCCGCGAGCTCACCGCCGCCAAGGAGGTGGCCGAGGCCGCCAACGTCGCCAAGAGCGCCTTCCTGGCCAACATGTCGCACGAGATCCGCACGCCGCTGAACGCGATCACCGGCATGGTCCACCTGATCCGCCGCGCCGGGCTGAGCGCGACGCAGGCCACGCGGCTGGACACGCTGGAGTCGGCTTCCGGCCACCTGCTCGACGTGATCAACGCCATCCTCGACCTGTCGAAGATCGACTCCGGCAAGTTCGAGCTGGTGCGCGCGCCGCTGCGGCTCGACGCCATCGTCGCCAACGTCGCGGCGATGATGCGCAGCCGCGTGCAGGCCAAGGGGCTGAGCCTCGCGACCGAGCTGCCGCCGGTCGCCGAGACGCTGCTCGGCGACGCCACGCGGCTGCAGCAGGCGCTGCTCAACTACGTCGCCAACGCGGTCAAGTTCACCGACAGCGGCGGCATCACGGTGCGGGTCGGCGTCGAGCCGCTGCCCGAGCGGCGCGTGCGCGTGCGCTTCGACGTCGAGGACACCGGCATCGGCATCGACGCGGCCACGCTGGAGCGGCTGTTCCGGCCCTTCGAGCAGGCCAACAGCACCTCGACCCGCGAGCACGGCGGCACCGGGCTCGGGCTCGCGGTGACGCGCAAGCTGGCGCAGTTGATGGGGGGTGATGCCGGCGCCGAGAGCGCGCCCGGCCGTGGCAGCCACTTCTGGTTCACCGCCTGCCTGGATGTCGACGCCAGGGCGCCCGAGGCCACGCCCGCGCGCGTCGACCCCCCGCCCCCGGGCGCCTTCGCCGGACGCCGGGTGCTGCTGGTCGAGGACGACCCGATCAACCAGACGATCGCCGGCACCCTGCTCGCCGACGCCGGGCTGGCGGTCGAATCGGCCGCCGACGGCGCGCTGGCCGTCGAGCGCGCCGCGGTGCGCGACTACGACCTGGTGCTGATGGACGTGCAGATGCCGCGCATGGACGGGCTGGAGGCGACGCGACGCATCCGCGCGCTGGCCCGCCATGCACGCACGCCGATCGTCGCGCTGACCGCCAATGCCTTCGTCGAGGACCGGCGGGCCTGCCTGGCCGCCGGCATGGACGACTTCCTCTCCAAGCCCTTCGATCCGGCGGCCCTGCACGAGATCCTCGCGCGCTGGCTCAAGTCGCCGGCCGCCGGCGCAGCCACGCCTCCTGCAGCGACCCCGGCGTCATCGCCCTGATCCGGTCGTCCGGCAGGCCGGCGGCCTCAGCCCCAGGTCTGCCACAGCCACCACAGCAGCAGCGCCAGCGCCACCGCGCGCAGCGGGTGGGTGCGGCCGGAGGTCAGCCACGACAGCTCGACCTCGCGCTCCTCGCGGCCGAGCTGGGCGTCGTTCTCGGCGCGCAGCTGATCGACGAACTCCCGCTCACGCGCCAGCGCGCCCCACTGCGCCGCGATGCGCCGTTTCACCACATGCGGCGCCGGCCGCTCGGCATGCGCCCGCAGCGCCGGGGCCAGTGCGGCGACCTGCGCATGCGCGTCGGCCAGGCGGCCGACCGCGAGCGTCGCGCCGCACTGCGGGCATTGCAGCGCCGCGCCGGCCGGCAGCGCCGCGCCGCAGGCCAGGCACTGCAGCGCGCCCTGCCGCGCCTCGGTGCCATGCACCGCATGCGCCTCGGTCGCGCCCTCGGGATCGAGCGCACGCGCCAGCCGCGCCACGTCGAACAGCGCCGGCACCGAGCGGCAATGGCTGCACGCCGTCGCGCCGCCGGCGACCTCGGCGCCGCAGTTGACGCAGGCCAGCGCCAGGCCGCGGCGGCGCAGCGCCTCGCGGTCCACCAGGCTCATCGGCCGCAGCAGGCCCTTCTCGCGCAGGAACTCGCCGAAGGGCTGGTAGGCGCCGTGGCCGGCCTGGCACTCGAGGTGCAGCGACGCGCCCCAGCGCGAGCGGTTGTGCACCGTCTTCAGCGCGCCGCGGCAGCGCGCGCAGCCGGCCTGCGGGTCGAGCGTGCGGTGCGCCAGCGACTGCGCCTCGGCCATGCGGCCGATCAGGTCCAGCAACCCGGGGCCGCTGAGGCCGGCGGCCTCGATGTGGTCGAACCACACCAGGTGGCAGCCGGCGCACAGGTCGATCTCGACGCTGCGGCCGTAGTGGCCGGCCAGCGCGAGCGGCTGCATGGCCTCGCGGCAGTTGCCGCAGACCGGCGGTGGCGATGCGGACGACGGGCGCATGCGGCGATTCTGGCGCGCCCGCGCGCTAGCATCGGCCGCGCTTCGCGCCCTGCCGCATGACGCCACCCCCGCCCGGCCGCAACGCGCCCTGCCCCTGCGGCAGCGGCCGCAAGTACAAGCACTGCTGCCTGGTCAGCGCCCGGCCGTCGGCCTACCCGCAGGCGCTGCAGCACTACCAGCGCGGCGAGCTCGGCCCGGCGCTGCAGGTGGCGCGGCAGGGCCTGGCCGCGCAGCCGCTCGACGCCCGGCTGCACGTGATCGCCGGCCTGTGCCTGCTGCAGGGCAGCCAGCCCGGCGCGGCCGAGCCGCACCTGCGCCAGGCGCTGCAGCTCGATCCGCGCAACGTCGACGCCGCGCTGAACCTCGGCGTGCTGCTGGCCGGCCGCGGCCAGGCCGACGAGGCCGAGCGCTGCTACCGCCAGGGACTGCAACTCGACCCGGCCAACGTGCTGGGCCTGCTGAACCTCGGCGACCTGCTGGCGCGCGACGGCCGCGACGGCGAGGCCGAGCGCTGCTTCGTCGCCGCGGTCGCGGCGCGGCCCGGCTTCGGTGGCGCCCACCATGCGCTGGCCCACCTGCGCGCCGCGCTCGGCCGCCGGGACGAGGCCGAGCAGGGCTACCGCGCCGCGCTGCAGATCGACCCGGGCGACCTGCGCAGCCGCTACAACCTCGCGGTCCTGCTGCTGGCGCGCGGCCGCTACGAGGAGGGCTGGGCGCTGCACGAGGTGCGCACCACGCCGGGCTTCCCGCTGCGCGACACGCGGCCGCCGCCGGTGAGCGCGCCGCGCTGGGCGGGCGAGCCGCTCGCCGGCCGCCGCCTGCTGGTCTGGCCCGAGCAGGGCCTGGGCGACGAGATCCAGTTCGCGCGCTACCTCGCGGCGCGCGACTGGGCGCCCGGCGCCCAGGTGACGCTGGCCTGCCGCCCGGCGCTGCTGCCGCTGTTCGCCGCGTCCGGCCTGGCCGACGCGGTGCGGGCCAGCAACGACCCGGCGCTGCGCGAGCAGCGCTTCGACGCCTGGACCTACACGATGAGCCTGCCCTGGCATGCCGGCACGCGGCTCGACAGCGTGCCCGCGGCCCTGCCCTATCTGTGCGCGCCGGCCGAGCGCAGCGCGCACTGGCAGGCGCGGCTGCAGGCCACCGACGGTGGCCTGCGCATCGGCCTGGTGTGGAAGGGCGCGCCGGGGCATGCGAACGACCACCACCGCTCGCTGCCCGGCCTGGCCGCACTGCGGCCGCTGTGGCAGGCGGCCCGGCCGCTGCGCTTCATCAGCCTGCAGAAGGGCGCCGGCGAGGACGAGGCACGCGATCCGCCGCCGGACCAGCCGCTGCGGCACCTGGGCGGTGAGATCGCGGACTTCGCCGACAGCGCGGCGATCGTCGCCCAGCTCGACCTGGTGATCTGCGTCGACACCGCGATCGCCCACCTCGCCGGCGCGCTCGGCATCCCCTGCTGGGTGCTGCTGCCCGCGACCGACACCGACTGGCGCTGGCTGCTCGAGCGCGACGACTCGCCCTGGTACCCGGGCGTGCTGCGACTGTTCCGGCAGCGCCAGGCGGGCGACTGGGCCGAGGTCATCGCGCGGGTCCGCGACGCCCTGGCCGCGCTGCCGCCGGCCCGGCGCTGAGCGCCGCCGCGGAGCCGCGGCGGACAATCCGTCGATGAAAGCACCCCCGCGCCTGCAATCCCTGGTCGACGAAGGCCTGATCGACACCGTGGTCCGCCAGCTGATGAGCGGCAAGGAGGCAGAGGTCTACGTGGTGCGCTGCGGCGGCGAGACGCGCTGCGCCAAGGTCTACAAGGAGGCCAACGCGCGCAGCTTCCGCCAGGCGGTCGACTACACCGAGAACCGCAAGGTCAAGAACAGCCGCCAGGCCCGCGCGATGGCCAAGGGCACGCGCTACGGACGCCAGGCCACCGAGGCCGCCTGGCAGAGTGCCGAGGTCGACGCCCTCTACCGCCTGGCCGCCGCCGGCGTGCGCGTGCCCAGGCCGCACAACTTCTTCGAGGGCGTGCTGCTGATGGAGCTGGTGACCGACGCGCAGGGCGACGCCGCGCCGCGCCTAAACGACTGCGACTTCACGCCCGAGCAGGCCGAGACCCACCACGCGACGCTGCTGACCGAGGTGCTGCGCATGCTGTGCGCCGGCGTCGTGCACGGCGACCTGTCGGAGTTCAACATCCTGCTCGGCGCGCACGACGGCCCCGACGGCCCGGTGCCGGGCCCGGTGATCATCGACCTGCCGCAGGCGGTGGACGCCGCCGGCAACAACCACGCGCAGCGCATGCTGCTGCGCGACGTGGACAACCTGCGGGACTTCTTCGGCCGCTACGCGCCGGCGCTGCTGGCGACGAGGTACGGGCCGGAGATCTGGGCGCTGTACGAGCGCGGGCTGCTGCGGGTGGACAGCGCGCTGACCGGGCGGCACGAGGGGCCGAGCGGGCCGGTGGAACTGGGCGAGGTGATGCGGGAGATCGACGATGCGCGGGCCGAGGAAGCGGCGCGGAGGTTGCGGAATGCGCAGGCGGCGCCGATGAAGGCGCCGCTCGCGAAGATCACTTGAGCGGCGCGGCCACCACCCCGCGCAGCTTGGCATCCTGGATCGCCGACTGGACTCGTCCTCGCGCCTTGACGTCCTCGACGAACTTGCCGACGTACTCGGCCGCGGCAGCGGCGCGCCCTCGGGGCACGCCGATGCCGATCGGTTCGACCAGGAATCTGCCCTCGAGGACGCGCGAACCGGGTCGGCTCGCGGCGCCGTCGAACAGGGCCTGCTTCGTCGCGGCGATCACGTCGGCCTTGCCGGAGTCCAGCAAGGCGTAGTTCTCGCCCAGCGTCTTGATGCGGACCAGCGTCGCGGTCTTGAGGCTGCCCGAGAGATGGGCGTCGGCCCCGGACCCTTCCAGGACGCCGACCCGGATCCCGCTTCGGTCCACGTCCGCGGCGGTGGCGATGGTGACGCCCGCGCGGACCAGGAAGCCTTGCTCGACCTCCATGAACGGTGCCGAGAAGTCCATCGCCGCCGCCCGCTCGGCATTGATCCCCATCAGCGCGACATCCCATTCGCCGGACTTCGCGGCGCCGATCAGCGCAGGCGGGTTGGGAAAGGCGACCGGAACGAATGGCAGCTCGACGCGGCGCGCGAGCTCCTGTCCGAGGTCGATCGCGACGCCCTTGAACGCGCCGGTCGCACTGTCCTTGACGGCGTAGATCGGCGCCGTGATGAAGGCGACCCGGAGCTGGCCGGTGGGCGCGATGGCGGTTCGGGTCTCCGGGTTCATTCCGCCCGGCATGCCGGCGCAGCCTCCGATAAGCAGTCCGACGACGCCGGCTCGCAACCAGTGAGGGGAGTGCATGGCGTGCTCCTGTGAAGTGACGGAAGCCCTGCAACGCGGCACTGCGCCCACCAAGAACGGCGGTTCGACAGGGCCGGAGCCGGCGCACAGGCTGCGCCCGAAAGCTCTCAGGAAATCTATGCCCCGCGGCCCGGGAATTCAACGCGCCAGCGTGATCACTCCCTCAGATCCTCGCCAACACCGGCCCCAACGCCACCCCCGTGTGCGTCCCCGCCGCCACCACCTGCTCCGGCGTCCCCGCCGCCACCACCCGCCCGCCGCCAGCCCCGCCCTCAGGCCCCAGGTCCAGCACCCAGTCGGCCTCGGCGATCACGTCGAGATCGTGCTCGATCACCACCACGCTGTGCCCGCCGTCGACCAGGCGGTGCAGCACGCGGATCAGCTTCTCGACGTCGGCCATGTGCAGGCCGACCGTGGGTTCGTCCAGCACGTACAGCGTGTGCGGCGGCTTCTGGCCGCGGCGCGTGATGTCGTCGCGCACCTTGCTGAGCTCGGTGACGAGCTTGATGCGCTGCGCCTCGCCGCCGCTCAGCGTCGGTGAGGGCTGGCCCAGCGTCAGGTAGCCCAGGCCCACGTCCTTCAGCAGCTGCAGCGGGTGGGCGATCGACGGCATGGACGCGAAGAACTCGACCGCCTCGTCGACCTCCATCTGCAGCACGTCGCCGATGCTCTTGCCGCGCCAGGTGACGGCCAGCGTCTCGGGGTTGAAGCGCGCGCCGTGGCACAGGTCGCAGGGCACCTTCACATCCGGCAGGAAGGCCATCTCGATGGTGCGCAGGCCCTGGCCCTCGCAGCCGGGGCAGCGGCCCTCGCCGGTGTTGAAGCTGAAGCGCCCGGCCGCGTAGCCGCGCGCCTTGGCTTCCAGCGTCTCGGTGTAGAGCTTGCGGATCGTGTCCCAGAAGCCGATGTAGGTGGCCGGGCAGGAGCGCGGGGTCTTGCCGATCGGCGTCTGGTCGACCTCGAGCACGCGGTCGATCGGGGCGTAGCCTTCGAGCGCCTCGCAGGCGATCCAGGCCGGCGTCTGGCCGGCGGCCAGCGCGTCGCGGCCGGCCTTGGTGGCCTTCATCGGCGCGACCTGCTGCACGTTGGCCAGCAGCACGTCGCGCGCCGCCGTGCTCTTGCCGGAGCCGCTGACGCCCGTCACCGCGACCAGGCGGTTCACCGGCACCGCGATGTCGAGACCGCGCAGGTTGTGCAGCGTGGCGCCGCGCACGGTGAGCCACGCGCCACCCTCACCCCTGCCCTCTCCCGCCCCGGCGGGAGAGGGAGTGTTCGGCCCCCTCGCCCCGCTCGCGGGGAGAGGGTTGGGGTGAGGGGATCGCACCGCCCGCCGTGGCTGCAGCGGGTGGCGCATCGGGTGTTCGAGCAGCCGGCCGGTCAGCGACTCGGGCGCGCGCAGCAGGTCGGCGGCCGTGCCCTCGGCGACCAGCCGGCCGCCGCGCTTGCCGGCGCCGGGGCCGATGTCGATGATGTGCTCGGCGCGGCGGATCGTGTCCTCGTCATGCTCCACCACCACCAGCGTGTTGCCCTGGCTGCCCAGCAGGTGCAGCGCGTCGAGCAGGATCTTGTTGTCGCGCGGGTGCAGGCCGATCGTCGGCTCGTCGAGCACGTAGCAGACGCCCTGCAGGTTGCTGCCCAGCTGCGCCGCGAGGCGGATGCGCTGCGCCTCGCCGCCGCTGAGCGTGGGCGCGGCGCGGTCCAGCGTCAGGTAGCCGAGGCCGACCTGTTCGAGGAAGCTCAGGCGCGAGCGGATCTCGGCGATCACGTCGCGCGCGATCGTGGCCTCGCGGCCGTCGAGCTTCTGGGCCTCGATCCAGCGGCGCGCGTCGTTGACGGCGCGTGCCGCCACCTGGGCGATCGACTGCTCGCCCGCGGCGCCGTTGCCGCCGTCCTTGCCGAAACGCACCGCCAGCGAGGCCTTGTTGAGCCGCGCGCCGTGGCAGCCACCGCAGGGCGCGTCGGCCACGTCCTCGACCTCGGGCTCGGCGAAGGTCTTCTCGCGGCCGCCATGGTCGTCGTCGCGCACCGAATCATCCAGCGCCTTGCGCTGCTCGCGCGTCAGCGTCAGGCCGGTGCCCACGCAGTCGCTGCACCAGCCATGCTTGCTGTTGTACGAGAACATGCGCGGGTCCAGCTCGGGGTAGCTGGTGCCGCAGGCCGGGCAGGCGCGCTTGGTCGAGAACACCTTGACGCGGCCGATGCGGTGGGTCGCGGCGCCGGCCGCCATCGCGCCCTGCAGGCCGTCGAGCGGGCTCAGCAGGTGGACGACGCCCTTGCCGAGCTCCAGCGTCTTGGCGAGCAGCGCGCGCAGCTCGGCCTCGTTGTCCGGAGACACGACCAGGTCGCCGACCGGCAGCTCCAGCGTGTGCTCCTTGAAGCGGTCCAGCCGCGGCCAGGGCGAGGTGCGGACGAACTCGCCGTCGACGCGCAGATGGGTGTGGCCGCGCTGCGCGGCCCATTTCGCGAGGTCGGTGTAGACGCCCTTGCGGTTGACCACCAGCGGCGCCAGCAGGCCGATGTGCTGGCCCTTGTGGTCGCGGATCAGCTGCGCGGCGATCGACTCGGGCGTCTGCGGCCGCACCGCGACGCTCGCGTCCGGTGTGCACTTCGGGCAGTACTGGGTGCCCAGCTTGACGTAGAGCAGGCGCAGGAAGTGATAGACCTCGGTGGTCGTCGCGACCGTGCTCTTGCGGCCGCCGCGCGACAGCCGCTGCTCGATCGCGACCGTCGGCGGGATGCCGTAGACCGCGTCGACCTCGGGCCGGCCGGCCGGCTGGACGATGCTGCGCGCGTAGGCGTTCAGGCTCTCGAGGTAGCGGCGCTGGCCCTCGTTGAACAGGATGTCGAAGGCCAGCGTGCTCTTGCCCGAACCCGATACCCCCGTGACGACGCTGAACTTGCCGCGCGGGATGTCGACCGACAGGCCCTTGAGGTTGTGCTCGTGGGCGTTGACGATCTGGATCGCGTTGGCCGCGCCGCCGGACTCGCGCTCGCGCTTGGCGCGCCGCGCCTCGGTCAGCAGCGACTGCAGCGGTGCGCCCTCCTCGACCGCCAGGCCGCCATGGCCCAGGCTCTTCTCGTAGTCGCGCAGCGCGGCGCCGGTGTGCGAGGTCGGGTGCAGCTTCACGTCATCGGGCGTGCCATGGCAGACCAGCTCGCCACCGGCCTCGCCGCCCTCGGGGCCCAGGTCGACCAGCCAGTCGGCGGCGCGGACCACGTCGAGGTTGTGCTCGATCACCAGCAGCGAATGCCCGGCCTCCAGCAGCTTGCGGAAGGCGCGCATCAGCTTGGCGATGTCGTCGAAGTGCAGGCCGGTGGTCGGCTCGTCGAACAGGAACAGCGTGCCCTTCTTCGCCAGGGCCTGGCGCGACGAACTGCCGCTCTTCGCGGCCTCGGCCAGGAAGCCGGCGAGCTTCAGGCGCTGGGCCTCGCCGCCGCTGAGCGTGGGCACCGGCTGGCCGAGCTTCACGTAGTCCAGGCCCACGTCGGCCAGCGGCTGCAGGGCGCGCACCACCTCGCGGTCGTCGGCGAACAGGCGCACCGCGTCGGCGATGGTCAGCTCCAGCACGTCGCTGACGCTGAGCGACTTGCCGAGCCGCTCGACCTTGACCTCCAGCAGCTCGGCGCGGAAGCGCTTGCCGTCGCAGTCGGGGCAGCGCAGGTACACGTCCGACAGGAACTGCATCTCGACATGCTCGAAGCCCGAGCCGCCGCAGGTCGGGCAGCGGCCGTCGCCGGCGTTGAAGCTGAACATGCCGGGGCCGTAGCTGCGCTGGCGGGCCAGCGGCGAGTCGGCAAAGATATTGCGCAGCGTGTCCCAGGCGCCCACATAGCTGGCCGGGTTGGAGCGCGCGGTCTTGCCGATCGGGCTCTGGTCGACGAAGACCGCGTCGCTGAGCCAGTCGGCGCCGAGCAGGCGGTCGTGCGCGCCGGGCGTCTCGGTCGCCTTGCCGAAGTGACGCGCCAGCGCCGGGAACAACAGGTCCTGCATCAGCGTGCTCTTGCCGGAGCCGGACACGCCGGTGACGCACACCAGGCGCTGCAGCGGGAACTCGACGGCGATGTTCTTCAGGTTGTGCTCGCGCGCACCTTCGACGATCAGTCGCGGCGTGGCGTCGGTGACGAGGCGCTTGAGTCCCAGGCCGATGCTGCGCCGCGCGCCGAGGTAGGCGCCGGTCATCGTGTCGGCGCGCTTCAGGTCCTCGGGCGTGCCGTCGAAGACGATGCGCCCGCCCTGCGTGCCGGGGCCGGGGCCCATGTCGATCACGCGGTCGGCAGCCAGCATCACGGCCGGGTCGTGCTCGACGACGACCAGCGTGTTTCCGGCGTCGCGCAGCCGCAGCATGGCCTGGTTGATGCGGTTCATGTCGCGCGGGTGCAGGCCGATCGAGGGCTCGTCGAGCACGAACAGCGTGTTGACCAGCGAGGTGCCGAGCGCGGTGGTCAGGTTGATGCGCTGCACCTCGCCGCCGCTGAGCGTGCGGCTCTGGCGGTCCAGCGTCAGGTAGTGGATGCCGACGTCGCACAGGTACTTGAGCCGCGTGCGCACCTCGTCGAGCAGCAGCTCCAGCGCGTCGTCGAGCATCGTGCTGGGCAGCGTCAGCTCGTCGAGGAAGCGGCGCAGCCGGTCGATCGGCATCAGCATCAGGTCATGCAGGCTCAGGCCCGGCAGGGCCTCGAGCTGTTCGCGCGACCAGGTCGCGCCGACCGGCATCACGCGCTTGGCGGGCGGCAGCACCGCGTCGGCGCCGGCCTTCGTGCCCAGGCGCCACAGCAGCGATTCGAGCTTGAGCCGCGCGCCGCCACACACGGTGCAGGGCGTGTAGCTGCGGTACTTGGACAAGAGCACGCGGATGTGCATCTTGTAGGCCTTGCTCTCCAGGTACTCGAAGAAGCGCGCGATGCCGAACCAGTGCTGGTTCCACTTGCCGTTCCAGTTCGGCGAGCCGGCCTTCACCCAGTGCTGCTGCTCGGGCGTGAGCTTGTTCCAGGGCGTGTCGCGCGGGATGCCTGCCGCTTCGGCGTGGCGCATCAGGTCGTCCTGTGCCTCTTTCCAGGCGGGCGTCTGGAACACCTTGATGGCGCCGTTGCGCAGCGTGAGCTTGTCGTTCGGGATCACGAGGCCGTAGTCCACCCCGATCACGCGACCGAAACCGCGGCAGGCCTCGCAGGCGCCCACGGCCGAGTTGAACGAGAACATCGAGGGCGTGGGGTCGGTGTAGCGGATGTCGCTCTCGGGGCAATGCAGGCCGGTGGAAAACCTCCAGATCACAGGCTCTGAACCTTCTTCCCCCAACACATAGACCATCAGCTTGCCGCTACCGCGCTTGAGGCCGGCTTCGATGGCTTCCATCACACGCACCTGCTCGGCGGTGCCGATGCGGAAGCGGTCGGCCACCACATCGAGCACCTTCACAGCTTCGCTGGCCGCGGCGCTCTTGGTGGCTTTGACCTTGGTGGTTTTCGCCGCTTTCGCATCGGGCGCCGGTGCGGCACGCTGCACGATGCGCTCGGCCTGCACCCGCGTGTAACCGCTGGCCGAGAGCCATTGTTCGATTTCTTCGGGTGTGGTGCTGGCCGGCAGCTCCACGGGAAAAGTGACCACCAGCCTGGGATCGTTCAACGCCACACAACGCTTCTGCAGCTCGGCGTAGATCGACTCCGGCGAATCGTGCCGCACCGGCAGCGCGGTCTCGCGGTCGAACAGGTCGGCGCCGCGCGCGAACAGGAGCTTCAGGTGGTCGTTCAGCTCGGTCATCGCGCCCAGGGTCGAGCTCGAGCTGCGCACCGGGTCGGTCTGGTCGATGGCGATGGCGGGCGGCACGCCGTCCACCCGGTCCACCGCGGGTTTGTCCATGCGGTCGAGGAACTGGCGCGCGTAGGCGCTGAAGGTCTCGACGTAGCGGCGCTGGCCCTCGGCGAACAGCGTGTCGAACACCAGGCTGGACTTGCCCGAACCGCTGGGCCCGGTGACCACCGTGAGTTCACCGGTGCGGATGTCGAGGTCGATGTTCTTCAGGTTGTGCTGGCGCGCGCCGCGGATGCGGATCAGCCCGGTCTCGGTGTGCGCCGGGCTGTCTGCCGGCGCAGCGTCCGCGGGTTCGGACGGGGACGAGGGGTTCAGGAGCGGGTGCGCATCAGACATGAGGGGGTTTCCGGTGGGGAGGCGAACATTCTAGGAGCGCAAGGACCCGCACCGTGCGCGGCTACGTCATTTCCACAATTTCCCGGAACGGCGCCGCGCCTAGACTGACGCCATCGCTGGAGACAAACACATGACACACACCCGCCCAGGACGTCGCCTGGCTCTGGTCACCGCCTGCCTGGCGGCCCTCACCACCCTCGCCATGCCCGCCTGGGCCCAGCTGCGCATCGGCCAGCCCTCGGGCTTCACCGGTTCGGTGTCGGCCGGCGTGAAAGAGAACACCGAAGGCGCCAAGCTCTACCTGGACGCGGTCAACGCGCGCGGCGGCGTGAACGGCCAGAAAATCGAACTGATCTCGGTGGACGACCAGTTCGACCCCAAGCGCACGGTCGAGGTGGCCGGCGAACTGATCACCAAACAGAAGGTGCTGGCGCTGTTCCTGAACCGCGGCACACCGCACGCGCAGGCCCTTTTGCCGCTGCTGGCGGAGCACAAGCTGCCGCTGGTGGGGCCCAGCACGGGCGCCATGGCGCTGCACATGCCGGTCAATCCTTGGGTGTTCAACGTGCGCGCCACCTACCAGCGCGAAGCGGCCAAGGCCATCGAACACCTGGCCAGCATCGGCATGACGCGCATCGCGGTGCTGCAGACCGACGATTCGTTTGGCGCGGATTCGGCCGCCGGGGCGCAGAAGGGTTTTGAGAAGGTCGGGCAGAAACCGCTGCTGCTGGAGAAGTTTCCACGCGACAAACCCGAATTTGCCGCGCTGGGCCAGCAAGTGACCCAGCAGAAAGCCCAGGCCGTGATGGTGATCGGCTCGGCCGGCAACACCGCCAACGCGGTCAAGGCGATCCGCGCCGCCGGCTCAAGGGCGCAGATCGTCACCCTGTCCAACAACGCGTCGGAGGGTTTCATCAAGCTGCTGGGTGAACACGCACACGGCGTGATCGTGACCCAGGTCTTCCCGAATGAGCGCTCGCTGACCTACCCCCTGATCCGCGAGGCGCAGACGCTGGCCAAGGCCAAGGGCATGGAGGGCGTGTCACCCGCGATGATCGAAGGCTTTGCAGCGGCCAAGGTGCTGGTCGAAGGCCTGCGCCGCGCCGGGCCCAACCCGACATCCGAGGGCCTGCGCGACGCGCTGGAGGGCCTGCAGAACTACAACATCGGCGGCCTGAGCGTGAGCTACGGACCGGACAACCACACCGGTCTGGACTTTGCCGACCTGTCGATCGTGGACGCCTCCGGCAGGTTTCGGAGGTAACCCCTGCGTCGCCGCCCCCTTGAGGGGGTAGCGCGAAGCGCTGCGGGGGGGTGTTTCCTTCAGCCCTTGACGATCATCACCGGCACACGGGCGTGGGTGAGCACTTTCTGCGCCACGCTGCCCAGGATCAAGGCTTTGACGCCCTGGCGGCCGTGCGACGCCATGACGATCAGGTCGCAACCTTCGGCCTGCGCGGTCTCGATCACGCCCTCGTAGACCACGTTGCGCTCGATCGTGTCACCGGCGAAGGGCACGCCTTCGTCTTTGCAGACCTGGCCCAGGGCCTCCAGCGCTTGTCCGGCGGCGCTGCGGGCTTCGGCCATGTAGGCCTGCAAACCGACGGCGGATGCATCACCGATGCCGATGTAGGGAAACGGGTCGATCACGTACACGCCCACGACCTGCGCACCCTGGCTCTTGGCGAGCTGGGCGGCGATGGTGGCTGCGCTCTGCGCCAGGGTCGAGCCATCGGTAGGGACCAGAATTTTTTTGAACATGCCATATCTCCTTGTGGGTGAAAGTGTTTCAATTCCGGCCCGAGGTCCGTTTAAGGGCTCAGGCCGCGACGGGTGCACATCATCTTAGCCGGCGTCGCGCGCCCCCGGCTTGAGGCCCGTCAACGACAAGGGCGTCAGCCCCCGCGGCGCACGCCCACGGGCAGCGCCGCGGCGGCATCCCAGGCACCGGAATCGAACCAGGGATCACCTTCCAGCTGGGCCCGCAGCATGGGCAGCGCATCCTGCCCCCAGAACACACGGCCACGGGTCTGCAGCGCCGGCACGCCGAACAGGCCGAGCGCGAGCGCTTCGTCGGTGTTGCTGCGCAGGCGCTGTTTCACCAGCTCGCTGTCGGGCGCGTGCCAGGGCTTCTCGCGCTGGGCCATGTGGTCCTGCAGCAGCGTCTGCAGCGCGGCCAGGCGATCGGGCGCTACCGCATCGCCGCCGCCACGCCAGACGTGATGGAAAAGCTGCTCGGTCACGTAGCGGTTGGTCTCGCCAGGCAGGTCATCGGTGGCGGTGGCCAGGCCCAGGCGCAGCAGCGCCAGCGGGTTGAACGGGTGGGCGGCCGGCAGGTCGAGCGTCACGCCGTGCTGGTGCGCCAGCCAGCTCACCTGCCGGTAGGTCCAGTCGCGTTTGGAAGGAATCTCCGCCGGCCCGAGCTGGCCGTTGGCTTTGAGCAAGGCGGCGAACAGCACCGGCTTGTAGCGCACGCGCACGCTCAGCCCCATCAGCGCTTCGGGCAGACGCTCGAACGCGAGGTAGGCGTAGGGCGAGATCGGGTCGTACCAGAACGTGATGTCGTTCAGGGTGTCAGCGCTCATGGGGTCCTCTCGGGTCAGGCGCTCTGGCGCGCCTCGATGCGTTCCCAGATCACCAGCTTTTCCGCATCCGCCAATGCGCTCCAGGTGGCGATTTCGGGCAGGGTCCGGTAACAGCCTTTGCAGCTGCTGCTGCGTTCGTCCAGTTCGCAGATGGACACACAGGGCGAGGGCACGCCGGGGCCGGGGTGGCGTTCGCGCGCGTCGCGCAGGTTGATCAGCGGTTCGTTCATGAGGCGGGATTCAGCGGCGCGGTGACATCGTGCACCGGCGCGCCGGTCAGGCTTTGCAGTTCGTGTGGGCTGAGGCGGAAGACGCCGTGCGGGTGGCCCGCAGCGGCCCAGATTTCGGCAAAACGGAACAGCTGGTCATCGATCAGGGTCACCGGGGGCGTGGCATGCG
>DATILD010000063.1:0-31518 GCA_035476815.1 Methylibium sp.
AAGTTCAACGAGGTGCTGATGCCGCTGGCCGACAAGCTCGGGGCGGCGCTGGGCGCGAGCCGCGCGGCGGTCGATGCCGGCTACGCGCCCAACGACTGGCAGGTCGGGCAGACCGGCAAGATCGTCGCGCCCAGCCTGTACGTCGCCTGCGGCATCAGCGGCGCGATCCAGCACCTGGCCGGCATGAAGGACTCGAAGGTGATCGTCGCCATCAACAAGGACCCCGAGGCACCGATCTTCAGCGTCGCCGACTACGGGCTCGAGGCCGATCTGTTCGTGGCCGTGCCGGCGCTGACGGCCACGCTGTAGAAGCAAGCCAAACGGTGCAAAGGCTTTTGCCGTTGCTCCGCCACCCAGCAGCCACTCGCGGCGTCGGTCGATTCATGACGCCTCGAACTCCCGTGCCGTGCCCAGCGCCTCGGCCATTCGATCGAACACCAGCTTGACCCGCGGTGGCATCGGCGAGCGGCTCGAGCGGCACACCGACACGGGCCACGGTGCAGGCGCGTCGGACGCGAGCACCTCCACCAGCCGGCCGGCTTGCAGGTGTTCGTCGCGCACGAGGTAGTTCGCCAGCTGCGCATAACCCAGGCCGGCCAGCGCAGCCGCCACTTCCGCCTCTGGATCGTCCGTCACGAAGGCCGGCGTCGGCATGAAGGACTTCGATGCCCTGAAGTGCCAAGGCCAGGGCCGCCCCGAGTTGCGATCGATCAGCGTCTCGACGGCGGGTTCGGCCATGCTCGTGCTCCCGGATCGCCCGCGCTCAGGCCTCGGTCGGCGCCTCGGCGTCGGCCAGGCAGCGCGTGTAGCCGCCCCGATCCCCGCCAGCCTGCTGCGGGTCGGCGCTCGCGGGCACGCCGGCCGCGCCCGACACGCCGGTGCCGACCGCGCGCGCCGGCAGCAGGAAGGCGGCCAGGCTCGGGATCAGCACCAGCGCGCCGAGCATGTTCCACAGGAACATGAAGGCCAGCAGGATGCCCATGTCGGCCTGGAACTTGATCGGCGACCAGCCCCAGGTCACGACCGCCGCGGCCAGCGTCACGCCGATCAGCGCGACCACCTTGCCGGTCGATGTCAGCGCATGCTGATAGGCGTCGCGAATCGATTCGCCGCGGCGCTGGAATACGAGGTGGGTGGTCAGCAGGTAGAGCGCGTAGTCGACGCCGATGCCGACGCCCAGCGCGGTCACCGGCAGGGTCGCGACCTTCATGCCGATGCCCAGGAACACCATCAGCGCTTCGCACAGGATCGTCGTCACGACCAGCGGCACCACCGCCACCAGCACGGCGCGCCAGCTGCGGAAGGTGATGAAGCACAGCACGATCACCGCCAGGTAGACATACAGCAGCATGGTCCGATTGGCCTGCGCGACGACGACGTTGGTGGCCGCCTCGATGCCGGCGTTGCCGGCGGCCAGCAGGAACTTGCGCTCCTCGTTGGAGTGGGTGCGGCCAAACTCGCCGACCGCCTCGACCACCCGGCTCAGCGTCGCGGCCTTGTGGTCGGCCAGGTAGACGACGATCGGCGCGACCGAGCGGTCGTCGTTCAGCAGCTCGGGGTTGGCGTTGTAGACCGTGTTGATCGCGTCCTGCACGACGAACGGGTCGCGGTTGATGGTCTCCCACTTCAACGAGCCCTCGAAGCCGGCCGGCGTGTACGCCCTCGACAGGCTGGCCGCCGACACGGTGGTCTGCACGCCCGGCAGCTCGCGAAGGATCTGCTCGAGCCGGTCCATCTCGAGCAGCGTGTCGAAGCTGATCAGGCCCTGGGCAGGTGTCTTGACGATCACCGCGAACTGGTCGCTCGACAGCGCGTAATGCCCGGTGATGTACTGGTTGTCCTGGTTGTAGCGCGAGTCGGATCGCAGCTCCGGCGCGCCCGGGTCGAGGTCGCCGATCTGCAGCTTCAGCGACACGAACCAGCCGGCCACGGTCAGCAGCAGCGTCAGCAGCAGCACCAGCGCCGCGCGCCGCCTGCCGGTGAAGCCGACCAGCCAGGCGACCACCGGGTGCGGGCCTTCCATGCGTGCCAGGCTCTGGGTCGCGGCGGCCGGGCTGACGCCGGTGTAGGACAGCAGCACCGGGATCAGGATCAGGTTGGTGAAGATCAGCACCGCCACGCCGATGCTGGCCGCCGCCGCCAGGCCGCGGATCGCGGGGATGTCGATGATCGCCAGCACCGCGAACCCGACCGCGTCGGCCAGCAGCGCGGTCAGCCCGGCCAGGAACAGCCGCCGGAAGGTGTAGCGCGCGGCGACGTACCTGTGCGCGCCACGGCCGATGTCCTGCATGATCCCGTTCATCTTCTGCGCGCCGTGCGAGACGCCGATCGCGAAGATCAGGAAGGGCACCAGGATCGAGTACGGATCGAGCGAGAAGCCGAGCAGCTTCATCAGCCCGAGCTGCCAGATCACCGCGATCACCGAGCAGCTCGTCACCAGCACCGTGCTGCGCCAGCAGCGCGTGTACAGGCTGATGATCACGACCGCGATCAGCGCCGCGTAGAGGAAGTAGGTCAGCACCTCGTTCAGGCCGTGGATCAGGTCGCCGACCAGCTGCGCGAAGCCGATCACGTGGATCTGCACGCCGTCCTTCTCGTGGACGCGCAGCGCCTCGATGCGGTCGCGGAAGTCCTGGTAGTCGAGCGCGAAGCCGGTGCGCGGGTCGCGGTCGATCAGCGGCACGAACAGCATGCTCGACTGCTCGTCGTTCGCGACCAGCGAGCCGACGATGCCGGCGCGGCCGACGTTGGTGCGCAGCTGATCGACCGACGCGGCCGAGCCGTCGTAGTCGTCCGGCATCACCGCGCCGCCCTTGTAGCCCTCGGGGGTGATCTCGGTCCAGCGCACCACCGGCATCCACAGCGACTTCATGAAGGCGCGGTCGACGCCCGGCATCAGGAACACCTGGTCGTTGATGTCGCGCAGCGTCTTCAGGTAGGCCGGGTCGTAGATGCTGCCGCGGGTGTTGCGCACGACGATGCGCACCGCGTTGCCGAGGCCACCGAGGTCCTGCTTGTGCGCGTGGTAGTTCTTGATGAACTCCTGCGACTGCGGCATCACGCTCTCGTAGCTGGCGGTCACGCCGAGCTTGACGGCCTGGCTGGCCAGCAGCGCCGTCAGCAGCACGCAGGCGGCGACGATCCAGGCGCGGAAGTTGAACACCAGCCGCTCGAGCCGGTGACCGCCGCGGCGGTCGAAGGCTTCGAGCGTTTCGATGGCGGGCAGGCTGCCCGACGGGAGGCTCACGTGCGCCATGGCGGATCGACCTGTAGCGTGGGAAGGGAAACGGGGCGGCTCAGGGCGCGGTCAGCGTCTGCACGCCGCCCATGCCGGTGACCAGGTAGTGCTGCTTGGCGATCGCGCCGATGCCCGAGTAGCGCGCGCCGGCGCGGCCCTTGCGCAGCTCGAAGCGGCTGGCGGTGGCGTCGCCGACCAGCAGCTCGCCGGCGACGTTGACCAGCAGGAAGGCGCCGCTCGCCGCGTCGTGGAGGCCGGCACTGATCGTGGCCGTCGACGGCATCGTGACCGGCTCCCAATGCTCACCGCCGTCGGTGCTGCGGTAGGCCGCACCGCGCAGGCCGTAGGCCAGCAGCAGCCGGCCGGAGCCGATCACGCCGAACAGGCTGCCGCCGTAGCCGGTCTCGATCTTGCGGAAGCGCCCGCTCGCCGCGTCGAACTTGAACACGATGCCGCGCTCGGCGGCGACGAACAGCTGGCCGTCGATCGCGCGGACCGCGTTCAGGTTCAGCATCTCGGGGTTGTCGAGCCGCTCGAACCAGGGTTCCCAGGTCTTGCCGCCGTCGCGCGTCGCGATCAGCGTGCCGAAGGAGCCGACCGCGTAGCCGGTGCTCGCGTCCTTGAACCACACGTCCAGGATCGGCAGGGTCGGGCCGCCGCCGTAGTTCTTCTTGACCATCGCCAGCGAGGCCGTGTCGCCGAGCGCACGGTAGTGCTGCTCGAAGCGCTGCAGCGCCAGGCGGCCATCGAACTGCTTGACCCAGCTGCGGCCACCGTCGCCGCTGTGCAGCACGACGCCGTCGTGGCCGACCGCCCAGCCCTGCGCCGGTGTCGGGAAATGCACCGCCACCAGGTCGCTCTGTACCGGCACCTGGCTCTGGCGCCAGCTGCGGCCGGCATCGTCGGAATAGATCACCACGCCGCGCGAACCGACCGCGAGCAGCCGCGCGCCGGCCTGCGCGGCCGCGAGCATCGGCCGCGCCGCCAGGTTGGTGGCGGCCGCCGCCGGGTGGTCGAGCGGGTCGTCGATCGCGGCCTGCGCCGCCGGCGCGGCCCAGGCCGTCAGCGCCGCGCTCAGGCCGAGCGCGCGCAGCAGTTGGCGAGGCGAGATCATCGTGCGCTCCCGGGCAGGCGGCCGGCCGGTCGTCAGCGCACGCTGCCGGCCGCGACGGCCTGCGGCGACAGCTTCAGGTCCAGGCCCTCGGGCGACTTGTAGTGCCGCACGAAGTTGCCGGGCACGCTGCGGTCGGTGTTGATGACCACGTAGTTGCCCTTCTGGATGTCGGCCGACATGAACGAGTCGCCGTTCATGCCCCCCGTGTCGTAGGCCGGGAACATGTAGTTGTGCGTCACCCGCCACAGCTTGCCCGAGTTGTCGTAGGCCTCGGCCTGCACCAGACACCAGCAGTCCTCCTCGAGGAAGAAGCTGCGCTTGCTGTACGCGTGGCGCGCCCCCTCCTTGCGCGTTGCCTCGACCACCCAGACGCGGCGCTTCTCCCAGCGCACCGCCGCCGGGTTCACATGCTCCTTGCCGAGCACCGCCTTGGCGTCCATCGTGTTCGTCACGCCGAACACGTTGTAGGGCACGATCAGTTCCTTCTTGCCGACCAGCTTCATGTCGAAGCGGTCCATGCGGCCGACGAAGCCCCAGGGCTCGTCCCAGAACAGGATGCCGGCGTAGGCCGCCATCGGCACGTCGTAGGCGAACTCGGGCGCCTTGCGCACGCGCCGCTGGCCGGGCGTGTAGAACCAGATCGGCGTGTCGGCGGCGGCGTCGGGCAGGTAGAAGTTCAGGAAGTGCGTGCCGGCCGAGGTCGGCGGCGAGATCAGCAGCGTGCTGAAGCCGAACACGCCGTCGAAGGTCTGCTTGCGGAAGCTGCCGCTCTCCTCCGACCACGGGTGCATGTAGGGCGCGGTGAAGGCCGGCAGGTCGTTGACCTTGCCGCTGGTGTCGACCAGGTAGTTGGCGCTGCGCATCAGCGACACCGGCGGCGCGAAGCGGAACATGTGGTTCCACATCGCCTCGTAGCCGTTCTTCGGGATCGGGAAGGGGATGCCCTGGAACGGGTAGCCGTCGGGCGCGGTGCCGCTGACCTTGTCGCCCTGCACCTTGCCGCTCAGGCTGGCGGTGGTCGCGTTCTTCACGGTGTTCGCGACGAACCACTCCGGGTAGGCCATCGTGCGCTGCGTCGAGTAGACGTCGACGCGGTAGTCGGCATAGCGCTTGAACAGCGCGACCGTCCCCTCGGACAGCTGGGCCTGGTACTTGGCCAGGTTCTCGTTGGTGATCGTGTACAGCGGCTTGTCGCCGGCGAACGGGTCGGCATAGCGGTCGGCGCCGGCCTTCCAGCCGGCCG
Source organism: Methylibium sp. (assembly GCA_035476815.1). Lineage (GTDB taxonomy): Bacteria > Pseudomonadota > Gammaproteobacteria > Burkholderiales > Burkholderiaceae_C > Methylibium. The sequence continues at coordinate 5,596 of DATILD010000063.1, forward strand.
GCGGGCTCTGCAGCCCCCCGGTGTAGGCCGGGATCGAGCCGTCGGCGTTCTTGCCGGCCTCGGCACCGAAGCGCGTCAGCGTCTTGCCGAGCTCCTTGGCCTCGTCGGCCGAGGCGGCGGCGTAGGCGGCGGGCGCCGCCGACAGCAGCGCGGCGAGGCCGAGGCCCGCGATGGCGGTCTGGATGGGTCGCTTCATGGGATGTCTCCTGTGCAGGCTCAGAACGAGGTCTTGAACACCAGCGCGAACCAACCCTTGTCGTTCAGGGCGACCGCGCCATTGCCGCCGAATCCGGCGTAGTAGGGACCGAAGCCGTCGTTGGTCTTCGGGCCGGTGTCGTAGTGGTAGCCGTTGTATTGCAGCGTCAGCGTGTGCTTCTGCTGGATGTTGGCCTTGATGCCCAACGAGTACAGCGTCGCGCCCTCGGCGTAGAAGCCGCCGGCCGCGTAGGCGGGATTGCCGCGCACGCCGTAGGTCAGCGACATCGGCGCGCTCAGGTCGACGCCTGGGAACACTTGCAGCCACTGCGGCTCGAACAGCATCGCGATCGCAAGCGCGCTCCTGGTCGCGCAGCCGTCGGACTTGTTGCCGCTCGGGCAGCCGCCGTAGCCGACACCGTTGAACAACGCTTCGTTGCCGGTCACGTCGGTCAGTCGCGTGTACGACAGCTCGGCGATCAGGTTGCCGGTGTCCCACAGCGGCGTCTTGCCCAGTGTCAACAGCCCGTTGGCGATGAAGTTGACCAGGTTGCCGGTCGCGCCCTTGGTGTAGGGCGCGACGCTGCCGTTGAAGAAGGCGCTGGTCAGCGCGGTGTCGGTGCGGTAGGACAGCTCGAAGCCGGTGCTCAGCAGCCCGAAGGTGCGCTCGTAGCTCAGGCCGTAGAGCTTGCTCTTCTCGGCGTACTCGAGGTGCACGCGGCCGCCACCGGTCGCGTAGGCATCGCCCAGCGCCCAGGGGTGGACGTCGTCGAACTGCCGGTAGTAGAAGCCGAGGTCGCCGCCCGCCCACTTCGGCGACCACGCGACCTTGACGCCGAAGTTGCCGTTGACATCGTCGGGCTCGTTCGTATGCCCGGCGGTCACCGGCCCGCCCAGCGAGCCGGCCAGGAAGCCGCCGAGGTTCGGACCTTCGTAGAGGATGTTGAACGGGCCCAGGTAGGTGCCGCCCTCGGGGTAGCGGTTGGCGCGGTACTCGAGGAAGTACTGCGCCGACACCGACAGCTCGGGCGTCAGGTCGGCCGAGGCCATCAGCTGGGTGCGCGGCAGGAACAGCTCCTTGACCTCGGAGCCCGGCTGCGAGAACGCCTTGATGTAGTCGACCGGGTGCTGGCCGTAGGCGATGTTCGAGAAGCCGAAGAAGAACGCGTTGCCCCAGTACTGGGTGAAGCGGCCGGCCTTCAGGTAGACCGGCGTGTCGTCGACCCGGGTGTTGTGGAACACGAAGGCGTCGAGCAGTTCGCCGCCGCGCAGGTGGTACTTCTTGGTCGTGCCGCTGTAGCGGTTGCCGGCATAGGTCGGGAACAGCCCGAACACCGGGTTCGGGTTGGTCTCGACCTTGTCGTCGTAGGCGAAGTCCTTCCAGGCCGAGCCCGACACCCGGAAGCCGGTGTTGCCCTTGTACGCGCCCTGCAGCTCGACGATGCCCTGGATGCGGTTGGTGACCAGGTCGCCGCGGTCGAACTTGTAGTCGCCCTCGGCGAAGAACGGGTGGTTGCCGATCGCCTCGTCGCGCCCCTGGGCGCGCACGCCCAGCGTGTACTGCAGCGTGGTGTCGAGGCTCACGTCCCAGTCGCTGCCGTCGCTGCCGAAGCGCACCGCATGCGCCGGCGCGGCGGCGCCCAGCGCCGCCAGCACCGCGCCCAACCAACGCGCTCGCGCCGCGTACCCGCGGTTGCTCCTCGTCATACCGGCATCTCCTCTGGTCATCTCGGTCTCCTTGGATTGGCTGTCTGTCGTTGATGTGGACAGTGCGGTGCTCAGGTGCGGTCGTGGACCGCCGCCTGGCGCGGCAACTGACGCAGTGGGAACGTGGTCTGGGCCGGCGGTCGCTGCGCCGGCGGGTGATCGAACTCGGCCAGCAGCGCGGCCTCGAGCGCGTGCGCCTGCGCGACCGCCGCCTCCTTCACATGGCCGTAGCCGCGGATCTGCTCCGGCAGCCGGGCGATCTGCAGCGCGATCGCGTGGTTGGCGGCACCGAGCTTGCCGGCCAGCACCGGCAGCAGCTGCTCGTAGCGGTCGATCAGGCCGCGCTCCATGCGGCGCTCGGCGGTGTGGCCGAACGGGTCGAAGGGCGTGCCGCGCAGGCCGCGCAGCCGCGCCAGCACGGTGAAGGCGTAGCCGACCCAGGGCCCGAACTCGCGCTTCTTCAGGTGGCCGGTCAGCGGGTCGCGACGCGAGAACAGCGGCGGCGCGAGGTTGTAGCGCAGGCGCGCGCCGTCGTCGAAGGTCTGGCGCAGCTGCGCCTTGAACGACGGGTCGTCGTGCAGGCGCGCCACCTCGTACTCGTCCTTGTAGGACATCAGCTTCGCGAAATTGCGCGCGACCGCCACCGCCAGCGCGTCCGAGCCCGGCAGCGCCCGCGCCTCGGCGGCGGCCACCGTGTCGACCAGCCGGCGGTAGCGCGTCGCCCAGGCGGCGTTCTGGTAGCGCGTCAGCAGCTCGACGCGGTGCGCGACGATGTCGGCCAGCGCGCTCAGTGGCGCCGCGTCGAGCGTCGGGCGGGCCTGCGCCAGCGCGGCGTCGATGCGCGCCGGCTCGACCGCCTGCAGCCGCCCGAGTCCGAAGGCCTGCTGGTTGAAGGCGACCGACACGCCGTTGATCCGCACCGCCTCGTCGATCGCCCGCGGCGACACCGGCAGCAGGCCGAGCTGCGACGCATAGCCGAGCATGAACAGGTTGGCGGCGATGCTGTCGCCCATCAGCGCCAAACCCAGCCCGGTCGCGTCGACGCCGTAGGACTGCCGCGCCAGCCGACCGAGCCGCTCGACGATCAGCGCGCGGTCCAGGTCCAGGTCGGGCTGGCGCTGGAAGGCCGGCGTCGGCGTCACGCGGGTGTTGACCACGACGCGGCTGCGCCGCGGGTCGAGCGTGACGACCGGTTCCTTGGCCAGTGCGGCCACCGCGTCGAAGGCCAGCGCCAGGTCGGCCTCGCCCTGGCCGAGCTTCTGCGCGCCGAGCGCGTCGACGCCGGCGGCGATGCGCACATGGCTGAACACCGCGCCGTTCTTCTGGCTCAGGCCGGTCATGTCGAACACCGAGCAGGCCTTGCCCTCCAGGTGCGCGGCCATGCCCAGCAGCGCGCCGACGGTGACGACGCCGGTGCCGCCGATGCCGCTGACCATGATGTTGTAGGGCGCGTCCAACGCCGCCAGCGGCGGCTCGGGCAGGCCCTTCAGCGCGTCGGCGTCGAGCGCGGCCCGCTGCGGCTTGCGCGGCTCGGCGCCGAGCACGGTGACGAAGCTCGGGCAGAAGCCCTTGACGCAGCTGTAGTCCTTGTTGCAGTTGGACTGGTCGATCTCGCGCTTGCGGCCCAGCTCGGTTTCCTTCGGCCAGACGCTGACGCAGTTGGACTGCACCGAGCAGTCGCCGCAGCCCTCGCAGACCGCGCTGTTGATGAACATGCGCTTGGCCGGGTTCGGGAACTTGCCGCGCTTGCGGCGGCGGCGCTTCTCGGCCGCGCAGGTCTGCTCGTAGACGATGACCGTCACGCCCTGGAGCTCGCGCAACTCGCGCTGCACCTCGTCGTAGCGGTCGCGGTGGTGGACCGTGACGCCGGCGGCCAGCCCGCTGGCCGCGCCGTAATGCTCGGGGTGGTCGGTCACCAGCACGCAGCGCACGACGCCCTCGGCCACCACCTGGCGGGTGATGTCGCCGGGCGTCAGCGGGCCGTCGACCGGCTGGCCGCCGGTCATCGCGACCGCGTCGTTGAACAGGATGCGGAAGGTCATGTTGACCTTGGCCGCGACCGCACCGCGGACCGCCAGCAGGCCCGAGTGGTAGTAGGTGCCGTCCCCCATGTTCTGGAAGATGTGCGGCGTGTCGGAGAAATGCGCGAGGCTGTACCAGTGGCCGCCCTCGCCGCCCATCTGGGTGTTGGGCAGCATCTCGGGGCCGCTGTACATCGCCATCGCATGGCAGCCGATGCCGCCGGCGGCCAGGCTGCCGTCGACCGTGCGGGTGCCGGTGTTGTGCGGGCAGCCGGCGCAGAAATAGGGGCTGCGCACCGCGCCGGCCGGGCCGCCGCCCGCCACGTCCTCCTCGAGCTGGCGGCTCAGCGCGGCCGCGCGCGCCATCGTCGCGGGGTCGTCGATGCCCAGCCGCCGCAGGCGCTCGGCGATCACGACGGCCAGCTGGATCGGCTCGAGCTGGGTGTCCGACGGGATCATGAAGGCGCCGTGCTCGTCGGTCTTGCCGACGATGCGCGGCGCCCCCGGCCGGCCGTAGAGGATGGCCTTGGCCTGCGCCTCGGTGAGGCCGTCCTTCTCCTCGACGAACAGCAGCTCCTGGTGGCCGTCGGCGAACTCGCCCAGGCCCTCGGGCTCGACCGGGTACATGCAGCCGAGCTTGTAGAGCGACAGGCCGAGCGCCGCGGCGCGGGCCGCGTCGAGCTCCAGCAGCTGCAGCGCCTGCAGCACGTCCTGCACCGCCTTGCCGGTGGACACGATGCCCAGGCGCCGCCGGGGCGCGGCGATGCGCAGCGTGTCGATGCGGTTGGCCCGCACGAAACGCGCGATCAGCGGCCAGCGGTGGCGCTTGACCAGGATCTCGGACTGCTGGCGGTCGACGTGGGTCGGCCGGTTGTGGATGCCGCCGGGCGGCAGCTCGCCGCGCTCGGGCAGCACCGGGGCCACCGCGGCGGCGCCGACGTCGACCGTCATGGTCTGCTCGAGCACCTCGTTGCAGAGCTTGAAGCCGGTGTACAGGCCGGTGTAGCGCGACATCGCGAAACCGAGCAGGCCGAAGGCCAGCACGTCCTGCACGTTCGACGGCGCGAGGATGGGCATGCCGGCGTGCATCAGCGCGCCCTCGCTCTGGTGCGCGAGCGTCGATGACTTGCCCGAGTGGTCATCGCCGGCCACCACCAGCACGCCGCCCCGCGGATGGGTGCCGGCGATGTTGCCGTGCTTCAGCGCGTCGCCCGAACGGTCGACGCCCGGGCCCTTGCCGTACCAGATCGCGAACACGCCGTCCTTGGTCGGCTTGACCGCCGGCGTCAGCATCTGCGTGCCCCAGACCGCGGTCGCGGCCAGGTCCTCGTTGACGCCGGGCTGGAACAGGATGTCGTGCTGCTTCAGCAGCGCACCGACGCGCCACAGCTCCTGGTCGTAGCCGCCCAGCGGCGAGCCGCGGTAGCCGGAGATGAAGCCGGCGGTGTTCAGCCCGGCGCGGCGGTCGATCTCGCGCTGGACCATCGGCACGCGCACCAGCGCCTGCGTGCCCGTCATCAGGGCCACGCCGCTCTCGGCGGTGTACTTGTCCTCCAACTTCACGCTGCGCATGACCAGGGGCTTCCGTCGATACGTTCAAAGGGGTAGGCGGCCTGCTTGTCGGCCAGGTAGGCCGCGAAGGCCGGCTCGAAGGCGGCGCGCACGGCACGCGAGCTGTCGCGCTCGGCCATCCGTGCGGCCCAGTCGGCGAGGCCCGGCACCTCGGCGGCGAGCGAGCGGTCGTAGACATGGCGGTTCAGCCGCTCGACCAGGCCCAGGCCGTGGAACACGAACAGGTCCGCCGGACCGCAGCGCTCGCCGAACAGGTAGGGCCGCGGCGCGACCAGGCGGCGCAGCGCCTCGGTGCCGCGGTCGAGGCCGGCGCGCACGGCGGCAACCACCGCATCGCTATTGCGCCCGCCCATGAAGACGCCGCCGTAGAGCGCGCGCGCCGGCACTTCCAGGTAGACCTGCGCGACATTGATGAGCTGGCGCGCGCGGGCGCGCAGGAACGCGTCCTGCGGATGCAGCGGCGGCGCGAGCGTGTCCTCGAGGTACTCGAGGATCGCGACCGTCTCGGCGATCCAGCCCTCGGGCGTCTCGAGCACCGGGATCTTGCCCATCGGACTGAGCGCGAGGAAGGCCTCGCCCTGGCTGGCGCGCGTCGCGACCAGCTCGAAGGCCGCGCCCTTCTCGACCAGCGCCGCATGCGCGATGTTGAAGTAGTTGCTGACGGCATGGCCGTGCAGCCGCAGCGGGGCGCGGTCCATCGCCGTCACGCCGCGCCGCCGTCGGCGGCGTCGAAGATCTTGCCGCGGTTGAGGATGCCGTGCGGGTCGAGCGCGGCCTTGAGCTGCTGCATCAGCCGCCGCTCCACGGCATTGCGGCTGATCGCGAACCAGGGCTTCTTCTCGAGCCCGATGCCATGCTCGGCCGACACCGAGCCGCCGAAGTCGACCAGCGGCTCGTAGACGCAGGCCTCGACGCGGTGGCGGTCGTCGTCGCCACCGGCGCCGATCGCGATGTGCAGGTTGCCGTCGCCGACATGGCCGAGGAAGGCGATCGCGCCCTCGGGCCACAGCGCGTGCAGCCGTGCGCGCACGCGCCGCATGTACTCGTCCATGTCGCCGACCGGCACCGAGATGTCGAACGCGTAGAACGGCCGGAAGTCGCGCACGATGTGCTCGAGGTCCTCGCGGATCTCCCAGATCGCGAGCCGGTCGCGCTCGGAGCGCGCGATCACCGCGTCGTCGATCAGCCCGGCCTCGACCGCGGCGCCCAGCGCCTGCTCGAACACCTCGCCGTCGCGCGCCTGATCGGCACCGAGCGCCTCGAGGATCACGTAGTAGGGCCTGTCGCAGGGCAGCGGCGGCGCGTGCCGGCCGGCCGCGGTGTTGATGCGGTAGAAGGCGTTGTCGAGCAGCTCGAAGGCGCTGAGCTGCCCGCCCAGCGCGCCGTCCATGTGACGCAGCAGCCCCGCGACCTGCGCGAAGCGGCTGGCGCAGACGATCGCGGTGCTGCTGCTGGACGGCCGCTCGCGCAGCCGCAGCACCAGCCGCGTGATCACCCCCAGCGTGCCCTCGCTGCCGATGAACAGCTGCTTCAGGTCGTAGCCGGTGTTGTTCTTGATCATGCGGTTCAGCGACGAGACCACGCGCCCGTCGGCCAGCACCGCCTCGATGCCGAGCACCTGCTCGCGCATCATTCCGTAGCGGATCACGCGCACGCCGCCGGCGTTGGTCGCGGCATTGCCGCCGAGCTGGCAGGAGCCGCGCCCGCCCAGGTCGAGCGGGAAGCTCAGGCCATAGGGCTCCAGCTGGTCCTGGAAGGACTCGAGGATCACGCCGGCCTGCACGGTGGCCGTGCGGTTGGCCGGATCGATGTGCTCGATCGCATTCATGCGCTCGAGCGACAGCACGATCTCGCCGGGGCGCGTCTGCGTCGCGCGCACCCAGCCGGACAGGCCGCCGTGCACGACCACCGGCTGGCGCGCGGCATCGCAGATCGCCAGCACCTGCGCGACCTGCTCGGTACTGGCCGGCCGCACGATCGCGTCGGCCTCGATGCGCGCCATGAACACGCCGGGGTTGCGCGAGCGCACGTCCTCGCCGGTCAGCACGCCCTGCTCGCCGACCACCGCACGCAGCTGCGCGAGCGTGCCCGACAGCGGTGCCGAAGTCGCGTCGACAAGGTGGAGGGCATCGGTGCTCATGGGACGGGGTTCGCTCGGTGTGGGGCTCATCGTGTGGTCGCTACTGTCGTGATTGGCTCCCGACGCGGCCATGGCAGGTCGCCTCCCCGAAGAGCATTTCGTGCCAGAAAAGAAGAGGCCATGAAGGCCTTGCGTGTCGACGGCGACGCTGTTGCGGCGCAGCGTCCGCAGCGCTGCCGCGCTGCCGCGCTGCGGACGCGCGGCGGCTCAGGCGGCGGGCTCGGCCGCCTCGTCGTGCGCCTGCAGCGACGCCGAACGCCGGTGATCGATCAACGCCACCGCGACCGCGCTGACCAGCCCGGCCACCGCGATCGCGACGAAGTTCTGCGCCAGCGGCAGCCGCATCGACACCAGGATGCCGATGCCGATCGGCGCGAGGATCGCGCCGGCGCGTCCGACGCCCGACGCATAGCCCACCGCGGTCGAGCGGATCGCGCTGGGGTAGTACTGGCCGGCATAGGCATAGCACAGCAGCTGCGTGCCGAGCGTCGTCGCGCCGACCAGCGCGACCACCAGCGGCAGCGGCTGCACGCCATGGCCGAGCAGCGTCAGCGCGACCGACGACACCGCGAAGAAGGCGCACAGCACCCACTTGATGTGCAGCCGGTCGGCGAGCCAGCCGCCGCCGATCGCGCCGGCGATCGCGCCGCCGTTGAAGATCAGCAGGAAGTTCAGCGCCGAACCCAGGCTGTGGCCGGCCATCGCCATCAGCTTGACCAGCCAGGTGCTGAGCGCGTAGGTCATGAACAGACCGAGAAAGAACACCAGCCAGAACATCAGCGTGCTGAAGCCGCGGCCATCGAGGAACAGCTTGCCGACCGTCGCGTCGTCGAGCCGCTGCGCGTCCGGCAGCACGAAGCGCGCGTCGGCCGGCAGCGGCCGCCCGGGCGCGAGGCGCGCGGCGATCTGCCGCAGCGCCGCGTCGTCGCCGCGGCGCAGCAGGAAGGGCATCGACTCCGGCATCCAGCGCAGCATGAACGGCACCATGGCCAGCGGCAGCGCCGCGGCCAGGAACACCGACGGCCAGCCGTGCGACTCGAGCAGCAGCTTGCCGACCAGCGTCGCGACCACGCTGCCGACCGCGACGCCGCAGCCCATCGCGGTGAACAGCACGCCGCGCAGCTGCTTCGGCGCGTACTCGGTCATCTGCGCGGCGATGCACGGCAAGGCGCCGCCGATGCCAAGACCGGCAATGAAGCGCATCACGCTGAAGCTCACCGGCTCGCGCATCAGGCCGGCGGCCATCGTGAACAGGCTGAACAGCGTCACGCAGGCCGCCAGCGACACGCGGCGCCCGATCCGGTCGGCCAGCGTGCCGAGCAGGATCGCGCCGAACATCATGCCGAACAGCGCCGAGCTCGCCATGAAACCGGCCGTGGCCGGGTCGACCTGCATGTCCTGCATGATGGCCGGCAGCGCGACGCCGGCGACCGCCAGGTCATAGCCGTCGGCGACGATGATCGCGAAGCACCACAGGAACACGACGACGTGGATGCGCTGGAACCGTGCGTCGTCGGCCAGCTGCAGGACGTCGATGCGCGGCATACGCGGCGTTCAGCTCGCCAGCGCGAGACCGATGGCCTGGAGCGAGGTGCCGGTGCTCCAGCCGCCGTCGACCGTCAGCGTCTGCCCGGTCAGGTAGCTGGCGTCGTCGCTGGCCAGGAAGTGGATCGCGGCGGCCAGCTCCTCAGGTTGCCCGAGTCGCCCGAGCAGGGTGAAGATCGAGGCGTTCTTGCTGACCATGTCGGGAGCTTCGCTCATCGCCATCGGCGTCTCGATGATGCCGGGACAGACGCAGTTGACGCGGATCCCCGCCGGCCCGTACTCGACCGCCGCGGTCTGCGTCAGCGCGATGATCGCACCCTTGGTGGCCGCGTACTCGCCCCATTGCGCGAAGCCGCGCACCGCGGTGATCGACGAGACGTTGACGATCGCGCCGCCGGCGCGCATGCGCGCGGCGGCCTCCTTGATGCCCATCTGCACGCCGAGCTGGTTCACGCGCCACAGCCGCTCCGAGCGCGCCGCGTCGGCCGCTGCCAGCGGGTGGCCGGCGGCGATCGCGGCGTTGTTGACCATGATGTCGAGCCGCCCGCTGCGCGCGAGCACCTGCTCGCACAGCGCCGCGACCTCCTCCGGCTGCGACACGTCGGTGCGGTGGTAGCCGCCGTCCCAGCTGGCGTCCTCGGCCACGTCGGCCACCCACACCGCGGCGCCGGCGCGGCGCAGCCGCCGCGCGGTCGCGGCACCGATGCCGGAGGCGCCGCCGGTCACGATCGCGGTCTTGCCGCTCAGGTCGAACATCGGAGCGTCTCCTCGGCGCTGGTGAAGCGCGGCTTGCGTTTGTCGATGAAGGCGGCCAGGGCCGGCGGCTCGTCCGATGCCTGGAAGGCCGCCAGGTCGCCGCCGGCCATGAACGCGCGGCCGGCGCCCGCCAGCATGACCACGCGCAGGTCAGACGGAGCGCTGCCATCGCACGCTCAGGCCGCCACCGCGGCCAAGGCCTTCAGCGGCGTCGCTGCATCGGCCAGCGCGGCCGGATCGACCGCGACCCGGCCCTTGACCAGCGCCTTGCCCTGCACGAAGTCGCGCATCAGGTTGACGCAGTCGAGCGCCAGCACCCGCCCCTGTTTCAGGTAGACGACCGAGAAGCTGCGCGCGGCCGGATCGCCGCGCAACACGACCTGGTCATGCCCGCCGGACAGGCCGACGGTCTGCAGCTTCAGGTCGTATTGGTCGGACCAGAACCAGGGCAGCGCGTCGTAGGCCTGCGGCTGGCCGCCGATGCAGCCGGCGACCACCTTGGCCTGGTCGTTGGCGTTCTGCACCGACTCGAGCCGGATCGGCGCCGTGCCGGCCGCATGGCGGTTCAGATGTGCCGCGCAATCGCCGATCGCGAACACCGCCGGCAGCCGGGTGCGGCAGTATTCGTCGACGAGCACGCCATTGGCCGGCTCGAGCCCGGCGGCCACCAGCGGCGCGACCTCGGGGACGATGCCGATGCCGACGATCACCAGGTCCGCCGCCACCCGATCGCCGCCGGCCAGCACCACCGTGTCGACCCGGCCGTCGCGGCCGTCGAGGCGTTCGACCGCGACGCCGAGGCGCAGCTCGACACCCTGCGCGCGGTGCTCGGCCTCGTAGAAGCGCGACAGCGCCTCGCCCGCGACACGGGCGAGCACGCGGTCCTGCGCCTCGAGCACGGTCACCGCCTTGCCCAGCTGGCGCAGCACCGCGGCCGCCTCCAGGCCGATGTAGCCGCCACCGATCACGACCACCCGGCGGCAGCCGCCGAGCTCGCCGACGAGGCGGTCGACATCGGCGCGGCTGCGCACCGCGTGCACGCCGGCCAGCGCGCTGCCGGCGCAGCCCAGGCGCCGCGGCGCGCCGCCGGCCGCCCAGACCAGCTGGCCGTAGCCGAGCCGCTCGCCGGCGGCCGTCGTCACGCAACGCGCGTCGGCGTCGACCGCGACGACCCGCTGGCCGAGCCGCAGTTCGATCGCATGCTGGACCCAGTACTCGCCGGGCCGCAGCAGCAGCTGCTCGAAGGCCTTCGCGCCGGACAGGTAGTCCTTGGACAGCGGCGGCCGTTCGTAGGGGAGCTCGGGTTCGTCGCCGAGCATGGCGATCGACCCCGGGTAGCCCTGGTGGCGCAGCAGCGCCGCCAGCTGCGCGCCGGCATGGCCGGCGCCGACGATCACCACGTCACGGTGCTGCATGCGCTCAGTCTTCCGGAGCGATCTTCACGCGCAGGCCGTCGAGCGCATCGCGGTAGACGATCTGGCACGACAGCCGCGAGGTCGGCGTGCGGTGCTCGGAGCCGTCGAGCAGCGCGTCCTCGTTGTCGCCGGGCGGGTCGAGCCGCTCGGCATCCGCCGGGTCGACGATCACATGGCAGGTCGCGCAGGAGCAGGTGCCGCCGCACAGCGCCAGGATCTCTTCCACGCCGCCGGCGCGCAGCAGGTCCATCAACGTGCGCGGCGCCTCGGCGGCGACCGCGAGCCGCCGGCCGTCGCGGGTCTCGACATGCAGCGTTCCCGCCGCGCCGTCGCGGCATGCCGGTCGGGCCGGCGCCGGCGTTTCCATGTCACAGCACACGCTCATCGCGGTCTCCTGTTCAGTCGTAGTAACCATGGCCGGCCGCGGCCGCCTCGCGCAGCGCCGCCGGCACCGCGAAGCGCTCGCCATGCCGGGCCGCGAACTGCTCGGCCTGCTGGACGAAATGCGCGGGGCCTTCGAGGTCGATGTAGGACAGCGGCCCGCCGGTCCAGACCGGGAAGCCGGCGCCGACCGCGGCGCTGTCGGCCTCCATCGGGTCGAGCACCATGCGCTCGGCCAGGCAGCGTGCCGCGGCCAGCGCCTGGGCGTAGAGCAGGCGCCGCTTCAGCGCGTTGACGACCACCGGCTCGACCTCGGCCGGCACCGCCGCGCTCGGGGCCACCGCGGCCGGCGCACCGCCCACGCAGCTCAGACGCGCGAGATTGGCGACCAGCGTCGCGCCGACGCCCTCGTCGCGCATCGCCTGCTGCTCGCGTGCGGCGGCGTCGCGCAGCGCGGCCAGGCAGGGCGCGACATCCTCGCGTTCGCCGCGCCGCGCCAGCGCCTGACGCGCGACGAAGCGGGTGCGGATCATGCCCCGCGCCGCGGCGCTGCGCAGGGTGTTGAAGAAGTAGCGCGCCTCGACGCGCAGCGCCGCGTCCATCGGCAGCTGCGCGCCTTCGTACACGCACTTCAGGATGTTGCCGATGGCCGGCACGTCCTCGCCCGGTCCCCCCAGGCGCGCCGCCATCGCCGGAGCGAACACGCCGTAGCCGGCCGGCGTGTGCGGCCCGCCGCCGGGCAGCTTGTAGCCCTTGTCGTCCCAGGGCGCGACCGCCGTCGGCGCGTCCAGCACCCAGCGACGCGCGGTCTCGACCAAGGCCTCGGCAGGCACCAGCGCATGCAGCACGCCGCCGGCCAGCGCGGCCGCCGGCGCGATCGGCAGGCCGTCGAGCAGGTGGGGCAGCGACGCCGCCAGGCCGATCAGCCGCGGCAGCCGCTGCGTGCCGCCAGCCCCGGGCAGCAGGCCCACGCTTGCCTCGGGCAGTGCCAGCCGCAGCGTCGGATCGTCGACCGCCACACGGTGATGGCAGGCCAGCGCCAGTTCCAGGCCGCCGCCGAGCGCCGGGCCGTGGATCGCGGCGGCCACCGGCTTGCCGCAGGTCTCGAGCGCGCGCAGCCGGCGCGACCAGCTGCCGCTCTCGGCGATGCCTCGGCGCAACTCGTCCTGGCTGCGCGCGGCGCGCCAGCGCTCGATCTCGGCCAGCAGCTCGCCGAGGTCGGCACCGGCACAGAAGCCGCTGGACTTGCCCGAGTACAGCACCGCACCGCGCACGCCGTCGGCGCGGATCGCGTCGAGCACCGCGTCGAACTCGCGCTGCACCTCGGCGCCGATCACGTTCATCGACTTGCCGGGAACGTCGAAGCGGACCAGGGCGACGCCGTCGGCGTCGATCTCGATGTGAAAGTTGCGCATCGTCGTCCGCCCTTCAGACCCGTTCGATCACGGTCGCCGTGCCCATGCCGGCACCGACGCACAGGTTGACCAGCGCGGTCTGCTTGCCGCTGCGTTCGAGCTCGTCGAGCGCGGTGCCGAGGATCATCGCGCCGGTCGCCCCGAGCGGGTGGCCCATCGCGATCGCGCCGCCGTTGACATTGACCTTGGCCGGGTCGAGTTCGAGCACCTGCAGGTAGCGCAGCACCACCGAGGCGAAGGCCTCGTTCAGCTCGTACAGGTCGATGTCGGCGGTGCTCATGCGCAGCCGTTCGAGCAGCTTGCGCGTGACCACCGCCGGGCCGGTCAACATGATGGTCGGCTCGGAGCCGACCGAGGCCGTGCCCAGGATGCGCGCGCGCGGCTTCAGACCCAGCGCGTCACCGGCCTCCTTCGAGCCGATCAGCACCGCGGCGGCGCCGTCGACCACGCCCGAGGAGTTGCCGCCATGGTGCACGTGCACGATCCTGTCGAGCTGCGGGTAGCGCCGCAGCGCGGCGGCGTCGTAGCCCGACTCGCCCTGCTTCGCGAACGCCGGCTTCAGCGCGGCCAGCGACTCGAGCGTGGTCTGCGGGCGCATGTGCTCGTCGCGGTCCAGCAGCAGCACGCCGGCCTGATCCACCACCGGCACCACCGAGCGCGCGAAACGGCCCTCGGTCCAGGCGCGCGCGGCGCGCCGCTGACTCTCGACCGCATAGGCGTCGACCTGCTCGCGGCCGAAGCCGTGGAGCGTCGCGATCAGGTCGGCGCCGATGCCCTGCGGCGCGTAATGGTGGTCGAACGCGAACGCCGGATCGACCAGCATCGCGCCGCCGTCGGCGCCGAGCGCGACGCGCGACATCGACTCGACGCCGCCGGCGACCACCAGCCGCGCCTCGCCGCTGGCGACCTTGCCGGCCGCGATGTTGCAGGCCTCGAGCCCCGACGCGCAGAAGCGGTTGACATGCAGGCCCGGCGTGCGCTCGTCGTAACCGGCCACCAAGGCGGCGATGCGGGCGATGTCGCTGCCCTGCTCGCCGACCGGCATCACGCAGCCGAGGATCACGTCGTCGACCCAGGCGGTGTCGAGCGCGTTGCGGTTGGCGATCGCCTGCAGCGCCTGCACGGCGAGCGACAGCGCCGTCAGCTCGTGCAGCGCGCCGTCGGGCCGGCCGCGTCCGCGCGGCGTGCGCACCGCGTCGTAGATGTAGGCGGATGTCATGCGGCGGCTCCTCAGCGCGGCGGCAGGCGCAGCGCGCCATCGAGGCGCACCGACTCGCCGTTCATGTAGCCGTTGGTGATCATGAAGGCCACCAGGTCCGCGTACTCGGTCGGCGCGCCGAGCCGCTGCGGGAACGGCACCGACGCGGCCAGCGACTGCTGCACGGCCTCGGGCAGCGAGGCCATCATCGGCGTGTGGAACAGGCCCGGCAGGATGGTGTTGACGCGGATGCCCTCGGCCATCAGGTCGCGCGCGACCGGCAGGGTCAGGCCCAGCACGCCGGCCTTCGACGCCGCGTAGGCGGCCTGGCCGACCTGGCCGTCCTGGGCCGCGACGCTGGCGGTGTTGATGATCACGCCGCGCTCGCCGCCGTCGAGCGGCGCCAGGTCGAACATGCCGGCGGCGGCGCGCGCGATGCAGCGGAAGGTGCCCACCAGGTTGATCTGCACGATGCGCGCGAAGTCGGCCGACGGGAACACCTTGACCTCGCCGGTGCGGCGGTCGCGCGCCGCGGTCTTGATGCCGGCCACGACGCCGGCGCAGTTGACCAGGATGCGCTCCTGGCCATGGTGCTCGCGGGCGATGAAGAAGCCGGCGTCGACCGACTGGTCCGACTGCACGTCGACGCAACAGAACAGCGCGCCCAGCTCGTTCGCGAGGCGTTCGCCGCGCTCGATGTTCATGTCGAAGATCGCGACCTTCACGCCCTCGGCCACCAGCCGGCGCACCACCGCCTCGCCCAGCCCCGAGGCGCCGCCGGTGACCACCGCGGCCATGTCCTTCTGCAGTTTCATCGCTTCCCGCTCCCCGGACGCGTCCAGCGCCGTTGCATCTGTGATTCCCACCCGCGGCGGTGTCACCGCCCTCGGGAATCAATGTGCCGGAGCCGCGCGGAGCGGGCCACGACTCAAAGTGTCAGGCCCTGCCTTTTCACGACAATTTCGGCCGCCTTCAGGCGCTCGCCGGCTCGACGTCCGGCGACGCCAGCTCGCGCCCCACCAGCGCCCGCGCATACAGGTAGTTGTTGCGCGCGCGCTCGCCAAGGGTGTCGAGGTCGACACGGCCGTGGCGGTCGCAGGGAAACGCGAAGCCGCGCAGCGGTTCGTACAGCGGGCGGAAGCACAGCTCGTAGCGGGCGTCCTGCGAGGTGGCCTTGGCGGCGTTCATGGTGATCTCCTGCGTGCCGGCACCGCGGCTGCGGCGATGGCGTCGTTGTTCATGTCGGATCGACAATAGAGGTCCGGCTTGCACCGCGCCAGGGTCGCGCGCAATCAATGTCACGTTGGGCCGCCCGGTGGCAGCGCCTGCCATGTCCGAGCCTCGCGCCACGGCCTTACCGTGCGGTCGCAGCAGGCTGCAAGCACGCTGCCCGCGAACTTTGCCAGGAGCACCCCCATGAACCTCAAATGGTCCCAGTACTGGATCGGCCTGTTCGCCGACCGCACCGACGAGCTGATGACGCTCTACGCGCCGCAGTTCGAGTTCGAGGATGTCAACTTCGACCTGCGCATCAGCAACGACCTGGCGGCGCTGCGGCGCTTCTTCTCGGCCTTCGTGATCACGGACCCGAGCAAGGCCTACAACCGCTTCGACGTGTTCGACTATGTCGGCGACGAGCGGCTCGGTTCCTTCCAGTGGACCTGGGAGGCCAAGCATGCGGGCGACTTCCTCGGCGTGCCGGCGGCCGGCAAGACCACCAAGACGCGCGGCGTCACGGTGATGGGCTGGCAGGACGGCAAGATCGTGCTCGAGCGCAGCATCTGGGACGCCGCGCCGGTGCTGCGCCAGCTGGGCGCGCTCGGGTGACGCGATGAGCGCGAACGTCTACGAGGAGTTGTTCTCGCTCGCCGGCAAGACCGCGCTGGTGACCGGCGGCGCCAAGGGCGTCGGCGCGCTGATCGCCCGCACGCTGGTGCGCGCCGGCTGCCGCGTGTTCGTGACCGGCCGTTCGCGCGAGGCCGGCGAGCGCTTCCTCGCGTCGCTGCCGCCGGACGGCGGTCGCTGCGCCTACTTGCAGCACGACCTGGCGACGATCGACGGCATCGAGGCGCTGGTCGCCGAGCTGTCGCAACAGGGCGCGGCGCTCGACATCCTGGTCAACAACGCCGGCAGCTTCGGTGCCGGCGAGATCGCCTCGACCGGCGCCGACGACTGGGACGCGCTGATGGCCTTGAACCTGCGCACGCCCTTCTTCCTGGTCAAGGAGCTGCTGCCGCTGCTGACCGCGCGCGCCAGCAATGCCGACCCGGCGCGCATCGTCAACATCGGCTCGATCGGCGGCCTGATGCCGCAGAGCAACGGCGGCGCCTACGCCTATGGCTGCAGCAAGGCCGCGCTGCACCAGCTGACGCGCATGCTGGCCTCGGACCTGCGCGTCCGCCATGTCAACGTCAACGCGATCGCGCCCGGCTTCTTCCCGAGCGACATGACGGCCGGCTTCTTCGATGCCGTGCCCGGCCTCGAGGAGACGATCCGCCAGCGCATCCCGGCGCAGCGCTTCGGCAGCGAGCAGGACATCGGCGGCATGGTGGTGTTCCTGTGCTCGCGCGCCGGCGCCTACCTGACCGGCACCGTCACCGCGCTCGACGGCGGCTTCCTCGGCGCCGCCTGAGGCCCACCGCCATGGCGCCCGTCACCACCGTCGCGCTGCTGGCGCGCAAGGCCGGCCTGGCGCCGGAGCTGTTCTCGCGCTACTGGCGCGACGTGCACGGCACGCTGGCCGCGCGCATCCCGGGCTTCGACTCCTATGTGCAGTACCACCTCGGCGCGCCCTGGCCGCTGGCGCTGCCCGTCGCGGTCGCCGACGCGGCACGCTTCGACGGCTTTGCCGAGGTCGGCTTTCGCGACGATGGCGACCGCGCCGGCCTCGCGGGCAGCGAGGTCGCGGCGCTGATCCAGGCCGACGAGCAGAACGTGTTCCGCACCACGCTGCTCTACAACCTGGCGGCCGGCGCGAGCCGCACGCTGTTCGAGCGCGGCGCGACGCCGCAGCCGCCGCCGGCCAGCGCGCTGCTGCTGCTCGGGCGCCGGCCCGGCACGGCGCACCAGGCGCTGATCGACGCGATCGAGCAGGCGCTGCTGCCGGCGCTGTCGGCCCAGCCCGGCGTCTTGCGGCTGCGGCTGCACGCGCTGGCCTCGGGCGACCCGAGCCTGTGGGTCACGGCCGGGGTCGACAACCGGCAGACCCCGGACCAGGCCTTCGATGCGATCCTGCAGGTCGACGGCGCATCCGTCGGCGGGCTGGCCGAGGCGGTGCAGGCGGGCGGTGCGGCCGCGCCGGCATCGCTGTACCGCGTGCTCGGCCGGCTGCAGGGCTATCCGGTCGCGGCGCGCTACGCGATGGTGCAGGCCGGGCGGCCGACCCACCTCGGCCTGCGCGGCTGGGACGTGCTGCAGACCATCACCGCCGCCGGGGCCCGCAACCAGCTGGGCGAGGCGGTCACGCGCTGCCTGTACGGCATCGACGCGGCCGACGCCTGAGAAAAACGCGGGGTCCGGGGGCTGCCCGGACCCCGCCTCAAGCCTCTCACACCGAAAGTCTCACAGGCCGACGAGGATGTCGTCGCCCTCGATCCGCACCGCGTAGCGCTCCAGCTTCATGCAGGGGTCGTCCTCGCAGACGCCCGACTCGAGGTTGAAGGTCCAGCCATGCCAGGGGCAGGTCAGCACCTTGCCGTCGACCTCGCCCTCGTGCAGCGGGCCGCCGGCATGCGGGCAGGTGCCGCTGGTCGCGACCACGCCGTCGTCGACCGCGAAGATCGCGATCGTGCGGCCGTCGACCGAGGCGCTGATCGGCTGGCCGCCGCGCAGCGCCGCGACCGAGCCGACGCAGTGGAAGCGGGTCGCCGCCGGGGTGATCACCGCGCTGTCGTCCGTGCTCATGGAAGTCCCCTCTCCCGTCATCGACGCGACGGGAAGTTCTTGATGTCGAGGCGCTCGAACATGCCGCCGTATCCCAGCGCCATCGGCATGTCCCAGCCCAGCATGCTGTACGGGTGGCCGGCATCGAAGGCGCTGACCTGGTCGAGCTCGGCCAGCGTGGCCGCGTCGAGCACCAGGTCGAGCGCCTTCAGGTTCTCGCGCATCTGCTGCGGCGAGGTGGCGCCGGCGATCGGGATCACGCCGCGCGACAGCACCCAGGCCAGCGCGACCTGCGACGAGGCGACACCGAGCCGCTCGGCCACCGCGTCGACCGCCAGCGCGATGCCGCGGTTGCGCTCGTCGAGCGCCTGCAGCTGCATCGAGTCCATGCGCACCGGTCCGTCGGCGCGCCGGCCGCGCGTGTACTTGCCGCTGAGGATGCCGCCGGCCAGCGGCGACCAGGCGGTGACGCCGATGTCGCAGGCCTTGGCCAGCGGCAGGTGCTCGCGCTCGATCGAGCGCTGCACCAGGCTGTACTCGAGCTGCATGCAGGCGACCGGCGCCACGCCGCGCAGCTCGCTGAAGGCCTGCGCCCGCGACACCACCCAGGCCGGCACGTCCGACAGGCCGATGTGCAGGATCTTGCCGGCGCACACCGCGTCGTCGAGCGCGCGCTGCACCTCCTCGACCGGGGTGGTGAAGTCCCACCAGTGCACGTAGTAGAGGTCGATGTAGTCGACGTTCAGCCGCTTCAGGCTGGCATCGAGCGACTGCCGCAGGCTCTTGCGATGCATGCCGGCGGCGTTGGCGTCCTCGCGGCCGGGGATCGCGTTGGCGTACTTGCTGGCGATCACGAAGCGCTCGCGGTCGCCGGCGACCAGGCGGCCGACGATGCGCTCGCTCTCGCCGCCGGTGTACATGTTGGCGGTGTCGATGAAGTTGCCGCCGGCCTCGACATAGGCGTCGAACACCGGCCGCACGTCGGCCTCGGCGCGCGACCACTCGCCGCCCGGACCGAAGGTCATCGCGCCGAGCGACAGCTTGGCGACCCGCAGCCCGCTGCGCCCCAGGATCGAATAACGCATCGCCGCGGCTCCCCTCAGGCCTCGCCCAGGGCCTTGTTCTTGCGCCAGCCGTGGTCGGGCGGCGGGATCAGGCCGAGCTGGATCGCGAACTCGCGGAAGTTCCAGTGGGTGCGGCAGCGCACGATCTTGCCGTCGCGGTAGAACTGGGTGGTGGTGCCGCGCGTGTAGGTGGTCTTGCCGGCCGCCGGGAGGCCGAAGAAGTCGGCGTTGTGGCCGGCCTTCCAGACCCACTGCATGTAGCCCCATTCGTCGTACTCGAAGTCGGCGCCGACCAGGATGCCGTCGGACAGGCGCTGGAAGTCCTCGGCGTCCCAGCCCTTCAGCGCGGGGCCGCGGCGGGTCTGCGCCTTCGAACGCGGCGGCGCCAGCCCGCCGTCGTAGCTGATCATCTCGAACTCGTGCACGCCGAACGGCGAGGTCGGGCCGGAGTTGTTGAACACCACGAAGGCCTTGTAGAGCTCCTCCTTGGTGGTCACGGTCTGCGCGAACTCGATGTCCTCCCAGACGAAGTCGTCGGCGTAGTAGCCGAGCACCTCCTCGGCGCCCTTCTCGAAGAAGGCGGTGACCCAGTCCTGCGCGCTCGCGATGCTCTTGCGGCCACGCTGGCCACCGGTGGCGCCGCCGCCGTCGATCGTGGTCCGCGCGCCGGTCATCCGCAGCGACCGCGCGAGCTCGCGCTGGCGTGGCGACAGGTGTTCGTCCAGGACCTGGTTGGCGTAGAGGATGTGCATCTCGGGGTCTCCTGTGATCGATGGATGGAGCGCGGCGCGCTGGCCGTCTTTGTAGCCCCGCGCCGGCAGCGCCGTCCACGGCATTTGGCGCCGCCGGTGAGCCGAGCGTGACAGTCTCGGAGCGTGGCTCAGCGTTTGTCACGGGCGGGTCGGCCCTGGCACGTTCGGCCATTGAGCGGCGCGGCGGCGCGGGGATAGTCTGGCGGCCAAGGCAAGCCGGCCCGCCGGCCCACCCGACTACCGAGGAACCCTGATGAACCAGCCCGACGCCACCGCCGTCGCCGGCCCGGCCGGCCGCACCGAGAAGACCTATGACCCGCTGGATCCCGAGGTCAAGCAGAATCCCTACCCCTACTACGCGAAGCTGCGCCGCGACGAGCCGGTCAAGTGGCTGCCGGGGCTGAAGGCCTATGCGGTGTCGCGCTACAACGAGATCGACACGCTGCTGAAGGACGGCAAGCTCTACAGCTCGGCGCAGTTCTGGCCCGAGCTGCTCGGCCCCTTCGACCCGGTGCCCGAGGTGCCGCCGATGATCTCGATGGACCCGCCGGACCACATGCACCTGCGCAAGCTGGCGAACAAGGCCTTCCTGCCGTCGAAGGTCGCGCAGCTGCAGCAGCGCGCCACCGACATCGCCGGTCAGCTGATCGACGACATCGTCGCCCAGCACGGCCCGCAGGGCGAGTGCGACTGGGTGTGGGACTTCACGGCGCTCTTCCCCGTCACGGTGATCTCCGAGGTGCTGGGCGTGCCGACGCAGCGCCGCGCCGAGTTCAAGGTCTGGGTCGACGACGTGCTGGCTGCGGCCAACCGCGCCGCCTACGGCGAGGAGCGGCTGGCCGAGATCCGCAACAGCTCCGACCAGTTGCGCGCCTTCTTCGAGGCGCTGTACGAGGAGCGCTGCCAGAACCTCGGCAACGACATGATCTCGACCTTCATCCAGGCCGAGGTCAACGGCGAGAAGCTGACCCGCACCGAGGTCGTGCAGATGTCGGTGCTGCTGCTGATCGGCGGCGTCGAGACCACCACCAACCTGCTCGGCAACACGCTGGCCGAGCTGCACCGCCACCCCGAGGTCTATGCGCGCGTGCGCCAGGACCCGGCGCTGATCCCGGCGCTGCTGGAGGAGGTGCTGCGCTTCAACCCGCCGGTGCAAATGATCTTCCGCCACACCAGCCAGGACACCGAACTCGGCGGCGTCGCGCTGCCGCGCGGCGCGACCGTGATGCCGCTGCTGGCGTCGGCCAACCGCGACGAGAGCAAGTTCGCGAATGCCGAGGTCTTCGACATCGACCGCAAGCTCGAAGTCCCGCTGATGTCCTTCGGCCAGGGCCCGCACTTCTGCCTGGGCAGCTTCCTGACCCGCATGGAGGCGCGCCAGGCGCTCGAGGTGGTGCTGCAGCGCTTCGAGGTGCTGTCGCCGCTGTCCGACGACATCGAGTGGATCGATTCCTTCTTCGCGCGCGGACCGCACCACCTGCGGGTGCGCTACAAGCTGCGCCAGGCCTGATGCCGGCCCCGCTGCAAGGCGCCGCGCGATGAAGCGCCTCGACGACTGCTACAACTTCCTCGACTTCCGCGCGGCGGCGCGGCAGCGCCTGCCGGATGCGCTGTTCCAGTACATCGACGGCGGCGCCGACGACGAGACCACGATGGCCGCCAACACCGCGGCCTTCGACCGCTACCAGCTGGTGCCGCGCTACCTGCAGGACATCCGCCAGGTCGACCTGCGCCGCACGGTGTTCGGCTGTCCGCTGGACTGGCCGGTGCTGCTGTCGCCGACCGGCATGACGCGGGTCTTCCACCCGGCCGGCGAGACCGCGGTCGCGCGGGAGGCGGAGCGCGCCGGCATCGGCTATGCGCTGTCGACGATGGCGACCACCAGCATCGAGGCGGTCGCGGCGGCGAGCCGCGCGCCGCGCCTCTACCAGCTCTACCTGTTCAACGACGACGCGCTGAACTTCGAGATGATCGACCGCTGCAAGGCGGCCGGCTACGACGTGCTGTGCCTGACGGTCGACACGGTGGTCGCCGGCAACCGCGAGCGCGACCTGCGCTGCGGCCTGACGGTGCCGCCGCGGCTGGGCCGCCGCAACCTGCTCGGCTTCGCGTTGCGGCCCGCCTGGTGCTGGCGCTACCTGGCGGGCGGCGGCATCGCGCTGCCCAACCTGCCGTCGCGCGACGGGCGCCGCGGCATCGGCAGCCTGGCGGGCTTCTTCGCCACGTCGATGGAACGCAACATCACCTGGGCGCGCGTCGAGCGCCTGATGCGGCACTGGGGCAAGCCCTTCGTGATCAAGGGCCTGCAGTCGGTCCAGGATGCGCGCGAGGCCGCCGCGGCCGGCGTGGCCGGCATCATCGTGTCCAACCATGGCGGCCGGCAGCTCGACGGCGTGCCGGCCACGGTCGACCTGGTCGCCGACCTGGTCGACGCGGTCGGCGACCGCCTCGAGGTCGTCGTCGACGGCGGCGTGCGCCGCGGCACCCATGTGGTGAAGGCGCTGGCGATGGGCGCGCGCGCCTGCATGATCGGCCGCCCCTACCTCTACGGCCTGGCGGCCTTCGGCGCACCCGGCGTGCGCCGTGTGCTGAGCCTGCTGCGCCAGGAGACCGAACGCGCGATCGCACTGCTCGGCTGCACCGGCGTCGACGAGCTCGCACGCCATCACATCGTGGCCGCCGGTCGGTTGCCCGATTTCCTGGCCCGTCCGGCGAAGGCCGGCGGCCCCTCACCCCAACTGGTTCGGAGTGCCCATTGAACAAGCCGGCTCCTGCTTTTGAACACTACGTCGGTGGGCGCTTCGTCGCCAGCGACGCGGCGACCATCGAGGTGCGCAACCCCGCGAACGAGACCTGCATCGGCGCCGTGCCCGACGGCGGCGCGGCGCTGGTCGAAGAGGCGGTCGCGGCGGCGCGGGCAGCCCAGCCCGCCTGGGCTGCGCGCCCCGCGAACGATCGCGGCCAGTTCCTGCACCGCATGGCGCAGCGCGTGCGCGAGCGCACGCCCGAGCTGGCGCGCACGATCGCGCTCGAACAGGGCAAGGTGCTGCCGCTGGCCGAGCTGGAGGTCTACGTGACCGCCGAATACCTCGACTACATGGCCGAGTGGGCGCGCCGCATCGAGGGCGAGATCATCACCAGCGACCGCGCCGGCGAGAACATCTTCCTGTTCCGCCGCCCGCTGGGCGTGGTGGCCGGCATCCTGCCGTGGAACTTCCCGCTGTTCATGGTCGCGCGCAAGGTCGCGCCAGCGCTGATCACCGGCAACGCGATCGTCGTCAAGCCCAGCGAGGAGACGCCCTACAGCGCCTACGAGTTCGCAAAGATCGCGGCCGAGTCGGGGCTGCCGGCGGGCCTGTTCAACCTGGTCTGCGGACTGGGTCGCACGGTCGGCGAGGCGCTGGTGGCGCATCCGCATGTCGACATGATCAGCTTCACCGGCAGTTCGGCGGCCGGTTCGGCGATCATGGCCAATGCCGCGCGCAACGTCACCAAGGTCAGCCTGGAGCTGGGCGGCAAGGCGCCGTCGATCGTGCTGGCCGACGCGAACATCGACCTCGCGGTCGGCGTGCTGCGCGCCTCGAAGGCGCTCAACAGCGGCCAGGCCTGCAACTGCACCGAGCGCGTCTATGTGCAGCGGTCGGTGCACGCGCAGTTCACCGACAAGCTGGCGGCGGCGCTCGGCTCGATCCGCAGCGGCGATCCTCTTGGCGCCGAGCCGGTCGAGATGGGCCCGCTGATCAACCGCGCCGGCGTCGCGCGCCTGCAGGAGCTGGTCGACGACGCGCGCGCCAAGGGCGCCGAGGTGGTGGTCGGCGGGAGCGGCGCGGCCGCCGGTGCCGGCTGCTACTTCCAGCCGACCATGCTGTCGAAGACGCGCGCCGACATGCTGGTGCTGCAGCGCGAGGTGTTCGGGCCGCTGGTGCTGGTCGAGGCGGTCGACGACCTTGACGAGGCGATCGCCAAGGCCAACGACAGCGAGTACGGCCTGAGCTCGTCGATCTTCACGACCAACCTGAACGCCGCGATGCACGCGATCGGCCGGCTGAAGTTCGGCGAGACCTACGTGAACCGCGAGAACTTCGAGGCCATCCAGGGCTTCCACGCCGGCGTGCGCCGCTCGGGCATCGGCGGCGCCGACGGCAAGCATGGGCTCTACGAGTTCATGCACACGCAGGTGGCCTACCTGCAGAGCTGAGCGCGGCCACCGGCGACGGCGCCGGGCCGGCCTGGGTCAGCGCGCGGTCACCGCGCGTTTGGCCGGCGACGCGTCGGCCGGGCGGACCGCCAGGCCGAGCACGGCTTCGTCCGCGGCGTAGCCCTGGCCGGCCTCGCCGCGCAGCAGTTCGTGCTGCGCCGAACTCGGGCGCCGCCCGGTCCAGCGCTTGAACGCGCGCGAGAAGGTGCTCGCGTCGGAAAAGCCCAGCATCGAAGACACGTCCTGCACCGACACGTCCGGACGCTGCAGGTACTCGTAGGCCAGCTGCTCGCGCAGCTGGTCCAGCACCTCCTGGAAGGTCGTGCCCTCCTCGCGCAGGCGACGCAGCAGGGTCCGCTCGGTCATGTGCATCAGATCGGCGGTGCCGCGCTTGGAGATCTCGCCGCTGGCGAACTCGCGCATCAGGCAGTCGCGCACCTTGGTCGAGAAGCGCCCCGACAGCTCGGCCATCTGCCGGATCGCCATGTCGTCGAGCAGGCAGGCCAGCTGCTCGTTGGCCGCGAGGATGCGCCGCCCCATGTCGGCGGCGTGGAACACGACCGCGTCGTTGTCCCGACCAAAATGGACCGGGCACTTCAGCACGCTGCGGTACTCGGCCTCGCCCTTCGAGCAGGTGTGCTTGAAATGCACCTCGGCGGGCAGGATGTCTTCACCGACGATCCAGCGGCTGAAGCAGACGATGCCGGCCAGCACCGCATCGAGCGTCTGCACGATCGGCGGCGCGCCGCCGGTGTCGAAGCTGAAATCGAGGCGCCAATGCCGCTCGTCCTGCGTCAGCGTCACCGTCGCCGAGTTGGAGATCAGCCGCGCATAGCGGGAGAAGCGCTGCAGCGCGTCGCCCAGCGTCGCGCTGCAGCTCATCGCATAGCCGACCACGTGGAAGGTCGACGGCCGGATGTAGGTGGCCAGCTTGAGACCGAAATAGGGGTCGCCGGTCTCGTGGATCGCGGCGCGCCACAGGCTGCTGACCGAAGCCTGAGAGTAGCGGTTGCCTCCATCGGTCAGGCGTGCCGGGTCCATGCCGACCTGTTGGAAGATGGGCTCGTGCGGCACGCCCTCCGCGTCGAGGGTCCGGGCGATCGCCAGCACCCAACCCGACAATCCTGACTTCATCTTCCACGTCTCCGTCTGTCACGATCCGCCATTCCTTCAGGCGTCGGGCGGGTCGTAACCTTTGCTCCTGCCAGCGGCGCCGCGTGTGTCACACAGCGGCCGGGGCCGCTGCGCCGGGGGCCAAATGCACTCGCAAACGCGACACATAGGTAGCGTAGCGGGAGCGCACGCGCGAGCATCTCCTGGCCTCGAAATCATGGCATTGCGCGTCGGCCGACGAATCAGGGGAAGCCCAGGTCCGTGCGTGGGGCGGCGAGTCTAGCCTCGCCCGTCCTCTATGGCCATGCCGTAAGTGGGGTCGGGCAGCAAGGTGGAGTCGCCCCCGTTCCGTGGACAGTTACGGGCTGGGGTTCCAAGCGGTCAACTTGGTGGCGGCCGTGGCCGGCGCGGCGCTGTCGGCGAGCGCGCAGGTCGTGTCCCAGCCCGTGGTGTAGGTCCACAGCCCGGAGAAGACTGAGGTGCACGGTACTCAGCGAGCCACAGCGGGCAGCCGAGTCGGGGCAGTATCGCTGAGCGTTTGCAGCCCCTCAAGCTGCATGTAGCGCCGG
>DATILD010000064.1:0-23360 GCA_035476815.1 Methylibium sp.
AAGTTCAACGAGGTGCTGATGCCGCTGGCCGACAAGCTCGGGGCGGCGCTGGGCGCGAGCCGCGCGGCGGTCGATGCCGGCTACGCGCCCAACGACTGGCAGGTCGGGCAGACCGGCAAGATCGTCGCGCCCAGCCTGTACATCGCGGTGGGCATCAGCGGGGCGATCCAGCACCTGGCAGGGATGAAGGACTCCAAGGTCATCGTCGCCATCAACAAGGACCCCGAGGCACCGATCTTCAGCGTCGCCGACTACGGGCTCGAGGCCGATCTGTTCGTGGCCGTGCCCGAGCTGGTCAAGCAGCTGTAATCCCAGGAGCCCCCGATGAGCTACGTCGCCCCCGTCAAGGACATGCTGTTCTGCATGCAGCATCTGGCCGGCCTTGAGCAGGTCGCCACGCTGCCCGGCTTCGAGGAAGCCGGCCTCGACACCGCCCAGGCGGTGCTCGAGGAATGCGCGAAGTTCAACGAGGGCGTGCTCGCACCGCTGAACTGGGAGGGCGACAAGAACCCCTCGTTCTTCAAGGACGGCAGCGTCACCACGACGCCGGGCTTCAAGGAGGCCTTCCGCCAGTTCGCCGACGGCGGCTGGCAGGGGCTGCAGCACCCGGCCGACTTCGACGGCCAGGGCCTGCCCAAGACCATCGGCGCGGCCTGCAACGAGATCCTCAACAGCGCCAACCTCAGCTTCGCGCTGTGTCCGCTGCTGACCGATGGCGCGATCGAGGCGCTGCTGACCGCCGGCACCCACGAGCAGCAGCAGACCTGGATCCCGAAGATGATCTCGGGCCAGTGGACCGGCACGATGAACCTTACCGAGCCGCAGGCCGGCTCCGACCTCGCGCTGGTGCGCACGCGCGCCGAGCCGCAGGGCGACGGGACCTACAAGCTCTTCGGCACCAAGATCTTCATCACCTATGGTGAGCACGACATGGCCGAGAACATCGTCCACCTCGTGCTCGCCCGCGTGGCCGGCGCGCCGGAGGGCGTGAAGGGCATCTCGCTGTTCATCGTGCCGAAGTTCATGGTCAAGGCCGACGGCTCGCTGGGCGTGCGCAACGACGTGCACTGCGTGTCGATCGAGCACAAGCTCGGCATCAAGGCCAGCCCGACCGCGGTGCTGCAGTTCGGCGACGGCACGGCGGCGAAGGATGTGAACGGCACCGGGCCCGGCGCCGTGGGCCAGCTGATCGGCCAGGAGAACCGTGGCCTCGAGTACATGTTCATCATGATGAACGCGGCCCGCTACGCGGTCGGCGTGCAGGGCATCGCGGTGGCCGAGCGGGCCTACCAGAAGGCCGTGGCCTACGCGAAGGACCGGGTGCAGAGCCGGCCGGTCGACGGCTCGCTGCCGGGCAGCGGCCCGATCATTCATCACCCCGACGTGAAGCGCATGCTGATGACAATGCGCGCGCAGACCGAGGGCTGCCGCGCGATGGCGCTGACGGCGGCCGCGGCCTACGACGCGGCGCATGCGCATCCGGATGCCGAGGCGCGCAAGCAGCACCAGGCCTTCTACGAATTCATGGTGCCGCTGGTCAAGGGCTATTCGACCGAGACGAGCCTCGAGGTCACCTCGCTGGGCGTGCAGGTGCATGGCGGCATGGGCTTCATCGAGGAAACCGGCGCGGCGCAGTACTACCGCGACGCGCGCATCCTGACGATCTACGAAGGCACGACGGCGATCCAGGCCAACGACCTGATCGGCCGCAAGACCGTGCGCGACGGTGGCGCGACGGCCAAGGCGATCGCCCGGCAGATCGCCGCCACCGAGGCCGAGCTGTCGGACCGCAAGAGCGTCGCGGCGCGCGCGATGCACAAGCGCCTGTTGGCCGCGCGCGAGGCCTTCGAGCAGGTGGTCGACTACGTCGCGGCCCAGACCAAGGCGAATCCGAACGCGGTGTTCGCCGGCTCGGTGCCCTACCTGATGCTGGCCGGCAACCTGATGGCCGGCTGGCAGATGGCGCGCGCGCTGATGGTGGCCGAGGACCGCGCCGCCGCCGGCGAGGACGCCGCCTTCATGAACGCCAAGGTCGCGACCGCGCGCTTCTACGCCGAGCACATCCTGTCGCGCGCGCCGGCGCTGCGCGACAGCATCCTCGAGGGCGGCGAGTCGGTCACCGCGTTGGCGCTGGAGGCCTTCTGATGGCGCTGCCCGGCGCCCTGGCGCGGGCGCCGCTGCCGATCATCGGCGCGCCGCTGTTCATCATCAGCAACCCCAAGCTCGTGATCGCGCAGTGCACGGCCGGCGTGATCGGCGCGATGCCGGCGCTCAACGCGCGGCCCGCGGCCCAACTCGACGAGTGGCTGGCCGAGATCACCGAGGCGCTCGCCGCCCATGACCGCGCGCACCCCGAGCGGCCCGCGGCGCCGTTCGCGATCAACCAGATCGTCCACAAGAGCAACGACCGGCTCGACCACGACATGGCGGTCTGCGCCAAGTACAAGGTGCCGGTCGTCATCACCTCGCTGGGCGCGCGCACCGATGTCAACGACGCGGTGCGCGGCTGGGGTGGCGTGGTGTTGCACGACGTGATCAACAACGCCTTCGCGAAGAAGGCGATCGAGAAGGGCGCCGACGGTCTGATCGCGGTCGCGGCCGGTGCCGGCGGCCATGCGGGTGTGAAGAGCCCCTTTGCGCTGGTGCAGGAGATCCGTGCCTGGTTCGACGGGCCGCTGGCGCTCAGCGGCTCGATCGCGCATGGCGGTGCGGTGCTGGCCGCGCAGGCGATGGGTGCGGACTTCGCCTACATCGGCTCGGCCTTCATCGCCACCGACGAGGCGCGCGCGGTCGAGGGCTACAAGCAGGCCATCGTCGAGGGCACGAGCGACGACATCGTCTATTCGAGCCTCTTCACCGGCGTGCACGGCAACTACCTGAAGCCCTCGATCCGCAACGCCGGGCTGGACCCGGACCAGCTGCCCGACGGCGACCCGAGCAAGATGGACTTCGGCGGCGGTGACAGCGCCAAGAAGGCCTGGAAGGACATCTGGGGCTGCGGCCAGGGCATCGCCGCGGTGCGCGAGGTGCTGCCCGCCGGCCGGCTGGTCGAGCGCCTCGCCGCCGAGTACCACGGCGCGCGGCAGCGTCTCGCGGCCTGAGGCCGCGTCAGGGCTCGACCGCGGCGTCCGAGTCGCAGCCCTGGCCGGCGGCGATCCAGCGCCGGGCGCGGGTTGTCAGCCAGTGCGCGAGCCAGGCCGAACGCCGCCCCAGCCCGGTCGCCGACAGCAGGCCGCAGCGGTAGCGCGACGTCGCCTCGTCCCATTGCAGCAGCCGGCAGGCGCCGCGCCGCT
The DNA here is from genome assembly GCA_035476815.1 of Methylibium sp. Lineage (GTDB taxonomy): Bacteria > Pseudomonadota > Gammaproteobacteria > Burkholderiales > Burkholderiaceae_C > Methylibium. The sequence continues at coordinate 3,294 of DATILD010000064.1, forward strand.
TCAGGCTCAGCAACTGCCCGGCCGGACAGGGCTCGGCCAGGCAGCACACGCCGCAGCCGTTGCAGGCGACGCCGAACGCCGGCTTGGACGGTGCGGCGGGGTGGATGGCGATGGTCTGGACCCGCATGCGGCCAGTGTCGCGCCGGCCCTTGCCGGCGCGCCCGCCGAGTAATGCCCGGAACGACCGCCATTCCTCGGCGCCAAACAAAAGGCCGGCAGTCGCCGGCCCTTATGCGATCGGCCCGCCGGGCCTCAGACCGCGAAATCCTCGAGCTTGCGGCCCGCCGCGAGCGCCGCCTTCAGCCAGTTGGGTTGCAGGCCGCGGCCGCTCCAGCTGTTGCCGCTGGCCGCGTCGCGGTATTTCGCGGCGACCTTGCGCGTCGGCTTGGCCGCCTTGGCCGGCCGGCCGGACTTGTTGGCGGCACCCAATTCGGCCAGCGTCACGCCATGCTCGGCCATCAGCGCCTTGATCTTGTCGAGCACCGCGCTGCGCTCGGTACGGCGCGCTTCCTCGATCTGCTGCGTCAGCGCGGCGGCCTGCTGTTCGAGGGCGGCTTTCTGGGCCAGCAATTTCTGGTATTCGGACATGGTGGTGCGCCCCGTTAGATTTGGTTAAACAACGATGCCGCTAGTCTAACCATCGCAGCGCCCCGCTTCAGACACGACAAACCCGGCCGCAGCCGGGTTTGTCAGGATTCGTTCGGCAATTACTTGTAGCCGACCCGATCGAGTATCTGCTGGACCCGCACCGAATTGGTCCCGACGACCGAGATCGGGATCAATTCCGCCTTGAACGGGCCGAAGCTGTCGAGTGCCGGGTTGGCGAGCTTCACCGATTTCACCACCGCATACTCGTTATTGCCGTTCGCGAAATAGGCCTGGGCGGAATCGCTGGACAGGTATTCGAGGAACTTGACGGCGGCCTCGCGGTTCTTGGCATGCTTGGCCATCGCGCCGCCGGCGATGTTGACGTGGGTACCGCTGGTGGCCTGGTTCGGGAACACCACGCCGACCTTCTCGACCACCGCCTGGTCCTCGGGCTTGGTGGAGCGCATTAGCCGGGCCAGGTAGTAGGTGTTGGTGAGACCGACGCCGCATTCGCCGCTCGCAACGGCCTTGATCTGGTCGGTGTCGCCGCCCTTGGGATCGCGCGCCATGTTGCCGACGACGCCCTTCAGCCAGGTCTCGGCGCCGGCGGCGCCGAGGTGTTCGTACATCGAGCCGAACAGCGACAGGTTGTAGGGGTGGCTGCCCGAGCGGGTGCAGACCTTGCCCTTGTTCTTCGGGTCGGCGAGTTCCTCGTAGGTGTCGACATCGTCGCGCTTCACGCTCGCCTTGTTGTAGACGATCACACGGGCGCGGGTCGAGAAGCCGAACCATTGCGAGCCCTCGCCGGCGTCCTTGCCGCGCAGTTGCGCGGGGACCCGGCTTTCGAGCAGCTTGGACTTGACCGGCTGGAACAGGCCGTCCACCTCGGCGCGCCACAGGCGGGCCGCGTCGACCAGCAGGATCACGTCGGCCGGGCTCGACGCGCCTTCGTTGCGCAGCCGCGCCAGGATGCCCGCGTCGTCGGCGTCGACGCGGTTGATCTTGATGCCGGTGGTCTTGGTGAAGTCGGCGTAGAGCGCCTCGTCGGTCTGGTAGTGACGGGCCGAGTAGAGGTTGAGCACCTGCTCCTGGGCCGAGGCGGCCAGCGCGGTGCCGAGGGTCAGTGCCGCGGCGACGGCGCGGAGGAGAAGGGGCGAGCGGAAGGTCATGCGGACTCCAGGATCGACGATCCCGGCAGTATAAGCATTAACGAGAATGATTCGCGTCTGCGGTGCCGCGGTAGACGCCTTGCGGCGTCCTCGTCTCAGGCCGACGGCGGGACATACCCCGCCGGCTGTTCGGCGCCGGCGCCGAAGAAGTAGTTCTCCATCTGCCGCGCCAGGTACTGGCGGGCGCGCGCATCGGCCAGGTTGAGCCGGTTCTCGTTGACCAGCATGGTCTGGTGCTTGAGCCAGCCGGCCCAGGCTTCCTTGCTGACGTTGTCGTAGATGCGCTTGCCGAGCTCGCCCGGGTAGGGCGCGTAGTCGAGGCCGTCGGCCTCCTTCTTCAGGATCACGCAGTTCACGGTACGGGCCATCTCGAAACTCCTGTGGGGCAAAGGTGAAGCTCAGCCGAGCTTCTTGACCAGCACCTGCGAGCGCCGGTCCCAGTTGTACTTGCGCTTGCGCGCCTCGGGCAGCCAGTCGGCGTCGACCTGCTGGAAGCCGCGCTTGATGAACCAGTGCATCGTGCGCGTCGTCAGCACGAAGATGCTCTCCAGCCCCTGCGCCTTGGCGCGCTGCTCGACGCGCTTCAGGATGCGCTCGCCGTCGCCCTGGCCCTGCACGCTCTGGCTGACGGTCAGCGCCGCCATCTCGCCGGTGCGCGCCTCGGGGTAGGGGTAGAGCGCGGCGCAGCCGAAGATCACGCCGTCGTGCTCGATCACCGTGTAGTGGCCGATGTCGCGCTCGATCTCGGTACGGTCGCGCTTGACCAGCGTGCCGTCGCGCTCGAAGGGTTCGATCAGCTGCAGGATGCCGCCGATGTCGTCGGCGCCGGCCTGGCGCAGGCTCTCGAGCTTCTCGTCGACGACCATCGTGCCGATGCCGTCGTGGGTGTAGACCTCGGTCAGCAGCGCGCCGTCGGTCGCGAAGGGCAGGATGTGGGAGCGCTCGACGCCGCCCTCGCAGGCCTTGATGCAGTGGCGCAGGTAGAAGGCGGTGTCGGTCGGTTGCGACGCGCCGGGCAGGGCGGCGAGCAGCCGCTTGGCGTCGGCCAGGGCGAGCTCGGTGTCGATCGGGCTCTCCGGGTCGTCGGGCGTCTCGTGGATGCCCGGCACCTCGGTCAGGAACATCAGCTTGTCGGCCTGGAGCGCGATCGCGGTCGAGGTCGCGACGTCCTCCATCGTCAGGTTGAAGGCCTCGCCGGTCGGCGAGAAGCCGAAGGGCGACAGCAGCACCACCGCGCCGATGTCGATCGCGCTGCGGATCGCCGCCGCATCGACCTTGCGCACCAGGCCGCTCTGCATGAAGTCGACGCCGTCGACGATGCCGACCGGCCGGGCGGTCAGGAAGTTGCCGGAGACGACCCGCACGGTCGCGTTGGCCATCGGGGTGTTCGGCAGGCCTTGCGAGAACGCGGCCTCGATCTCGAAGCGCAGCTGGCCCGCGGCCTCCTGCGCGCAGTCGAGCGCCACCGCGTCGGTGATGCGCAGCCCGTGGCTGAAACGCTCCGGGTGGCCCTTGGCGCGCAGCTGCTCGCTCACCTGCGGGCGGAAGCCGTGCACGAAGACGAGCTTGATGCCCATCGCGTGCAGGATCGCCAGGTCCTGCACGAAGGCGTTGAGCTTGCCGGCGGCGATGCCCTCGCCGGCCATCGCGATCACGAAGGTCTTGCCGCGGTAGGCGTGGATGTAGGGCGCGACCGAGCGGAACCAGGGCACGAAGGTGTGGGGGAAGACGAAGTCCATGATGGTGCGGCGGTCTGGCGAGGATTGTGCCGCAGGGGCCCGGCGCGATTGACGCGAAGCCGATGGCGCGGGAGCATCGGCGCAGCACAAACCCGGGAGCCCCACATGGATGCCTACACCACCCACGGTGCCTTCAGCTGGTCGGAGCTGATGACCAGCGATCCGGCTGCCGCCGTCGCCTTCTACGGCAAGCTGCTCGGCTGGACCGTCCAGACGATGGAGATGCCCCAGGGCGCCTACCACGTGCTCAAGGTCGGCGAGACCTCGGTGGGCGGCATCATGGGCCCGATCCCCGGTGCCCCGGCCATGCCGCCGGCCTGGGGCTGCTATGTGACGGTGAGCGACGTGGACGCCAGCGCCGCCCAGGTGCCGACGCTCGGCGGTCGCGTGCTGGCCGGTCCGATGGACATCCCCGGCGTCGGCCGCTTCTGCGTGATCCAGGACCCGCAGGGCGCGCTGCTGAACCTGATCACCTACGCCCCACGGACCGAATAGCCGGCGGGGCGCGCCCGATAATGCGCGCCTCGTGAACAGCCCGACCGCCGCACCCGGCGCGGCGCGACCGGCGGCGCCGGCGCGGCCGCTGCCGCCCATCACCTTCCCCGAAGCGCTGCCGGTCTCGGCCCGGCGCGACGAGATCGCGCAGGCCGTGCGCGAGCACCAGGTGGTGATCGTCTGCGGCGAGACCGGCTCGGGCAAGACCACCCAGCTGCCGAAGCTGATGCTGGCGCTCGGCCGTGGCAAGGCCAACGCGAAGCCGGGCCAGCGGCCGCAGCTCATCGGTCACACCCAGCCGCGGCGCATCGCCGCGTCGAGCGTCGCGAAGCGCATCGCCGAGGAGCTGAACACCCCGCTCGGCGAGGTGGTCGGCTACAAGGTGCGCTTCCAGGACCGGCTGACGCTCGGTGCCTCGGTCAAGCTGATGACCGACGGCATCCTGCTCGCCGAGACCCAGACCGATCCGCTGCTGCGCGCCTACGACACGCTGATCATCGACGAGGCCCACGAGCGCAGCCTCAACATCGACTTCCTGCTCGGCTACCTGAGGCAGATCCTGCCGAAGCGGCCCGACCTGAAGGTGATCGTGACCTCGGCGACCATCGATGCCGACCGCTTTGCGAAGCACTTCGAGAGCCGACACGGCCCGGCGCCGGTGATCCAGGTCAGCGGCCGGCTGTTCCCGGTCGAGCAGCGCTGGCGCGCCTTCGAGGAAAGCCGCGAGCACGACCTGAACGACGCCATCGCCGACGGCGTCGACGAGCTCTGGCCCGGCCCGCCGAAGGGCGACATCTTGGTCTTCCTGCCCGGCGAGCGCGAGATCCGCGAGGCCGCCGACCACCTGCGCAAGCACCTGGCGCACCAGCCCGCCAAGCGCCACGCCGACATCCTGCCCCTGTTCGCACGGCTGTCGCAGCCCGAGCAGGACCGCGTGTTCGAGACCGGCGGCGCGCCGCGCATCGTGCTCGCCACCAATGTGGCCGAGACGTCCCTCACGGTGCCCGGCATCCGCTACGTGATCGACGCCGGCACCGCGCGCGTCAAGCGCTACAGCTACCGCAACAAGGTCGAGCAGCTGCAGGTCGAGGGTATCAGCCAGGCCGCGGCCAACCAGCGCGCCGGCCGCTGTGGCCGGGTGGCCGACGGCGTGTGCATCCGGCTCTACGACGAGAAGGAGTTCGCCGGTCGGCCACGCTTCACCGACCCCGAGATCCTGCGCAGCTCGCTGGCCGGTGTGATCCTGCGCATGAAGGCGCTGAACCTCGGCAATGTCGAAGACTTCCCCTTCCTCGAGGCGCCGCCGAAGAAGGCGATCGCCGACGGCTACGCGCTGCTCAACGAGCTCGGCGCGACCGACGACGCCAACGAGCTCACCGACATCGGCCGCGAGCTCGCCAAGCTGCCGCTCGACCCGCGCATCGGCCGCATGATCCTCGCCGCGCGCGACCGGCAGGCGCTCGCCGAGGTGCTGGTCATCGCGAGCGCGCTCAGCGTGCAGGACGTGCGCGACCGCCCGCTCGAGCAGCAGCAGGCCGCCGACGCGAAGCACAAGCTGTTCGACGACGAGCGCTCGGAGTTCGTGGGGTACATCAAGCTTTGGAACTGGATCGAGGTAGGGCGCGGGCATGGTGAACCGCTTGCGCCCTCACCCGCTCGGCGGGGGAGGGACGGGGAGGGGGTGCCTCAGGACGGCCGGGCCGGCGCGAGGGTCGATGGCGCCAGCCATCGGCTCTCGCAAAGGCAGCAGGAGCAGCGCCTGCGCGAGCACTTCGTCAGCCCGCGCCGCGTGCGCGAATGGCGCGACATCCACTCGCAGCTCCACACCGTCGTCGCCGAGCATGGCTGGCGGCTCAACACGACGCCGGCGAGCTACGAGCAGCTCCATCTCGCGATGCTGGCGGGTCTGCTCGGCAACGTCGGCTGCAAGAGCGATGACGAGGACTGGTACCTGGGCGCGCGCGGCATCAAGTTCTGGCGCCACCCGGGCGCGCACCTGAGCAAGAAGCCGGGCCGCTGGCTGATCGCCGCCGAGCTGGTCGAGACCACGCGGCTGTTCGGCCGCGCGCTGGCGGCGATCGAGCCGACCTGGATCGTCCAGGTCGCCGGCCACCTGCTGCAGCGCCAGCTGCTCGAGCCGCACTGGGAGAAGAAGGCCGGCGAGGTGGTGGCGCTGGAGCGGGCCACGCTCTACGGCATCGTGGTCTACAACAACAAAAAGGTGAACTTCGGCAACGTCGACCCGGCCGCGGCGCGCGAGATCTTCATCCGCGAGGCGCTGGTTGGCGGCGAATGGGACACCAAGCTGCCGTTCTTCGCCCACAACCGCAAGCTGATCGCGCAGGTCGAGGAGCTCGAGCACAAGTCGCGCCGCCAGGACGTGCTGGTCGACGACGAGCTGATCTACGCCTTCTACGACCAGCAGCTGCCGAAGGACGTGCACTCGGGCGCCTCGCTCGAACGCTGGCACCGCGACGAGGTCAAGCGCCAGCCGAAGCTGCTGATGCTGACCCGGGACGAGCTGATGCGCCACGAGGCCGCGGGCATCACGACCGCGGCATTCCCGAAGACGCTGCGCCTCGGCGGCATCGACTGCGCGGCCGACTACCTGCACGAGCCCGGCGACGCGAAGGACGGACTGACCGTCACCGTGCCGATCTACGCGCTGAACCAGGTCAACGAGGAGCGCTGCGAGTGGCTGGTGCCCGGGTTGCTGAAGGACAAGGTGCTCGCGCTGGTCAAGAGCCTGCACCAGCGCCCGCGCTCGCGCCTGGTGCCGCTGCCTGACTACGCGGCCGAGTTCTGCGAGCTGGCGCCGTTCGCCCAGGGCGGGTTGCTCGACGCGCTGCTGAAGGCGGTGCGCGAGCGCACCCAGCTGGCGGTGCAGCGCAACGACTTCAAGCTCGAGACGCTGCAGCCGCATCTGTTCATGAACTTCCGCGTCGTCGACGAGCATGGCCGCCAGCTCGGCATGGGCCGGCACCTGCCGACGCTGAAGGCCGAGCTGGGCACGCAGGCACGCACGGCCTTCCAGGCGCTGGCGGCGCTGAAGCTGCAGACCGTCGAGCCACCCTCGCCCCAGCCCTCTCCCGCCGGCGGGAGAGGGGGCTGTTCACTCCCTCTCCCTCTGGGAGAGGGCGGGGGTGAGGGCCGCGGCGTTGCTTCGGCGAAGTACACCGCCTGGACCTTCGGCGAACTGCCCGAACTGCTGGAGCTCCAGCGCGGCGCGCAGAGCCTGATCGGCTTCCCGGCGCTGATCGACAAGGGCGCGCATGTCGAGATCGAGGTCTTCGACGAGCCCGAGGTCGCGGCGCTGAAGCACTGCGCCGGCCTGCGCCGGCTGGTCGCGCTGCAGATCAGGCAGCCGCTGCAGTACCTGGAGAAGAACATCCCGGACCTGACGCGCATGGCGGTCGCCTACATGGCGCTCGGCGGCTCGGCCGAGGAGCTGCGCGACCAGGTCATCGCGGTCGCGCTCGACCGCGCCTTCCTGGCCGACCCGCTGCCCACCGACGCCGCGGCCTTCGCGAAGCGCGTTGACGAGGGCCGGGCGAGGCTCAACCTGATCGCCCAGGAAGTGGCGCGCCAGGCCGCGGCGGTGCTGGCCGAGCAGGCCATCGCCGCCCGCAAGCTCAAGGACGCGCGCCCGGCCAAGGAGGTGGCCGACGACGTCGCGGCCCAGCTCGCGCGGCTGGTCACGAAGCGCTTCCTGACCGACACCCCCTGGCCTGCGCTGCAGCACCTGCCGCGCTACCTGAAGGCGGTGACGCTGCGGCTCGACAAGTGGCGCGCCGACCCGGCCCGCGATGCGCAGCGGCTGGCCGAGCTGCGCCCGCTGGAGCAGCGCTGGCTGCGCCGGCTCGGCGAGCGCAAGGGCGGCGCCGATGCCCGGCTCGACGAGTTCCGCTGGCTGCTGGAGGAGCTGCGCGTCAGCCTGTTCGCCCAGGAGCTGCGCACGCCGCAGCCGGTGAGCGGGAAGCGGCTGCTCAAGGCCTGGGAAGCGCTGGAACGCTGAGCCTGCCGCCTACAATCCACGCGTTCGGGGCGTAGCGCAGCCTGGTAGCGCAATTGCTTTGGGAGCAATAGGTCGCGAGTTCGAATCCCGCCGCCCCGACCATCTCGTCACCGGCCGCCAGCCGGCCCCGTCTGCCCGTAGCTCAACTGGATAGAGCAGTTGCCTTCTAAGCAACAGGTCGGGGGTTCGAGTCCCTCCGGGCAGGCCACCAGGCCGGCGAACGCTGCACGAGCGAGACCACGCTGCGCACCGTGCCGCATGGGTTTCACGACGACGGGATGACGCCGCACGGCTTTCGTGCCGTGGCGCGAACGACCTTGTTCGCACAGCCCGGCGCCTTCAGCACATCCGAGCCGCCAAGGACTTGATAAGGGTCAACGATAGTAGATCGCCCGGCGGGGCTCCGCTATCCTGAAAAAAACGAACACGATGGTTTGTTCTTGGCGTTGCAGGCCGCGTGTCTCGGGGCCGATGCAGGCCACTTGACCCCGTCCCATCAACACACCGGAGACCAGACCGTGCGACAAGAAACGAGGAGAGCGCCGCGCCGGCGCTACCAGCCCGCCCTGCTGGCGGCCGCCGCGGCCGCCGCGCTGTTCCACGGCCACGGCGCCGCATTCCAGATCGACGTCGGCGTCCCCGACGGCGTGCTGCGCTTGGACAACACGGTGCGCTACAACGCCGGCTGGCGCATGGAGCGGCGCGACCAGACGCTGGCCGACAGCTGGGGGCTGCAGGGCGGCGAGTACAAGTTCGACCGGGGTGACCTGATCACCAACCGGATCGACCTGCTGACCGAGTTCGACTTCGTCTACAAGAAGAGCCACGGATTCCGCGTCTCGGCGGCGAGCTGGTACGACGCCGCCTACGACGACAAGGTGAAGGGCAATCCGGCCTACCAGGCGGCCGGGCTCGGCACCGCTTACCCGAACAACCGCTACACGCCGGCGGTCAAGCGCTACTACCTGCACTCGGGCGAATTCCTCGATGCGTTCGTGTTCGGCCGTGTCACGCTCGGTGCCGACATGCCGCTGGACGCCAAGCTCGGCCGCCACACCGTGATCTACGGCGAGGCGCTGTTCACGCCGATCCACGGCGCGTCGTACTCGCAGGGCCCGGTGGACTTCCGCAAGGCGCTGGCCACGCCCGGCGTCGAGGCCAAGGAACTGTTCCTGCCGCTGAACCAGCTCTCGGCCCAGCTGCAGGTCAACGAAGAGCTGTCGTTGAAGGCGCAGTACTTCCTCGAGTGGAAGCCCTACCGCATCTACGAGGGCGGCACCTATTTCACCTACGCCGACCCGTTCTTCCAGGGCGGCACCAACTACCTCGGCATCCCGTTCAACGGCGATCTGAAGAGCGGCCCCGACGCGATCCCGAAGGATCGCGGCAACTGGGGCTTCAACGCGAAGTGGTCGCCGGGCTGGCTGAACGGCACCGCCGGGCTGACGCTGCGCAAGTTCGACGACAAGGTGATGGGCGTGCTCAGCCCGGGCGGCACCTTCACCGAGCTGCACAACGCCTATGCGAAGGACGTGAAGATCGCCGGCCTGAGCTATGCGACGCAGCTCGCCGGCGTGTCGTTCGGCTCGGAGCTGGTCTACCGGAAGGACACCGCGCTGAACACCGCCTTTGGGTCGGCCGGACTGGCGCGCGGCAACAGCCTGCACTTCCTGGTCAACGCGCTGGCCTACATCGGCAAGACGCCGCTGTTCGATTCGTCGACGCTGCTGGCCGAGGTCACCTACAGCAAGCTGCGCAAGCTCGATCGGAGCACGGCGGCCAACTTCAGCCATGTCGACTACGCCTGCCCGGTCGGCGGCAAGGACGCGGGCTGCTCGACGGACTCGGCGTGGGGTCTGTCGCTGTCGGCCACGCCGACCTGGTTCCAGGTGTTCCCGAGCGTGGACCTGACAATGCCGATGTCCTTCAGTACCGGCCTGAAGGGCAACTCGCCGGTGCCGTTCGGCGGCAACGAGGGCAGCGGCCAGTGGAGCCTGGGCATCGGCGCCGACGTGAAGGGCAAGTACAAGTTCGACCTCGCCTACACCGACTATTTCGGCGACTACACCGCCGGCCCCAACATCTTCGCCGCCGTGCCGGGCATCGGTGCGAACCAGATGGCCTATTCGAACGGCGGCAATGCGCTGCTCAAGGACAGAGGCTGGCTGTCCTTCACCTTCAAGACGACGTTCTGAGCCCCCCGCACGGAGACACTGCATGAGACACCCAATCACCCGCCTTGCCGCGCTGCTGCTCGGCACCCTCGTCGGCCCGGCGTTCGGCGCCGTGACCGCCGAAGAAGCGCAGATGCTGGCGACCACCCACACGCCCTGGGGGGCGCTGATCGCCGGCAACAAGGAAGGCACGATCCCGGCCTGGACCGGCCCGGTCAAGCCGCCGTCGAACTACGACCCGAAGAACCCGGGCCTGCGGCCCGACCCGTTCGCCGCCGAGAAGCCGCTGTTCGCGATCGACGCCAAGAACCTCGACCAGCATGCGGCCAAGCTGAGCGAGGGCGTCAAGGCGATGCTGAAGAAGTACCCCGGCTACCGCATCGACGTCTACCCGTCGCACCGCATCGCCAGCTACCCGCCCTTCGTGATCGAGAACATGAAGAAGAACGCGGCCGGCGCCTGCAAGACGATCAAGAACGGCCTGGGCATCGAGGGCTGCTACGCCGGCCTGCCGTTCCCGTTCCCGAAGAACGGCAGCGACGTGATGTGGAACCGGCTGCTCAAGTACGACACCACCGCCTTCTACTCGGCCGACATGGCGGGCCGCGTGGTCGACACGCAGGGCAACGTCACCGTCACCGGCGTCGGCGAGATGTGGGCCGAGTACCCGATCTACGACCCCAAGCGCAGCACGCCGATCAGCACCGACGAGGTCTTCGAGCGCCTGCGCATCGACTACAACGACCCGGCGCGCAAGGCCGGCGAGAAGCTGATCGTGATCGACAACATCGACCTGCTCGACAAGGGCCGGCGCGCCTACTCGTACCTGCCGGGCATGCGGCGCGTGAAGCTCGCGCCCGACATCGCCTACGACACGCCCAGCCCGACCGGCGGCGGTGCCGGTACCGTCGACGAGGCGGCGGTGTTCTACGGCTCGCTGGACCGCTACGACTTCAAGCTGGTCGGCAAGCGCGAGATGTACATCCCGTACAACAACTACCGCATCCGCGACCGCAACGCCTGCCCGACGGCGGTGGCGATGAAGACCAAGAACCACCTGAATCCGGACTGCGTGCGCTGGGAGCTGCACCGCGTGTGGGAGGTGAAGGCCACGCTGAAGCCGGGCAAGCGCCACGTCTACCCGACGCGCACGATCTTCTGGGACGAGGACCTGCCGGGCGTCGGCATCTCCGACAACTACGACTCCGCCGGACAGATCTACCGCGTGACGCACAGCCTGCCGATCTCGTTCTACGAGACCTACGGGCATTCGACCGACGAGTGGGTCACGTACGACCTGGCCACCGGCAACTACGCGCGCCAGCAGGACGTGTCGGGCAAGGGCGGCTGGATCCCGACGCCGCTGCAGCCGGATTCGTTCTTCTCGCCCGAGGTGCTGGCCGGCGCCGGCGTGCGCTGAAGCCATCCAGAAGGACGTCGTCATGGATCACGCGCTGCATCACCAGGTCGAGCCGAGCCGGGAAGTCGACCTCGACCTGACGGTGACCTCGGGCACCTGGCCGGCCGGCCTGTGGGGCCATGCCTTCATCATCGGGCCGGCGCAGCCCACGGTGGTCAACTTCTGCTGGGCCGGCTTCGGCATCGTCACCCGGGTCGACCTGGCGCCCAACGCCGCCGGCGTGCCGCACTGGACGAGCCGCAACGTCCGCACGCCCGACAGCGAGCTGATGGCGGCGGCACTCGGCGCCGTGCCCGCGGCCGAGCTGCCGGGGCTGCTGGCCGGTGCGCAGCCGGCCTTCACCAACACCGCGCCGCATTTCCTGGGCGACCGGCTGCTGCTCACCTACGACCGGCAGCGCCCGGCCGAGTTCGACCCGCAGACGCTGGAGTTCCGCAGCTACATCGGTGCGGTGGGCGACTACCCCGTGGTCAGCGCGCATCCGCTGTTCCCTGGCGTGCTGACCGCCGGGCACCCGGTCGAGGATCCCGAAGAGGGCTGCATGTGGTGGTGCAACATCGGCCTGGAGCCGCTGGGCCGCTCGCGCACCGATCGGCAGGGCCCCCTGCACGTCGTGCGCTGGGACGGCAACGGCGAGGTCCAGACCTGGTCCGTGCCGAGCGCGAGCATCACGCAGGGCATCCACGAGATCGCGGTCACGCAGGACTACGTGGTCTTCACCGAAGTGGGCAACCAGGACGAGCCGGGCACCTTCGCCGGCCGCGGCCGCACCAAGTCGCACCCGCCGTACAGCGACATCTACATCGTCGCCAAGAAGGAGCTGACGCGTGAAAGGCGCGGCAAGGCCGTGCCCTGCTCGCATGCACGCCTGCCCTACGAGTCCTTCCACGAGTTCGCCGACTACCGCCAGGACGGCGACGACATCACGCTGTACATCGCGCATTCGAACGGCTGGGACCTCAACATCGCGCTCGGCGACAGCGATCGCACCTGGCACGGTGGCCAGCCGATCGCGCCCGGCCTGCACGGCTTCCTGCCGCTGCCGGTGGACGCCTCGCCGGTGGGACGCTACGTGATCGACGGCCGCACCGGCGAGGTCAAGGACACGAAGCTGTTCGTCGACCCCGGCAAGCATTGGGCCACGCTGCTGTACGCGCGTGACATGCGCCGCCCGGCGCTGGAGCGCAGCCGCTACCTGTGGCAGGCCTACTGGGGCTACAACCCCGAGATGCTGGTACCGCAGGCGGTGGAACTGCACCGCGACCACCCCTACCGCGTCGTGCCGGTCGACGAGCTGTCGGCCCAGCCGTTCCCGTCCACCGTGGCCTGCATCGACCTGGAGACGATGCAGGAGCAGTCGTCCTGGGCCTTCCCGGCCGGGGCCTTCGCGCAGTCGCCGGTGTTCGTGCCCGACCGCGCCGGCGGCAACGGATGGATGCTGACCTTCGTGCAGTTCACCGACCACACCGAGCTGCAGGTGTTCGACGCGCTGGCGCTCGGCAAGGGGCCCGTCGCGACGGCGACTGCGCCCGGGCTGAAGCAATCTTTCCAGGTCCACTCCGGCTGGATGCCGCGTCTCGCGTCACCGCCGGCGGACGATCGCCGCAGCTCGCTCGCCGACGACCTCGGTTCGGCGTGGCGCGAGCTGCCGGCCGCCTTGCGGGCGGCCGTCGAGCCGGTCGTGCAGCGTTGGTCGTGAACACCGTGCCGCCGGATCTCGTGTCGATGTCGCGCCGACGCCTGTGTGCCGGGCTGGCGCTGGGCGTGCTGCCCGGCGCAGGGCTGGCGTTCAGGCCGACGCTGGGCGTGCTGCCCGGCGCAGGGCTGGCGTTCAGGCCGCCGCAGGGCGTGCTACCCGGTGCAGGGCTGGCGTTCGAGCCGCCGCAGCAGGTCGCGGCGCTGCCGACGCAGCTCGCGGCGCGCAGCCCGCTGCTGGCGATCGCCCGCGCCGGTGCGCGCATCGTCGCCGCCGGCCCGCGGGGGCACATCGTCTGGTCCGACGACGACGGCGCCCACTGGACGCAGGCCGCCGTTCCGGTGAGCAGCGACCTGCTGGCGATCTCGTTTCCCAGCGCGCGCCACGGCTGGGCCGTCGGGCATGGCGGCGTGGTGCTGCACAGCGCCGATGGCGGTGCCACCTGGCAGCGCCAACTCGGCGGGCGCGAGGCCAACGAGCTGGCGCTGCGCCACTTCGAGTCGCGCGCGGCCACCGATGCGCAGGCGGCGACGCTGCTGCAGCGCGAGAAGGCCCAGGGCGCCGACGGCAGCACGCCGAGCTTCCTGGACGTGCACTTCAGCAGCGCGACCAGCGGCTTCATCGTCGGCACCTTCAACCGCATCTTCCGCACCGAAGACGGCGGCCGCACCTGGACGCCCTGGATGGACCGCACCCAGAACCCGGGTGACCTGCACTTCTATGCCGTGCGCGGCAGCGCACGCGGCATCTTCCTGGCCGGCGAGCAGGGCATGGTGTGGCGGCTCGAGCCGCAGGGCCAGCGCTTCGAGGCGGTGGCCACGCCGTACAAGGGCACGCTGTTCGGCCTGGTGGCCACCGACGCGGGCATGCTGCTGGCCTACGGCATGCGCGGCCGGCTGTTCCGCAGCGACGACGAGGGTCGGCAGTGGCAGGCGGTCACCGGTGTCGGCACGGCCGGCATCACGGCGGGCGCGGCGTTGCCGGGCGGCGCGGTCGTGCTGGTCGACCAGGCGGGCGGCATCGCGCTCAGCCGCGACGGCGGCCAGCGCTTCCTGCCCGTGCCGGCGCTGCAGCCGATGCCGTACTTCGGCGTGGCCGCACTCGGCGCACAACGCATCGGCCTGGTCGGCGCCGCGGGGGCGCGGCTGCAGACCCTGGCCATCGATCAGATCAAGTAGGCGCCCAGCATGCACGCTTCCCACGACGCCGGTCCCGCCGCGTCCGACCCCACGCCCTTCGACCCGCGCTCGGGCAACCTGCTCGAGCGCCTGGTCTTCAACCACCGGCTCGTGCTGCTGCTGGTGTGTGCCGTGCTCACGGCCTGCTTCGCGGTCCAGCTGCGGGGCCTGACGGTCGGCGCCAGCTTCGACAAGATGCTGCCGCACAGCCACCCGTACATCAAGAACTACCTGGAGAACCGCGGCCAGCTGCGCGGCCTGGGCGACTCGGTGCGCGTGGTGGTCGAGGCCACCGAGGGCGACATCTTCGACGCGGCCTACCTGGAGCGGCTCGCCAAGATCAACGACGAGATCTTCCTGCTGCCGGGGGTGGACCGGGCCTGGATGAAATCGATCTTCACGCCGGTGGTGCGCTGGGTCGAGGTCACCGAGGAGGGCTTCACCGGCGGGCCGGTGCTGCCCAACGACTACGACGGCAGCGCGAAATCCATCGCCGACCTGCGCCTGAACATCGCGCGTGCCGGCGTGGTCGGCAGCCTGGTGGCCAACGACTACCGCTCGAGCATGATCGTGGTGCCGCTGCTGGCCGCCGATGCCGAGGGCCGGCCGGTCGACTACCGGGCGCTGTCGACCGCGCTCGAGCAGATCCGCCACAAGTACACCAGCGAGGGCACGCCCGCGCTGCGCATGCAGATCATCGGCTTCGCCAAGCTCGCCGGCGACCTGATCGACGGGCTGCAGCAGGTGATGCTGTTCTTCCTGGTTGCCGCGCTGGTGGCCACGATCGTCATCTTCGCCTTCACGCGCTGCGCCCGCAGCACGGCGCTGGTGATCGGCTGTTCGAGCGTCGCGGTGGTGTGGCAACTGGGCATCGTCGTCGCGCTGGGCGGCCAGCTCGATCCGTTCTCGATGCTGGTGCCGTTCCTGGTGTTCGCCATCGGCGTGAGCCACGGCGCGCAGAAGATGAACGGCATCATGCAGGACGTCGGCCGCGGCATGCACCGCTGGGTGGCGGCGCGCTACACCTTCCGGCGCCTGTTCCTCGCCGGGCTGACCGCGCTGCTGGCCGATGCGGTCGGCTTCGCGGTGCTGATGGTGATCGACATCCCGGTGATCCGCGAGCTGGCGCTGACGGCCAGCCTGGGTGTCGCGGTGCTGATCTTCACCAACCTGCTGCTGCTGCCGGTGCTGCTCTCGTATGTCGGCGTCAGCCCGGTGGCCGCGCGGCGCAGCCTCGAGAGCGGTTCCGCGTCGCCGCAGGGCGCGGCGGTCTGGCGTCTGCTCGAGCGCTTCACCGAGCGCCGCTGGGCCGCGGCGGCCATCGCCTCGGCGGTCGTGCTCGGCGTGGCCGGCTTCGTCTACAGCCAGCAGTTGCAAGTGGGCGATCTCGATGCCGGCGCGCCCGAGCTGCGCCCCGACTCGCGCTACAACCGCGACAACGCCTTCATCACCTCGCACTACGGCATCTCGAGCGACGTGTTCGCGGTGATGGTCAAGACGTCGCCGGACCAGTGCCGCTCGTTCGAGACGCTGACCGAGGCCGACCGCCTGAGCTGGACGCTCGCGCAGGTGCCCGGCGTGCAGCGCACCACCTCGCTGGCCGACACCGTGCGCGCCTACACCGCGGGCGGGTTCGAGGGCAACCCGAAGTGGGCCACGATCAGCGACAACCAGGGCCTGATCGATGCCCAGATCAGCAACGCGCTGAGCTGGAACTCCGAGTTCATCAACCCCGCGTGCTCGCTGATCCCGGTGCTGGCCTTCCTGACCGACCACAAGGCCGAGACGCTGGAGCGCGTGGTGCAGGCGGCGAGCCGCTTCGCCGAGCAGCACGACACCGCCGAGCGCAAGTTCCTGCTCGCCGCGGGCAGCGCGGGCGTCGACGCGGCGACCAACATCGTCGTGCGGCAGGCCAACCACCTGATGCTGCTGTACGTCTACGGCGCGGTGATCCTGCTGTGCGCGATCACCTTCCGCGGCTGGCGCGCGGTGGTCGTGGCGGTGCTGCCGCTGGTGCTGACATCGATCCTCGCCGAGGCGCTGATGGTGCGCCTGGGCATCGGCGTGAAGGTCGCGACGCTGCCGGTGGTGGCGCTCGGCGTGGGCATCGGCGTCGACTACGCGCTCTACCTGCTGAGCGTGCAGCTCGCGCAGCAGCGCCAGGGCTGCACGCTGGCCGAGGCCTACCGGCGCGCGCTCGCCTTCACCGGCAAGGTGGTTGGCCTGGTCGGCGTGACGCTCGCCGCCGGCGTGGTCACCTGGGCCTGGTCGCCGATCAAGTTCCAGGCCGACATGGGCATCCTGCTGACCTTCATGTTCGTCTGGAACATGCTCGGCGCGCTGGTGCTGATCCCGGCGCTGTCGCACTTCCTGCTGCGCGGTGCGCCCGATGCGCGCGCGCAGATGTCCGCCCCCGCACTCCCCACCGGAGCCACCGCATGAGTCTGAACATGAAATCCACGCTCGAGGTCGAGGCCAACGGCTTCGACCGCTTCGTCGCGCTGATGGGCGAGATGGTGCCCATCCTCGAACGCGAGGGCTGGAAGCTCGAGGGGGCCTACATGCACACCAGCGGTCGGCTGAACACGGTGGTCGATCTGTGGCAGCTCGAGGACTACAACCACTACGGCCGCGGCCTCGCCGTGCTGATGGCCCACCCCGAGTTCCCGCGCTTCGCCCGGACCCTGGGCGAGGTGGTGCGCAACGAGACCGTGGTGTTCCTGCAGCCGTTGCAGTACCCGCAGTGAAAACAAACGGACAGATTCGTTTTCAAATGGATCCGCGACCGGAGCACGAACGATGAAGCGTATGCAGGACAAGGTGGTGCTGATCACCGGCGCGGCCTCCGGTCTCGGGGCGGCCGATGCCGCGCTGCTGGCGCGCGAAGGGGCGCGCGTGATCGTCACCGACATCGCCGAGGAGGCCGGCCGCGCGGTGGCCGCGCGCATCGGTGGCGAGTTCATGCGCCACGACGTCCGGCAGGAGGCCGACTGGACGCGCGTGATGGACAGCGTGCTGGCCCGCCACGGCCGGCTCGACGTGCTGGTGAACAACGCCGGCATCTGCGTGGTCGGCGACATCGAGACCACCCCGCTGGAGCAGTACCGCCTGCTGTCGGCGGTGCACGGCGAGTCGTGCTTCCTGGGCTGCCAGCAGGCGGTGCAGGTGATGAAGGAGCGCGGCGGCTCGATCATCAACATCTCCTCGGTCGCCGCGCTGCGCGCCACACCGCCGGTGCTGGCCTATGCCGCGGCCAAGGGCGCGATCCGCGCGCTCAGCCTGTCGGTGGCGGGCCACTGCCGCGACAAGGGCTACCCGATCCGCTGCAACACGATCTTCCCCGGCGTCATCGACACGCCGCTGGTGGTGCCGGTGGTCGGCGCGAACTTCCCCGGCGCCGGCCAACCCGACGACGTGGCGGCCATGGTGCTGTTCCTCGCCAGCGACGAGTCGCGCTTCGTCACCGGCGCCGAGTTCGTCGTCGACAACGGCGCCACCGCGCGCCTGGCCGCTTGAGAGGCTTGCCGATGCCCCGCCTGCAAGACAAGGTCGCCGTCGTCCTCGGGGCGGCCGGCCGCGACAACATGGGCCAGGAGATCGCCCGCCGCTTTGCGGACGAAGGCGCGCGCGTGGTCGTCGCCGGGCGCCACGCCGAAGAACTCGAGCGCTTCGCCGCCACGATCGGTGGCAGCGCGAGGGTCTGCGACATCACGCGCAAGGCCGATCTGCGGGCCCTCGCGGCGCACGCCGTGGCGTGGGGCGGCCGGCTCGACATCGCGGTCAACGCCACCGGCTGGGGCCTGCTCAAGCCCTTCCTGGAGACGACCGAGGACGACATCGACCGCATCACCGCGCTGCAGTTCAAAGGGCCGCACCTGTTCTTCCAGGCGGTGCTCGAGGTGATGGGCGACGGCGGCTCGATCATCCAGATCAGCTCGGCCACGGCGACCATCATGCTTGACGATCACGCGGCCTACATGGGCACCAAGGCCGGCACCGACCATGTCGTGCGCTGCATCGCCAACCAGTTCGGCCACCGCGGCATCCGCGCCAACTCGATCTCGCCCGGCCTGACCGACACGCCGATGACGGCCCAGGCCAAGGTGGTGCCCGGCCTGTTCGAGGCGTTCCTGCCGGGCTATCCGCTGGGGCGCATCGGCACCCGGGCCGACATCGCCGCCGCGGCCGTCTGGCTGGCCAGCGACGAGTGCTTCATGACCGGCGAGAACCTGCAGATCAACGGCGGCCTGACGCTGCGTCGCAACCCGTCGGGCGCCGAGATCGCGGCCTCGGTCGCACGCGCCGCCGCCCCTGGAACCCCCGCACCATGAGCTCACGCCCATCCCTGATCGCCCAGCTGGGCAGCGTCATGCAGATGGCCTACGTGCCCGAGGACTTCGACGCCGCCCTGCGCCACTGGACCGAGACCCTGGGTGTCGGCCCGTTCTTCACGCTGGAGCACATCGCGCTGTCGAACTGCCGCTACGAGGGCCAGCCGTCGGACATCGACTTCTCGATCGCCATCGCCTACTGGGGCGACATCCAGATCGAGCTCGTCAGGCAGCACAACGACGCGCCGTCGATCTACAAGCGCTGGCGCGACGAGGGCCGCGAGGGCTTGCACCATGTCTGCATCGTCGTCGACGACATGGCGCAGGCGCGCCGGGTCTGCGCCGCCGCGGGCGCCCGTGTCGCGCAGGAGGGCGAGGTGGCGGGTGGGGGCGAGGTGATCTACGTCGATGCCGGCGGCGGCCCGGGCGGGCTGATCGAGCTGATCGAGTTGCCGCAGAGCACGCTGGACGGCTTTGCCGCGATGCGCGAGGTCTGTCGCCACTGGGACGGCCGCGATCCGGTGCGCCCGCTGGGCTGAACGGGCCACCGCACCATGAACCCGACCACCGCCCATCCGCCGCGCCTCGACGTCGTGCTGATCGCCGCCGGCAAGTACCACGACATCGACTTCGCCCGGCTCGAGCTGCTCAAGCTGCTGGCCGAGGACGAGTGCGTGCGCGTGCGCGTGTTCGAGGATTACGCGAACCTCGACGCGATCCGCGCGGCGCGCCTGCTCGTCACCTACACCTGCGACGTGATTCCGAGCCTCGAGCAGCAGGAGGCCCTGCGCGCCTGGGTCGAAGGCGGCGGGCGCTGGCTGGCGCTGCACGGCAGCAACTCGATCCTGCGCTTCCTCGCCGACGGCCGGGTCGATACCCCGGCCTGGGCGCCGCACCTGATGCAGACCCTGGGCACGCAGTTCATCGCCCACCCGCCGATCGCGCCCTACCGCGTCGAGGTGGCCGACCCGCAGCACCCGCTGGTGCGCGGCATCGAGCCCTTCGAGACCACCGACGAGCTCTACCTGCTCGACGCCCACCCCGGCTTGCAGGTGCTCCTGGACACCGAATACGAAGGCGCGGCCGAGGGTTTCGTGCGCGAGCGCTGTCCGCGTGCGCGGCAGCCGGTGATGTACCTGCGCGGGCTGGGGCAGGGCGCCGTGCTCTACCTGACGCTCGGCCACTGCCGCGGCCACTACGACCTGCAGCCGCTGATGGACTACTGGCCCAGCGTGGACCGCTGCGCCTGGGACCTGCCGGTG
>DATILD010000065.1:0-17528 GCA_035476815.1 Methylibium sp.
GCCGCCGGCGAGCCCTTGCACGAGGCCGACGCGGCGGCGCCGCGGGCGGCCGGCACGCTGGCCTCGCACTACGCGCCGCGCGCGACGCTGCGGCTGATGCCCGCGCCGGCGCTGCGGACCGCGCTCGAGCTGCTGCCGGTCGATGCCCTGCCGGCCGAGGCGTCGCCGAGGCTGGCGGTATATTCCCGCAGCGTCGTGGTGCCGCGGCGGCTGCCGCAGCGCCGCATGCCGGATGACGCCGCGGCCGCGGCGCACGAGTTGTTCGCGGTGCTGCGCGAGCTCGACGACCTGGCGGTGCCGCTGATCTGGGTCGAGGAGCCGCCGGCCGGCACGGCCTGGGAGGGCGTGCGCGACCGGCTGCGGCGCGCCGCAGCCTCCTGACCCCCGAGCCCGCACCGATCCGACCCCGCCCTTACGCCCTGGAGTGAGCATGACCGTCGTGACCGATCTCTTCCGCCGCCTGCGCCTGCCGTCGCGCCTACTCGGTGCCGCGGCCCTGCTCGCGCTGGCGGCCTGCGGCGGCGGCGACCGTGAGACCGACTTTCAGCCGAAGCGCGTGCTGGTGTTCGGTGACGAGGCCAGCGTGATCAACACCACCCTGATCCCCGCGAGCGGGACCACGCCCGAGATCCCGGTCGGCTACCGCTACACCGTCAACGGCTTCACCACCACGACGACCACCGACACGCCGCCGGTGACGACCATCACCTTCGACTGCAACGTCAACCGGATCTGGGTGCAGCTGCTGGCCGCGCGCGCCGGCTTCGGGCTGCCCGGCTGCCCGCTGACCACCGACACCGCCGCGCCGAGCCGCAACTACGCCCAGCCCGGCACGGGCGTGGCGGGCCTGGTGGCGCAGATCGACGATCACCTCGACGGCGACACCTTCACCCCGACCGACCTGGTGACCGTCTACACCGGCCAGAAGGACGTCGTCGATTTCTACCAGGACGAGGTCACGACCGCCGCCTCGTGTGCGTTCGATATCAGCAATCCGTCCAGCGCCGGCCCGATCGCCCAGCGGGCGCGACAGCGCGGGGAGCAGCTGGCGGCGCAGGTCAACCGCATCGCGGCCGGCGGCAGCGGCGGCCGGGTGTTGTTCGTCACGGTGCCCAACGTCGGCGCCTCGCCCTATGGCCGGCTGCCGAACGACAAGACCGGCGTCGAGCGCGCCACCTGCCTCAAGCAACTCGCCGACGCCTTCAACGCCGGCTTGCGCACCAACGTGCTGCAGGATGGTCGCTTCGTCGGCCTGCTGCAGCTCGACGAGCGCGTCGCGGCGGCGTTGAACGGCTTCTACGGCTTCGCGAACCTGACCACCGCGGTCTGCGCGCAGGTGCTGCCGGCCTGCACGACCGACACGCTGATCGACCCCGATTCGGACCCCGAGACCGACACGGCCCACACCGGCTACCTGTGGGCCGACGACCGGCACTTCGGCGCGACGATGCACGGCATCCTCGGCAACCTGGCGGTCTCGCGCGCCTTCGACACCAACCCGTTCTGATCGACGACGCGCCACGATCAGAGGTGTGCGTCTAGCCACGGCCCGGGTTTCCCCCGCGGCTGTGGCGCGGATGGCGCCGCTACAGTCTCTCGCAGAGAAAAACGAACGACCGTGCGATTGTGCGGTCGCCGACTGTCACTGCCGCCGCGCCCGGCGGCCGGCTCCAGCGAGGACACCATGCGCAGCATCCGTCATCTTGGCGCGGCCCTTGCCGCCTCCCTGCTCCTGCTGGCCTGCGGCGGCGGTTCGGACGATGGTCCGCGCGTTCCCGGGCCATCCGGTGCGCCGACGGCGTCTGCCGCCTTCACCTCGGTCATCTCCTTCGGCGACAGCCTCAGC
This sequence comes from Methylibium sp., assembly GCA_035476815.1. Taxonomy (GTDB): domain Bacteria; phylum Pseudomonadota; class Gammaproteobacteria; order Burkholderiales; family Burkholderiaceae_C; genus Methylibium. Next base: position 1,847 of record DATILD010000065.1, read on the forward strand.
GACCTCGGCACCTACACGCCGGCCACCTCGGTGACCGGCAATGGCGCGCCGCCCTATATCGGCGGTCGCTTCACGACCAACTCGACCACCAACCGCATCTGGGTCCAGCTGGTGGCGGCTTCGCTCGGCCTTGCCGTCACGCCGGCCGAGGTCGGGTTCAACGCGCTGTCCCAGCCCTGCCCGGCGGCCGCCGGCGGGCCCGCCGCGGCGGCCACCTGCACCGGCTACGGCCAGGGCGGCTCGCGCGTCACCATCCCGCGCGGTATCGGCCAGAACCCGGACGGCAGCGGCGCACTGACCGTGCCGGTGGTGACGCAGGTCGCCAACCACCTGGCGCGCAAGGGCGATTTCACCGCCACCGACCTGGTGTTCGTGTTCGGCGGCAACAACGACATCCTGATCCAGTTCCAGACCTTCGCGGCGCGCGCCGGGGCGATCGCCGCCCAGGCCGCCGGCGGCCTGATCACGCCGGCCCAGGCGCAGGTGCTGACGCTCGAGGCGCTGGTCGACGCCGACAACGCCGTCAAGCTCGCGGCCCAGCAGCTCGCGACCGTGATCCGGACCGACATCCTGGGCAACGGCGCTCGCTACGTCGCCGTGCTGAACCTGCCGAACGCCGCCGCGGCGCCGCTCGGCGCCTCCCTGCCCAGCGCCTCCGCACGCAACGCCCTCAGCGGTCTGGTCACGACCTTCAACGACACCTTGCGGACCGGCCTCGACCGCCAGCCGGTGGCCTGGGTGGACTTCGGCGCCTTTTTCGGCGGCGTGATCGCCAATCCGGCGGGTGCCGGCTTCGCCAACGCGTCGGTGCCGGCCTGCGATGCCGCCAAGATCTCCGCGATCACCGGCGGCCTGGTCACCGACGGCACCTCGCTGTTCTGCAACGCCGATGCGCTGCCCTACAACGGCATCCGCGTCGGCGCCGACGAGAACACCTGGCTGTTCGCCGACGCCGTGCACCCCACGACCGGCGGGCACGCGGCGATCGGCAGCTTCATCAACGCCGAACTGGACCGTCTGGGCTGGGTCGACTGACGCCCCAGCACCGCTTCATCGCCAGGATCGCCAGCGCCAGGCCCAGCGTCACGGCGTTGGCGAACACCAGCGGCCAGGCCCGCAGCAGCGCGCCGTACAGCAGCCACAGCGCGATGCCGAGCGCGAAAACCGCGTACATCACCAGCGAGATGCCGGCGACGTCGCGCGTCTTCCAGGTGTGCCAGGCCTGCGGCACGAAGGCGGCGGTGGTCAGCACCGCGGCCGCGTAGCCGATCGCCTCGGTCCAGGCGGTGTTCACTGGGCACCGTCCTCGGCGGTCCACTCCACCAGCGCATCGAGCACCGGCCGCGCCGCGCCGGCGTTCGGGTGATTGACGATCGCGACAAAGGCCCAGCGCCGACCCGACACGCCGAGCACGTAGCCGGCCAGGCCCATCGCGTCGCGCAGCGAGCCGGTCTTCAGGTGCGCCCGGCCGAGCGCGGCGCCCCAGCTGCGGCCCGGGCGGCGCGCGGTGCCGTCGATGCCGGTCACCGGCAGCGAGCTCATCAGCTCCGGCATCGCCGGGCTCGCCCACAGCGCCTGCAGCCACGCGCCCAGGCAGCGGGCGCTGCTGCGCGCGCTGCGCGACAGGCCCGAGCCGTTGTCGATCGCGAGCTCGCCGTCGGCACAGGCCGCGCGCTCGCGCACCAGGGTCTGCAGCAGCTCGCGGGCCTGCGCCACGGTGTCGCGCGCGGCGTCATCGCGCACCGCGCACATCGACGCACCGCGGCAGCCCATGGCGCGCGGCGGCGGGGCCTGCAGCGCGAGCGTCAGGAAGAGCTGCTGCGCCATCACGTTGTTGCTGAACTTGTTGATGTCGCGCACCACCGCGGCCAGCGGCGGCGACGCGAGCTCGAACAGCGGCAGCGCCGCGGCCGGCGTGTCGGCGTTGCGCACGCGCCCGCCGAGCCGGCCGCCGAGCTCGCGCCAGGTCGCCTCGACCAGCCGGGCGTTGTAGGTCTCCGGCTCGGCATAGGCGAGCGGCCACTGGCGTTCGCCGCAGGCCGCCGGGTAGCGGCCGGCCAGGCGCAGCCGTGCCGGGTCGGACAGATCGGCCGCGAGCGCTCCGCGCCAGTCGCCGCAGTCGCCGCCGGCGAGCGGCACGCTCGCGTCGACCTGCACGCCGGCCAGCGTGACGTCGCTCGTGACGCGCGCCACGCCGCGCGCCGGCTCGGGCACGAAACCGAGGGTGATCGACTTCAGGTTCAGCAGCAGCGCATCGGGCTGGACGTTGTAGGGACGGTGGCGCTCGCCGTCGAACTCGCCCGGATCGTGGGGCGCGAGCGCGAACGCGCTGCCGTCCAGCACGATGTCGCCGCGCACCTCGGCGATGCCGCGCTGCTGCACCTGGCGCAGCAGCCCCCAGACGCGCTCGATCGCGAGCGTCGGGTCGCCGCGGCCCTGGATCACCAGGTCGCCGCGCAGCACGCCGTCGTCGATGGAGCCGGTGGTCAGCACCGGCGTGGTCCAGGTCCAGGCCGGGCCGAGCAGCTCGAGCGCCGCGCCGGTCGTGTAGAGCTTCACCAGCGAGGCCGGGTTGACCGGCTGCTCGGGCCGGTGCGCGAGGCGCGGCGCGCCGCCGGCAGAGCCGACCTCGGCCACCCACGCGACCAATGCCTCGGGCGGCAGCTGGGCCCGCTGGAGCGCGCCCAGCACGACGGCCGGCAGGGTCGGCGCGGTCGGCTGCGCAGGGGCCGCCGGTCCGCCGGTGAGCGCCGAAACGGCCAGCATGACCCGCAGCGGGAGGCCTCTCATCGAATCCATGATACGGGCGGTGCAGGCACGGGCCGATGACCGCGCCGCTAGACTGACGCCATGTCCGCAGCGAGCGCCCCGACACCCCCTCTGCTGGTGCTCGACTGCGCCACCGAGACGCTGCACCTCGGCCTCGCCGTCGAGGGCCGCACCTGGCTGCGCGCGCTGCCCGGCGGCGCGCAGGCCTCGACCGCGCTGCTGCCGGCGTTGATGGAGCTGCTGGCCGAGGCCGGCCTGCGGCTGCGCGACCTGGGCGCGATCGGCTTCGGCCGCGGCCCCGGCGCCTTCACCGGCGTGCGCACCGCCTGTGCGGTGACCCAGGGGCTCGCCTTCGGCGCCGGCCTGCCGGTGCTGGCGCTCGACACGCTGATGGCGGTGGCCGAGGACGCACGGTGCGCCGGTGCCGACGACGACGACATGTGGGTCGCGGTCGATGCGCGCATGGGCGAGACCTATGCGGCCCGCTATCGCCGCGGCACCGACGGCTGGACCGCGCTGGCCGCGCCGGCGCTGCACGACCCCGCCGCGCTCGCGGCCCAGGTGCGGGGCGGCGGTGTGGCCGGCAGCTCGCTGACCGCGCATGCCCCGGCCTGGGCCGACCACGCCGGTCCGCGCTGGCCCGACGCCGCGCCGCGCGCGGCCGCGCTGCTGGCGCTGGCGCGCGCCGCCTGGCAGCGTGGCGAGCGGCTCGACGCGGCCGAGGCCCTGCCGCTGTACGTGCGCGACAAGGTCGCACAGACCACCGCCGAGCGCGCCGCCCTGGCCGCGCGCCGCGCCGCATGAACGCCGTCGTCGACCCGGTCGAGCGCATGCTGCTGCCGCTGCGCGAGGCCGACCTCGACGCGGTGCTGCTGGTCGAACGCGCCGCCTACGAGTTCCCGTGGACGCGCGGCAACTTCGTCGATTCGCTGCAGGCCGGCTACGAGATGCAGGTGCTGTGGACCGCGCGCGGTGCGCGCAGCGAGCTGACCGGCTACTTCATCGCGATGACCGGCGTCGACGAGATGCACCTGCTCAACCTGACGGTGTCGCCGGCCCACCAGGGGGGCGGCCACGCGCGCTTCATGCTCGACGCGCTGTGCCGGCTGGCCCAGCGGCGCCGCGCGATGCAGCTGTGGCTGGAGGTGCGCGAGTCGAACGCGCGCGCGCGCCACCTCTACGAGCGCTATGGCTTCGCCGACATCGGCCGGCGCCGCAGCTACTACCCGGCCGCCGCCGGCCGCCGCGAGGACGCGGTGGTGATGAGCCTGGTGCTGCCGCATGGGGTCGACGCATGAGCACGCCGGGCCGCCCCAAGTGCGAATCCTCCCGCCTGGCGGGACAGCCCGAAGGGCGAAGGGTGCCCCAATGAGCTGGGACGAGCGTCAGCGGGCGCTGCTCGCCGCGATGGGGTTGCGCTTGTGGCTGCCGCCCCAAGTGCAGGCTCATCTCGACGGGGTGCCGTCGCGCCCCCCCAGCCCCCCCTCCGGGAGGGCAGGAGGCGAGGCGGTCGCGTCTCATCTTGTCCGCGAACCCGTGCCCGTTGCGGCCGGTTCCCGCCCGGCGCCCGAAACCCGCCCGCGCCCGGTGGGCGTCGAGACCATGGACTGGCCGGCGCTGCGCGACGCGGTCGCCGGCTGCACCGCCTGCGGCCTGTGCCGCGGCCGCCGCAACACCGTGTTCGGCGTCGGCCACGAACGGGCGCACTGGATGATCGTCGGCGAGGCCCCGGGCGAGAACGAGGACCGCCAGGGCGAGCCCTTCGTCGGCAGCGCCGGCCAGCTGCTCGACAACATGCTGCGGGCCGTCGGGCTGAGCCGTGCCGCCAACACGGCCGACGACCCGGCGCGCCAGGTCTTCATCGCCAACGTGCTGAAGTGCCGTCCGCCGGTCAACCGCAATCCGCGGCCCGAGGAGGTGGCGCAGTGCGTGCCCTTCCTGAAGCGCCAGGTCGCGCTGGTGCAGCCGCGGCTGATCCTCGCGATGGGGCGCTTCGCGGTGCAGGCGCTGCTCGAAACCGATGTGGCGATCGGCCGCCTGCGCGGCCAGGTGCACCGCTACGAGGGCGTGCCGGTGGTCGTCACCTACCACCCGGCCTACCTGCTGCGCAACCCGGCCGACAAGGCGCGGTCCTGGGACGACCTGTGCTTCGCGCGCGAGGTCGCAGCGCGCTGACGCGACGGGGCGCCGCCGCGTCGCGGGGGCGCCGCTATCATGGTCCATGGCAGTGATGAGCTCGCGCAGGGCCGGGCCGCCGGCGCTTGCCGGCGGCCCGGCCGACGACGCATGGTGGGACGCGCAGCCGGGCGCGATGCTGCTGCTCGACGGCCAGGCGCAGGCGCTGCGCGTGAACCGGGCCTTCACCGCCTACACCGGTCTGGTCCCGGAATCGGCGCGCGGTGACGGCTGGCACCGCCTGCTGGCCGAGGAGTCGCTCGTCGCACTGCGCGCGGCGCTGCGTGGCGAGCGCGGCTTCACGCTGGAGCTGCGGCTGCGCGCCGCGCTGGGCGCGCCGGAGCGGCGGGCCGACTGCGCCGCGCAGCGGCAGGCCGGCGAGTCCGGCGGCTGGGTCTGCGTGCTGCACGAGCTGTCGGCGGCCCAGCGTGCCGAGCTGGCGGCCCGCGCGCAGGCCGAGCTGTTCCACCTGCTCGCGGATTCCGTTCCGGCGCTGATCGCCTACTACCGTGCCGGCGACAACGTCTGCCAGTTCGCCAACCGGCAGTACGCGCAGGCCTTCGGCCTCGACGAGCAGACGATCCTCGGGCGCACGGCCGAGCAGATCATCGGGCCCGCCGCGTGGCAGCAGATCCAGCCCTATGTCGAGACGGTGGAGAAGCTGGGACGCAGCGCCCGCTACGAGCGCCGCCTCGATCCGCCGAGCGCGCCGCCGCGCTGGCTCGAGGTCCACCTTCAGCCCCACCTCGATGCGTGCGGCGCGGTGATCGGGTGCTTCGTGCTGGTCTCCGACATCACGCGCCACCGCGTTGCCGAGCTGGCGGTGCGCGAGTCGGAGGAGCGGCTCGCCAAGTTCATGGAGGCGAGTGCCGAGGGCATCGTGTTCCACAAGGACGGCATCATCACCGACGCCAACCCGCCGGCCTGCGCGCTGACCGGCCATGCGCTCGACGAGTTGCTCGGCCGCCGCACCCTCGACTTCATCGCGCCCGACCAGGTCGCCAAGGTCACCGCGGTGATGATGCAGGGCCTCGAGACCGCCTACGAGAGCGCGATCATCGACGCGAACGGCGCGCGCATCCCGGTCGAGTTCATCGTGCGCACTTTGCTGCGCAACGGCGAGCGCCACCGCATGACCATCGTGCGCGACCTGCGCGACCGCCAGGCCGCGCAGGCGCGCATCCACCACCTGGCCCACCACGACACGCTGACCGGCTTGCCGAACCGGCTGGCCTTCATGGAGCAGCTCGACCACCTGATGGCGCTGGCCGGCAGCGGCGGACAGGCGCTGGCGCTGCTGTTCATCGACCTCGACCACTTCAAGCGCGTCAACGACTCGCTCGGCCACCTCGCCGGCGACGCGCTGCTGCAGGTGGTGGCGCAGCGCATCACCGCGGTGCTGCGCGCGACCGACCTGGTGGCGCGCTTCGGCGGCGACGAGTTCATGGTGCTGCTGTCCGGCGACACCCGGCCCGACGACGCCGCCGACGTCGCGCGCAAGCTGCTCGCGGCGATCGAGGCGCCGCAGCATGTCGAGGGCCGACCGATCTCGGTCACGCCCTCGATCGGCATCGCGATGTACCCGGACGACGGCGACACCCCGGCCGAGCTCATCAAGCACGCCGACACCGCGATGTACCTCGCGAAGTCGCGCGGCCGGGCGACCTTCGAGTTCTTCGACGCGGCGCTCGCCACCTCGGCCTACGACGCGCTGGTGATGGAAGGCGAGCTCAGCGAGGCGCTCGAGCGCAACGAGTTCGTGCTGCACTTCCAGCCGCAGGTGCATGCGCGCGACGGCCGGCTGGTCGGCGCCGAGGCCTTGCTGCGCTGGCAGCACCCGACGCGCGGCCTGCTCGGCCCCGACGCCTTCATCCCGCTGGCCGAACGGCAACGCATCATGCTGCCGCTCGGCCGCTGGGTGCTGCAGGAGGCCACGCGCTGCGCACGGCGCTGGGCCGATGCCGGACTGAGCGGGCTGCCGGTGGCCGTGAACCTGTCGACGCTGCAGTTCCAGGCGCCGGACTTCGTCGCCACCGTCGAGCAGGTGCTGGCGGAGGCCGGGCTGCCCGGCACGCTGCTGGAGCTGGAGGTCACCGAGCGCATGCTGATGGACGACCTGCCCGACATGAGCCGCCGCCTCGAGCAGCTCAAGGCGCTCGGCGTGCGCCTGTCGGTCGACGACTTCGGTACCGGCTGGTCCTCGCTCGCGCACCTGAAGGCGCTGCCGATCGACAAGATGAAGATCGACCGCTCCTTCGTCACCGACCTGCCCGGCGAGCGCGACTCGGTGGCGATCGTGCGCGCGATCATCCAGATGGCGCGCAGCCTCGGCATCACCGTGATCGCCGAGGGCGTCGAGACCGAGGGCCAGCGCGCCTTCCTGGCGCGCGAACGGTGCGACGAGCTGCAGGGCGAGGCGGTCAGTCCGCCGCTGCCGGCACTGGCCTTCGAGACCTGGGTCGCGCGCGCCGCGGCCGGCTGACGCGGCCTCAGCGGCTGCGGCCGAGGTAGCGCTTGCGCCGGAAGTAGACCAGCAGCGCCACCGCCAGCGCCGTCATCAGCAGCGTCGTGACCCACACGCCGGTGCTGGTGTGCACCAGCGGCAGGAAGTCGAAGTTCATGCCGAAGAAGCCGGTGATCAGGTTCAGCGGCATGAAGATCGCCGTCAGCACCGTCAGCGTGCGCATGATGTCGTTGGTGCGGTTGCTCTGCGCCGAGAAGTGCATCTGCACCGCGCTCTCGGCCGAGCTCTCGAGCCGCCGCACATGGCCGAGCACGCGCTCGATGTGCTCGAGCACGTCGCGCGAACGCACCCGCAGCAGCTCGCGATCGCGCTGGGCCTGCTTGCTGGCCTCGGGCGGCCACTCGTCGAGCGCGTCGATCCACTCCTGGATCGCGCTGCGCTGGTCCTCGCAGGTGTCCTCGAGCTGGTGCAGGCGGTTGCGCGACTCGAGCAGCGCCTGCCAGTTGTCGAAGCCGCGCCGCGAGCTCAGCAGCTCCTGCTGCAGGTAGCCGAGCTGGCGCGTCAGCAGCCGGCGCAGCTCGAGGTAGCTGTCGACCATGTGGTTGACGATGCGCAGCATCAGGTCGGCCGGGCTGGGCGGCAGCCGCGGCCCGCTGGTCTTGACCTCGGCGCTGCCACCGGCCTGCGGCTGGGCGAGCTGCGCGAGCCGGCTGACGAAGAACTCGCGCACCTGGCATTCGGTCGGGTGCACGGTGATCAGCACGCGGTCGAACACCGCGAAGCCGACCGGGCTGGTGTCGATCGACTCGAGCGCCTGGCGCGCGGTGGCCGCGGTGCCATGCTCGTCGTCCATGAACAGCGCGCTGCTGCCGCTGCCGGCGGCCAGGCGGCGGAACACCAGCAGGTCGTACCACGACGTGAAGTCGTGATGCGAGGGCAGCTGGTTGTTGAGCAGGTCGGACACGTGCAGGTCGACCAGCTGACCGAGGTTCCAGCCCTGCAGCGCGGCCTGCAGCGCGCCGCTCTGCACCTCGAACTCGCGCCGGCCGCTGCTGATCCACAGGTAGCCGGTGGCCGGCAGCGCGGCCGGGAACTCGGCCAGTTCGACGAAGGTCTCTTGGACGTGGAAGACGCGCATCGCCCGCGGTCAGTCCTGCAGTGCCCGTGCCGCGTCGAGCGCGAAGTAGCTCAGCACGCCGTCGGCGCCGGCACGCTTGAAGGCGAGCAGCGACTCCATCATCACGGCGTCGCCGTCGAGCCAGCCGTTGGCGGCCGCGGCCTTGAGCATCGCGTACTCGCCGCTCACCTGGTAGGCGAAGGTCGGCACGCGGAACTCGTCCTTCACCCGGCGCACGATGTCGAGGTAGGGCATGCCGGGCTTGACCATCACCATGTCGGCGCCCTCGGCGAGGTCCATCGCCACCTCGCGCAGCGCCTCGTCGCTGTTGCCGGGGTCCATCTGGTAGACCTTCTTGTTGCTCTTGCCGAGGTTGCCGGCCGAGCCGACCGCGTCGCGGAAGGGGCCGTAGAAGGCGCTCGCGTACTTGGCGCTGTAGGCCATGATGCGGGTGTGGATCAGGCGCTTCGCCTCCAGCGCGTCGCGGATCGCGCCGATGCGGCCGTCCATCATGTCGCTCGGCGCGACGATGTCGACGCCGGCCTCGGCCTGCACCAGCGCCTGCTGGGTCAGCACCGCCACCGTCTCGTCGTTGAGGATGTAGCCGGTGGCGTCGATCAGGCCATCCTGGCCATGGGTGGTGAAGGGGTCGAGCGCCACGTCGGTCAGCACGCCGAGCTCGGGAAAGCGGCGCTTCAGCTCGCGCACCACGGTCGGCACCAGGCCCTCGGGGTTCAGCGCCTCGCGGCCGTCCTCGGTCTTCTTCGCGGCGTCGATCACCGGGAACAGCGCCATCACCGGGATGCCGAGCGCGACGCATTGCTCGGCCACCGGCAGCAGCCGGTCGAGGCTGAGGCGCTGCACCCCCGGCATCGAGGCGACGTCCTGGACGCGGCCCTGACCTTCGAGCACGAACACCGGCAGGATCAGATCGCGCGCGGCGAGCCCGTGTTCGCGCACCAGATCGCGCGTGAAGGCGTCGCGGCGCAGGCGGCGCGGCCGGGTGGCGGGGAAGCGTTGCGGGTAGCGGCTCATGAGGCGTCGAGGTTCGCTGCGCTGCAGCGTCGGGGGGTGGAAAAGCGGCCGCGGATCAAGGCCGTTTTGCCCCGCCATTCCATCAGTGACCTGCAAGCCGGGGACTGCTAAGATTGTCAGCGAATGATACGTCGCAAGGCGTTCATTCCCTGCTTTTCCTCCCTGAGCAGGAGCCTGCCGTGTGACAGCGAACAGGCTTTCCAGCCCCGGCCTGGCCGGGGCTTTTTTCATGCTGCGGCGCGGCACCCATAATCGGCTCGATGCTCTGGGTCAAAGCCTTCCACATCGTGTTCGTGGCGAGCTGGTTCGCCGGCCTGTTCTACCTGCCGCGGATCTTCGTCAACCTGGCGATGGTCGCGCCCGACAGTCACGCCGAGCGAGAGCGGCTGCTGCTGATGGGCCGCAAGCTCTACCGCTTCGCGTCGCTGCTGATGATTCCCGCGCTCGTGCTCGGTCTGGCGCTGTGGTGGGGCTGGGGCCTCGGCAAGGGCAGCGGTTGGCTGCATGCCAAGCTGGCGCTGGTCGTGGCGGTGATCGGCTACCACCACCTGTGCCGCCGGGTCCTGCGCGACTTCGAGCAGATGGCCAACCGCCGCAGCGACCGCTGGTACCGGGTGTTCAACGAGGCCTCGGTGCTGCTGTTCATCGCGATCGTCGTGCTGGTGGTCGTGAAGCCCTTCTGATGAACCGGCCCCGCAGCTCGGCCTGGCCCTTGGCGGCCGTGTGCCTCTGCCTGGTCGTCTACGCGAGCCTGCATCCCTTCAGCGGCTGGTCCGAGCCGACGCCGCCCGGCGCCTTCGGCTGGGCGCTGCCGCGGCCGCGCTTCCAGGGCCGCTTCGACCTCGTCAGCAACCTGCTGGCCTACGTGCCGCTGGGGCTGCTGCTGGCGGTCGCCTGGGTGCGCGAGGGCGGCAGGCGCCTCGTCGCGCTCGGCTTCGCGGTGGCGCTGTCGAGCGCGCTCAGCTACGGGCTGGAGCAGGCCCAGCACTTCCTGCCGCCGCGCGTCTCCTCGCTGGTCGACTGGCAGCTCAACACCGCCGGCGCGGTGGTCGGTGCGCTGCTGACGCTGGCGCTCGATGCGGTCGGCGTGTTCGACGCCTGGCAGCGCTGGCGCGAGCGCTGGCTGCTGAGCGGCCACGGCGGCGGCATCACGCTGCTGCTGCTGTGGCCGCTGGCGCTGCTGTTCCCGCCGCCGCTGCCCTTCGGCCTGGGCCAGGTGCTGGGCCGGGCGCGCGAGGCGGCGGCCGGCTGGCTCGAGGGCACCGCCTGGGACGGCTGGCTCGGCGTGCCGCCGGCCGTCCCGGGCGGCCCGCTGCCGCCCGGCATCGAGCTGCTGGCGATCGTCGCCGGCCTGCTCGCGCCCTGCCTGCTGGCCTACGCGATCACGCGGCCGGGCGTGCTGCGGGCGGTGCCGCTGGCCGGCGGGATCGTGCTCGGCGTGCTGGCGACGACGGTCTCGACCGGCCTGAACTTCGGCCCCGAGAACGCGCTGAGCTGGATCACGCCGCCGGTGCTGCCGGCCCTCGGCGTGACGGTCGGTCTGGCGCTGCTGGCCTGCTGGCTGCCGGTGCGCGCCGCGGCGGCACTCGGGCTGCTGGTGATCACGACCGGCGTGGCGTTGGTGCATGGCGCGCCGGCCGACGCCTACTACGCGGCCAGCCTGCAGGCCTGGGAGCAGGGCCGCTTCGTGCACCTGCATGGACTGGCGCAATGGCTCGGCTGGCTGTGGCCCTACGCGACACTCGCTTACCTCGTCGGACGGGTCGCGGCCAAGGGGGAATGAGGGCCAAACCTACAATCGTGCGATGAGTTACTACGAGCGCCACATCTTCTTCTGCCTGAACCAGCGCGACGGCGAGGCCTGCTGCGCCGACCACGACGCCGAAGCCGCGTTCTCGCACTGCAAGGCGCAGGCGAAGAAGGCCGGGCTGCTCGGCGCCGGCAAGGTGCGCGTCAACCGCGCCGGCTGCCTGGACCGCTGCGCCGGCGGGCCGGTGGCGGTGGTCTACCCCGAAGGGGTCTGGTACAGCTACGTCGACACGCACGACATCGACGAGATCGTCGCCTCGCACCTGGCCAAGGGCGAGGTGGTCGAGCGGCTGCGGCTCGCGCCCGAGGTGGGTCGCTGAACTCGACCCCTCGTCCGACGCATACGTCGCACGGTCCTCCGAGCGGGCGCGGGCCGGCGTGGGAGCGGCCCGGCGCTCGGCCCGCCGCCCTGCGCGCCGCGGCGCGATGAACGCCCACACGCAACGCCTCGAGCTCGCCGGCCCGGCCGGCGCGCTCGCCTGCGCCCAGGACGACCCGGCCGCGGCGCCGACCGCGCTGATGGTGGTCTGCCACCCGCACCCGCTGCACGGCGGCACGATGGACAACAAGGTGGTGCAGACGATCGCGCGCACCGGGCTGCAGCTGGGCTGGCGGGTGCTGCGCTTCAATTTCCGCGGCGTCGGCGGCTCGGCCGGCGGCTGGGACGAGGGCCGCGGCGAGGTCGACGACGCGCTGGCGGTCGTTGCCGCCGGCCGCGCGGCCGCGCCGGGGCTGCCGCTGGTGCTCGCTGGCTTCTCGTTCGGCGGCTACGTCGCCGCCGCCGCGGCCGCGCTGCTGACCGAGCCACCGCGACGGCTCGCCCTCGTGGCCCCGTCGACGCAGAAGCAGACCGTGCCGCCGATCGCCGAGGCGCTGCGCGCCGACACGGTGGTGATCCATGGCGAGGACGACGAGGTGGTGCCGCTCGCCGCCACGCTGGACTGGGCCCGCCTGCAGGGCCTGCCGGTGACGGTGGTGCCCGGCGTCGGCCATTTCTTCCACGGGCGGCTCGCGCTGCTCAAGACCCTGCTGCTGCGCGGCCTGCGCGCGGTCGACTGAAAACCCAGACCCATGAAAAGACTGCTCGCTCTCCTGCTTGTTCCGCTGCTCGCCCTGACCCTCGGCGCCGCCCATGCGCAGGCGCCGCAGCCGCCCGAGGTGGCGGCGCGCGCCTGGCTGCTGTTCGACGTGAACACCCGCCAGGTGCTGGCCTCCAAGGACGCCGACGTGGCCGGCGAGCCCGCCTCGCTGACCAAGCTGATGACCGCCTACCTGGTGTTCCAGGCGATCAAGGACAAGAAGCTGACGCTGGCGCAGACGCTGCCGGTCTCGGAGCGGGCGTGGCGCACCGGCATGACCGGCGCGTCGCGCAGCTACCTGCCGCTGGGCAGCCAGGTCAGCGTCGACGACCTGCTCAAGGGCGAGATCGTGCAGAGCGGCAACGACGCCACCGTGGTGCTGGCCGAGGGCATCGCCGGCTCGGTCGAGCAGTTCGTCGACATGATGAACCGCCAGGCCCAGGCCTTCGGCCTGAAGAACACCAGCTTCAAGAACCCGGAAGGGTTGAGCGCGCCCGGGCACGCGAGCACCGCCCGCGACCTCGCCGTCATCGCCACGCGGCTGGTGCAGGACCACCCGGACTACCTGCGCTACTCGGTGATGAGGGAGTTCACCTTCAACAAGATCAAGCAGGGCAACCGCAACCTGCTGCTCTACCGCGACCCGAGCGTCGACGGCCTGAAGACCGGCTACACCGACGCCGCCGGCTACTGCCTGGTCGCGACGTCCAGGCGCAGCTTCCCGAACGGCGAGCGCCGGCTGGTCAGCGTGGTGCTGGGCGCCGCCTCGGCCGAGGCGCGTGCCAACGAGAGCCAGAAGCTCCTGAACTGGGGCTACAGCGCCTTCGACGCCGTCAAGCTGTTCGACGTCAACCAGGCCATCGCGACCGTGCCGGTGTGGAAGGGCAAGGCGCCGACCGCCAAGCTCGGCAGCGCCGGTGCCGTCTATGTGACCGTGCCCAAGGGCGAGGGCGGCAAGCTCAAGACCGACATCGCGCGCACCGACCCGCTGGTCGCGCCGCTCGCCAAGGGGCAGTCGGTCGGCACGATCAAGGTCAGCAGCAGCGTCGGCCCGGTGGCCGAGTTGCCGCTGGTGGTGCTGGAGCCGGTCGAGCAGGCAGGGCTGCTGGGCCGCGCCTGGGACGCGCTGCGCCTGTGGATCCAATGAGCTTGCCGCCGACCTGACATCGGCCTACGCTGTGCCCATGAACGGACTGCCCGCGTCGGTGCCTTCGGCCACGGCCGAGTCGTTGTGCTACCTGAATGGCGAATACACGCGTGTGGCCGACGCCAAGGTCAGCGTGCTCGACCGCGGCTTCCTGTTCGGCGACGGCATCTACGAGGCGATGCCGGTCTACGCGCAGCGCATCTTCCGTTTCGACGAGCACATGGCGCGGCTCGAGCGCAGCCTGGCCAAGCTGCGTATCGGCAACCCGCACACGCCCGCGCAGTGGCTCGAGCGCATGCGCCGGCTGATCGCCGCGCTGCACGAGCAGACCGGTGCGGCCGATCAGTTCCTCTACCTTCAGGTGACGCGCGGCGTGTCCGTGCGCGACCATGTGATGCCCAAGGACCTGGCGCCGACGGTGTTCATCATGACCAGTGCGTTGCGCCCGCCCACCGCCGAGCAGCGCCACGCCGGCGTGGCCTGCGTCGGCGCGCGCGACTTCCGCTGGGAGCGCGGCGACATCAAGTGCACCAGCCTGCTCGGCAACGTGCTGGCGCGCCAGATCTCGGCCGACGCCGGAGCGGTCGAGACCGTCCTGTTCCGCGACGGCTTCCTCACCGAGGCCTCGTCGTCGAACGTCTGGATCGCCAAGGACGGCGCGCTGATCGGCCCGCCCAAGAGCGAACATGTGCTCGAAGGCATCCGCGTCGACCTGCTGCGCGAGCTGTGCGAGGACGAGGGCATCGGCTACAGCCTGCGGCCGATTCCGGAAAGCGAGGTGGCCACCGCCGACGAGCTGCTGCTCAGCTCCTCGACCAAGGAGGTGCTGGCGGTCACCAAGCTCGACGGCGAACTGGTTGGTCATGGCGCGCTGCGCGGCAAGCCCGGGCCGGTCTACGCGCGGCTCTACGAGGCCTACCAGCGCGCCAAGCGCAGCCAGTGCACCTGAGGACCATGACCGACATCCCGCCCGAGCAGTCGCTGATCGAATACCCGAGCCGCTTCCCGATCAAGGTGATGGGCGCGCAGGTCGAGGGCTTCGTCGAGGCCATCGCCGCGGTCGCGCTGCAGTTCGACCCCGGTTTCGACGCCGCGACGATCGAGCGCCGCCCCAGCAAGGCCGGCAACTACCTTGGCCTGACGATCACCGTGACCGCCACCAGTCGCGAGCAGCTCGACGAGCTGTACCGGACGCTGAGCACGCATCCGATGGTCAAGGTCGTGCTTTGAAGCTGAAGCGCCTCGGCCGCGTCGACTACGCGGCCACCGTCGACGCGATGCGCGCCTTCACCGAGGGCCGCGGCGCCGACACCGAAGACGAGCTCTGGCTCTGCGAGCACCCTCCCGTCTACACCCAGGGCCTGGCCGGCCGCGCCGAGCACCTTCACTTCGATGCTCACGATGCCGGCGCCATCCCGGTCGTGCAGACCAACCGCGGCGGCCAGGTGACCTACCACGGGCCCGGTCAGGTGGTCGCCTACCCGCTGGTGGACCTGAAACGGCTCGGCATCTTCGTCAAGGAGTACGTGTTCCGCATCGAGCAGGCGGTCATCAAGACGCTCGAGGTCCATGGCGTCACCGGTCACCGGGTCGCCGGCGCGCCGGGGATCTACGTGAACCTGAACGACCCGGGCGGCCATGCGGCGCTGGCCGCACCGCCGGACCCGCTCGATCCCTGGAAGGGCATCGCCAAGATCGCCGCGCTCGGCATCAAGGTCACGCGGCACTGCAGCTACCACGGCGTCGCGCTCAACGTCGCGATGGACCTGAGCCCCTTCACGCGCATCGACCCTTGCGGCTACGCCGGGCTCGCGACGGTCGACCTTTCTACAATCGGTGTCTCCACCACCTGGGACGAGGCCGCCGCCACCCTCGGCGACAAGCTTGCGAGCTACCTCGCGCCCTGAAGCGCACGCCATGAGCACCCCCGCCTACGACCCGACCCAGAAGCAGAAGAGCGAGGCCAAGACCTCGCGCATCCCGATCAAGGTGGTGTCGGCCGGGGAGGCGCTGAAGAAGCCCGAGTGGATCCGCGTGAAGGCGGGATCGCCGAGCACGCGCTTCTACGAGATCAAGCAGATCCTGCG
>DATILD010000066.1:0-5349 GCA_035476815.1 Methylibium sp.
CGGCGCAGGTCGCGGTGCGCGTGCGCCGCGCCGGCGGCGGCGCGCCGCTCGGCCGCGGCCTGAGCGATGCGCGCGGCGAGGCGCTGGTCGCTGCCGCCGGCATCGAACAGGTCACGGTCGGCGGCGGCGAGATCGTCGTCGAGCGCGAGGTCGACGCCGAGATCGAGCTCAGCTTCGACGCCGCCGCCGACCCGAACGAGCCGCTCGACCCCGACGCGCTGGCGCTGCGCGCCGGCGTCGTGCGCACCACCGTCGCCCACACCCTGGCCAGCGGCCGCCACGAGGCGCTGGCCATCGCGCTGCCCTGATCCCCGAAGGAGAGCACCATGCCTGAATACCTGGCCCCCGGCGTCTACGTCGAAGAAACCAGCTTCCGGGCCAAGTCGATCGAGGGCGTGGGCACCAGCACCACCGCCTTCGCCGGCCCGACGCGCAAGGGGCCGATCGCCGGCGCCGAGCTGCTGCCCGAGATCCTGACCAGCTACGCCGACTTCGAGCGCGTCTACGGCGGCCATGCCGACCTGCAGATGACCGCGGCGGCCCCGGCCGATGCGCGGCCGATCAACTACCTGGCGCACGCCGTGCGCGCCTATTTCAACGAGGGCGGCTCGCGGCTCTACGTCGCGCGGGTGTTCCTGGCCCCGGCCGCCGGCGAGAGCCGCGCACGCACTGCGCAGCTCGGCGCGACGCCGGCGACCGACGTCAACCGCATCCGCTTCATCGCCCGCTTCCCGGGGCGCTGCGGCAACGGCGCAACGCCCACCACCGAGCAGCCGGCACTGCGCGGCGCCCAGACGCGCGAGATCGTCGCGCCGGCGCCGCAGCGCGTGCTCGACAGCGCGCCCGACGGCTCGCTGGCGCGCACCGGCGCCGGCACCGCCGCCAGCCCCTTCGCCTACCTGCTCAAGCGCGGCGGCCGCTGGTTCATCCCCGCCGCCGACGGCGTGCTGCCGGCCGATCCGGCGGCGGCCGCGGCGCTGGCCGATGCCTCGCTGATCACGCTGGCCGTCATCACGACCGACGCCGACGGCGGCAGCCTCGCGATCGACGACCTCGGCTACGACAGCGCCCACCCGCGCTATGTCGGCACGGTGATGTCGGCCACGCCCAACCGGCGCGCCGACCAGATCGAGAACCTCTACGCGATCCAGCTCGGCAGCGGCGTGCACGCCCGCGCGCTGCTCGACGCGCTGTTCCCCGACGGGCAGAACGCGGTGGCCGGCGACGCCGCCGCGACCGCGCTGCTGCGCCGCAACGGCCGGCGCGGCTCGTTCGCGCTCGACGGCGGCCTCGACGGCGCCAACCCGACCGCGGCGGCCTACACGCCGGCCTTCGAGGCGCTGGCCAAGCTCGACGACGTCTCCATCGTCGCCGCGCCGGGCTCGAGCGCCTACGCCGAGCGCGACGCGATCCGCAACGCGCTGATCACCCATGCCGAGGGCCGCCGCATGTACCGCATCGCGGTGCTCGACACCGACGAGCGCCTCAACGCCGGCGCCGCCCGCACCGCCCGCGCGACCATCGACTCCAAGTACGCGGCGCTCTACTACCCCTGGGTCGTGATCGCCAACCCGAACGCGCGCCCGGGCCGCGAGGACATCCCGCGCGAGATCGCGCTGCCGCCGGCCGGCTTCGTCTGCGGCATCTACGCGCGCAACGACATCGAGCGCGGCGTCTACAAGGCGCCGGCCAACGAGGTCGTGCGCGGCGCGCTGCGCTTCGAGCGCGAGGTCAGCTTCGGCGAGCAGGAGATGCTCAACCCGCTGGGCGTGAACTGCCTGCGCTTCTTCCCGGGCCGCGGCTACCGCGTCTGGGGCGCGCGCACCGCCAGCTCCGACCCCGAGTGGAAGTACGTGAACATCCGCCGCTACTTCAACTACCTCGAGAGCTCGATCGACCGCGGCACCCAATGGGCCGTGTTCGAGCCCAACGGCGAGCGCCTGTGGGCCAACATCCGCGAGACCATCGCGTCCTTCCTCTACAACGAGTGGCGCAACGGCGCGCTGCTGGGCAGCAAGGCCGAGGAAGCCTACTTCGTGCGCTGCGATCGCTCGACGATGACGCAGAACGACCTCGACAACGGCCGGCTGGTCTGCCAGATCGGCGTGGCCGCGCTGAAGCCGGCCGAGTTCGTGATCTTCCGCATCGGCCAGAAGACGGCCGACACGCGCGACTGAACATCCAAGGAGCACGACCATGGCCCGCCAGGTTCCCTACGGTGCGTTCAACTTCCTCGTCAACTTCGCCGGCGCCGAGGCCTTCGGCGGCTTCTCCGACGTCTCCGGCCTCGGCTCGGAGATCACCGTGGCCGAGTATCGCTACGGCAACGACCGCGAGAACCATGTCCGCAAGGTGCCGGGCGTGCACAAGGTCGCCGACGTGACGCTGAAGCGCGGCGTCATCAACTCCGACTCGGTGTGGCAGTGGATCACCGAGACCCGCACGACCGGCGTGCTGGCGCAGAAGGACGTGTCGATCACGCTGCTCGACGAGGCGCGCAACCCGGTGCAGACCTGGAAGCTGCGCAACGTGATCCCGATGAAGTACACCGGCCCGACGCTGGCCGCCAAGGGCGGCGGCGACGTCGCGATGGAGGAGCTGGTGCTCTCGGCCGAGGGCCTGGAGGTCGAGGCCGTTTGAGACCCGACGATCCGGAGCGCACGATGTTCGGGCTGAGCTTCGTCGACGCGCCGCCGGTCGAGCGCGCCCACCCGGCGCGCGCCGACATCGCGCTGTTCATCGGGTGGACCACGCGCCGCGCCGGCGTGGCGCTGCCGCGCGGCATCGCCGACTGGCTGCACGAGCGCGCGCTGGTCGCGGCGCCCGATGCCGACCCGCCGCTGCCGATCGACACCTGGGAGCTGTTCGACGCGCTGTTCGACTGGCATGCGCGGCCAGTGCGTGCCGGCGCCGCCGAGCGCTGCGACGACTACCTCGGCCTCGCGGTGCGCGACTTCTTCGCCAACGGCGGGCGCAAGTGCTATGTGCTGCGGCTCGGCGATCCCTGGCCGGTCGTGCCGCAGATCGCCGGCGGCCGCCGCACCGACGCGCTCGCGCGGCTGCTGCCCGGCGCGCGCGACGCGTCGTGGCAGCGCGAGCAGTGGCGCGGCATCGAGCAGGCCTGGGGGCTCGAGGACGTGAGCCTGGTGCTGGTGCCCGACCTGCCGGACCTGTTCGGCGCGCCGCGCGAGCGTGTGCGTGGCGATGCGGCCACCGAGCCGGCCGAGCCCGAGGTCTTCGTCGAATGCGGCGTCAACCTGGTTGGCGACGCGGCCGTGGCCGGCGTGCGCCGCATCGCCGCGCCGCGGCTCGGCGACGAGGCTTTCGAACAATGGAACGCGACCGTCGCGCAGCTGCAGGAGCGGCTCGCGCGGCGCCGGCGCGACCTGATGCTGCTGCTCGCGGCGCCGCTCGCGAGTGCCGACGCGCGCGCGGCGCGCGACCTGACGCGTGCCGTCGGCGTGCGCGGCAGCCAGCTGCAGATCGCCACGCCCTGGCTGGTGCCGACGCGCGAGGCGCGCACGCCCGAGGGCCTGCTGCCGCCCGACGGCGCGCTGGCCGGCCTGGTGGCCGCCACCGTGCTGGCGCGCGGCGCGGCGCGCACGGCGGCCGGGCGCGCGCCGCTGGGCGTGCTCGACGTGAGCCCGACGCTGCCCGACGGCGTGCTGCGCACCGCCGACCTGCGACCCGACGACGACGGCGCACTGCTGCACCGCTTCGCCGTGTTCGGCCCGACGGCCGACGGCATCCGCCTGCTCAGCGACCGCAGCGCGAGCCGCGTCGACGGCTGGCGCCATGCCGGTGTGGTGCGCCTGCTCGGCCAACTGCTGCGCACCGCCCGCCAGGTCGGCGAGACGCTGGTGTTCGAGCCCTCGGGCGAGGCACTGTGGACCCGCGTGCGCGGCCGCTTCGAGGACCTGCTGACGCGCTACTGGGAGGCCGGCGCGCTGCGCGGCGCGACGCCCGACCAGGCCTTCGGCGTGCGGTGCGATCGCGGCACGACCAGCCAGAACGACCTCGACCACGGCCGCGTCGTCGTCGTGATCGACTTCGTGCCGCAGCTCGCGATCGAGCGGCTGCGCGTTACGCTGGCGCTGGCCGAGGACGGCAGCGTGCAGTGGACCGACAGCGCCGCGCTGGCGGGGGTGGCATCGTGATCGGCGATCCGAGCGAAGCCAAGGGCGCCCCGTTCGGTGTCTTCAACTTCCACGTCAGCTTCTCGAGCGACGCGGTCGAGGCGGGTGCCGGTGGCGAATCGGCCGAGCTGTGCCAGGGCGCCTTCGCCGAGCTGAGCGGGCTCGAGGCGACGATGGAGCCGCGCGTCGTGCGCGAAGGCGGGCGCAACTGGGGCGCGCACCAGCGGCCCGGGCCGGTGAGCTTCGCGACCGTCGTGCTCAAGCGCGGCATCACGCGCAGCCGCGACCTGTGGTGGTGGTTCGAGCTGGTCGGCAAGGGCAGCTACGCGGCGCGCATGAAGGCCGAGATCGAGCTGCGCGACGTGCAGGGCCGGCGAGTGATGGCCTGGAGCCTGCGGCGTGCGATGCCGGTGAAGTTCAAGACCGCGGATCTCAATGCGCGTGGCACGGACATCGGCGTGGAAGAACTCCACATCGTCCACGAAGGCCTGGAGCACGCGGCATGAGACAGCCTATGTCACTCCGCGGTCCGCGGGCCGAGCGCCGGGCCGCTCCCAAGCCGGCCCGCATCCCCTCGGGGGATCGGCCGACGTACCCGTCGGACGAGGGGCTGTCGTGACCCAAGAAGTCGCCCGCGCGGAGGTCGTGATCGGCGACGGCCAGCCGATCCCGGTGCAGTTCAACCCGGCCTCGCTGCAGGTCGAGATCACCAACAGCATCAGCCAGCAGGGCGAGGCCGGCGCGACCAACCAGGTGTCGACGCAGTCGAGCGCCAAGCTCGGCCTGGACCTGCTGTTCGACACCACCGCGACCGGCGAGGACGTGCGCAACAAGACCCGCGCGCTGCGCGCCGCGGTGCGCGCGCCGACCGAGGCCTCGGGCGGCGCCGCGCCCGACGCCAGCGCCGCCTTCGTGCCGCCCAAGGTGACCTTCCAGTGGGGCACCTTCCTGTTCGCCGGCATCGCCGAGTCCTTCCGCGAGACGCTGGACTTCTTCTCGTCCGAGGGCGTGCCGCTGCGCGCGCAGATCGCGATCAGCCTGAAGGAGCAGCCCAACGAGTTCACCGCCTTCGAGCGGCCGGCCGGTGCTGGGGCGCTCGAGACGCCCTCGACCGGCGGCGCGGCCGGTGTCGCGGCGCGCGGCGGCGACGGCCGTGCGGCGCGCGCGATCGCCGCGGCCAACGGCGAGACGAGCCTGCGCTTCTCGGGCGCCG
>DATILD010000067.1:0-28612 GCA_035476815.1 Methylibium sp.
CGCGCCCAGGAAGTACAGCCAGATCTCGGGTGCGGCCACGGTGAGCCAACTTTTGGCGCCGTTGACGAGGAACGCGCCGACGATGGGCCCGATCAGCGTGGCACGGCCGCCGACCGCCGCCCAGATGGCGATCTCGATCGAATTCGCCGGGCTCATCTCGCTGGGGTTGATGATGCCGACCTGAGGCACGTAGAGTGCGCCGGCCACGCCGCACATGATGGCGGACAGCGTCCAGATCGTGAGCTTGTAACCGATGGGGTTGTAGCCCGAGAACATCACGCGCGACTCCGCGTCGCGGATAGCCTGCAGCACCCGGCCGAACTTGCTGGTGACCAGCCAGCGGCCGAACAGGAAGAACGCCAGCAGCGTCACGCCGGTCATGACGAACAAGGTCATGCGCATGGATTGCGTGGCGATGGGGATGTTCAGGATGCGCTTGAAATCGGTGAAGCCGTTGTTGCCGCCGAAGCCGGTCTCGTTGCGAAAGAACAGCAGCATGGCCGCGAACGTCATCGCCTGCGTGATGATGGAGAAGTACACGCCCTTGATGCGTGAGCGGAAGGCGAAGTAGCCGAACACGAAGGCCACGATGCCCGGCACAGCGACGATGAGGAACAGCGTGGCGATGAAGCTGTCGCTGAACGTCCAGTGCCACGGCAGCACCTTCCAGTCCAGGAACACCATGAAGTCCGGCAGGTCGCTCTTGTAGTTGCCGTCGCGGCCGATCTGGCGCATCAGGTACATGCCCATGACGTAGCCGCCCAGCGCGAAGAACAGGCCGTGGCCCAGCGAGAGGATGCCGGTGTAGCCCCAGATCAGGTCCATCGCCAGCGCGCAGATGGCGTAGCACATGATCTTGCCGACCAGCGCCACGGCGTAGTCGCTCATGTGGAACACGCTGTCCGCGGGGACCAGCAGGTTCAACACCGGTGCGACAGCGCACACAACGATCAGCGCGACGATGAAGGCCGTCCAGCCCATGCGCGTGAGCACCGCGGGCTTGCCGGGAAGTGCCACGGGCGTGACTGCCGGAATCGGATCTCGGTTCATGGTCATGCGTCTGCCGTGCGGCCCTTGACGGCGAAGATGCCTTGCGGACGCTTCTGGATGAAGACGATGATGAACACAAGCACGCAGATCTTGGCGAGCACGGCGCCGGTCCATCCTTCAAGGAATTTGTTCAGCACGCCCAGACCCAGCGCGGCGTAGACGGTGCCGGCCAGTTGGCCCACGCCACCCAGCACCACCACCATGAACGCATCGACGATGTAGCCCTGGCCCAGGTCGGGGCCGACGTTGCCGATCTGGCTGAGCGCGCAGCCGGCCAGCCCCGCGATGCCCGAACCCAGCGCGAAGGCGTAGGTGTCGATGCGAGCGGTGTTCACGCCCATGCACGAAGCGATCGGCCGGTTCTGCGTGACGCCGCGCACGAACAACCCGAGGCGTGTCTTGGAAATCAGGAAGGCCATGCCCAAGAGCACCGCCATGGCGAAGCCGATGATGACGATGCGGTTCCAGGGCAGCTGCAGGTTGCCCATCACGACCACGCCGCCGCTCATCCAGCTGGGGTTCTCCACGCCGACGTTCTGCGCACCGAACACCGAGCGCACCAGCTGCATCAGCATCAGGCTGATGCCCCAGGTGGCCAACAGCGTTTCGAGCGGACGGCCGTAGAGGAAGCGGATCACGCTGCGCTCCAGCGCGGCGCCCATCAGCGCGGACGCGGCAAAGGCTACGGGCACTGCGGCGACCAGGTACCAGTCGAAGGCGCCCGGCAGGTATTTCTGGAACAGGCCCTGCACCACGTAGGTGGCATAGGCGCCGATCATCATCAGCTCGCCGTGCGCCATGTTGATGACGCCCATCAGGCCGTAGGTGATGGCCAGGCCCAGCGCCACCAGCAGCAGGATCGAGCCCAGGCTGGCACCGGTGAACAGCACGCCCAGCTTCTCGCCCCAGGCCAGCTGGCCCTGCACGCTGTCGATCGAGGCCTGGATCGCGGCTTTCACCTGCGCATCGGTCTCGGTGTTGAGTTTCTCGAGCAGCAGCGAACGCGTCGCCGGCTCGCTGCTGCCGGACAGCGCCTTGGCTGCCGTCATGCGCTTGGCCGGGTCGTCCGACGAGATCAGCACGGCCGCGCGCAGCAGGTTCAGTGCAGCCTTCAGCTGCACATCGGTCTCGGCCTGTTCAGCCTTCTCGATCAGGCCGAGCTTGCCCTCGTCGACCTGGTCCTTCAATTCGACGATCGCCTTGGCGCGCACCGCGCGGTCCGGCGAAATCAGCTTCAGCACCGCGATCGCGCTTTCCAGCTCGCGGCGCATGCGGTTGTTGTTGACGACATCCTCGGCATCGGCCGGCAGCGTGGCTGCCGATCCGGTGGCCGCTTCGATGGCCTTGCCGTCCTTGACGATGTAGGCCTTGCCGCCGGATGTCTTTACAGCGTCGTCGAGGATCGCCTGCACCAGCGGCACCAGCGTTACATCGCCAGCAGCCAGGCGTTCATTCAGCGCAGCGAGGCGCTCGTCGCTCTCACCGGCGGCGATCTTGCCGGCCTGCTCCGGCGTCAGCGCAAAAGCCTGCGGCGCGGCGAACCATGCCAGCAGGGTGAATACGAAAGGCAGAACACGAACACGCAGCACGGTTTCCCCAAAACAACGCGCGCGGTGCGGCATCCCGCCGACCGCGCGCCTTCATCACGCCTTACTTCTTTTCAGGAACGTTCTTCTTGCCCTTGTTCTCGGCGATGTAGTCGCTCCACGGGTCGGCGACGACCGGGCCCGGGGTCTTCCACACGACGCTGAACTGGCCGTCGCCCTTGACCTCGCCGATGAACACCGGCTTGTGCAGGTGGTGGTTCTCCTTGTCCATCGTCGACATGAAGCCGCCCGGCGCCTTGTAGGTCTGGCCGGCCATCGCGGCGATGACCTTGTCGGTGTCGGTGGACTTGGCCTTCTCGACCGCCTGCGCCCACATGTGGATGCCGATGTAGGTGGCCTCCATCGGGTCGTTGGTCAGCGGCTTGTCCTTGTGGCCCGGGATGCCCTTGGCCTTCGCGTAGGCGGCCCACTTGGCGATGAAGTCCTTGTTGGCGGGGCCGGGCACGCTCATGAAGTAGTTCCAGGCCGCCAGGTGGCCGACCAGCGGCTTGGTGTCGACGCCGCGCAGCTCTTCCTCGCCGACCGAGAACGCCACCACCGGCACGTCGGTCGCCTTCAGGCCCTGGTTGCCGAGCTCCTTGTAGAAGGGCACGTTGGAGTCGCCGTTGATCGTCGACACCACCGCGGTCTTCTTGCCCTCGGAGGCGAACTTCTTGATCTTGGCGATGATGGTCTGGTAGTCGCTGTGGCCGAACGGGGTGTACTCCTCCATGATGTCGGCCTCGGCCACGCCCTTGCTCTTTAGGAAGGCGCGCAGGATCTTGTTGGTGGTGCGCGGGTAGACGTAGTCGGTGCCCAGCAGCACCCAGCGCTTGGCCGAGCCGCCGTCCTTGCTCATCAGGTACTCGACCGCGGGAATGGCCTGCTGGTTCGGCGCGGCGCCGGTGTAGTAGACGTTCTTGCTGAGCTCCTCGCCCTCGTACTGCACCGGGTAGAAGAGCAGCGAGTTGCTCTCCTCGAACACCGGCAGCACCGACTTGCGGCTCACGCTGGTCCAGCAGCCGAACACCACGGCGACCTTGTCCTTGGTGATCAGCTGCTTGGCCTTCTCGGCGAACAGCGGCCAGTTGGACGCCGGGTCCACCACCACCGGCTCGAGCTTCTTGCCCATCACGCCGCCCTTGGCGTTGATCTCGTCGAGGGTCATCAGCACCGTGTCCTTGAGCACGGTCTCGGAGATGGCCATCGTGCCCGACAGCGAGTGCAGCACGCCGACCTTGATGGTGTCGGCGGCCTGGGCGGCGAAGGGCGCGGCCAGGCCGAACGCGGCGGCGGCCACGGCATGCAGGGCGAAGCGGCGGGTGGTGGAGGTGTGCGACATCGGTTTTCTCCTGCTGGGGAGCAGCGGTGACAGGGATGCCGGCCAGTGTCAGGAGCCGCTCCGGGGCGGCCAATACGACAGATGACGTATGCGACGCACGGACGCCGCGACTACGTCGATCGTCGTATTCAGTTGCAGTGCAGCAAAGCCGACAGTCGCCCCCGGTCCATCCAGACCATCCAACCAGGAGGGAATCCATGAATCCGAACACGACGCGACTGCGCCAACGTGCGCTGGCCCTGCTCCCGGCCGCCGCGGCCCTGCTCGCCAGCCCGGCAGCGCTCGCCGGGGCGACGATCAAGATCGACGAGAACGCCTCCATCAGCATCGGCGGCGGCATCCGCTTCAGCTTCACCTCGACCGAGGACGGCGCGCCCAGCGGCGACAGCCGCGGCAACGATTTCAACCTCGAGAACGCGCGGCTGTTCGTCAGCGGCCGCATCAACAAGGTGCTGGGCGCGACCTTCAACACCGAGATCCGCCGCGACGCCAACGGCAACGAGGACGGCATCCGCGTGATGGACGCCTATGTGCAGTACGAACCCTCGCCGGTGTTCAACGTCTGGGCCGGCCGCATGCTGCCGCCCTCGGATCGCGCCAACCTCGACGGGCCGTTCTACCTGTCGGCCTGGGACTACCCCTTCGTCTCGCAGTACCCCAACCTCGCGGTCGGCCGCGACAACGGCGTCACGATCTGGGGCAAGCCGCTGGACGGCAAGCTGACCTATGCGGTCGGCGTGTTCCAGGGCCACAACCGCTGCGGCGGCTGCTCGAACGACGATGCCAACATGCTCTACGCGGCGCGCGTCGCCTACGCCTTCCTCGACCCGGAGCCGGCACCCGCCTACTACACCGCCAGCACCTACTTCGGCGCGAAGGACATCTTCACCGTCGGCGTGTCGACGATGTTCCAGGCCGATGGCGTCGGCACCTCGCCGGCCGCGAAGGACGACTACCAGGGCGTCAACCTCGACGTGCTGTTCGAGAAGAACCTCGGCCCGGGTGTGCTGACCCTCGAGGGCGCGGCCTACGAGTACGACTTCGACGTCGCCGACGCGGCGCCGGCCCCGGGCAACGTCGGCGGCCTCGCGGCCGGCAGCGGCTACCTGGCCGGCGCCGCCTGGCTGTTCCCGCAGGTCGTCGGCTACGGCAAGTTCCAGCCCTTCGTGCGCTACCAGCGCTTCGAGCCGGACACGGGCGCGGACACGCGCAGCTACGACATCGGCGTGAGCTACCTGATCTCGGGCTACAACGCCAAGCTCGCGGCGGTCTACACCAACACCTCGAGCGGCGGCACCGAGCGCGACAAGTTACTGCTCGGGGTGCAGTTCCAGTATTGAGCCAGCGGCCGCGGGGCCGCGGTGTCCAAACGCAAGCCCCGCGCGGGAATGCAACCGGGGCCGCCACGCGGCCCCCATGCTGACTAGGATCGGGTCATGGCCGTCGCGGCAGGCGCGCGGCGGCCGACGACCCGATGCCGTCGAACTGGACCGCCAAGCTGATCGCCGCCGCGCTGCTGCTGGGCGTGCTGGGCGGCGGTGCCTACTACTGGTGGCGCAACCGCGCGCCGGCCATGCCGCCGCAGCTCGTGCAGTCCGAGCCGCCGCCGCCCTCGTCGTCGCCCGCATCGGCGCCGCCCGCGGTGCGCCATCCGATCGACCCCGCGGCCTCGGCGCCCGACGGCGAGGCCGCGTCCGCGCCGGACCTGGAGCGCCAGGTCGCCGACGCCCTGGCGGTGCTGCTGGGACGGCAGAACCTGCTGACCTTCCTGCAGCCCGAGCGCTTCATCCGTCAGGCCGTCGCGACCGTCGACGCGCTCGGCCGCGAGATCGCGCCGCCGCGGCTGTGGCCGGTCGTGCCGACACCGGGCCGCTTCGTCACCGCGGAGCGCGACGGTGTGCAGCGCATCGCCGACACCAACGCACAGCGCTACGGTCCGTTCGTGCGCTTTGCGACCACCGTCGACCCGGCCCGCGCCGCCGCGCTCTACAAGCGCTACTACCCACACTTCCAGGCGGCCTACGAGGAGCTGGGCTACCCCGGCAAGTACTTCAACGACCGGCTGGTCGACGTGATCGACCTGCTGCTCGCGACGCCCGAGCCGGCCGGGCCGCTGCCGGTCGTGCTGACCCAGGTCAAGGGGCCGATACCGGTGGCCCAGCCCTGGACGCGCTACGAGTTCGCCGATCCCGCGCTCGAGGCGCGGCCGGCCGGGCAGAAGATCCTGCTGCGCCTGGGCGTCGACCATGCTCGGCAGCTGAAGGCGCAGCTGCGGGCCTTCCGGGCCGAGATCGCGCGTCCCTAGGCGCTTGCGCCAGATCAAGGCCGACGCGCCGCCCGGGGCCTAGGCTGACGGCATGCCCCGCGACGTCCGCGGGCGATGGCCGGAGGCTGCCATGACCACCCTGATCCCCAGCGATACCGAGCAGGGCGTGCCGACGCTGCAGGGCTTCGACGTCCTCGACGTCTGCCATCGCCACACCCTCGTGGCGCTCGGCAGGCTCGCGGCGCTGACGTCGGCGCTGCGCCGCGGCGAGGTCGACGCCGATGCCCGTGCGCTGGCCCGCGAGGTCCACGCGCATTTCGAAGGCAACGCCCACCTGCACCACGAGGACGAGGAGCGGCATGTGTTCCCGGCGCTGCTCGACCGCGGCGACGCGAGCACCGTCCAGGCCGTGCTGCGGCTGCGCCAGGACCATCGCTGGCTCGAGCAGAACTGGCGCGAGATCGGCCCCCAGCTCGACGCCATCGCCAGCGGGCAATCGTGGGTCGACCTCGACGCGCTGCACGAGGCGGTGCAGGTGTTCACGGCGCTGTCGCATGACCACATCGCGCTGGAGGAGGCCTTCATCTATCCCCAGCTGCGCACCCGCCTGCCCGAACGCGCCCAGCGCGACATGGCGCGCGAGATGGCGCAGCGGCGCGCGTCCCCGCAGGTCGAGCCGCTCTGATTCGGCAACGCGCAGGGGCACGGGCGGCGCTCGACTGTCACACTCGGGCTCCGTCTTCCGCGCCGCCGGGCTGCCTGCGGCGCCCCCCACGATGCCCGCCTACCGCACCCTGCACGCGAGCATCGCCATCGCCGGCGTCGCCGACCTGCGCATCCGCTCGCTGCTGGACCGCCAGCAGTTCCACGACCCTCAGGGCCAGGCCGAGCGACTGGGCATCTCGTCGGCCGCGTGGCCGCTGTTCGGCATGCCCTGGCCCTCGGGCCTGCAGCTGGCGGCGCGGCTCGCGCAGCGGCCGGTGCGCGCCGGCGAGCGCATCCTCGAGGTGGGCTGCGGCCTGGCGCTGGCCAGCCTGGTGGGCCATCGCCGCGGCGCCGACGTGACCGCGAGCGACTGCCACCCGCTGGCCTCGAGCTTCCTGCGCGCCAACCTGCGGCTGAACCGGCTGCCGCCGCTGAACTACCGGCATGGCCACTGGGGCCGCGAGGCCGCGGCCCGCTCGTCCTCGTCGTCGAGCTCGATCGTGCGGGACCGCTACGACCTGATCATCGGCAGCGACCTGCTCTACGAGCGCGACCCCACCGGCGGCCTGGCCCGCTTCATCGGCCGCCACGGCAGCGCGTCGGCCGAGGTGTGGATCGTCGACCCCGATCGCGGCAACCGCGCCGCCTTCACCCGGCACATGGCGGCGCAGGGTTTCGGCTGCGGCGAGGAGCGGATCGACGTGGCCGCGCCGGCGGTCGTCAGCGCCTACAAGGGCCGGCTGCTGACCTATCGGCGCGGCGGGCCGGCATGAGCCCCGCCCGGCCGCCCGAAGGGACTCGCACCGCAGTGCAAAGCACGGCGGTTGCCCAATGAGCGGCAAGGCGCGCCGCTTTGCGCTGCGCGGCGCCGATGCGCGCGGCGCCGCGCGCCTGGCCACCGACGCCACGGCCGGCCTGACCGACCTGGTCGAGGCGGTGCATGCGCGCATCCTGCGCCGGCCCGGCTCCGCCGCGGCGTCGGCGCGCACGGGAGGCCTGACCGGTCAGGTCTACCAGGCCGTGCGCGGCGTCACGCGGGTGGCCGGCGGCAGCCTCGACGCCCTGCTGGGCTGGCTGCCGCGGTCGGACCCGGACGAGCCGAGTCCGTCGCGCGAGGCCCTGCTTGCGGCCTTGAACGGCGTGCTCGGCGACCACCTCGCGGCCACCGGCAACCCGCTCGCCACGACGATGGCCTGGCGCCGCGGCGGCCGGCCGCTGCGGCTCGAGGCGGCCGACCTGCCCGACGTCGGCGGACGCCTGCTCGTGCTGATCCACGGCCTGTGCATGAACGACCTGCAATGGTTGCGCGAGGGCCACGACCATGGCGCGGCCCTCGCGCGCGACCTCGGCTACACGCCCGTCTACCTGCACTACAACAGCGGCCTGCATGTCTCGACCAACGGGCAGGCGCTGGCGCAACAGCTCGAGTGCCTGCTCGACCAGTGGCCGTGGCCGGTCCAGCGTCTGGTGCTGCTCGGCCACAGCATGGGCGGCCTGCTGGCCCGCAGCGCCCTGCACCAGGGCGCCCTGGCCGGCCAGCGCTGGGTCGCGCGCGTGGACGACCTGGTGTGCCTCGGCACGCCGCACCATGGCGCGCCGCTGGAGCGCGCCGGCCATGGCATCGACCTGCTGCTCGGCGCCATGCCCTACGCCGCCCCGTTCGCGCGGCTCGGCAAGCTCCGCAGCGCCGGCATCACCGACCTGCGCCACGGCAGCCTGCTCGACGCCGACTGGGCCGGCCGCGACCGCTTCGCCCGTGGCGCCGACACGCGGCAGCCCGTGCCGCTGCCGGCGCAGGTGCGCTGCCATGCGCTGGCGGCCTGTGTCGGGCCGCGGTCCGACCGCGTCAAGGACCG
Organism: Methylibium sp.; assembly: GCA_035476815.1. Taxonomy (GTDB): domain Bacteria; phylum Pseudomonadota; class Gammaproteobacteria; order Burkholderiales; family Burkholderiaceae_C; genus Methylibium. Next base: position 8,806 of record DATILD010000067.1, read on the forward strand.
GCTGATCGGCGACGGGCTGGTGCCCCTGGACAGCGCGCTCGGGCGCCATCGGGACCCGGCGCACACGCTGGGCTTCGCGGCCGACCGGCAATGGGTCGGTCACGGCATCGGCCACCTGGCGCTGCTGAACCACCCGGAGGTCTACGCGCAGCTGCGCAAGCGGCTGGCCTGACGCCGCCGCGGCATCGGGCTTCGGCGGTGTGCGATCCTCCACCCCATGCTACGCACCCTGCAAGACCTGCTGCGCGCCGTCACCGCGCCGAGCGCGATGGCGCCACCCGCGGCGGCGGAACACACGCTGCAGCTCGCCACCGCCGTGCTGCTGGTCGAGGTGATGCGCTCGGACGCCGAGCTGCATGCCGACGAGCGCAGCGCCGTCATCCTGGCGCTGCGCGACAGGTTCTCGCTCGCACCCGACGAGCTCGAGCGCCTGCTCGAGCTCGCGCTGGAAACCGCGCGCGAGGCGACCGACTTCTTCGCCTTCACCTCGCGGATCAACGCGGTCTACACGATGGAGCAGAAGGTCTGGATGGTCGAGCAGCTGTGGCGCGTCGCCTATGCCGACGGCACGCTGTCGGCGCACGAGAACCATGTGATGCGGCGACTGTCGGACCTGCTGCACGTGCCGCACGGCGCCTACATCAACGCCAAGATGCGCGCGCAGCCGCTCGGCGGCGGCGACGCCAAGGCGGCCCAGGCTTGAACGCTGCCGTCGCAACCGACGGCAGCGAATGTCAGCAGTTGCCCTTCTTCGCCTGTCCCGGCGGACAGAAGCCGCCGCCGCCCTGGCCCGATCCCTGCGGGTCGACGACGATGGCGCCCGACGGCGTGTAGATGGCGCAGCCCGCCAGCGTGGCGACCAGTGCAAGACCCAACAGCGTTTTCATCATGGAAGCATGCCCCTTGGCCAAGAGCGGCCGGCGCGGATGTTAGGGCCGGCTGCCGTCCGCCGCGCCGTCCGGGCGCCGCGCGCGTGCAGAACTGCCGCCGCGGTCGCGGCACGAGCTGTATCGATTCGTGAAACGACCCGTTGTACGCTCGCGAAACCATGTTCAAGCCCGTTCCCTTCGAACCCGCCGGCTACCGGCGCTCCCGTGGCCGACCACCGCGCTGGCTGCTGCTGCTGCTGTGCGGCCTGGCCGCCGGCGCCGGCGGCGTGCTCTACGTGCAGGCCTACCACCTCCCGCCGCGCCTGTCGGCCGAGGCCGGCGAGCGTCTGCGCAGCGCCCTCGACCGCGCCGAGGCCGAGCAGAGGCGTCTGTCGGCCGAGCTGGCCGACGTCAGCCGCAAGCTCGAGGAGACGCTGGCGCAGAAGGACGGCGCCGTCACCGCGCATGCCGCCAGCCGCACCACCATCGATCAGCTGAAGCAGGACGTCGCCACGCTGGTGGCCGCCTTGCCGGCCGACCCGCGCGGCGGCAGCGTGTCGGTGCGCAGCGGCGAGCTGAGCGCCCGCAACGGCAAGCTCACCTGGGAACTGGTGCTGAGCCGGTCCGCGCGGCCCGGTGGCGCACCGCTGCCCGGCGTGCTGCAGCTGGTGGTGGCCGGCGAGACCGCGAGCGGCAGCGCGGGCAACGTGACGCTGGCGCCGGTGCCCTTGCGGCTCGGCCCGCACGAGGTGCTCCGCGGCACGGCCCCGCTGCCCGAGGGTTTCCGGCCGCGGCAGACGACGATCCAGGTGCTCGACCGGGTCGGCGGCTCGTCGCTGGGCATGCGCGTGCTGCTGGTGCAGTAGCGCCCGCAGCTCGAACGAGCGACGGCGGAGCGCGCGCCTCGAGCCGGCGCTGCCCGGCGGTGACGCCGGGGGCCGTCGAAGCGTCTAGCCTTCCTCGGCCTCCGCCATCGGGCTCCGTGTTGCCCCGCCCGCGTCGCCGCGCGCCGCGATCCACGCTGCCAGCGCCTCCGCGGGCATCGGCCGGGCGTACAGGTAGCCTTGCAGTTCGTCGCACAGCGCCTCGCGCAGCACCACGGCCTCGGCCTCGCGCTCCACGCCCTCGGCCACCACCTTCAGCCCGAGCGTGTGGCCCAGCCCGATGATGGCCATCGTGATCGCGCGATCGGTCGGGTCGGACAGCATGTCGTGCACGAAACCGCGGTCGATCTTGAGCTTGTCGATCGGCAGCCGGTTCAGGTAGGCCAGGCTGGAGTAGCCGGTGCCGAAGTCGTCGATCGACAGCTTCACGCCCAGCGCGCGCAGCGCGTGCATCTGGCGCAGGTGGCCCTCGGCGTCGTTCATCACCATCGACTCGGTCAGCTCCAGCTCGAGCTGGCCCGAGGGGATGCGGTGCCGCGCCAGGCAGTCGGCCACGTCGTCGGCGAGCGACGACTCCCTGAGCTGCAGCGCCGACAGGTTGATCGACACGCCGAACGAGGGCAGGCCCTCGTCGCGCCAGCGCTCGGCCTGGCGGCAGGCCTGCTGGATCACCCAGCGGCCGATCGGCACGATCAGCCCGGTCTCCTCGGCCACGGTGATGAACTGGCCCGGCAGCACCAGGCCCTGTGTCGGGTGCTGCCAGCGCAGCAGGCCCTCGACGCCGCGCAGGCCGCCGCGCTGCGCGTCGACCCGCGGCTGCCAGTGCAGCACGAACTGCTGCTGCTCGACGGCGCGCTTGAGGTCGGCCTCGAGCTGCAGGCGCTGCTGGGCGCGCTCGGTCATCTCGGGGGTGAAGAACTGCGCACCGTCGCGGCCGGCCGCCTTGGCCTGGTACATCGCGGTGTCGGCGTGGCGCATCAGCGCGTCGAGGTCCTCGGCATCGTCCGGGAAGATCGCGATGCCGACGCTGCACGACACCGTCAGGTCCAGCTCGCCGACGCGGTGCGGCGCGCGGATGCGCGGGATCAGCCGCTGCTCTACCACGTGCGCGACCTCCTCGACACCGCGCACGCCGCCGAGCACGACGACGAACTCGTCGCCGCCCAGCCGGCTGACGGTGTCGCCCTCGCGCACCGCCTCGCCGAGACGCCGCGCCACCGAGCGCAGCAGCCCGTCGCCGACATGGTGGCCGAGCGAGTCGTTGATGTCCTTGAAGCGGTCGAGATCGATGAACATCACCGCCACCTGCTCGCCGTTGCGGCGCGCCTGCTGCACCGCGAGGCGCAGCCGCTCGGTGCACTGTGCGCGATTGGGCAACTCGGTCAGCACGTCGTGCTCGGCGAGGTAGCGGATGCGGGCCTCGCTCTCCTTGCGGTCGGTGATGTCGACCGAGATGATGATGGTGTGCGAGGTGCTGCCGTCGGGCTCGCGCACCGCGCTGGCCATCACCCAGGCCGGGTAGCTGCTGCCGTCGCGGCGGCGCACGCCGATCTCGCCGCTCCAGCTGCCGCGCTGGGCCACGCCCAGCCACAGGTCCTCGAGCGCGGCGGCCTGGCGGGCGTCGAAGAACAGCTCGCCCGGCCGGCCGCCCAGCACCTCCTGGAGCTCGAAGCCGGTGGCGCGCATGAAGGCGCGGTTGATGGTCAGCACCTGCTGCACGCCGTCGACGATGACGATGCCCTCGCTCGAGGCCTGGAACACCTTGGCCCACAGTTCGAGGCGCCGCTCCATCACCTTCAGGTGGTTGATCGGCGTGAAGGCCGTGAGCACCGCGTCGCGTCCTTCGAAGACGACGCGGCGGGCCGACAGCACCGCCCAGGTGGGCTCGCTGCCGAGGCCCCAGCGCACCTCGAACTGGTCGACCGCGTCGCGGTCGGCGAGCTGCTGGAAGAAGCGCGAGCGCACCGCCGGCTCCAGCCCGGCGCGCCAGGGATCGATGCGGTGGCCGGCCAGCCAGGCGGCCGCCGGCGGGTTGGCGTGCAGCACCTCGTGGCCGGGCACCGAGGTGACGACCAGCGCGATCGGCGTGGACTCCACCAGCGCGCGCTGGGCCTCGGCGGCGCGCGCCGAGGCGGCGAGCTCCTTCTGCGTCTCGCGCTCGAGGTCGAGGCGGCCGAGCATCTCGTTGAAGGCGACGACCAGGCGGCCGATCTCGTCGCCGCTGTGCCAGCTCGCGCGCAGCGAGTAGTCGGCGGTGCGGCGCACCGTGTCGGCCACGCCGGCCAGCCTGGCGAGCGGCCGCGCGATCGCGCGCGCGACGATCGTCACCATGCCCAGGATCGCCGCCAGCAGCACCAGCGCCGTGCCCAGGTGCAGCCACATGCGCTGGAACAGCCCCTCGATGCGGGCCGCCAGCAGGCCGTCGAGCACCTGGCCGCCCTCGGTCCAGGCGAGCTCGACCTCGCGGATCAGCACCGCCTGGGTCTCGCGCACGTGCGTCAGCGCGGCCGGGGCGGCGCCCTGGTCGATCAAGGCGCGCGACGCGCCGCGGAAGCCGTCGATGGCCCGCTGAAGACCCTCGAGGCGCGGGCGCAGCCGCTCGGCCAGCGCCGGGGTGCCGGCCGCGAAGGCCTCGGCATGGTCCTGCCCGATGGCCTGGGCGGCCGCATCGAGCCGACCCTCGAGAACGAGGTACTGCGTGCGCAGCGCCGAGCCCGAACCGCCGCGTTCCGTCGCCGCGGCCTCGAGGTGCGCGCCCACGGCGTGGGCCAGCTGCAGCAGCTCGGGGTAGCGCAGCACGATCAGCGACATCGTGTAGTAGCTGTCGAGGTCGGGGTCGAGAATGAGATTGGACTGGTTGCCGATGCGCGTGACCAGCTCGTTGCCGCGCGTCAGCGCGCCACCGACGGCGGCGGCACGGCCGTCGGCGCCGGCGGCGCCGACCTGCTGCAGCGCCTCGCGGAAGGCCGCACCGGGTTCGGCGCTGCGCAGGCCGTCGCCGTGGCGTTGCTCGGCCAGTCGCAGGCCGTGATCGCGCACCGCCAGCGCGGCAGGCGCGGGCTCGACCCCGGTGCGCAGGCGTGCCGCATCGAGCATGCCCTCACGCACGCCGGCGATGTAGGCATTGCCCTGCACCTCCTTGCGCGCGAAATCGATCGCGATGTACTTCTCGTTGATCAGGATGCTGCTGACATAGATCACCGCGGACAGGTCCAGCAGGTAGATCAGCATCAGCTTGCGGCTGACGCTCAGTCGGCCGAGCAGTCTCGTGAAGAGGTGGTGCATGCGTGGGGTGTCGGGGCCGATGGTGCAGACGCTGCGCACGGGCTCACGACTGCATGTCGGTCTCTCCCATGCAAACTTGAGGCCCGCCAGGGCCTGTTAACGCTATCGGAGGGCTCGCGTGACCCATGGCCCGGGCCGCGCAGGCCGCAGGGCGGCGTTAACAGGCCCTAGGCCTTGGTGCGTGCCAGCGCCATGTTGGCCGCCGCGGTGCGGGTCTCGACACCGAGCTTCTCGAACACATGCTCCAGGTGCTTGGTCACGGTGCGCGGGCTGGTGCCGAGGATCTCGCCGATGTCGCGGTTGGTCTTGCCCTGGATCACCCAGTGCAGCACCTCGGCCTCGCGCGCGGTCAGGCGGAAGGCCAGCACCAGCGACTCGATCGCGCCGCGGTCATTGCTCTCGGTCAGCACCACCAGCCACTCGTCGTCGCCGGTGGCCTCGTGCAGCGCGAAGCTGACGCGCCGGCCGTCGCGCGCCAGCAGCAGCGGTTGGCCGCCGGGGCGGGCCTGGCGGCCCAGCGCATGACCCACGGCCAGCACCGCCTGGGCCTGCACCCAGTCGGCCAGCGGCGCGGCGAGGCGGTGGCCGTCGTCGGCCACCGCACGCAGGGCCTGCAGCAGCTCGCGCGCCAGCGGCGTCTGCCAGACGATGCGGGCGTCGGCGGCGCGCACCGTCATCACCGCATGGCCGAACGCGTCGAGCGCGTTGCGCGCCTGGCGCGCCTGGCGCGCGCCGCGCACATGGGTGGCGATGCGCGCGATCACCTCGCGCGGCCGGATCGGCTTGGTCACGTAGTCGACGCCGCCGGCCTCGAAGGCGGCGACCACATGCTCGGTCGCGGCCAGCCCGGTCATGAAGACGATCGGGATGTGCGCCGTCGCCGCGCCGGCCTTCAGGCGGCGCGCGACCTCGAAGCCGTCGAGGCCCGGCATCACCGCGTCGAGCAGCACGACGTCGGGCTGGGCATGGCCGCAACGCTCGAGCGCGCTGGCGCCGCCGGTGGCCACCAGCACGGTGTAGCCCGATTCGTCGAGCGCATCGTGCAGCAGCGCCAGGTTGTCGGGCTGATCGTCGACGATCAGCACCACGCCGGGGGCGGCGCGTTCAAGCAGTGCGGACGGTGTCGTCATGGTCGGTGGCGGGGTCGATCAGCGCGGCCAGCGCCTCGAGCCGGTAGTCGCGCACCAGCGCGCGGGCGCGGGCCGTGAAGGCTGCGCAGTGCGGCGCGGCGGCCTCGAGCCGGTCGAGCTCGGCGGCGATGCCGCGCACATGGCCCAGCCGCACCAGCCCGGCCAGCGCCTGCAGCGCCGCGGGTTCGGGACGCGGGCCCTCGTCCGGAGGCACCACCGGTGCGGCCGCGGGGGCCTCGATCCAGTGCAGCGCGAGCCGCGCGCCCAGCCAGTCGAGCAGCTCGGGCAGGCGCACCGGCTTGACGATGAAGTCGGCCGCGGCGATGCCGACATCGTTCTCCAGCGCCTTGTCGAAGGCATTGGCCGAGACGATGGCGACCGGCGCGTCGGGCGCCAGCCCCTCGGAGCGCAGCCGCCGGATCGCCTCCCAACCGTCGATGCCGGGCATCGCCAGGTCCATCAGGATCGCGTCGGGCGCCGCGCCGGCGCGCAGCAGCGCCAGCGCCTCCTCGCCCGCCGCGGCCAGCAGGAGCTCGAAGCCCAGCGGCTGCAGCAGGTGCACCAGCAGCTCGCGGTCGGCCTCCTCGTTGTCGACCACCAGCACGCGGCGGCGCGGGCCGAGGTAGCCGCTGCGCGCGCCGCGCGGCAACGCGCGCGGCACGACCGCGCCATGCAGCTCGGGCAGGAACAGCCGGATGCCGAAGGTCGTGCCCTGGCCCGGCGTGCTGGCGACCGTCATCTCGCCGCCCATCAGGTCGGTCAGCATGCGCGCGATCGTCAGCCCGAGACCCGAGCCGCCGCTGCTGCTGGCGCCGGCGGCCGAGCCGCGCTGGAAGGGCTCGAACACGCGGGCCAGCTCGTCCTCGCTCATGCCGGGGCCCGAGTCCTCGATCTCGAAGCGCGCGGTGTCGCGCGCATGGACGACGCGGAACACGACCCGGCCGCGGGCCGTGAACTTGACCGCATTGCCCAGCACGTTGATCAGGATCTGGCGCAGCCGCTGCTCGTCGGCGCGCACCACCTCGGGCAGCGTGGCGGCGAAGTCGGTCTCGAAGGCCAGGCCCTTGGCGAGCGCCTGCAGCTGCATCAGGCCCGCCAGCTCCTGCAGGCAGTCGGCGAAGCGCATCGGCCGCGGCTCGAGCGCCAGGCGCCCGGCCTCGATGCGCGCCAGGTCCAGCGTGCCCTCGATCACGCCGAGCAGGTGGTCGCCGCCGCGGCGGATCACGCGCACCGCCTGGGCGCGGCGCGGCGGCATGGCCTCGTCCTCCTCGAGCAGCTGCGCATAGCCGAGGATGCTGTTCAGCGGCGTGCGCAGCTCGTGGCTGATCGCGGTGATGTAGCGGCTCTTGGCCTGGTTGGCGCGATCGGCCACGACGCGGGCCTGCTGCAGCTGGGCATCGGTGATGCGGTGCGATTCGATCTCGCGCATCAGCAGATGGGTCTGGCGGTTCGACTCCTCCTGCGCGACCTCGCGGCTCTTGTGCGCCAGCACCAGCCACCAGCACACCACGCCGGCCAGCAGCAGCATCACGGCGAAGGCGATGCCGAAGCCCTGGCCCTCCAGCAGCGCCGCCATCGCCGCCAGCACCGGCAGCACGATCAGCATCAGCAGCAGGTAGTGGCCGAGCCCGGTGTCGAGGTGGGGCCAGACGGCGCGCGGCAGCAGGCGCCGCAGCGCGGTGCTCCACTGCACGGCCAGGCGTGCCTCGGGCGGCTTGCACAGGTCGCCGCAGCGGGCGTCGAGGGTGCAGCACAGCGAGCAGATCGGCCCGCCGTAGGCCGGGCAGCGGGCCATGTCCTCGCCCTCGTACTCGCGCTCGCAGATGCAGCAGCGCTGCAGCCGCGCGCAGCCCCCCTCGGCCGCCGGCTCGACGGGGCGCGCGAGGTAGTAACGCCCCTTCGTGGCCCAGGCCAGCGCCGGCGCCGCGACGAAGGCCGTCACCAGCGCGATCGCCGCCGAGAAGGCCTGCGCCGCCGGCCCGAAGGCGCCCAGGTGGGCCGCCACCGACAGCAGCGAGGCGATGCCCATCGCGCCGACGCCGACCGGGTTGACGTCGTAGAGAAACGCGCGCCGGTACTCGATGCCGGCCGGCGACCAGCCCAGCGGCTTGCTCACGACCAGGTCGGCCACCACCGCCATCATCCAGGCGATCGCGATGTTCGAGTAGAGCCCGAGCACCTCGCCCATCGCCGAGAACACGTTGAGCTCCATCAGCAGCAGCGCGATCAGGGTGTTGAACACCACCCAGACGACGCGGCCCGGGTGGCTGTGCGTGAGCCGCGAGAAGAAGTTCGACCAGGCCAGCGAGCCCGCGTAGGCATTGGTGACATTGATCTTGAGCTGCGAGATCACGACGAACAGCGCCGTCGCCGCGACCGCGGTGCCGTAGTGCGAGAACACCATCTCGTAGGCGGCGAGGTACATCTGGTTCGGGTCGACCGCGCGCTCGGTCGGCACCGCCAGCGTGATCGCGAGGTAGGCCAGCAGCGCGCCGCCCAGCATCTTCAGCACGCCGGGCAGCACCCAGCCCGGCCCGCCGACCAGCACCCCCGCCCACCAGCGGCCGCGGTTGGCGGCCGTGCGCTCCGGCATGAAACGCAGGTAGTCGGCCTGCTCGCCCATCTGCGTGATCAGCGCGATGCCGACGGTGGTGGCCGCGCCGAAGGCCAGCCATTCGAAGCCACCGTGGCGACCCGACTCGCCGGCATAGGCCGTCAGCCCGTCGATCAGCCCCGGGTTGGCGTGCAGCACCGCGACGAAAGGCGCGACCAGCAGTACGCCCCACAGCGGCAGCGTCCAGGCTTGCAGGTGGCCGATCGCGGTGACGCCGTGGGTCACCAGCGGGATCACCACCAGCGCGCACAGCAGATAGCCCCAGGCCGGCGGAATGTCGAAGGCCAGCTCCAGCGCATAGGCCATCACCGCGGCCTCGAGCGCGAAGAAGATGAAGGTGAAGCTCGCGTAGATCAGCGAGGTGATGGTCGAGCCGATGTAGCCGAAGCCGGCGCCGCGGGTCAGCAGGTCCATGTCGACGCCGTGGCGCGCCGCGTAGACGCTGATCGGCAGGCCGGCCAGGAAGATCACCAGCCCGGTCACGATGATCGCCAGCGCGGCGTTGGTGAAGCCGTAGCGCACCAGCAGCGTGGCGCCGATCGCCTCGAGGATCAGGAACGAGGCCGCGCCGCCGAGCGCGGTGTTGGCCACCCGCAGCGGCGACCACTTGCGGAAGGAGCGTGCGGTGAAGCGCAGCGCGTAGTCCTCCATCGATTCGCGCGCGACCCAGCTGTTGTAGTCGCGCCGGACCTTGACGACGCGCTGGATCGGTTCGGGGCTGGTGGCGTCCATGGGGTGGAGAGAGCATCAAGAAGCGCACCAGCCGGCGGGCTGGCATCGCTCGTGCTGAAATCAGCGCATGGACCTGACCCCGCGCGAGAAGGACAAGCTGCTGCTGTTCACCGCCGCGCTGCTGGCCGAGCGGCGCCGCGCGCGCGGCCTGAAGCTCAACCACCCCGAGGCGGTGGCGCTGATCAGCGCGGCCATCCTCGAGGGCGCGCGCGACGGCAAGAGCGTCGCCGCCCTGATGAGCGAGGGCCGCACCGTGCTGACCCGCACCGACGTGATGGACGGCGTGGCCGAGATGATTCCCGAGATCCAGGTCGAGGCGACCTTCCCCGACGGCACCAAACTGGTGACCGTGCACCAACCCATTGCATGAGGCGCACCATGAAGCACGAACGACCCTCGACTCGCACCGTGGCGGACGCGCGCGTCCAAAGGCTCGTCTTGTGGATGGCGGCCAGCGTGCTGCTCGTCGCGGCGACCTGGCTCGCGCTGCGATGACCCCGGGCGAGCTGCTGGTCGGTGACGGCCCGGAGCATGCGCTGATGCCGGGCCGACGCACGATCACGCTGGTGGTCGAGAACCGCGGCGACCGGCCGATCCAGGTCGGCTCGCACTACCACTTCGCCGAGACCAACCCGGCGCTGTCCTTCGACCGTGCGGCCGCGCGGGGCATGCGCCTGGCGATCGCGTCGGGCACGGCGGTGCGCTTCGAGCCGGGGCAGCAGCGGACCGTGGAGCTGGTGGATTACGCGGGGGTGCGCGCGGTGTGGGGGTTCCGCGGGACGATACAGGGGGCGCTCTAGGGTGGCGGCTGCTATTGCGAGTCTTCGGCCGGGGGCAGGCACCCGCCGGGGCTCCGACTGCCACGGCCTCGCCTATGGCTCGGCTCCCCTGCGGTGCTCGCTCCGCGGGGGCGGCTGCGGTCGCTTCGCGCCGTCGCTGAACGCGACGACGCATAAATCGTCCTCGCCGGTCCGCCGGCATACGGCAGGCTGCCCCCCGCTGCACTCCGCTCCTCGGCGTGGGCAGAGTCGCCCCGGCGGGTACCTGCCCCCGGCCTCTGAACACACGGTGGTTCTGGTGGGGTCGAACAGCCGGTCCTTCAGGTCTGCGGGTGGGTCGGTGGCGGGGCGCCTGTGGGACCCCACCGAAGCCCCGCCGCCGGCCCGCCCGCAGACCGCGCACCACAAAGAAAGCACCTGACATGGCAACCCTCGGCCGCCGCGCCTATGCCGAGATGTACGGCCCGACCGTCGGCGACCGCATCCGCCTCGCCGACACCGACCTGATCATCGAGGTCGAGGCCGACTACACGCTGCGCGCCGGCAGCTATGGCGAGGAGGTGAAGTTCGGCGGCGGCAAGACCATCCGCGACGGCATGGGCCAGTCGCAGCGGCCCAACGGCCCGGGGGCCGCCGACGCGGTCGACTGCGTGATCACCAACGCGCTGATCCTCGACCACTGGGGCATCGTCAAGGCCGACATCGGCCTGCGCGGCCAGCGCATCTGCGCGATCGGCAAGGCCGGCAACCCCGACGTGCAGCCGGGCGTGGACATCGTCATCGGCCCGGGCACCGAGGTCATCGCCGGCGAGGGCATGATCGTCACCGCCGGCGGCATCGACAGCCACATCCACTTCATCTGCCCGCAGCAGATCGACGAGGCGCTGAACAGCGGCGTGACGACGATGCTGGGCGGCGGCACCGGCCCGGCCACCGGCACCTTCGCGACCACCTGCACGCCGGGGCCGGAGAACATCGCCCGCATGCTGCAGGCGGCCGATGCCTTCCCGATGAACCTGGGCTTCATGGGCAAGGGCAACGCCAGCCGGCCCGAGGCGCTGCGGCAGCAGATCGAGGCCGGCGCGATCGGCCTGAAGCTGCACGAGGACTGGGGCACCACCCCGGCGGCGATCGACTGCTGCCTGACGGTGGCCGAGGACACCGACACCCAGGTCGCGATCCACACCGACACGCTCAACGAGAGCGGCTTCGTCGAGGACACCATCGCCGCCTTCAAGGGCCGCACGATCCACACCTTCCACACCGAGGGCGCCGGCGGCGGCCACGCGCCCGACATCCTGAAGGTCGTCGGCGAGGCCAACGTGCTGCCCTCCTCCACCAACCCGACGCGGCCCTACACCGTCAACACCATCGACGAGCATCTCGACATGCTGATGGTGTGCCACCACCTCGACGCATCGATCGCCGAGGACCTGGCCTTCGCCGAGAGCCGCATCCGCAAGGAGACGATCGCGGCCGAGGACATCCTGCACGACCTCGGCGCGATCAGCATCTTCAGCTCCGACTCGCAGGCCATGGGCCGCGTCGGCGAGGTCGTGATCCGCTGCTGGCAGACCGCGCACAAGATGAAGGTCCAGCGCGGTGCGCTGGCGCCCGACTCGGCGCGCAATGACAACTTCCGCGCCAAGCGCTACGTCGCCAAGTACACGATCAACCCGGCGCTCGCGCATGGCATCGCGCACGAGGTCGGCAGCGTCGAGGTCGGCAAGTGGGCCGACCTGGTGCTGTGGCGGCCGGCCTTCTTCGGCGTCAAGCCCAGCCTGGTGATCAAGGGCGGCTTCATCGCCACGGCGCTGATGGGCGACGCCAACGCCAGCATCCCGACGCCGCAGCCGGTGCACGTCCGGCCGATGTTCGGCAGCTACGGCGGTGCGCTGGCGCGCGGGTCCTTGAGCTTCGTCAGCCAGGCCGCGCTGGCGGGTGGCGTGGCCGGGCGCTACGGGCTCGCCAAGGCGCTCGCCGCGGTGCAGGGCTGCCGGACCGTGAAGAAGACCGACATGGTCCACAACGCCTGGCTGCCACGCATGCAGATCGACGCGCAGACCTACGAGGTGCGTGCCGATGGCCAGCTGCTGACCTGCGAACCGGCGGCGGTGCTGCCGATGGCGCAGCGCTACTTCCTGTTCTGACCGCCCGCCACCGCGCAGCCCGTTGGGGGCCGCCGCCTGTCGGCAGGCGACTCAGACTCGCTTCCTGCTGGCCGCAAGCCTCAAGGCACTGTCGAGGGCATCCGCCAGTGCCGCAAGTTCTATCGGCTTGGTCAGGTAGCGGAAGAACCCGGCGGCCAGGCCGCTGGCGATCGCTCCCGGCATCGCGTTCGCGCTGATCGCGATGATGGGTATGCCCGCGGTCTTCGGGTCTCCCCGCAGGATCGCCTGCGCCTCCCTGCCGCTCAGCACCGGCATGTTGTTGTCCATCAGGATCACGTCCGGCAGGTGCCTGCGTGCCATCTCGACGCCCGCTTGACCGTTCGACGCGGTCAGCAGCTGCACGTCCTTGCGGAAGGACAGCGCCTCCCGTATCAAGTGGAGGCTGGCCGGGTTGTCCTCGACACAAAGGACCGTGGCGGGCGTGCCGGCGGCATCGGCCGGAGCGTTGGCAGCCGCGCGCGCCTGCAGCGGCAGCGCCACGGCAGCCGCGGTGGGCGCGCTCCACCCCAGTTCGATCCAGAACACGCTGCCCGCGCCGGGCGCGCTCGTCACGCCGACTTCGCCTCCCATCAACTCGACCAGGTGCTTGGTCACGACCAGACCGATGCCGGTACCCTCCGGTCCGCCCGCTTCCTGGCCGAGTCGATTGAAGGGCTGAAACAGCGCCTGCAGCTGGTCGGACCGCATCCCGGCTCCCGTGTCGCGGACCGAGATGCGGATGCGATCCGGCGCGCAGCGCGCGCAATCGACGACCACCGAGCCCCTGTCACGGTTGTACTTGACCGCATTGGAAAGCAGGTTGAGCAGCACCTGCTTCAGCCGCGTTCGATCGGCGTGAATGTGCATGTCGCGGTCCTGCGGGAACAGCAGCTCGATGTGGCGCTGCGCAGCCAGCGGTTCCAGCATCGACCGGCATTCGTCCAGCACCGGCATCACGGCGACCGACTCCAGCGACAAGGTGAGCTTGCCCGCCTCGATCTGCGCCAGGTTCAGGATCTCGTTGATGAGCGACAGGAGGTGGTGGCCCGCCTTGACGATATGGTCGGCGAACGCCTTGCCTCGCTCCGGGGTCAACGGCGCCGCGTCGGCCGACGCCAGGAGTTGCCCGAAGCCGATGATGGCGTTCAGCGGCGTGCGCAGCTCGTGCGACATGTTGGCCAGGAACTCGCTCTTCAGGCGGTTGGCTTCCACCACGCGGCTGTTCTCGGCCTCGAGCTCGAAGCTTCGAAGGCGGAGCTCTTCAAGTCGCTTCTGCTGCGAGATGTCGCGCGAGATCTCCGATACCCCGACCACCTGCCCGCCGGCATCGCGCATCGCCGAGATCGTCAGCGAGACGCTGATGTCCTGGCCGCCCTTGCACCGGCGCGTGGTCTCGAAATGATTGACCGATTCGCCGCGCCGGACGCAGTCGAGAATCTGCCGTTCGTGGAATTCGTGCCCAGGCGGCGACAGCCGCTGCGCGGACATGCCCACCGCCTCCGCCGCCGAATGGCCGTAGGTCCGCTCGGCGCCATGGTTCCAACTGGTGATCACGCCGTCGAGCGTCTTGCTCATGATCGCGTCGTCCGACGAGTCGACGATGGCGGCCAGGCGCGCCTTGGTTTCCTCCTGCTGCTGCTGGTCGGTGACGTCGATGCCCGCCAGCACGATGGTCTCGCCGGCGCTGCCGGGTTCGTCGAGCAGGCTCGCCGACCACAGGATGACCCGGCCCAGCCGGTTCAGCTCGCGCCACGGCGCAAGCGCCGCGACGGGCTCGCCGCGCCGTTCGATGATGCGGGCGAAGGCAGCGTGCGACGCGTCGGCGCGATCGGGTGCGGCGAACAGGTCGGCGTACCGTTGCCCGACGGCCAGCGTTTCGGGGATGCCGCAAGCCGCCGCGGCGGCTGGATTGATGCGCACTACCCGGCCCTGCGGATCGAACAGGCCCACCAAGGCGGTCGAACTGGCCAGCACGGTGGACAGCAGCCGCCGCTCGCTGTCGAGTTCGCGTGCGATGCGCTGGCGGTCGCGTGCGGCGTCGCTCTCGGCGAGTGCCCGGTCGACGGCGGCGGCCAGGCGCGTGAGGTCGTGCTTGAGCACATAGTCGGTGGCCCCGGCCTTCAGGATCTGCACGGCGCGCTCCTCACCGAGCGAGCCCGAGACGATGATGAACGGCGTGTCGGGACACAGCTGCTGCCGGACCGCCAGCGCGGCGAGGCCGTCGAAGCCGGGCAGGCTGAAGTCCGACAAGATCACGTCCGGCGCGAAGTCGCGCAGTGCCTCGACCAGCGCGGCCCGGTCCGACACGCGCCGGCTGTCGCTGCACAGGCCGGCCTGCTGCAGCTCGTACATCATCATCTCGGCGTCCAGCGGGACGTCTTCGACGATCAGTATCTTCCTGGGCGGGGTGGAGCTGGTCATCTTCCCTGTGCAGCCTCGATGGCCCGCGGTGTCATGGCCATGAAGGCTCGGAGTCCGTCCGCATCGGGAGGTGCGGGTCGGGCAGCGCGAACCAGAACGTGGCCCCACCGCCGTCCTTGCTTTCGGCCCCGACCCGGCCGCCATGCCGCTTGACGATCCGTGCCATCGTCGCGAGGCCCACGCCGGATCCGGGGAACGCCGGCGAGGCATGCAGACGCTGGAAGACGGTGAACAGCTTGGGCGCGTAGGTCATGTCGAAGCCGATCCCGTTATCGCGGACGCCATAGACTATCTCGTGGCCCTCTCGAGTGGACCTGATAACAATGACAGGATCCACGCTGCCGGCGCTGAACTTGACCGCGTTGGCCAGCAGCTGCACCCAGGCCTTCTTGAGCAGCGCACGGTCACCGTGAACGGGCAGCAGGGTTTGCAGGTCGAGGCGCCCCGCGAAGCCGGCGCCCGCTTCGGCCCAGGCATCGGACACCACCGAGGTCATGTCGACCTCGGTCGGCCGCAGCGCTTGGCGGCCGAGCCGCGAGAATTCGACCAGCTCGTCGATCATCCGGCCCATCGTGGCGCTGCTGGTGAGCACCACCTGGAGCAGCCGCCGGTCTTCCGTGTCGAGACGGCCCTGTCCGCGGTCCATCAGCATGCGCGAGAAGCCGTTGACGGCTCGCAGCGGCGCGCGCAGATCGTGCGAGACCGCGTAGCACAGCGTGTCGAGTTCCTTGTTCGCAGCCTCCAGGCTCGCGCTGCATGCGCGAAGCCGAGCCTGCAGCTCGGCGATCTCGGCCCGAGGATCGTCCGCCATTTGGGGCCATTGTGCGAGCGCAGCCATCGAACAACAAGCGACCTCCATCACGTACAGGACTCATTCGCGCGGTGCCTGCGCGACCGATCCTCGTGATAGATTGCCCGCGCTCTTTGCAACGATGGTTCGCGCGCCGGACTCGCGCGATCGATGCCCCGAACGCCGTGGAACAGGGAGAGGTCATGGCGCAAACGATCAAGGATCGATGTTTCGTCGGAACGCTCGTGCTTGCATTGGGTGGCTTCGGCGCGGACGGCGCACCGGCCGCCGGGTCCGCGACACAAGCAGCCCCGCGAGCCCGGGCGACCGGAGCCGACCTGGTCGACCTCAGCCTCGAAGATCTCGCGAACATCGAGATTTCTTCCGTGTCGCGCCGGGCCGAGCGGCTGTCGGACGCGGCCGCGTCGGTCTTCGTCATCACCGCCGACGACATCAGGCGCTCGGGCGCCACCAGCATTGCCGAGGCCTTGCGCCTGGCGCCCAACCTGCAGGTGGCGCGCATCGACGCCAGCCAGTACGCCATCAGCGCGCGCGGCTTCAACAGCTCCACCGCGAACAAGCTGCTGGTGCTGCTCGACGGGCGCAGCCTGTACACGCCGCTGTTTTCCGGCGTGTTCTGGGACGTGCAGGACACCTTGCTCGAGGACATCGACCGCATCGAGGTCATCAGCGGACCGGGCGCGACGCTATGGGGCGCGAACGCGGTCAACGGCGTCATCAGCATCATCACGCGCGATGCCCGCGACAGCCGGGGCGCGCTCGCCTACGCCCAAGGCGGTGATCAGGAACGCGGCACCGGTGTCCGCTATGGGCAAGGCCTCGGCGACGATGTCGCCTATCGCCTTTTCGCGAAGCACCTCGAGCGCGACGACACCCATCGTGCCGACGGCCTCTCGGCCGGCGACGCCTGGCGCATCGGTCACGCCGGGTTTCGCGTCGACGCACCGCTGGCTCAGGGCCGCGCGAGCTGGCTGGGCGACATCTACGACGGTCGCATCGACCAGCCGGTGCCCGGCCGCAAGCGCATCAGCGGCTATGACCTGCAGGGCCACTGGCGCCGCCAGCTCGCCGACGCGGCCAGCGTGGAGTTGCAGCTCTACGTCGACCATACCGAGCGCGACTACCCCGGGACGTTCGCAGAGCGCCGCGACACCTGGGACCTGCAGTTCCAGCACCGCTTCTCGCCCTACGCAGGACACGACACCGTGTGGGGCGCCGGCCTGCGTTCGTCGCACGACGACGTGACGAACTCGGCCCTGCTGGCGTTTCTTCCCGCCGAAACGACATTGAAGCAGTTCAGCGTGTTCGTGCAGGACAGCTGGCAATGGGTGCCCGAGCGCTGGACCCTGACCTGGGGCGTGCGCGCCGACCGCAACGACTACAGCGGCGTCGACCTGCAGCCGAGCCTGCGCGTGGCCTGGAAGCCGGCACCCGAGCAGCTGCTCTGGGCCGCGCTCGCGCGCTCGGCCCGGGCGCCGTCACGCATCGACCGGGATCTCTACTCGCCGTCCGTGCCGCCGTTCCTGCTGGCGGGCGGGCCGGACTTTCAATCCGAGATCGTCAACACCGCCGAGCTCGGGTATCGGCTCGCCCACGCCATGCGGGGTTCGCTGTCGGCGACGCTGTTCTACAGCGACTACGCCAAGCTGCGCAGCCTGCAGCCGACCAACCCGCCCGCCGCCTTTCCGCTGGTCCTGACGAACCGGATCGAAGGCCATGCCTACGGCCTGGAAACCTGGGGCGACTGGCTGCTGAAAGACTGGGCGCGCCTGCGGGCCGGCTACCTGTGGCAGCAGAAGACGCTGCGCGTGTCGGCCGGCGGCGCCCCGGACCCCAGCGGGCTGCGCGGCGCGGGCAATGACCCGCGCTACCAGGCGGTGCTGCGGCTGTCGCTCGACCTGGCCGCGGGCTGGGAGCTGGACAGTTCCCTGCGCCGCGTCGGCGCGCTGCCGGACCCCCACGTGCCGGCCTACACCGCGCTGGACTTGCGCCTGGGCTGGCGCCCCCGCAAGGAGGTCGAAGTGTCGATCGGCGGCAAGAACCTGCTGGATCGGAGCCACCCCGAGTTCATGGCGGCGCCGACCCGCAGCGAAGTCGAGCGCTCGTTCTACGCCAAGGTGCTATGGAGCTACTGACGGCCCCGAGCGGTCGCGGGCTGTGTCGGCGGGCCATGCTGCTCGCGCTGGCAACGGCCTGGCTGCCCTTGCGCGCCGCGAACGAGGCCGCCGGCGGCGATGCCCCGCGCGAATCGATCGAGTACGAAGTGAAGGGGGCCTACCTGTTCAAGTTCGGCGAGTTCGTCGACTGGCCGGCGCAGGCCTTCACCGGCCCGACCTCGCCCTTCATCATCGCCGTGATGGGCTCGGACGCCATGGCCGACGTGCTCGAGGAACTGGCCAAGCGACGCCAGATCAACGGCCGCGCGGTGCAGGTCAAACGAGTCGAGCGGACTGAATTCGTCACGCCGGCACAGATCGTTTTCATCGGTGCCGGCGAGACCGAGCCCCTGCGGACGCTGGCCGAGAGCCTGAAGTCCGCCAGCGTGTTGACCGTCACGGAAAACAGCAAGCCGACGACGCCCGTCGGCATGATCAACTTCGTGATCCGTGACAACCGCGTGCGCTTCGAGATCGACGCCGATGCCGCCGACCAGGTCGGGTTGAAGATCAGCTCCAAGGTGCTGAGCCTGGCCGTCACGGTCAAGTCACCGAGGCAGCGCTAGGATGACCCGCCTGCGCGACCTGCCGGTGCGCTTGAAGATGCTGGGCCTGATCGGGCTGTCCAGCTTCCTCTCGCTGATGCTGGCCGGCGCGGCCATGATCGTCTACGACCTGGTCGTCTACAAGGCCAACAGCATTTCCGACCTGACGACACAGGCCGAGATGATCGGCGCGACCAGCGGCGCGGCTTTGGCCTTCGACGACCCGAAGGCCGCGTCCGAATACCTCGCCACGCTGCGGGCCCGCCCGAAGACGCGCTGCGCCGCGATCTACGCCGCCGACGGCAAGGTGTTCGCGACCTACCAGCAGGCCGGCGACAGCCCGTGCGCCTTTCCCGCCGCCCAGGCCGATGGCCACCGCGTCGAAGGCGACGATCTGCTGATGTTCAGGACGATCGAACTCCGTCAGGAGCGCCTGGGCAGCGTCTTCCTGCGGGAGCACCTGGGCCGCACGGCGCGGGTGCTGAGCTACAGCGGCATCGTCTTGACCGTGCTGCTCGGCGCCCTGCTGCTCGGCCTGCTGGCCTCGTCCGTGATGCAGCGGGTCCTGACCGAGCCCTTGCTGGCGATCGCCAAGGTGGCGCAGGGGGTCACCGAGCGGCGCGACTACTCGCTGCGCGCGGCGAAGGACGGCAACGACGAAGTCGGCCTGTTGACCGACGCGTTCAACCAGATGCTGATCCAGATCGAACGCGGCGCGACCGAGCTGCAGCTCGCGAACGCGCAGCTGCAGGTCGAGATCGCCGAGCATCGCCGGGCGCGCGAGGACGTGGTGGCCTTGAATGCCACGCTCGAGCAGCGCGTGGCGCAGCGCACCCAGCAGCTCGAGCTGGCGAACAAAGAGCTCGAGAGCTTCTCGTACTCGGTGTCGCATGATCTGCGCACGCCGTTGCGGGCGATCGAAGGCTTCAGCGCGGCGCTGCTGCGAAGCTATGCCGATCGTCTCGATGAACGCGGCCGCGACTACCTGCAGCGGGTGCGGGCCGCGACGCAGCGCATGGGCCTGTTGATCGATGACCTGTTGAACCTGGCGCGCACGATGCGTACCGAAATGCGCCGCCGCAACGTCGAGCTGAGCGAGATGGCCCTGAGCGTGGCCAAGGAGATCGCCGATGCGCACCCCGAGCGCAACGTGCAGTTCGTCGTCGCGCCGGGCCTGACGGCCCATGCCGACGCGGCGCTGGTCCGCACGGTGCTGGACAACCTGCTGGGCAACGCCGCCAAGTTCAGCAGCAAGAAGCCGGACGCACGGGTCGAGCTCGCGAGCACGACGCAGGACGGCGAAACCGTCTACTTCGTGCGGGACAACGGCGTGGGCTTCGACATGAGCTATGCCAACAAGCTGTTCGGCGCCTTCCAGCGCCTGCACGCATCGAGCGACTTCGAAGGCACCGGCATCGGCCTGGCCAACGT
>DATILD010000068.1:0-11178 GCA_035476815.1 Methylibium sp.
GGGCTACACCGAGGACAAGGTGGTCTCGACCGACTTCCGCGGCGAGGCGATGACCAGCGTGTTCGATGCCGAGGCCGGCATCGCGCTGGACTCGACCTTCGTGAAGGTCGTGGCCTGGTACGACAACGAGTGGGGCTACTCCAACAAGGTGCTCGAGATGGTGCGGGTCGTGGGGGCCTCGCTGTGAAGGTGCTGCGCTTCGTCGACCTTGTCGCGCAGGGCCAGGCGAGCGGCAAGCGCGTCTTCATCCGTGCCGACCTCAACGTGCCGCAGGACGCGACCGGCCGCATCACCGAAGACACCCGCATCCGCGCCAGCGTGCCCTGCATCCAGCAGGCCCTGGACGCCGGCGCCGCGGTGATGGTGACCAGCCACCTCGGCCGCCCGACCGAGGGCGAGTTCAAGCCCGAGGATTCGCTGGCCCCGGTGGCCGAGCGTCTGGCCGAGCTGCTCGGCCGCCCGGTGCCGCTGGTCGCCAAGTGGGTCGACGGCGTCGACGTCGAGCCCGGCCAGGTCGTGCTGCTCGAGAACTGCCGCCTCAACAAGGGCGAGAAGAAGAACAACGAGGAGCTCGCCCGCAAGATGGGCGCGCTCTGCGACATCTTCGTGCACGATGCCTTCGGCACCGCGCACCGCGCCGAGGCCAGCACCTACGGCATCGCCCGGTTCGCGCCGGTGGCCTGCGCCGGCCCGCTGCTGGCGGCCGAGATCGACGCGATCAACCGCGCGCTGGAAAAGCCCGCCCGCCCGCTGGTGGCCATCGTCGCCGGCAGCAAGGTCTCGACCAAGCTGTCGATCCTCAAGAGCCTGGCCGCGAACGTGGACCAGCTGATCGTCGGCGGGGGCATTGCCAACACCTTCCTGCTCGCCGAGGGTCACCCGATCGGCAAGAGCCTGGCCGAGCCGGACCTGGTCGAGGAGGCCAAGGCCATCATCGCGATGATGCGCGAGCGCGGCGCCGCGGTGCCGATCCCGAGCGACGTAGTGGTGGCCAATGAGTTCTCGGCCATCGCGCGCGCCAACAAGGTGGGCGTGGACCAGGTCGAGGCCGACGACATGATCCTCGACATCGGCCCGAAGACCGCGGCCGAGCTGGCCGGCATCGTCGCGCGCGCCGGCACGGTCGTCTGGAACGGACCGATCGGGGTGTTCGAGTACGACCAGTTCGCCGGCGGCACGCGCACGCTGGCCGCGGCGATCGCGCATTCCTCGGCCTTCAGCATCGCCGGCGGCGGCGACACGCTGGCCGCGATCGCCAAGTACGGCATCGAGCGCGAGGTCGACTACATCTCGACCGGCGGTGGGGCCTTCCTCGAGGTGCTCGAAGGCAAGACGCTGCCGGCCTTCGAGGTCCTCGAGCGGCGTGCCGCCTGAGCGCCAGAGCCCGCGATGAGCCAGTTCGAAGCGCTGCTGTGGGATGTCGACGGCACGATCGCCGAAACCGAACGCGACGGGCACCGGGTCGCCTTCAACCAGGCTTTCGAGGCCTTCGGGTTGCCCTGGCGCTGGGACGAGGCGGGCTACGGCGAACTGCTGTGCGTGACCGGCGGGCGCGAACGCCTGATGCACGACATGAACCGCCGGCCCGATGCACCGCCGCTGGCCGGCGAGCGCGAGGCGCTGGCGCGTGCGCTGCACGCGAAGAAGAACGCGCTGTACGCGGAGCTGGTGGCCGGCGCCGGCATCTCGCTGCGCGACGGCGTGCTGGAGCTGATGCGCGAATGCCGCGAGCAGGGCGTGCGCATGGCGATCGCCACGACGACCAGCCGCGCCAACGTCGAGGCGCTGCTGGGCCGGCACCTGGGCCCGCGCTGGGCCGGCTGGTTCGACGCGATCGTCTGCGGCGAGGACGTGCAGCGCAAGAAGCCCGATCCCGAGGTCTTCGTCCAGGCCCTGCAGCGGCTGCGCCTCGGCCCGCTGCGCACGGTCACGCTCGAGGACTCGCCCGGCGGTGTTGCGGCCGCGCGCGCCGCCCATTGCCCGGTGGTGGTGACGCGCAGCGCTTACTTCGCCGCGGCGCAAATCGAAGGGGCCCTCGCCGTCGGGCCGGGCCTGCACGCGCGCGCCGGCTGGCGCCCGGCGCTGCACGACGCGAGGGCCGGGGCCCTGGCGCAGCGCGTCGGCCTCGCCGACATCGTTGACTGGTTCACGCAGCGCGACACGGTCTGCGACTACCCCTAGCGCCGCCGGCGCCCGAACGACTTCCCCACCCCCCGCTCCCGGAGAACCATCCCATGGCCCTCGTCTCGCTGCGCCAAGTGCTCGACCATGCCGCCGAAAACGGCTACGGCGTGCCGGCCTTCAACGTCAACAACCTCGAGCAGATCCACGCGATCATGGAGGCCGCGCAGGAGACGCAGTCGCCGGTGATCCTGCAGGCCTCGGCCGGTGCGCGCAAGTACGCGGGCGAGCCCTACCTGCGCCACATGGTGCTGGCGGCGGTCGAGATGCACCCCGATCTTCCGGTCGTGCTGCACCAGGACCATGGCGCCTCGCCGGCGCTGTGCCAGCAATCGATCCGCTCCGGCTTCAGCAGCGTGATGATGGACGGTTCGCTGCGCGAGGACGCCAAGACGCCCGCGAGCTACGACTACAACGTCGCGGTCACGCGCCGGGTCTGCGAAATGGCTCACGCGGTTGGGGTTTCGGTCGAGGGCGAACTGGGCTGCCTGGGCTCGCTCGAGACCGGCGAGGCCGGCGAGGAGGACGGCGTCGGCGCGGCCGGCAAGCTGACGCACGACATGCTGCTGACCGATCCGGTGCAGGCTCAGGACTTCGTCGAGCGCACCGGCGTCGACGCGCTGGCGATCGCGATCGGCACCAGCCACGGCGCCTACAAGTTCACCCGCCAGCCGACCGGCGACATCCTCGCGATCGTGCGCATCGCGCAGATCCACGCCGCGGTGCCGAACACCCACCTGGTGATGCACGGCTCGTCGAGCGTGCCGCAGGAATGGTTGGCGATCATTCGCCAGTACGGCGGCGACATCAAAGAGACCTACGGCGTGCCGGTCGAGGAGATCCAGCGCGGCATCAAGAGCGGCGTGCGCAAGATCAACATCGACACCGACATTCGCCTCGCGATGACCGGCGCGATGCGCCAGTCCTTCGCCGCAGCGCCGGGCGAGTTCGACCCGCGCAAAGCACTGCAGGCGGCGAAGCAGGCCGCGCGCGGCGTCTGCAAGGCGCGCTTCGAGGCCTTCGGCTGCGCCGGCCAGGGCGCGCGCATCAAGCCGCTGCCGCTGGAAGCGATGGCGGCGCGTTACGCCTGAGCGCCGCGGCATGCGCAGGACGCGAAACGCCAAGGTCGTCGCGACGCTCGGCCCCGCCAGCTCGGATGCACCCACGCTGCGCCGGCTGTTCGACGCCGGTGCCGACGTGTTCCGGCTGAACTTCAGTCATGGCAGCGAGGCCGAGCACCGCGCGCGCTTCGAGGCCTTGCGCGCGCTGGAGCGCGAGGTCGGTCGGCCGATCGGCATCCTGGCGGACCTGCAGGGGCCGAAGCTGCGGGTCGGCAGCTTCACCGACGGCGCGGCCGAGCTGGCCGAGGCGCAAGCCTTCCGCCTCGACCTGGACCCGGCACCGGGCGACGCGCGCCGCGTGCAGCTGCCGCACCCGGAGATCTTCGCGGCGCTGGCGCCCGGCGCCGAGCTGCTGCTCGACGACGGGCGCCTGCGGCTGGCCGTCGAGCAGTGCGGCCGCGATTTCGCCGACACCCGTGTCGTCGTCGGCGGTAGGCTGTCGAACCGCAAGGGCGTCAACGTGCCCGGGGCCGTGCTGCCGATCAGCGCGCTCACCGCCAAGGACCGTCGCGACCTGGCGCTGGCACTGGAGCTGGGCGCGGACTGGATCGCGCTTGTCCTTCGTGCAGCGGCCCGAGGACGTGCGCGAAGCCCGGGCGCTGATCGACGGGCGCGCGGCGGTGCTGGCCAAGATCGAGAAGCCGGCGGCGGTGGACCGGCTCGACGAGATCGTCGAACTGGCCGACGCGGTGATGGTGGCGCGCGGCGACCTCGGCGTCGAGATCGCCGCCGAGCGCGTGCCGGCGATCCAGAAGCGCATCGTGCGCTGCTGCCGCCGCCTCGGCCGGCCGGTCGTCGTCGCGACGCAGATGCTCGAGTCGATGGTCGCGAGCCCGGTGCCCACGCGCGCCGAGGCCTCCGATGTCGCGACCGCCATCTACGACGGCGCCGACGCGGTGATGCTGTCGGCCGAGTCGGCCGCCGGCCGCTACCCGGTCGAGGCGGTCGACATGATGAACCGCCTGATCGTCGAGGTCGAGGCCGACGCGCAGTACCGGCGGCTGATCGACGCCTCGCGCGATGCGGCGGCGGCCGGCGCCGACGTCGCCGAGGCCGTGTGCTGCGCGGTGCGGCACGCGGTCACGCTGCTGCAGGCGGCCGCGATCGTCTGCTACACGAGCTCGGGGCACACCAGCCTGCGCGCGGCGCGCGAGCGGCCGCAGGCCTCGGTGCTGAGCCTGACGCCGCAGCTGGGTATCGCGCGCCGGCTGGCGCTGGCCTGGGGCGTCCACTCGGTGCACATCGACGACGTCGCCGATGTCGACCAGATGACCGACGTGGCCTGCGCGGTCGCTCGCCGCGAAGGCTTTGCCGCGGCCGGCCAGACCATCGTCACGATCGCCGGCATGCCCTTCGGCACGCCCGGGGCGACGAACCTGATGCGCATCGCCTGCGCGTGAACCAACGATGACGATGGACCCGATCCTCCTGGCGCGCGCGCAGTTCGCGGCCAACATCACCTTCCACATCCTGTTCCCGTCGATCTCGATCGCACTCGGCTGGCTGCTGATGTTCTTCCGCTGGCGCTGGCGCCGCACGCTCGACGGCGCCTGGCTCGCGGCCTACCGCTTCTGGACCAAGGTGTTCGCGCTGACCTTCGCGCTGGGCGTGGTCAGCGGCGTGACGATGAGCTTCCAGTTCGGCACCAACTGGCCGGGCTTCATGGAGAAGGCCGGCAACGTGGCCGGTCCGCTGCTCGGCTACGAGGTCCTGACGGCTTTCTGCCTCGAAGCGGGCTTCCTCGGGATCATGCTGTTCGGCCACGGCCGCGTCAGCGAGCGCGTGCACATGATGGCGACCTTCTTCGTCGCTTTCGGCACGACCCTCAGCGCGTTCTGGATCCTGGTGCTCAATTCCTGGATGCAGACGCCAGCCGGCCACGAGCTCATCGACGGCGTGTTCCACGTCAAGAGCTGGGCCGGGGTGATCCTCAACCCTTCCTTCCCCTATCGCTTCGTGCATGCGCTGCTGGCCTCGGGCCTGACCTGCGCCTTCCTGGTCGCCGGCGTCAGTGCCTGGCAGCTGCTGCGCGGCGCGGCGCCGCGCATGGCGCCGAAGGTGCTGCGCGTCGGGCTGAGCAGCGCCGCGCTGCTGATCCCGCTGCAGATCTTCGTCGGCGACCTGCATGGCCTGAACACTTTCGAGCACCAGCCTCAGAAGGTCGCCGCGATGGAGGGCGTGTGGCAGACGCAGCGCGGCGCGCCGCTGCTGCTGTTCGCCTGGCCCGACGACGTGGCGCGCGAGAACCGCCATGAGGTCGCGGTGCCCCGGCTCGCGAGCCTGATCCTGACGCACGCGCCAGACGGCGAGATCAATGGTCTGGACGAGTTCCGTGGCGCGCACCCGCCGGTCGCGCCGGTGTTCTGGGCCTTCCGCGTGATGGTCGGCGTCGGCGTGGCGATGCTGCTGGCGAGCTGGCTCGGCTGCTGGGTCGCGCGGCGCGCCCGCTGGGCGGCGCTGCCGCGCGCGCTGCTGTGGACGCTGGTCGCGATGACCTTCTCGGGCTGGGTCGCAACGGTCGCGGGCTGGTACGTCACCGAGATCGGCCGCCAGCCCTATCTGGTCTACGGCCTGCTGCGCGCGGCCGATGTCGCGTCGAGCGTGCCGGCGACGCTGATCGGTTTCACGTTCGCGCTCTACGTCACGCTGTACCTGGCGCTGCTGGTCGCCTACGTCGCGGTACTCAAGCACATGGCCGAGAAGCCCGAGGACGGCGCGGCCCCCGCGGCGCCGCCGCGTGCGTCGCGCGGCGGCGCGTCGATGTTTGCGCCGCAGGGGAGCGAACGGGCATGAGTTTCGATCACGCGCTGCCGCTGGTCTTCGTCGCGCTGATGGGGCTGGCGATGCTGGTCTACGTCGTCAGCGACGGCTACGACCTCGGCGTCGGCATGCTGCTGCCTTGGGCCAGCGAAGCCGAGAAGGACACGATGGTCGCCTCGATCGGGCCGTTCTGGGACGCCAACGAGACCTGGCTGGTGCTGGGCATCGGTATCCTGCTGATCGCCTTCCCGAAGGCGCACGGCCTGGTGCTGACCGAGCTCTACCTGCCGGTCACGCTGATGCTGATCGGGCTGGTGCTGCGCGGCGTCGCGTTCGACTTCCGCGTCAAGGCACATGACCACCACAAGGCGGCGTGGAACCGGCTGTTCTTCGGCGGCTCGCTGCTGGCGTCGATGGCGCAGGGCTGGATGCTCGGGCGCTACGTCAGCGGCTTCGGCCAGGGCTGGAACTACCCGCTGTTCGCCGCGGCGATCGCGCTGACGCTGCCGGCCGCCTACGTGTTGCTCGGCGCGACCTGGCTGGTCATGAAGACCGAGGGCGCGCTGCAGGCCAAGGCGATCGGCTGGGCGCGCCAGGCCTGGGGGCCGGTGGTGCTCGGCATGCTGCTGATCTCGATGGCCACGCCCTGGATCAGCGCGACCGTGCGGCAGCGCTGGTTCGCGCTGCCGCAGTTCATCGCGCTGATGGTCATCCCCGCGGCGACCGCGGTCGCGCTGCTCGTGCTGCGCCGCGCGCTGGACGCGCGGCTGGTGCGCGGGGACCTGTGCTGGCTGCCTTTCGTGCTGCTGATCGCGGTGTTCACGCTCGGCTGCGTCGGCCTGGCCTACAGCCTCTATCCCTATGTCGTGATCGACAAGCTGACGGTGTGGGAGGCCGCCAGCAGCCCGGCGACGCTGAAGGTGACGCTGGTCGGCGTGTGCATCTCGGTGCCGGCGATCGTCGCCTACACCGCGTTCTCGTACCGGGTCTTCGGCGGCAAGGCGACGGCGCTGCGCTATGGCTAGCCGCCGCCGCGGCTTCCTGGTCGCGGGCAACTGGAAGATGGGTGGCAGCCGGGCCGGTGTGCAGGCCCTGGCCGCGGCGGTCGGCGCCGGCGCCGCGCGGCGCGTGGACCGGGTGCAGCTGGTGGTCTTTCCACCGCTGCCTTACCTGGGCGAGGCGCAGCAGCGGCTGCACGGCAGCGGCCTGGCCTGGGGCGCGCAGAACGTGTCAGAGCACGACGGCGGCGCGTACACCGGCGAAGTGTCGACCACGATGCTGCGCGAGTTCGGCTGCGCCTGCGTGCTGGTCGGCCACTCCGAGCGGCGCACGCGCTTCGGTGAGAGCGACGTGGTCGTCGCGCGCAAGTTCCTCGCGGCGCGCAAGGCCGGGCTGACGCCCTTGCTGTGCGTTGGCGACTCGCGACCGGAGCGCGAGCAAGGTGCCACCGAAGCCGTGCTGGCGCGCCAGTTGCAGGCGGTGCTCGATGTCGCGGGGGCCGGCGCCTTCGCCGACGCGGTTGTCGCCTACGAGCCCGTCTGGGCGATCGGCGCGGGCCCGAGCGTTTCGCCAGAACAGGTGCAGGCGGTCCACGCCTTCATCCGTCGTCACCTCGCGCAGGCCGACCCCGAGGCCGCCGGCGGCCTGCACATCGTTTACGGGGGCAGCATGAGGCGAGCGAACGCACAGGATCTGCTCGCGCTGCCCGACATCGACGGCGGCCTGCTGGGCGGGGCCTCGCTGAACGTCGACGAGCTGCTGGCCGTAGCCCTCACGGCGCAGCGGCTCGCGCAGGACTGCGGGCCCTGAGGCGCCGCCGTCAAGCAGGTTTGCAGCGCGGGCGCGCTGCCATCGAGGTTTGCACTTCGTCGCTCGTCGCGCAAGCCGTCTTGCCACCCGCGCGCCGGGCCGCAGGCGTCCTCGCCAGGGAAGAGCGGGCCTGCGACGCGCCGCGGCGCGATGGCGCGGATGTTGCGTCGTAGCCCCCCGGACACGGCGGCACACGATGCCCTGTGCCGCACACCGACGCCGCGGTACCGCCTCATGCGGACGGCGCGGCGAACAACGACGACCACTGGAGACAACACCCCATGACATCCGTCAAGACCCTTGCCACCGCCATCCTGTCCTTCGCCGCGCTGCTCGGCGGGACCTGCCAGGCGCAGGACAGCCCCTGGATGGTCCGCGTCAGGGCGCTGCACATCGACCCGGCCGACAAGTCCGATCCGATTCCTGCGCTCGCGGTGCCCGCCGATGCGGTCCGCGTGAACGATCGATGGGTGCCCGAGCTCGACATCTCCTACTTCTTCACCAAGCAGATCGCGGCCGAGCTCGTGCTCGCGTTCACCAAGCTCGACGCCCGCGTCACGTCCAGCGCCGTCGGCGCCTTCGACGCGGGCTCGTTCAAGGCCCTGCCGCCCACGCTGACGGTCCAATGGCATTTCCTGCCCGAAGGCCAGTTCCGTCCCTACGTCGGTGCCGGCCTGAACTACACGCGGCTGTCGAGCGTCAGGCTGGGCAATGCGGTGACCGGGCCGCTCGACCTCGAGCGCGACAGCGTCGGGCCGGCCTTGCAGGCGGGCGTCGACATCGGCCTCGGCGGTCCGTGGGTCCTGAACCTCGACGTGAAGAAGGCGTGGATCCGCGCCGATCTGAAATCGGGCGGCACGACGCTGTCGACGCTCAAGGTCGACCCCTGGCTCGTCGGCGTGGGCGTGGGGTATCGCTTCTAGCCTGCAAGCGCCCGCGCTTCAGCGCGGGCCCTACCGCCTTTGCTGATCGAACCATGCACGTCACTTTTCGGCAGCTGTCGGTGTTCGCCGAGGTCGCGCGCCAAGGCAGCGTGCAGCGTGCCGCGGAGGCCCTGCACCTGACGCCTCCGGCGGTCTCGCTGCAGATCAAGGAGGTCGAGAACCAGGTCGGCCAGACCCTGTTCGATCGCAGCGGGCGCCGCATGTCGCTGACCACCTCGGGGGAGTACTTCCAGTTCTACGCGCGCAAGCTGCTCGCGACGCTGAAGGATGCCGAGGACGCCATGGCCAGGCTGAGCCGCCTGGAGTCCGGTCGCCTGACGATCGGCATGGTGAGTGCGGCCAAGTACTTCCTGCCCCAGCTGCTGGCGAAGTTCCACGCCGAGCACCCGGCCGTAGACGTTCGCTTGCGGCTGGGCCTGCGCGACGAGTTGGGCGGCCTGCTCCAGGCCGGCGACGTGGATCTTTGCGTGATGGGTCGCGCGCCGCGCGACGTGCCGTGTCGTGCCGAGCCCTTCGCCGTGCACCCGCATGTCCTCGTGACGTCGCCGAAGCACCGGTTCGCTAGCGCCGAGGGCGTCCCCGCGGCCGCTTTGGCCGACGAGTCCTTCATCGTGCGCGAGGCCGAGGCGGGAACGCGAGCCGTCCTGCAGGAGTACCTGGACGAGCATCGCATCCAGCCGACCTTCGTGATGGAGATGCACAGCAACGAGGCCATCAAGCAGGCCGTGATGGCCGGGATGGGCGTGAGTTTGCTGTCGCTGCACACGATTTCGCTCGAGTGGAACAACGGGCTGATCGCCGCGCCTCCGGTCGAAGGGCTTCCGCTGAATCGCCGCTGGCATGTCGTGCACGTCGCCGGCAAGTACCTTTCGCCGGCGGCCGAGGCATTCCGCTACTTCATGCTCGAGCACGCGGCTGCGCATCTGGCGGGCCTGTTTCAGGAAACGCCGGACCATTGAGGTCATCATCGAGGCCGTGTCCCCCTGCCTGCGCGCGCCACCCACCCGGCGCGCCGCCGTGAAGCCATGACCGACCCCCGTACCGCGCAAGCCCTGGCTGCCGAGCCTGCTCTGCCGCCGGACGCGGCCGAGCGCCTCGTCCTGCACGACGAGGTGCACGCGCGCCCGACGGCGCGCATCCGTTTGCCGGCGCTGGTGATCCAGGTCGTCGTGCTCAACGACGGCGTGCCGGTCGAGCAGGAGTTCGAGCAGCTACGACGCCTGCCCGACCAGTCCGGCCTGCGGCGCGAACAGCTGGCCAGCCTGTTCCTGCGCCTGCGCCTGCCCGGCGGCACGCTGCGCTGGGAGCGCCACACCGAAGTCACCCGCTACTCGCTCGTGCAGGCGCTGCCGGCCGCGGCCGGCGCGAGCGATCCCGACCTGCTCACCGGGTTGATCATCGACCCCGACTGGCTGCGTGGCCTTCCCGGGCGCACGCTGGCGGCCGTCGAGCTGGTGATGCTCGCGGGCACCGCAGACGAGGTGAACGCACCGCTCGAGCCGGCGCGGCGCTGGTTCGGCGAGCGCACGGTCGTGGCGTCGCTCGTCGGCCGCAACGGCCACAGCAGCGTCGTGACCGACTTCGGCCTGCGCGCCAACGGCTACGAGCGCGTGCTGGCGATCGCCGCCGCCGGCACCGGCGAGACGCGCGTGGGTCGCCTCGCGGCCCGGCTGCTCGAGATCGAGACCTACCGCATGCTGGCCCTGCGCGGGCTCCCCGTGGCCAAGTCGCTCCAGCCGATGCTGCGCGAGGCCGAGCACGCGGTGTCCGACGTGACCTCGTCGATGGAGGCCCGGGACTGCTCCGACGCCGAACTGCTGGAGACGCTCGCTGCCGTCGCCGCCCGCGTCGAGCGGGCCACGGCGCTGCACAGCTACCGGTTCTCCGCCACCGCGGCCTACTACGCCCTCGTGCGTTCGCGCATCGCCGACCTGCGCGAGCAGGCCTTCCCCGGCACCCAGACGCTGGACGAGTTCCTGCAGCGGCGGCTCGCGCCCGCGATGGCCACCGTGGAGTCGGCCGCCGGACGCCTGGCGTCGTTGTCGCAGCGCATCGAGCGCGCGGGCGCGCTGCTGCGCACCCGCGTGGACATTGCCCGGGAGGCGCAGAACCAGACGTTGCTGGCCAAGCTGGCCCGCGGTCAGCAATTGCAGCTGCAGCTGCAGAGCACCGTCGAGGGCTTGTCGATCGCGGCCATCTCGTACTACGTGGTCAGCCTGCTGCTGTACGCCGCCAAGGCGGCCAAGGCGGCCGGCGTGCCCATCCACCCCGAGATCGCTGCCGGCGCGCTGATTGCGCCCGTGCTGTGGGGCGTCTGGCGGCTGACGCGCCGGATCCACTCGCGCATCCAGGACCGCGATTGA
>DATILD010000069.1:0-112027 GCA_035476815.1 Methylibium sp.
CCGAGGGCGTCAATGAGCTCATGGTTCAGCTCCAGTCGAAGAGCGAGGCGGATCGCCTCGCTCGTCAACTTGGCAGAACCTGCGGTGCAACGAACGCCAACCACGCTGCCGGCGCGCCTACCGCGCGAGCGGTTTAGTCCATCGCTGCATCGCTGTCGTCCAAGTCAGCGCGGCGAAGAGCAGCTATGGGTCGATAGCAGACCCACGAGCGCGATTTGGTCAGCCTGCTGCGAATAGCGGCAACGCCAACGTCGCCACCGCCCCCACCCCATCTGCCGCATTCCGCAAACTCACCCTCCCCCGGTGCAACTCCGCAATCTCCTTGACGAACGCCAGCCCCAGCCCCGTGCTCTTCTTCTGCGAGTGCGGGCGCGCCAGCGAGTAGAAGCGCTCGAACACCTTGTCGTCGGCGTAGTCGGGGATGCCGGGGCCCTGGTCGCGCACGCTGATGTCGACGCTGCGCGGGCCGTTGGGCGCCAGCGCCAGCGTCACGCGGCCGCCGGTGGGAGAGAAGTCGATCGCGTTGTCGAGCAGGTTGCCGATGGCGCGGCGCAGCAGCAGCGCGTCGCCTTCGACGGTGGCATCTTCGCCGGGCTCCACGATGACCTCGATGCGCCGCGCCGCGCCGGCGGCCTGCGCGCTGGCCGCCAGCTCGTCGAGCAGCGGCCTCAGCGCCACGGCCTCGGGGTGGTCGAGCTGGCGGCGCGATTCGAGCGCGGCCAGCTCCATCATGCGGTCCACCAGCTCCTGGATGCGCAGCGTCTCGCGCCGGATGTTGCCCAGGAAGCGCTGGCGATCCGCTTCCGCCATCGCCGGCTCGTGCAGCAGCTCGGCCGCGCCGCGGATCGCCGACAGCGGGCTCTTCAGCTCGTGCGTCAGCGTCTGCACGTAGTCGGCCACGTAGTTGCGGCCGGCCAGCGCGTCGCGCATCTCGTCGTAGGCGGCGCCGATGGCGCCGAGCGCGCGCCGCCCCAGCCGCGGCAGGCTGAAGCTGCGCTGCGCGCGCACGTAGCGCACGTAGTCGGTCACCAGCCCGAAGGGCCGCACCAGCCACACCGACAGGATCAGCACCAGCACCAGCACCGCGGCCACCGAGGCCGCGCCGACCTGCAGCGTGCGGCGGCGCGCCTTGGCGACGAACTGCCCGAAGCTCTGCACCGGCTTGCCGACCGAGACCGCACCGACGATCTGCCCGTCCACGCGGATCGGCACCGCGACGTACATCACCGAGGTGGCGGGGTTGCCGTCCACGTCGGACGAGGTGCGCGCGCCGTACTCGCCGGCCAGCGCCAGCCGCAGGTCGCGCCACTGCGAGTGGTCCTCGCCCTCGTGGCGGCCGAGCGAGTCGAACAGCACCAGGCCGCTGCGGTCGACGACGGTGGCGCGCAGCTCGATGCGGGTCTTCTCGAAACCGAAGATGTCGGCCCGGAACTGGCGCGCGTAGAGCGAGCGGAACACCGGCCGCAGCGCGGCGATCGCCAGGCCCTCCTCGTTGGAGCGCGACTCGATCCAGCTCGCCATCAGGTGCGCGGTCTCGACCAGCGACTCCTCGGCCGACTCGCGGTAGCGCGGGTCGATGTCGGCCACCAGCCGCCACAGCAGCAAGGCCACGCCCAGCGCGTAGGCGAGCAGGATGCCGACGAAGATGCGATTTCTTTTGGTCACGCGGCGGGCAGCGTTGCCGGCAGGTCCTCGGCCAGCGCGTAGCCGCTGCCGCGCAGGGTGCGGATCGCCTCCAGGCTCGGTGCCACGGCCTTGAGCTTGGCGCGCAGCGTCTTCACGTGCGCGTCGACGGTGCGATCAAAGCTGGCGTCGGGCTCGTCCCACACCAGCTCGAGCAGCGCGTCGCGGCTGTAGACATGGCCGGGCCGCGCGGCCAGGGTCTTCAGCAGGCCGTACTCGTAGCGCGACAGGTCGAGCGCACGGCCGTAGAAGCGGATGCGGCGGCGGCCGTCGTCGACCTCGATCGGCGAGGGCGGCGTGGCGGCGGCGGACGGCACCGGCGGCACCGGCGGCGGCGCCACGGCGCGCGCCGAGCGCCGCAGCACCGTGCGCACCCGCGCCACCAGCTCGCGCGGCGAGAAGGGCTTGGCGACGTAGTCGTCGGCGCCCAGCTCCAGGCCGACGACGCGGTCGATCTCGTCGCTGCGCGCGGTCAGGAAGACGACGGGGATGTCGGCGCGCTCGCGGATGCGCTTGAAGAGCTCGAAGCCGTTGATGTCGGGCAGGCCGACGTCGAGGATCACCAGCGCCGGCAGGCCGGCCGCGAGCTGCTGCAGCGCCGCCTCGCCGGTCGCGCAGCACAGCGGCTCGAAGCCGTCGGTGCGCAGCGCGTAGCTCAGCGTGTCGGCGATGCCGGGTTCGTCCTCGACGATCAGGATCTGCGGGCGGGCCATGGTCGCTGGCGATGATAGGGCCGCGATAATCGACCGATGCCGTCCCCCATCGCCCTGCCCGCCCTCCACAACGACCGCTTCCTGCGCGCCTGCCTGCGCCTGCCGACCGACATGACGCCCGTGTGGCTGATGCGCCAGGCCGGCCGCTACCTGCCGGAATACCGCGACACGCGCGCCCGGGCCGGCAGCTTCATGGGCCTGGCCACCAACCCGGACTACGCGACCGAGGTCACGCTGCAGCCGCTGGACCGCTATGCGCTCGACGCCGCGATCCTGTTCTCCGACATCCTCACCGTGCCCGACGCGATGGGCCTGGGCCTGAGCTTCGCCCAGGGCGAGGGCCCGCGCTTCGCGCACCCGCTGAAGGACGAGGCCGATGTCGCGAAGCTCGAGGTGCCCGACCTCGAGAAGCTGCGCTATGTGTTCGACGCGGTGTCGTCGATCCGCCGCGCGCTCACCGTCGATGGCAAGGGCCGCGTCCCGCTGATCGGCTTCTCCGGCAGCCCCTGGACGCTGGCCTGCTACATGGTCGAGGGCGGCGGCAGCGACGACTACCGCCTCGTCAAGACCATGATGTACGCGCGGCCCGACCTGATGCACCGCATCCTGGCCGTCAACGCCGACGCGGTGGCCGCCTACCTGAACGCGCAGATCGAGGCCGGCGCCCAGGCGGTGATGGTGTTCGACAGCTGGGGCGGCGTGCTCGCCGACGGCGCCTTCCAGCGCTTCAGCCTGGCCTACACCGAGCGGGTGCTCCGCCAGCTGAAGAAGGAGCACGAGGGCTGCCGCATCCCGCAGATCGTCTTCACCAAGGGCGGCGGCCTGTGGCTGGAGCAGATCGCCGCCGCCGGCTGCGATGTCGTCGGCCTCGACTGGACCGTGAACCTCGGCCGGGCGCGCGAGCGCATCGGCGGGCGCTGCGCGCTGCAGGGCAACCTCGACCCGAACGTGCTGTTCGCGCCGCCCGAGGCGATCCGCGCCGAGGTAGCCCAGGCGCTCGACAGCTATGGCCCGCCGAGCGCCGGCAGCGGCCATGTGTTCAACCTCGGCCATGGCATCAGCCAGTTCACGCCGCCCGAGCATGTGACGGTGCTGGTGGACGCGGTGCACGAGCTTTCGCGGCGGCAGCGGACCGCGGCCTGACATCGGTTCCGACAAGGGGGTTTACCCTTGTTCGGTGTCCTTGAAGATCGACTTATCCCCACGCGGCGGGCAGCGGGCGCACCGTCCTGAGGCTGCTGCGTCGCAGCAGTGCGCGTCACGCCGGAGCGGCTAAGTGATTGATTCGTATAAGGCTCCGGCAGTGCTTCTAAATGTCTCAATCCAAGGCATCTGCAATTCCGTCAAGCAGTTAGGCGCCGTGTACGCAGGTTCCCCACAAAGTTTTCCACAGGGGCCGTGGATAGGTCTGAAAAGCCTGTCGGATCAAGGACTTGTGGGGAATCCTTGACGAGCGGTCGAGCTTTCGTGGCCAAGTCACCCTCCTGCGCCTCGGTCGCTGCGCTGCACCGTGTGGCCGTCGCGGTCGAGGCGCCGGCGCACAGCGGTCTGCAGGGCCCGCTGGACTATCTGGCGGAGCGGCCACTCGCGCCGGGCACGCTGGTGCGCGTGCCGCTGGGCCGGCGCGAGGTGGCCGGCGTGGTGTGGGATCGATCGGCCGACGCGGCGGACGTTGACGGCCTGCGGCCGGTGCTCGAGGCCTTCGACACCCTCCCGCCGCTGCCCGCGGCCTGGCGCGAGCTGGTCGGCTTCGCGGCCGGCTATTACCAGCGCGGCCTCGGCGAGGTCGCGCTCGCGGTGCTGCCGCCCGAGCTGCGCACGCTCGACGGCGCCGGGCTGCTGCGGCGGCTGACGCGGCTGCGCAAGCGCCTGCTGCCGGCCGACGCCGCGCCGCCCGCCGCCGGCCCGCCGCCGACCGCCGAGCAGGCCGCGGTGCTGGAGGCGCTGGCCGCCGCCGCCGAGCCCGGCGTGACGCTGCTGTATGGCGCCACCGGCAGCGGCAAGACCGAGGTCTACCTGCGCGAGGCCGCCCGCGCGCTGGACCGCGGCCGCCAGGCGCTGGTGCTGGTGCCCGAGATCAACCTGACGCCGCAGCTCGAGGCGCGCTTCGTCGAGCGCTTCCCGGGCCGCCGCGTGGTCTCGCTGCACAGCGGGCTGACGCCGGCGCGGCGGCTGCGCCACTGGCTGATGGCGCTGCTCGGCGAGGCCGACCTGGTGCTGGGCACGCGGATGGCGGTGTTCGCGCCGCTGCCGCGGCTGGGGCTGGTGGTGGTCGACGAGGAACACGACCCGTCCTACAAGCAGCAGGAGGGCGCGCGCTACTCGGCGCGCGACCTGGCGGTGCTGCGCGGGCGGCTCGAGCAGGCGCCGGTGCTGCTGGGCTCGGCCACGCCGTCGCTGGAGACCTGGCACAACGCCCTGCCCGTCGAGCAGGGCGGCGCCGGCCGCTACCGGCGGCTGGTGCTGCCGGCACGCATCGGCGGCGGCGCGCTGCCGGCGGTGCGGCTGGTCGACCTGGGGGCGCTGCCGCGCGAGCAGGTCTACGCCGGCGGCGGGCTGGCGCCGGCGCTGCTGGCGGCGCTGCGCGAGCGGCTGGCGCGCGGCGAGCAGAGCCTGCTGTTCCTCAACCGCCGCGGCTATGCGCCGGTGCTGCATTGCACCGAGTGCGGCTGGAAGAGCGAGTGCGCGCATTGCAGCGCCTGGCGCGTGTTCCACAAGAGCGACCGCACGCTGCGCTGCCACCACTGCGGCCTGGCCGAACGCGTGCCGCGCGCCTGCCCGGCCTGCGGCAACGCCGACATCCAGCCGGTCGGCCGCGGCACCGAGCGGCTGGAAGAGCAGCTCGGCGAGCTGCTGCCCGGCGCGCGCATCGGCCGCATCGACGCCGACACCACGCGCCGCAGCGGCGCGCTCGAGGCCGAACTGGCGCGCGTGCATGCCGGCGAGGTGGACGTGCTGGTCGGCACGCAGATGATCGCCAAGGGCCACGACTTCCGGCGCATCACGCTGGTGGCCGCGGTGAACCCGGACGCGGCGCTGTTCGCGAGCGACTTCCGCGGCCCCGAGCGGCTGTTCGCCTTGCTGCTGCAGGCCACCGGCCGCGCCGGCCGCGACGCCGGGCAGGCCGCGCAGGCCGAGATGTGGGTGCAGACCTGGCATCCGCAGCACCCGCTCTACGCCGCGCTGCGCGCCCATGACTACGAGGCCTTCGCAGCCCGCCAGCTCGCCGAACGCCGCAGTGCCGGCCTGCCGCCCTACAGCCACCTCGCGCTGCTGCGCGCCGACGCGCGCAGCCAGGCGGTCGCGCAGGGCTGGCTGGCGGCCGTCAGCGCTGCCGCGGCCGGCGTCGACGGTGCCGAGCAGATGCTGCTGTACCCGCCGATTCCGCTGGCGGTGCAGCGGGTGGCCGATGTCGAGCGCGCGCAGATGCTGGTCGAATCGGCGTCGCGGCCGGCGCTGCAGCGCTTCCTGGCCGCCTGGACGGCGGAGCTGCAGGCCAAGCGGCCCGAGGGCAAGGGGGTGCTGCGCTGGGCGGTGGACGTGGATCCGTTGGCGATCTAGCCCACGACGGCGACGACCGCACAAGGGCGACCCCGCGCCGGCGGGACCGACGCCTGGCCTCAAGTTGCGGGCCGTCATGTCGATAGCTCTGGGGCCATGACGCCTCGGCCGCCGCCGGCTCGACCTCCTGCCGGCGACCCGGGGTGCTGCGCACGACCCATGACAGGCGCCCCGACCGTGCTCCGCCGACCCATTCCCCGATCCTCCGCAATCGGCCTTCCGGCACTCACCCTCGCGTTGCTCGGCTTCGCCTGGGCGCCCCGTGCGGCGGCTCAGGCGGTCAGCCCGGTCCAGTCCGAACTGTCGGCGCTGTCGCTGGAGCAACTCCTGGACGTCGAGATCCAAGCGGCTTCCAAGTTCCCGCTTCGACTGAGCGACTCGCCCTCTGCGGCCACGGTCATCACGGCGGCGCAGATTCGGGCGCTGGGCTACCGGTCGTTGGCCGACGTGCTGCGCTCGGTGCGCGGCGTCTCCGTCGCGTCGGACCGCACCTACGCCTATCTTGGCGTGCGCGGTTACTCGGCGCCGGGCGACTACAACACGCGCATCCTTCTCCTCATCGACGGCAATCGGGTCAACGACACCGTCTACGACCAGGCGTTCCTGGGCACGGAGTTCCCGCTCGACCTGGACCTCGTCGACCGCGTCGAGTTCGTGCCGGGCCAGGGGTCGTCGGTGCACGGACCGAACGCATTGTTCGGGGTCGTCAACGTGATCACGCGCGCGCCGCCGCCCGCGGGAGCGACGGAGCTGGCGTTGAGCGCCGGATCGGGGCGCGCTCGGCTGGGCAGGATCACCAGGCATTGGGCGCTCGGCGACGACCGTTCCTTGACCTTGTCGGCCACGGCAGGACGATCCGACGGACGCGACCCCTTCTTCCCCGCCTTCGACGCCCCGTCGACCGGCAATGGCATCAGCCGCGACACGGACTACGATGACGCCGAGTCGATCTATGCGCGCTTCGGCGGCGGCCCGCTCACCGCGACCCTGATCCACGCCGACCGGCGCAAGGGCTTGTCGGGTGAAACCGGGCTGGTGTTCGGCGATCCCCGCAACCAGTACCGGGACGTCCAGACCCTGGTGAACATTGCGTGGTCGCAGCCGCTCGGCCCGGATGCCCAGTGGACCCTGCGCAGCTATGCCGGCGACTATGCGTTCCGCGGCACGTACGTCGTCGACTACCCGCCGGTCTCCGTCAACGTCGACCGCGTGAAGTCGACCTGGTGGGGCGTCGAGTCGATCGTCCAGACCCGCGCCTTCGACGACCACCACGTGGTCGTCGGCCTCGATGCGCAGTTCTCGCCGCGGCGCATGCAGGTCAACCGGGATGTCGCGCCGGACGAGTTCACCTACCTGGACGACAGCCGTCGCGGCAAGCGGCTCTCCCTGTTCGTCGAGGATCATTGGAAGCTCGCGCCGTGGCTCGCCGTGCTGACCGGCGGACGGCTCGATCGCATCGACAGCTTCGGGTCGCGGTTCAGCCATCGGTTCGCGCTCGTCGGCCAGGCCACCGACGATCTCACCTTCAAGCTGATCCAGGGGTCGGCGTTCCGGCAAGCCAACGCCTACGAGGCCCACTACGACCTCGGCGCCGTCGGGGGCTACAAGGGCAATCCGGGCCTGCGTGCCGAGCGTGTCCGCGGCACGGAACTGGTGGCGGAGTACCGGCCCTCGGCGCTGACACGTTGGACGGCGTCGGCCTTCAGCAATCGCGCCGGTGATCTGATCACCCAGGGTGTCGACCCTGCCGACGAGTTGCTGGTCTTCTCGAACACCGGGGCGTTCCGCACCCATGGGGTCGAGCTGGAGTTCCAGCACAGCTGGATCGACGGCGCCGACCTTCGCATCAACTACAGCCAGCAGCGCGTCAGCGATCCTTCGGCGTGGGGCAACGACATGCGCAGTCCCCGCCGCATGGTCAAGGCGGTGGGGATCTGCCCGCTGGCGCCGGGGTGGACGCTCGCCGGCGAGCTCCTGTTGACGGGCCGGCGCGGCGATCTCGCAGGAAGCGGCCTGACGAACGTGACGCTGAGCAGCAGCGCGCTGCTGCGATCGGCCTTGGTGTCGCTCGGCGTCTACGACGTGTTCGACCGCCAGCCGGTCGACATGGGGACCGGGTCGATCCTGCAGACCGCGTCGCCGCAGGACGGGCGCAGCTTCCGGCTCAAGGTCGAATGGGCATGGTGACCGCATGGCCGCGCGCCGCACTCGCTCGTTCCTCGCGCTGATGGCCGCGGCGGCCGCCTTGTCGGCCGGCATCCCGGCCCGCGCGGCGAGCGAGGCCGAGCTGAAGGCGGCGATCGTGTTCAACCTGCTGCTGTTCGTCGAATGGCCGCCGGAAAGCCGCCCGGCGCCTGGCTCGCCCTGGATCCTGTGCGTGTCGCCCTCGAACGCGTCGGCCGACGTCATGCGCCAGCTTGCCGGCCGGCCGCTGCGCGACTCCCACCTGCAACTGGCACCTTGGCCCGACGGCGAGCGGTCCGCGCGGTGCCACGCGGCCTTCCTCGGTGCCGAGGATCTCGAGCCCGGACCGAAGGACGCCACGCCCCGCAAGGGCCTGCTGACGATCGCCGACGTCACGGCGCGCGGCGCGGACGCCGTCGCGGTCCGGCTGCGCAGCCACGGCAACCGCCTCGGCTTCAGCCTGAACATGCAGGCGCTCAAGGCCGCCCAGATCCAACCGAGCCTGAAGCTTGTTCGCCTGGCTCAGGGAGCACACGAATGATCATGCCCACGCTGCGAGGCGGCGCCGAAGCGCCGCGCCGACGGATGCTCGGCCGGCGACTGGCGCGGGCGGTCGTGCTGAGCTCGGCGTCGGCCCTGTTGCTGGCCGGCCTGTTCCTCGACGCCTTCGTCTACGTGTCGCTGAAGAAGCAGCTCGTCGAGGACGTGTCGGTGGAAGCCCGCATCATGGCCGAGAACAGTTCGGCCGCCGTGGCCTTCGACGACGGCGATGTCGCGGCGTCGATGCTCGGCGGCCTGCAGGTGTCGCCGACCATCCGGGCGGCCGAACTGCGTGGCCCGAGCGGGCAGGTGATCGCGAGCTACGCGGCGCCGCACGCCGATGCCGTCGCATCGAGCGGCCTGCTCGGCCAGGCCTTGGACGCGGGCCAGGGCCATGCCTTCGCGGCCGACCACTTGATCGTCCAGACGCCGGTCCTGCAGAACGGCCATGGCGTCGGCACCCTGCGGCTGGTCGCGACGCTCGCGCCGCTGCGCCAGCGGATGACGATCTATGTGCTGGCGACGCTCGTCGCCAGCGCGATCGCCTTCGGCGTCGCGTACGGACTCGTCATCCGCATGCGCCGGGAGGTCGACACGATCGAGAGCCGACTCGACTACCTCGCCTTCTACGACCCGGTCACGGGGCTGCGCAACCGGGCGGCGGCGCTGGACCGCCTGTCCGAGTTGATGGCGCCCGCGCCGGCCGGCCGACCGGCATTCAAGGGCGCCGTCGTGCTCATCGATCTCGACGATTTCAAGCTCGTGAACGACAGTCTCGGCCACGGTGCCGGCGATCAGGTGCTGCGCCAGGCGGCGGAGCGCCTGACGCGGTACGTGCATCGCGACGACAACGTCTTCCGCTTCGGCGGGGACGAGTTCATGGTCATCGCACCCGACGTCGACGACCTCACCCAGCTCAGGATGCTGGGGCGCGCGGCGGCGATGGCCTTCGAAGAACCGCTGCGCGCCGAAGGCCAGGAGATCTACGTTCGCAACAGCGTCGGGCTCGCCCGCTACCCGCTCGACGCGAGCGACGCGGCCAGTCTGGTGCGGGCCGCCGACACCGCGATGTACAGCGCCAAGGCGCTGGGCAAGAACACCTTCCAGATCTTCACGCCCGAGATGGATCGCACGGCGCAGTCGCGCATCCGCCTGGACAAGGAGCTGCGGCTCGCGATCGAGCGCGGCGAGCTCAGCCTGGTGTTCCAGCCGGTCGTCGACCTGCGCTCCCAGAAGATCGTCGGCGCCGAAGCGCTGCTGCGATGGAAGCACCCGGAGCTCGGCCAGGTCTCCCCCGCGGAGTTCATCCCGATCGCCGAGGTCAGCGGGCAGATCGTCGACATCGGCCGCTGGGTACTCGAATCGGCCTGCCGGCAGCTGCGCGCCTGGAGCGAACTGGCCTTGCCCCGCTTCTACGTCGCGATCAACGTGTCGGCCAGGCAGCTCAAGCGGGATTTCGTCGGGCTCGTTCGAGCGGCTCTCGAGGCGACCGCGGTCGACGCCAGCCGGCTGGAGATCGAGATCACCGAAACCTCGATGGTCGATGATCTGTCCGCGACGGTGGCCGAGCTCTCGTCGCTGCGCGACCTGGGGGTGGGCGTGGCCGTCGACGACTTCGGGACGGGCGTGTCGTCGCTGGCCTACCTCAAGCGCCTGCCCATCAGCAAGCTGAAGATCGACCGGGCCTTCATCAAGGAGCTCCCGCAGAGCGCCGACGACGGCGCCATCGTCGCGGCCATCCTCTCGATGGCCGCGCGGCTCGAACTGACGGTGGTGGCCGAAGGCGTCGAAACCCAGGCGCAGCGCGAGTTCCTGAGGGAGACGGGGCTGTGCCACTTCATCCAGGGCTATCTCTACAGTCCGCCGGTCGACGCCGAGCGGCTCGCGGCCTTGCTCGGCCGGCAGGCGAGCGCCGGCACCCCATGGGCGGAGCCGATGCACGACGAACGCGTCGCGCTGCATGTCGTCGCGTCGCGCCCTGCCTTCGGCGTGGACTAGGGCCAAGGCGCGGCGCGCTTCTCGTCACCCCGGCCTGACCCCGAACGCCCAGGCCAGCGCGGTGAAGCTGACGAACGCGATCACTGTCGAGCTCATGATGATCCGCGCGACGCGGCCGTTGTCGGCGCCGTAGCGCTCGGCCAGCAGCGACACGTTGCTCGCCGACGGCAGCGCCGCGGCCAGCGTCAGCACCATCAGCGCGAAATCCGGGATCGGCGCGCCGGCGCGCTGCAGCCCCCAGCCGAGCGCGAACACCAGCGCCGGGTGGACGAACAGCTTGACCAGCGCCACCGGCAGGAAGCGCCGCAGCGGCGTCGCGGTGTGGGCATGCTGGCCGGCGCGCCACAGCACCGCGCCGATCGTGAACAGCGCCACCGGCGACGCGGCGTTGCCGAGCATGCGCACCACCTCGGCCAGCGGCCCCGGCAGCGCCAGCCCCGAGGCCGACGACAGCGCGCCGGCCGCGATCGCCCAGGGCAGCGGGTTCGACAGCGCGCCGCGCAGCGCGCTCGCCGCGGCGCGGCGCGCGCCATGGCCGACGGCCTCGTGGCCCTGGGCGATCGCGATGCACAGCGAGCTGGTGACGAACAGGTCGGCCAGGATGGTCGCGATCACCGGGCCGGCCGCCGCCGGCCCGAGCAAGGCGGTCAGCAGCGGCACGCCCATGAAACCGGTGTTGGGGAAGGCGGCGACCAGCGCACCGAAGGCGGCGTCCTTGTGGCGCACGACGTCCGACAGCGTCAGCGCGATCGTCGCGCCGACGATCGCCAGCGCCACCACCACGTAGATGCCCAGCACCCAGGGGTCCAGCAGCTGCGCCACCGGCAGCCCGGCACCGAAACGGAACAGCATGCAGGGCAGTGCGAAGTACAGCACGAAGGCGTTGAGCCCCGGGATCGCCGCCGCCGGCAGCACCTGCGAGCGCGCCGCCAGCCAGCCGCACAGCACCAGCGCGAAGAACGGGACGGTGACGGCCAGGATGGGCTGCATCGTCCGGCAGTATCTCAGCCGACCCCCGACCCGCAGGCGGGCCGCTGGCTATCATCGCGCCCTTTCGCCGCCGCGCCTCCGCCTTGTCCCTCCCCGCCTCGCTCAACACCGCCCAGATGCAGGCGGTCCACCACCTGCGCGGGCCCTGCCTGGTGCTGGCCGGCGCCGGCTCGGGCAAGACCCGCGTGATCACGCACAAGATCGCGCGGCTGCTGCAGGCCGATCTGCTGCCCTCGCAGATCGCCGCGATCACCTTCACCAACAAGGCCGCGGCCGAGATGCGCGAGCGCGCCAAGGCCCTGGTCGGCGGCAAGGCGGCCAAGCACCTCGTCATCTGCACCTTCCACGCGCTCGGCGTGCGGCTGCTGCGCGAGGACGGCGCGGCGCTGGGCCTGAAGCCGACCTTCTCGATCCTCGACAGCGACGACGTGCTCGGGCAGATGAAGGACGCCGGCGGCACGACCGACGCCGCCACCGCGCGCCGCTGGCAGTGGACCATCAGCCTGTGGAAGAACCAGGGCCTGGACGCCGCGACCGCCGAGGCCCAGGCCGCCAACCCCGACGAGGTGCAGGCCGCGCGCGTGATGGCGCGCTACCAGGAGCGGCTCACGGCCTACCAGGCGGTCGACTTCGACGACCTGATCGGCCTGCCGGTCGCGCTGCTGCAGCGCCACGAGGCGGTGCGCGCCAAGTGGCAGGCCCAGCTGCGCCATGTGCTGGTCGACGAGTACCAGGACACCAACGCGCAGCAGTACGAGCTGCTGAAGCTGCTGGTCGGTGACGGACAAGGGGGCCGCGACCGGCCGGCGATGTTCACCGCGGTCGGCGACGACGACCAGTCGATCTACGGCTGGCGCGGCGCGACGATCGACAACCTGAAGCGCCTGCCGCAGGACTACCCGGACCTCGAGGTCATCCCGCTGGAGCAGAACTACCGCTCGACCGGCCACATCCTGCGCGCCGCCAACCGCGTGATCGCCGCCAACCCCAAGCTGTTCGAGAAGAAGCTGTGGAGCGAGTTCGGCGACGGCGAGCCGGTGAAGGTGGTCGAGTGCGACAGCGAGGACCACGAGGCCGAGCGCGCGGTGGCGCGCATCCAGGCGCTGCGCGGGGCCGGCGGCGCGGCGGCCGGCAGCGTCGGCGGCCAGGGCATCGAGTACCGCGACTTCGCGATCCTCTACCGCGCCAACCACCAGGCGCGCGTGTTCGAGCAGAAGCTGCGCGCCGCGCAGATCCCCTACAAGGTCTCGGGCGGCCAGAGCTATTTCGACCGCGCCGAGATCAAGGACCTGTGCGCCTGGCTGCGCTTGCTG
The DNA here is from genome assembly GCA_035476815.1 of Methylibium sp. GTDB lineage: Bacteria > Pseudomonadota > Gammaproteobacteria > Burkholderiales > Burkholderiaceae_C > Methylibium. Next base: position 12,983 of record DATILD010000069.1, read on the forward strand.
GTGAACCAGGACGACGACCCGGCCTTCCTGCGCGCCGTCACCACGCCCAAGCGCGGCATCGGCCACCAGACGCTGGCGGCGCTGGGCGAGTTCGCGTCGAAGTGGAAGGTGAGCCTGTACGAGGCGCTGTTCGCCGACTCGCTGGCCGCGGCGCTGCGCGGCAAGGCGATCGACGGGCTGCGCGAGTTCGGCCGGCTGGTCAACGACCTCGAGCACCGCGCCCGCCACACCAGCGGCGCCGAGGACGCGCGCGCGCTGCTGGTCGGCTGGCTGAAGGACATCGCCTACGAGCAGCACCTGCACGACGGCGAGGAGAGCGACAAGCTGGCCGCCGCGCGCTGGAGCAATGTGCTGGACTTCGTCGACTGGATCGCCAAGCGCTGCGGCGGCGAGATCGTGCAGGAGGCGGGGACCTTCGAGACCGAGCGCAAGTCGGTGCTCGAAGTGGCGCAGACCATCGCCGTCATCATCAGCCTGGCCGAGCGCGGCGACGACCAGAACGTCGTCACCCTGTCCACGCTGCACGCCGCCAAGGGCCTGGAATGGCCGCATGTGCAGCTGATCGGCGTCAACGAGGGCCTGCTGCCCTTCAAGACCGACGACGAGTCGCTCACCGCCGAGGCGCTGGCCCAGCGGCTGGAGGAGGAGCGCCGGCTGATGTACGTCGGCATCACCCGCGCGCGGACCACGCTGGCGGTGAGCTGGCTCAGGCGCCGCAAGCGCGGCCGCGAGACCGTCGCCGGCATGCCCAGCCGCTTCATCGCCGAGATGAAGCTCGACGAGGAACGCGCCAAGGAGGACCCGCGCGCGCGCCTCGCCGCGCTGCGGGCCAGCCTGGCGGCGCGCAGCGCCTGAGCGCGGCGCATGGGCCTTGCCACGCCGGCGTGCCGCCGCGCGTGGCGGGGCCGCGTCACATGCCCTTGAAGAGCTGCGTGTAGGAGCGGCTCACCTCGAGCTTCTCGCCGTGCCCCTTCACGGCGACCATCTGCCGGCCGCGCAGGTCGCGCGTCACGCCGGCGATGGCCTTGGCATTGACCAGCGTCGAGCGGTGGATCTGCCAGAACAGGTCCGGCTCCAGCTCCTCGACCAGTTCCTTGATCGGCTTGCGGATCAGCGCCTCGACCGCCGCCGTCTGCACCCGCGTGTACTTCTCGTCGCTGATGAAGAACAGCACGTCCTCGACCGGGATCATCTGGATGGTCTGGCCGACCTGGGCCTGGATCCACTGCAGCCGCTTGGGCGCGGTGTCGGGCGTCACGCGCGAAGCGAGCTGCGCCAGCATGCGCTGCATCTGCGTCTGCAGCGCGTCGGCGGTGCCCTCACCGCCCTGCTGATGGCGGACGGCGAGGCGCTGGCGCACGCGCTCGGCCGTCACCGCCAGGCGCTGCGGCTCGGCCGGCTTGAGCACATAGTCGATCGCACCCTGCTCGAAGGCCTCGACCGCGTACTGGTCGTAGGCGGTGATGAAGACGACCTCGCAGCCCGGCCAGTCCTCGTCGGCGTCGAGCCGCGCGATCGCGCGCGCCGCCTCGACGCCGGTCATGCCGGGCATGCGGATGTCGAGGAAGGCGACGTCGGGGCGCAGCGACGTCACCAGCTCGACCGCCTCGGCGCCATGCCTGGCCTCGCCGACGATCTCCAGCGCCGGCCAGACCTCGGCCAGCCGCGCGCGCAGCTGCTCGCGCATCAGGCGCTCGTCGTCGGCGATCACGGCGCGGATGGGTTGGCTGTCGTTCATCAACCGATTGTGGCCTTCGATTCGCCGAGCTTCCACAGCCCCCAGACCAGCAGCAGCAGCGGCGCCAGCAGCAGCATCAGCAGCAGCGCGGCCACCAGCAGCGGCACGGCCAGCGCGAGGACCAGAACCATCGGCAGCACGACGGCCAGCAGCGCCAGCACGATGGCCGCGGCGATCCCGATCAGCAGCCAGTGCGTGCCGGTCAGCAGACTCACGTCGACGCTGCGGCCGTTGACCGTCACCTGGCTGACCACGGCCGGCAGTACCTCGCCGATCAGCCAGCCGAGCGCGACCAGCGTGGCGACGCCGACCGCCAGCAGCAGCATCGCGCCGACGAGGACGACGCGCTTCATGCCGCCGCCTCGACCGCGACGCGGTGCCGATAGGGCACGGTCACCGTGACGACGGTGCCGCCGGGCTGGTTCTCGGCCACCGTCAGCGTGGCCTTGCCGCCGTACAGCAGATGGAGCCGCTCGCGGATGTTGGCCAGGCCCACGCCGGTGCCGGCGGTCGCGGCCTTGCCGAAGCCCAGGCCCGTGTCGGCCACCGTGACCGCCAGCTTGCCGTGCACGATCTCGGCCTTGACCTTGAGCCGGCCGCCGTCCGGCTTGGGCTCGAGGCCATGCTTGATCGCGTTCTCGACCAGGGTCTGGATCATCATCGGCGGGAACTCGGCCGACAGCAGGCCCTCGGGCACGTCGATCTCGGTCACGAGCCGCTCCTCCATCCGCACCTTGAGGATCTCGAGGTAGGGGCGGATCACCGTCAGCTCGCGCCCCAGGTCGCGGGTGCCGCCGTCGCTGGCCTCGCGCAGCGTCGGCATGCTGGCGCGCAGCAGCGCGATCAGGTGCTTCTGCATCTGGCTGGCGCGCGGCGGGTCGGTCTCGATCAGGTGGTCGATCGAGGCCAGCGTGTTGAACAGGAAGTGCGGCTCGACCTGCGCCTGCATCGCCGCCATGCGGGCCTCGAGCACCTGGCGCTTGAGCGACTCGTCCTCGGCGACCTCGGTGGCCTGGGCGGCCTGCGCCTCGGCCTGCAGCCGACCCTTGTAGGTGATCTTGACGATGATCGACATGACGATCCACAGCATCGCCAGCTGCGGCAGGTAGTCGCCCAGCGTGACGGTCTGGGTGCGCACCCGCGGCGCGCCGGCGCTGCGCAGGTCGGCGGCGGCCTGCTCGGCGTCGTGCATCGCCTCCTCGGCGTCGCGGCGCGCCTGCTCGGCGTCGCGTGCGGCCTCCTCGACGGCGGCCTCGATCTCGCGCCTGGCCTCCTCGACCGCGCTCTTCACCGCCTCCGACACCGCGCCGGGCGGCAGCTTGATCTCGATGTTCCGGCCGGCGTCGCGCGCCTGGCCGGCGGCCGAGGCCGCGGCCGACGCGGCCGCCGCGGCCTCGGCGGCGGCGGAGGCGGCCACGTCGGCCGGCGTGCCGGCGCCGCGCTTGATGCGGATGCCTTCCTTGCCGATCGAGATGTCGATGTCGCCGTCCTTGCTGCCGCCCGGGTCGGACTTCTCGATCTTGATCAGCGGTTCGCTGCGTTTCTCGCCCGGCGCGGCGGGCGGGATCGGCGGCTTCGGCGCCACGACCTTGCGCTCGGGCTGCTCGACGACGGTGCGCTCGCCGAGCGTCCAGCTGAACGGCGGCAGGTTGCTGAGGATGCCGGAGCAGATCAGCAGCAGCACCGCCATCAGGATGAAGCGCCACCAGCTCAGCCCGACCAGCCAGGTCGCGTAGCCGTGGAAGGCGCGCACCAGCGCGGCCGAGCTGCCGGCCCACCAGCCCGGCGCGGGCGGGCGCGGCGGGACCGGGGGCACGGGCGGGATGGGCGGAACGACGGACGGCATGGGCGGCACTGTACGGGCCGCGGCCGCACGGCTCCAGCGTCGCGCGACGCCCCGACGCGCCGGCCGGACAGGCTGCAGCGACGGCCGACGGGCCGCCCCCGGCTTGTCAGACGAAGCCGAGCCCGCGCGCGCTGCCGAAGTTCGCGAGGTGCGGCAGCACCTGGTCGATCTGGCCTTCGCTGCTGCCGAACCAGCGCAGCAGCGTGGCGGCGTACTGGTCGACCGCGGTGGTCGGGATCCAGCGGCCCTGGCGCTCCCAGCTCTCGACGCCGACGTCGTTCGGTCCGCCGAGCGCCAGGTCGGGATAGCTGCCGTAGGTGCCGCCGACCACCGCGCCGCCGAGCACCAGCTGGTGGTTGCCCCAGGCGTGGTCGGTGCCGCGCGTGCTGTTGGGCGTGAAGGTGCGGCCGAACTCGCTCTGCGTGAAGGCGGTGACCTGCTGGTCCATGCCCAGGTTGACCATCGCGGCGTGAAAGGCCGCGAGCGCATCGCCCAGTTCCTTCAGCAGATCGGCATGGGCGCCGCCGAGCACATTGGTCCCGATCTGGCCCTCGTGGGTGTCGAAGCCGTCGAGCTGCGCGAAGAAGATCTGCCGGTCGCCGCCGACGGTGGCGTTGGCCTCGACCAGCTTGGCCACCTGGTAGAGCTGGCGGCCCAGGCCGGTCGTCACCTGCCCGCCGCTGATGATCGGCGCGAAGCCGGCGTTGATGGCCGCCGAGGCGTCGGCGTCGCCGGGCTGGCGGCGGATGATCGGCGCGAGCCGCTGCGACACCTCGAAGGCGCTGCGCTGCTGGGCCGCGTAGGTATTGCCGAGCCGCGTGTTCTGGTTCAGCGCATAGAGCGCGTCGACCGCGGTCTTGCGCGCCGCCAACGGCGCCCAGCCCAGTTCCCCGGGCTGCAGGCCGGCCGCGCCGAAGGTCGAACCCGGCCCCGGCAGCACCAGCGGCGCGCTCAGCGCCGAGTTGCCGAAGCGCGCGTTGCCGCCCAGCGAGATGACCGGGTTCACCGTGCCCAGCGCCGCGCTGGCGCGGCCGCCCCAGCCGGTGCGCACGGTACCGTCGGTGTCGCTGGCCTCCCATAGCGTCTGCTGGTCGGAGTGCGAGTACAGGCTGTCGGGGATCAGGTCGGAGCTGGCCGCGGCCGCCAGGAACTCGGTCTTCGACAGCGGTGCGTACAGCGGCCCGACGTTGAACACCGGGGCCAGCCGGCCGGCGCTCCACACCGACGACAGCGCCGACAGCGAGGGGTGCAGGCCGTAGCCGCTCGTGCCCAGGCCGACCAGGCTGGCGCGCGGGATCGCGAGGCTGCCGCGCACCGCCGCGTACTGGTTGTAGCGCGTGGTGTCGGTCGGCACGATGGTGTTCATGCCGTCGTTGCCGCCGTACAGGAACACGCACACCAGCGCCTGGTAGTCGGCGGCCTTGGCCGGCCGGGCGGCCAGCAGCGCGCCGACCGAGCCGGCGCCGAGCGCCGCGGCGGTGGCGGACATCTGCAGCCAGCGGCGGCGCGAGAGGGTCGTTTGATCGGAGTGCATCGGGTTCTCCTCGCTCAGCGCTGGATCTGGAAGTTCGGCGAGCTGTAGATCAGGAAGGCCGCCTGCCGGACGCGGTTGCGCACCCAGTTCTCGGGGTCGACCCCGGGGCTGTAGGCCTGCACCGCGGTGATGACCGCGCTGCGGGCGGCGGCCGGCAGCCGGCCGCCGATCGCCAGGTTGGACATCCGGTCGACCAGGGCCGCCGGGTCGGCCGCATAGCTGTCGAAGGGCTGCAGGTTGACGCGGGTGCCCAGCGCATCGGGCACGTCGGACTCGGCGCCCGAGCCGCCCCACCACACCAGGTAGGTGACGAAGTTCATCCGGTCGATCGCGCTGCCGGCGTTGTGGATGCCGAACTGCGGCCCGACCAGCGGGGTGCCCGGCACCGGGTAGTCGGCCGGGTAGAAGTTGAACACCGAGGGCGGGCGGAACAGGTGCTGGCGCAGCGTCTCGCCCCACCACCAGCCGAGCGCGTCGCCGTCGGTGCGGCCATTGAGCGCGCGCAGCGTGGCGGTGAACAGCAGCGCCGGCTCGCGCAGGCGGCCGCCGGTGGCCGTCGGCGTGCTGCGCGCTTCGGTGTCGAGCAGGATCGAGGCGATGGTGGCCTGCATGTCGCCGCGGCGCCCGGCGCCGAAGGTCTGGAAGCGGCCATCGCGGAACGCGGTCGCGACCCGCTGCACATAGGCCGGCGAGGGGTTGCTCGTCACCAGGTGCTGGATCAGCTGCTTGGCGACGAAGGGCGCGGCATTGGGGTGTGCCATCAGGCTGTTGACGACCCGCGTCAGCGCCTCGCCGGGCGTGCTGCCGGCCGGCACGACCGCGGCGCCGAGCAGCCGCCGCTCGGCCTGGTCGTGCAGCGACGGCACCGCCACCATGTCGCCGCGGTGGTAGCGGCAGTGGGCGCCCTGCGGCCAGCAGCCCCAGGGGGTGCTGCCGCCGGCCGGGTAGGTCCAGCCGGTCAGCGCGAAGGCGTACTCGCGCACCAGGTTGTTGTCGTAGGTCGGCTGGCAGCTGCCGCCGCGCAGCGAGCCGTCGAGCTCGAGCCGGCAGGTGCCGATCGAGAACAGCTGCAGCAGCTCGCGCGCGTAGTTCTCGTTCGGCGCGACGCGGTCGTTGTTGACATGGTTCAGGTAGTCGCCCATCACCGGCGACAGCGTGACCTTGCGCAGGATGTCGCCGTAGTTGCCGAAGGCCAGCGACAGCAGGTTGTTGTGGTAGTTGCGCAGGCCGTAGGTGCTCTCGATCGTGGTGTTCGACACCACCAGGATCTGCTGCAGCGCGTAGGCGACGCGCTGGCGCAGCTGGTCGGGTCCCTCGACCGCGTTGCGGTAGAAGTCCCAGACCAGCGGCGTGTTGCTGTAGTAGTCGCGCCAGCAGTTGGCGCCGCCGTGGCCGGCCTGGGCGCAGAACTCCGAGTTGCCGGAACTGCCCTCGTGGATGTCATCGTTGCCGCCGCGGACGTAGCGCGAGCTCGACGGCAGCGCGAACTGCTCGGCGATCCAGGCCGGCGCGCCCTTGCGGCGCAGCTCGGTCACCAGCGGATAGGTCGGGCCGAAGCTGGCCTGGTGGGCCAGGCGGGTGGCATCGGCATGGGTCATCAGCAGGTCGCCGGCGGCCTGCGCCGTCTCGCGGCCGGCATCGGCGCCGTCGCCGCCACCGCAGGCGACCAGCAGGGCCGCCGCGCCGGCGGCCAGCGCACGGCCGGAGGAGACAAGGATCGGGGGACTGAGCCGCATCAAGGACCTCACAAGGCTGGCAAGACCGGCCCGTCGACGGCTCGGCCGGCGGAGTCTGCCGTCGGTCCCGGCGGCGCCTGTGACGGTTCGGCCGCGGAGGCCGATGCTTTTACACGGCGATACGCGATGGCCGCGCGGCGCGTGATCTGCGCCACGCGCCGCGCACGCACCGCTCAGCGGCCCAGCGTGCGCCGCGCCCGATCGCCGAGCGCGTTCGGGAAGTACAGCGCCGTCAGGCTCTTGCTGTGCACCGGCGAATGGCCGTCGCTGTAGGCGCGCTCCGGATCCTCGTCGTAGCGGCGCCAGTCGCGCACCCAGTGGATCCGGTCGCAGACCTCGAGCAGGCCCAGCGTCTCGCGGTCGCCGACCAGCACGCCCTGCACGCGCAGGCCGTGGCGCGCGCGGGCCGCATCGAGCTGCTGCAGCGTGGCCTCGGTGCAGCCGAACTCGCCGTCGCTGACGATCAGCAGGTCGGCCTGGTGCCAGCCGGCCTCGTTGACGGCCTCGACCGCGCGTGCGATCGGCGCGGCCACGTCGGTGCCGCCGTCGAAGGCCAGTCCGATGAAGTCGAGCAGCGCGTCGAGCCCGGCCGGCGTGAAGGCCAGCTCGTGCTCCAGCACCTCGTCGGCGCCGCCGAAGGCGAGCAGCCGGCAGCGCCGCCGCTCGCGGTGGGCGACGCGCGCGGCCTCGATCACCACCGCCTTGGCCAGCGGCTCGGGCGCGCCGCGCATCGAGCCCGAGGTGTCGATCGCCAGCAGCATCGGCCCGCGCTCGGCCGGCGGCGCGTCGGGGGCCTGCGCGCTCTTCAGAAGCCGCGTGCCGCCGGGCCGGTGCTCGAGCAGCACCGCCTCCTCGTCCCACACCATCAGCCGCGCCTCGGCGAAGCGCGCGCGCCACAGCTTGTGCAGCAGCGGGTGGCGCAGCTGCGCGGCCTCGGACGGCAGCATCTGCGCGATCGAGCGGCCCGGGCGCACGCCGCGGATCTCGCCCGGCGCATCGGGCAGCCGCACCTCGACGAGCCGCCCCGGCGCGCGCTCGTGACCGGGCGCTGCCGGCGCCGGCGCCGGCAGCGCCTCGCGCGGCAGGCCGCGGCCGAGCGCGGCGATCAGTGCCGCGAGCGCCGGCACGCGGCCGATCAGCTCCGAGAGCTCCTTCGCGCGCCGCCACTCGCGGCGGTTCAGCCGGCCGCGCAGCGCGTCGCGCGACAGCGTGGCCAGGTCGCCCAGGCCCTGCAGCAGCGCGCGCACCTCCTCCCAGTCGTGGCGCTGCTCGTCCCATTCGGCGCGGAAGGCCTCGACCATCGCCGCGATCGCGTCGGCGCGCGGCTGCGCCGCGGGGCGGTTGATCAGCCGGTCGAGGTGCCAGAGCGCGGTGCGCAGCACCTGCTGGGCCGCGCCGGCGTTGCCGCGCGCGTAGGCGGGCAGCGCGAGTTCGCCGAGCGCCTGGCGCAGCGGGCGCACGGCCTCGGGGTCGTCGAAGTCGAGCGCGGCCGCGGGCAGCTCGCCGCCGTGCAGCGCCTGCAGCCAGGCCTCGGCGTGCACCAGCCGCGCCGCCGGCGTGCCGACCGCCGCCGTCAGTGCCGGCAGCCAGACCTCGCGCGGCAGCGCGGCCAGCGCGTCGTAGGGCCTGTTGACGGTGGCACGCAGGTCGAGGCTCACGGGACGGCCTGTACTCAGCGCGTCACCAGCAGGGCCGCACCCACGCCGAGCGATACGAAGGGAAACAAGTCGTCGTCGAGCCGCCAGATCAAGATCGCTAAGTCAGAGCGAACGTAGCGCCGAACCACCAGCACCTCCACGACACCGAGGGCGGCACACGTCAAGATGGCGGGGAGGATGCCGCGCCACGACAGCTCCACGATCGACAGCAGCAGGATGCCGACGGCGAGACCTGCCAGGATGAGACCGATCGAACCCATGCGTGCGAGCATCATCGGTAGGTATGAGGCTGGCGCAGTCAGGTCGCACGACCACCGTGGCGCAGAACCTGAACGAAATGCATGACGAATCCTGGTTCGAGCAGGCAGATCGCTCCTAGCGCGACGTAGACGCCGACGATCACGAGCAATCCGGCACCGTCCAGACGCAGCACGCTCGGGGCATACCAACTCGCGGGCAGCACGGCCCTGAGCGCGTAGAAGAAGGCCATGCCCAACAGCAGCAGGCCCAGCAGGCGCAACCCCGGCTCGATCCCTGCCCAGAGCATCACGACGCCGACGACGAGCAACGGCAGCATGCGCTGTGGGGCGGATCCGAGGGGTGCTCCCATCCGATCGCCTCTTTCAGGCCACGGCGGCCTCGTCCCACTTCACGGGCCGTGGCGGCGCTTCGGCCAGCGCCGGGTCGACCGGCAGCGCGGCGAAGCCGGCGCGCGCCGCGTCGAGCCGCGCGAGCAGCGCCTCGACCGTGGCCACCGAGCCGGCATGGCCGGCCGCGATGCGCGCGGCGAGCGCCGGCGGCAGCCAGGGCGCCTCGCGCAGCGCGGCCTCGGCCGCGGCGGCGCGTTCGCGCAGCGGCGCCAGGTGGGTCGCCGCGCGTGCCAGGAGTTCGTCGACCTGCGCCACCCGCGCGGCAATATGCAGCGGCCCGTAGGCCGGCACCGCGCGGTGCTCCATCGCCGCGGCCATCAGCCGCAGCATGCCACCCTCGTCGGCGGCGCCACTTGTGGACGGATTGCCGATCGAGCGTGCCAGCGCCAGCTTGCCGGCCTCGCCGTCCTGCTGCCTGGCGCTGCTCTCGAGGTGGAACTGCGCCTCGAAGGCCTCGACCGCGCGCGTCAGCCAGGGCGCATCGATCGCGACGGCGCCGAGCAGCTCGCGCTCGACCCAGGCGGCGAGGCTGGCCACCTGCTGCGGCTGCTCGGCCATGCACCAGGGCAGCAGCCACAGGTCGCAGATCGACACCGCGTCGCGCCCGCTGGTCGCGGCGGCGGTCTTCAACAGGCCGATGGTCTGGCGCCAGCGGCGGTCTGACACGGTGATGTGCTCGGCCCGCAGCAGCGCGCGCAGCGCGGCCAGCGCGGCCAGGATGTCGTCACCGACCTGCACCGCGTCGCGCCGCGCCCGCACCGCGGCCCGCTCGGCGTCGGTGATCGGCCGGGCGACCGCGACCTCGCACTCGTCGAGCGTCAGCAGCGCCGCGAAGCCCGCATCGCCGACCGGCGCCACCGGCACGCGCAGCAGGAAGCGGTCGTAGAAGGCCTGCAGCGACTCGTCGGCCGGCACCTCGTTGGTCGCGCCGACGACGCAGACCAGCGGCGTCTTCAGGCGCAGCACGCCGTTGTCGAACTCGCGCTCGTTGAGCAGCGTCAGCAGCGCGTTGAGGATCGCCGAGTTGGCCTTGAACACCTCGTCGAGGAAGGCGATGCCGGCGGTCGGCAGGTAGCCCTCGGTCAGGCGCTCGTAGCGGTCGTCCTCGAGCGCCTTCAGCGACAGCGGGCCGAACAGCTCCTCGGGCACCGAGAAGCGCGTCAGCAGCCGCTCGAACCAGCGCGCGCCGTCGAAGGCATGCTGGAGCCGGCGCGCCAGCGCGCTCTTGGCGGTGCCGGGCGGGCCGATCAGCAGCACATGCTCGCCGGCCAGCGCACCCAGCAGCGCGAGGCGCACCGCCTCGGCGCGTTCGAGCAGGCCGGACTCAAGCGCAGCGATCAGCGCGGCCAGGCGCTCGGGGGCCAGGGGGGTCGGGGCCGACATGCCCCGATTGTCGACGCAGCTGCAACACGCCGCGGCAGCGCCCGCCGGCCGGTCAGAGAAAGCGCTCGAGCAGCCGCCGCGACCCGCGATCCAGCGCGAACCGATCCCGCACCATGAAGCTCAAGCCGTCACGGTCGGTGACGAGCAGCGCGCCGTCGCGCAGGCGCCGGATGTCCTCCTCGCCCTTGAGGACCAGGCGCGTCGCGCCGCGGTCGGTGTCGAGCTCCCAGGTGCTGGGGGTCGAGAAGGTCGAGACGCTCTTCAGCCGCTCGATCACCGGCACGAACTCGCGCTGCGCCAGCTCCTCGTCGACCAGCGCGCGGGTGGCGGTCGGCAGCGCCGACAGCGACTCGACCCAGGCCAGCTCACGGCCATCGGCACCGACCACCGACAGGCCCTCATCGGCCGCCGACAGCGGGAAGGCCCGCACCAGCAGCACACCTTCGTGGCGGCTGCCGTCGGCGGCAAGCAGCACCAGCCGACCATGCGGATTGCGCTCCAGGCGAAGCACCACGCTCATCGTTGCGGCTCCATTCGACAAAGACCGAAGCCGCGCGGCCGCGCGCCGGGATGGGCGGCCCGCGCGCACCGAGGCAGAACGTCCCGAATCATTTGACCACAGCGAACTGCACCGACTGGCGACGTCGCGCACCGCCGCGATGGCGGCCCGGGACGCAAAGCGGCACGGCGACGCGCGGGTTTGACCCGATGCCGGCGATGATCCGATTCACTAAAGTATGCACAAAATGCGATGTGTGCATTAATAGGGACTGCGATGAGCATGATGAAGGCCGCCCGCCTGCACCAGGTCGGCGAAGCGATGAAGATCGAGCAGCTGCCCATCCCGGAGCCGGGCCAGAACGACGTGCTGGTGCGGGTGCGGTCCTGCGGGATCGTGCCCAACCTGGGCAACATCCTCTCGAACTGGACCACCTGGTTTCCCGAGCTGCCGCTGCCGCCGCTGCCCGCGGTGTTCGGGCTCGATCCGGCCGGCGAGGTCGTCAAGGTCGGTTCGCACGTGCACACCTGGGCGCCGGGCGACCGGGTCTACGTGAACCCGGGCCTGTACTGCGGCGGTTGCCGCGCCTGTCGCGCCGGCGACCTGGTCAACTGCACGCACTATGCCTTCAGAGGCTACTTCGGCTTCTCGCAGAACGCGTTGAAGCTGTACCGGAACTACCCCGGCGGCGGGCTCGCAGAATACATGGTGGCGCCGCAGTACGCGCTGGTGAAGCTGCCGAAGAACGTGAGTTTCGATCAGGCGGCGCGCTTCGGCTACCTGGGCACGATGTACTCGGCCCTGCGCAAGAGCGGCGTGGGTCCGGGCAAGAGCCTGCTGGTCAACGGCATCAGCGGCACGCTGGGCATCGGCGGCGCGCTGTTCGGTCTGGCCATGGGCGTGACCAGGATCCTCGGCACCGGGCGCGACCGACGGCTGCTCGAACGCATCAAGGCGCTGGCGCCGGACCGCATCGAGGTGTTCTCGACCACCGACAGCGAGCCGCTGGATGCCTGGGCGAAGAGCCAGACGGACGGCCTCGGCGTCGACGTCTTCATCGACGCGTTGGGGCCGGGCGCGCAGCACGAGACGATGCAGCAGGGCGTGCGCGCGCTCAAGCGCGGCGGCAAGGCCTACAACATCGGCGCGATCATGGGCCTGGTCGGCATGGACCTGCACACCATGATGGACGAGCAGCAGAGCATCGCCGGCTCGGCCTGGTTCACCGCCGCGGAGGGCCAGGACATCGCCGACCTGGCCGAGGTCGGCGCGCTGGACCTGTCGGTCTTCGAGCATGTGCGCACGCCGCTGGATCAGGTGAACGAGGCGATCTCGGGCATTGCCCAGCGCAACGGCGGTTTCAGCAACTTCGTGATCAACCCTTGATCGGGGAGCTTGCCATGCAGGTCAGGAGAGTCGTCGCCGGCATCGGACCGGAAGGCCGCTCCGGCGTGGTGAGCGACGGGCCGGCGCCGCGCGCCGCGGCCTACGAGACGGTGCCGGGTTTCGCGTCGGCGCTCGTCTGGGCCACGCCCGCCGCGGCGACGGTCGGGCGCGCAACGCCGAAGGACGACTCGCCCCACGCGTCGTTCGTGCCCGGCCCGGGCGAGACGCGGCTGATGGTCGTGACCTTCCCGCCGGACACGGCCATGCTGCGCGCCGACTTCGACCCGGTCGCGTTCGGCGCCGAGTTTGCGCGCCAGGCGCCCGGGCTGGCCGAGCGCTTCGAGGCCGATCATCCCGGCATGCATGCCACCGACAGCGTCGACTACGACGTCGTGCTCGAAGGCGAGATCGTGCTCGAGCTCGACGACGGCCAGGCGGTGACCCTGCGCCCGCACGACGTGGCGGTACAGCACGGCACGCGCCACGCGTGGCGCAACCGCAGCGACAAGCCGGCGAAGATGCTGTTCGTCCTGATCGGAGCGCAGCGGCGCTGAGCGGTGCCGGCCCCCGGATGGCGTTCTGTGCATAGAATGAGTCCTGCGCAGGAGAGGATGCCCATGTCGGAATACAGCCCCCCGCTCGTCGATCAAGCCTTCCAGCGGCTGCGCCAAGACGTGCTCACGGGCACCTTCGCGGCCGGCACGAAGCTCAAGGTCGAAGAACTGCAGGCCGCCTACGGCTATTCGAGCAGCCCCTTGCGCGAAGCGCTCAGCCGGCTCTCGCAGGAGGGCCTGGTGCGCGCCGACGAGCGGCGCGGCTTCCGGGTCGCCCCGCTGTCGCCCGAGGACCTGCAGGACATCACGCGCATGCGCTTGATGCTGGACGTGCAGGCGCTGCAGGAGGCCATCGAACATGGCGACGATCGCTGGGAATCGGACATCGTCGCGGCCTTCTACCGTCTCGAGAAGGTGGAATCGCGCCTGCCCGACGGGCCGGTCATCCTCGACGCCGAATGGAGCGCGCTGCACCGCGACTTCCACGCCGCCTTGCTGGCGGCCTGCCCTTCGCAGCGGCAGCTGGCGTGGAGCGCCAGCCTGTTCGACCAGGCCGAGCGCTACCGCCGGTTCTCCGCGACCCACCGCAAGGCCGCGCGCCGCAAGTCGAACGAGCACAAGAAGCTGATGGACGCCACGCTGCGACGCGATGCCGCGACGGCTGGGGTGCTGCTGGCAGAGCACATCCGCGGCACCTTGCGCAACGTCGAAGCCGCGTTCGCACAGGCGAACTGATCCAGGGCGACGCGCCGGCGGTCCCGCGGGGCCCGCCGCCGGCGCGCCCTCACCGCCCTCAAGCCAGGGAATGTCGCAGCGCCTCCAGCAAGGCGGTCGCCTCGGTCGCCGAGGCGGCCGTGCCGAACACGCAGTGATCGGGTCTCACCACCGCGAAGCGCCGCTGCTGCTGCGCAAGCCAGGGCGCCAGCACCGGCACCTCTTCCACCACGCGGATCACGCCGGCCGTGCCGGCGCCGGGCGCCCCCAGCAGCACCAGCACGCCGTCGAGGGCTTGCAGTGCCTCGAGCAGCGCGACTTGCTCCGCCGCCGGCAAGTCGCCGGTGCTGACCACCCGCACGGTCCGGCCGGTCAGCTCGTCCAGGCGCACGCTGTCGCCTTGCACGATGGCCATCGGCTGGGGCATCAAGCTGCCGGCCCCCGGGGTCTCCGGCGCGATCAGCCCCGCCTGCACATCCGGGATCATGTTCTGGCGGAACTGCGTCGTGACCTGTCCGCCCTGCTCGGCCAGCAGCCGCGCGTCACGTCCGCATGCGCGATCGGGGTCGCGTTCGCAGATCACGCGGCCGAGTTCCATCGCGACGCGCGTGGTGGTCACCACATGCGGGTGGCGTTCCTGCTGATAGGTGTCGAGCAAGGCGGGCGACGAGCGCCCGCGCACGACGCGCTCGAGCTTCCAGGCCAGGTTCAACGCGTCGCGCAGGCCTTGCACCATGCCCTGGGTCATGAAGGGCGGTGTCATGTGCGCGGCGTCGCCGGCCAGCAGGATGCGGTCGCGCCGCCATTCGTTGGCCACCAGGCCGTGGAAGCGGTAGGCCGCCGCGCGCCAGATCCTGCCCTCGCCGGGCGCGATCCAGCGTTCGAGCAAGGGCCACAACTGTTCAGGGGGAAAGTCGGACGCCAGGCTGTCGCCGGGCCGCAGCATGATCTCCCAGCGCCGGTGACGGCCGACCCCCACCACGTAGGTACTGGGGCGCTCGGCCTCGCAGAACTGCACCTGGGTCTGCGGCAGCTCGGCCAGCTTGGCTTCGGAGACGATGGCGTCGACCACCAGCCAGGGCTCGTCGAAGCCCAGGTCCTCGAGCGTGATGCCGAGCCGCTTGCGGATCGGGCTGGAGCCGCCATCGCAGGCGATCAGGAACGGGGCGACGTGGCGCACGGGCCGGCCGTCACCCGGGAGGACGACGTCGGCCCAGGCGTGCCCGGCGTCCTGGCCGACGGCCACGACGTCGGCGCCGGTGGCGACGCTCACCGTGGGCAGTTCGGTCAGGCGAGCCCGCAGGATGCGTTCGAAGGCCGGTTGCTCGAACACGTAGTTCGGCGCCCAGCCCAGGCGGTGAGGCGGTGGCGCGGCGTCCAGCCGTTTGATGAGCTGACCGGCCATGCCCCGGTACTCGCTGGGGCGGTAGGGCGCGATGTGCGGCGCCATGCGGTCGGCGACCCCCAGCTCTTGCACGATGCGCATCACCTCGTGGTCCAGGCCGATGGCGCGCGGCAGCGCAAACAGGTCGGGCAGGCGGTCGAACACCGCCACGCGCAGGCCACGCTGGCCCAACAGGCCGGCGAGCGCGGCGCCCGTGGGACCCATGCCCACGATCAGGGCGTCGACTTCCTTCATGCGTCGGTGGTCTGGATGGGAGCAGGACGTGGCAATGGACTGCCGGCCGGCATCAGCGGCCCGCCCGCCCGAAGCTGTCGCGCCACTGCTCCACGGGCATGAAGCTGGGGTCGGCGCGGCAGTTGCGCTCGGTCTCGGCCCAGAGCTCGGCGTCGGGACGTTCCAGATCGAGCGGGTCGCCGTGCGGCTGGGCCACGTACCAGGGCGTGTCGAGGTAGACCTCGACGGTGTTGTCTTCGGGATCGGTGAAATAGATCGACAAGGCGTTGCCGTGGTTCAGGCCCCGCATCCGGGTCGCGCCGCGTGCCAGCGCGCGCCGGCGCGCCTCGCGAAGATGATCGAGCGTCTGCACCTTGAACGACAGCTGCATCACGGTGCTGGGGCTGCCTTCGGGACGGCTGGAGGCCAGCGCGAGCTGGTGGTGCTGCTGCGGGCTGGCGCTGAGGAACACGATCTTGAACGGCATCGTGATGCCCTCGCCGCGATCGGTCTCGACCATGTCGAAGACCTCGCGGTAGAACGCCGCCATCCTGTCGAGGTCGAAGCAGAACATGCCCATGTGGGCCAGCAGGGGGGCGAATGGCGCGGACATGCGGCGTCCCTTTCAGCGTTGGCCGTCGTGCACGGAGACCTGCTCCCTGGTCAATCCGCCCAGGCGCGAGTGGATGCGCCCGCCGTCGGCCATCACCAGGGCGAACAGGATCTCGTCGGGCCGTGGCGCGTCCTGGATGCCGACCTCGAAGCTGTTGAAGTGGCTGCGCACGTACGCGGCATGGATGTAGTGCAGCGGCACCATCAGCCGGTAGCCGGTGTGCGCGACCGCCTTCGCCGCCGGCACGATGGCCTTGGGTTCGCCGAGCACCTGGCGCATGGCCCAGCCGCCGGCCTCGTGCCAGACGGCGCCGTGCTCGAGCTCGCCCGCGGTGCCGACGATCGCCGCCTTGCTGTAGGCCTCGACCTGCTCGGCGCCGCCGAGCGCACCGACCAGCTCCTCGGCGAGCAGCGTGCCCAGGCCGCGCAACTCGGCCATGAAGGGCAGCAGGTCGGGCTCGTAGCGACCGGCAAAGGGGTTGCGGATCACCGCGCAGGCCGCGGCGAGGCGCAGCGGCCTGGCCGGCGGCGGCCCGCCCTCGTGGAAGACCGTCTCGACGGTCAGGCTGCGCTTGCGGATGACGACGAGGCTCACGAAGCGCGCCTCACAGCTTCGGCCTGGTCCACGATCGGGTTGCGCAGCACGCCGATGGCCTCGATCTCGACTTCGACGGTATCGCCGTGCTTCATGTAGCGCGGCGGCTTGCGCCCGAAGCCGACCCCGGCCGGCGTGCCGGTGACGATCACGTCCCCCGGCGACAGCGTGAAGATCGTCGAGGCGTAGCTGATCAGTCGCGGGATCGAGAAGATCAGGTTGCCGGTGTCGCTCGACTGCACGACTTCGCCGTTCAACCGCGTCTCGAGCTTCAACGTGCGGCCCGGTTCGATCTCGTCGGCGGTCACCATCCACGGACCGAACGAGCCGGTGCTCTCGAAGTTCTTGCCCGAGGCGATCTGCTTGGCGTGGAACTGCCACTCGCGCACGCTCGCGTCGTTGTAGATGCTGTAGCCGGCGACATGCTGCCAGGCGTCGGCGTCGGCGATGTCGCGCCCGCCTTCGCCGATGATGACCGCCAGTTCGCCTTCCCAGTCGAGCGTGTCGGAGACCCGCGGCTTGATGACCGGCTGGCCGTGCCCGCACTGCGAGCGCCACACGCGCAGGAAGATCGGCGGGAAATCGGACAGCTCGCGTTGCAGCCCCGCAGCGATCGCCTCGTTGTGGTGGTCCAGATAGTTGCGCACGGCGCAGACGATCTTCTCCGGCTGCGTGATCACCGGCAGGTACTCGATCTCGCCGAGCTGCGCGTCGATCGCCCGGCCCTTCACGTGCGCGGCCGCGTCGCGGTAGGCGCCGCAGGCGATGTAGTCGCGCAGGGTGTCCACGCCGTCACGCCAGCGCGACAGGTCCACCACGCCATCACCGACCACGGCGCCCCAGGCTTCGCGGCCGGCATGTCGATAGGAAAGTAGCTTCATCGGGTTCCTCCAAAGGGTTGCAAGCGCGGCTCCATCACGCGTGAGAGCGGCAACAACAATGGGCACAGTATATTGTTTTGTGCACAAAACTTGTCGAGGGATAACCCGCCGTCAGCCCCCTGTGTGCGCGCTCGGGGTCCATCTGCGCGGCGCTCGCGAGGTGCTGGCGCCGCGTCTACAGATCGACCACCAGCTGCGGCGACAGCGCGCGCGAGCAGCAGGGCGTGAAGCAATCGTTGCGGCTGCGCTCCTCTTCCGTGAGGAAGACGTCGCGGTGATCGGGAATGCCCCCCGTCACCCGCGTCAGGCAGGTGCCGCAGACGCCTTGTTCGCAGGACACGGGCACCTCGATACCGGCGTCGGCGAGCACGTCGATCACGCGCATGCCGGCGGGCACCTGCAGCGTTCGGCCACTGCGCGCCAGGCGCAGCTCGAACGCAGCTTCGGGCGCCTCGGCGCTCGTCGGGGCCGCGAAGTACTCCTTGTGCAGCTGCGCCTCCGGCCATCCGAGGGCGCGCGCGCCGGCCAGCACCCAGTCCATGAAGCCCGCCGGTCCACAGACGTAGAGGTGCGTGGCGGGCTCGGGCTGGCCGATCGCCTGGGCGAGGTCGAGCTTCTGCGCGGCGTCCCCGTCGTCGACATGGAGCCTGGCGTTCCGGCCGATGGCGCCGTCGCGGATGCGGTCGCCGAACGCCATGTGCGCGCTCGAGCGCGCACAGTAGTGCAGCGTGAAAGCCGCGCCGCGCACGGCCAGGTGCTCGGCCATCGCCAGCAAGGGCGTGATGCCGATGCCGCCTGCGAACAGCAGCGAGCGCCGCGCACCGGCGGCGAGCGGGAAGTGATTGCGCAGCGCGCCGATGCGCAGCCCGTCGCCGGCCTGCAAGGCATGCATGGCCACGGAGCCGCCGCGCGAACCCGGCTCGCGCAACACGCCGATCAGGTAGCGGCCGGCGAACTCGGGCAAGGGGCAGAGCGAATACTGGCGAACCAAGCCGCCGTCGAGATGCACGTCGATGTGCGCACCGGGCTCGAAGGGCGGCAGCGCCGAACCGTCGGCCGCGGCGAGCTCGAAGCTGCAGATGCCCTGGGCCTCCGCCTGCCGGCGCAAGATCACCGCATCGATCATGTCGCCGCCTGGCGTTCGAGACGTTGCTGCAGCACGCGCCGCGCGCGCACCGACGCCGAGTCCGTGGGCAACAGCACGGGCTTGAGTTGCTCCAGGGTCTGGCCGCCCATGTAGCGCGCCTGGGCCTCGATCATCGGCTTGTCCTCGGTCTCGAAGGCACTCTGGATCGTGGCCTGCAGCTGCAGCGAGAACGCCGGATCCTTGCGTTGGAAGTCGCGCGCCATCTTCCAGAAGTAGTGGCACTGGCCCGGCAGCGTGGGGGTGACGAGGTGCGCCTGCAGCGTCGTCGGTCCCTCGGTGCTCGGCCGGCCGCAGGCGGTGACGCCGATCTCGAGGTGCAAGGTCGACGGGGCCTGCCACCGCACGATGGAGCGGTGGTCCACCTGCCGCGGCGCCTGGTCGCCGTAGGCCATGGCGAACAGTCGCGTGATCGGCTCGCTGGGGCGCCAGTTCCGCGCGATCACGGTGTCGCCGTCCTGCTCCATCGAGTACTGCGTGCGCTGGTTGAAGCCCGGCGTGGCGAGGTTGGGGTGCAGGAACTCGGCGTGGCTGAGGTCGAGCAGGTTGTCCGCGACCAGCGCGAAGTCGGCTTCGATCGGCATGTGCCCCTGCACGCAGTCCCATTGGTCGGCGTCGCTGAACTCGGGCCAGCGGCGGATGCGGGATTCGTCGGCCGGCTGGTCGCCGAACCACAACCACACGATGCCGTCGCGCTCGGCCAGCGGCGGCGCCGTGGTCTTGGCGGCCTTGGGGATCTTGCCGTCGCCGACGGGGTTGTGCACGCAGGCCCCGCCCGCACCGAACTGCAGGCCGTGATAGGGACAGCGCAGGGCGTCACCGATCACCTTGCCCTTGTGCAGCGGCGCGAAGCGGTGCGGGCAGCGGTCGTGCAGCGCGACGGCCCGGCCCGATTCGCCGCGGAACATCACCACCGGCACCTCGAGCAGCGTGCGCAGCAGGGGGTCAAGGCCCAGCTCGTCGCTGAAGGCGGCGGCGTACCACTCGTTCATCAGGTATTTCATAAGCGCTCCATCGGTGAGAGCAGGCGGGGGCTCTCGGGTCGTCGAAGCCGGCGATCGCAGCGTCGACGTTCTTCAATGAATGGTCACTCCAAAACGTTCACATGCCGTTCCGGCACATCCGACACCACCGATTCGGTCTTCATCTCGGCAGACACCACGGAGCGGCGCAGCAGGAAGTGCGACAGCGCCGGGATCAGCACCAGCGCGCCGAGCATGTTCCACAAGAACATGAACGCCAGCAGGATGCCCATGTCGGCCTGGAACTTGATGTCGGAGAACGCCCAGGTGAGAACACCGACCGCCAGCGTCAAGCCCGTCAGCAGCACCACACGGCCCGTGAACAGCAGGGCCTTGTAGTAGGCCGCCGACAGGCTGCGGCCTTCGCGCAGCTGCTGCAGCATGACACTGAGGATGTACAGCGCGTAGTCCACGCCGATGCCCACCCCCAGCGCGATCACGGGCAGCGTCGCCACCTTCACGCCGATGCCCATCGCCACCATCAGGGCCTCGGCCAGGACCGAGGTCAGCATCAGCGGCAGCACGGCCACCAGCACGGCGCGCCAGGAGCGGAAGGTGAGGAAGCACAGCACGGTGACCGCGGCATAGACCAGCATCAGCATCTGGGTCCAGGCGTGCTTCACCTCGATGTTGGTGGCCGCCTCGATGCCCGCCCCGCCGGCCGCCAGGATGAAGGTGGCCTCGGGCGTGTTGTGGGCCTTGGCATAGGCCTCGACCTCGGCCACCACGCGATCGAGCGTCTCGGCCTTGTGGTCCTTCAGGTAGACGTACAGGGACAGCAGCGAACAGCCCTGGTTCAGCAGTTCGCGCGGTGCACGGGTCTGCACCTGACCGAGCGCACCCTGGTTGGGGATCACCTCGTACCACTTGAAGGCGCCCTCGTTGAAACCCACGGTGGAGAACTTGGACAGCGCGGCCATCGAATTGGTGGCCTCCACGCCTGGCAGCTGCTCGAGCTGCCAGGCCAGCCGATCGACCTTCACCAGCGTGGAGTAGGCCGTGCAGCGGTCGGGTTCGGTCTGGACCATCACGACCAGGATGTCGGAGCTGGCCGCGTAGTTGGCCACCATGAAGGCGTTGTCGCGGTTGTAGCGGGAGTCGGGCCGCAGCTCGGGCGCGCCGGCGTCTAGGTCGCCGATCTTCAGCTGCGTGGACACCGAGAAGCCGCCGGCCGCCATCAGCACCGCGACCACGACGGCGATCGTGGAAGCGGGCCGCTCGGTGAACGCATCCAGCCAGCGCCACAGCCGGTGCTTGCTGCCGCCCTCGCCCTGCTCGGCCTGCTCGGCGCGCAGGCTGCGCTGCGCGGCCGAGAGGCTCACGCCGGTGTAGCTCAGCAGGATCGGCAGCAGGATCAGGTTGGTGAAGATCAGCATCGCCACGCCGATGCTCGCGGCCACCGCCAGCTCCTTGATCACCGGGATGTCGATCACCAGCAGCACCGCAAAGCCCACCGCGTCGGCCAGCAGCGCCGTCAGGCCGGCCATGAACAGGCGCCGGAAGGTGAAGCGCGCGGCCACCAGCTTGTGCGTGCCGCGGCCGATGTCCTGCATGATGCCGTTCATCTTCTGCGCGCCGTGGCTCATGCCGATGGCGAACACCAGGAAGGGCACCAGCACCGAGTACGGGTTGAGCTCGTAGCCCAGCGTGGCCAGCGCGCCGAGCTGCCACAGCACGGCAAACAGCGAGCTCGCCATCACCAGCAGCGTGCTCCGCACGTCGCGGTTGAACCAGTAGATCATCGCCGTGGCGATGGCGATCGCCACGGCGAAGAAGATCAGCACCTCGCGCAGCCCGGCGATCAGGTCGCCCACCACCTTGGCAAAGCCGGTGACATGCAGGGCGATGCGATCGTTCTGGTGCTTGGCGCGGATCTCCTCGAGCTTTTCCGAGAAGACCCGGTAGTCGAGCTTCCGGCCGGTCTGCGGATCGGTGTCGAGCAGCGGCACCGAGATGATGCTGGAGCGGAAATCGCTGGCGACGAGCTGCCCGATCTCGCCCGAGCGCTCGACGTTGAGCCGCACCTGCTGCAGGGTGCGCTCGGAGCCGTCGTAGTCTTCGGGAATCACCGCCCCGCCATCCACGCCGTCTTCGGTGACGGCCGACCAGCGGACGTTGGAGGTCCAGAGCGACTTCATGAACGAACGGTCCACGCCGGGCAGCAGGAAGACCTCGTCGTTGATCTTCGCCAGCGCAGCGAGATAGTCCTTCTCGAAGATGCTGCCGCTCTTGCTGACGACGGCGATCCGCACCACGTTCTCCAGCCCGGTCAGATCGTCCTTGTGGGCGATGAAGTTGGCGACGTAGGGGTGAGAGGTGGGGATGGTCTTCTCGAAGCTGGCGTTGAGGCGCAGGTTCAGCGCCTGCGATCCCAGCAGCAGGGTGAGCAGCAGGCACAGCAGCATCACCACCGGACGGTGGTTGAACAGCGCGCGTTCGACCAGGGAACCGGAGCGGCGGTCGAAGTCCTCCAGCCGCTGGGCGCCGCTGGGGATGGTGGACGGGGAGGCGGGATGCACTGGGGTACTCCGGAAAGGCTCGGATCAGGACAGGTCGGCAGCGAGGTCCAGCTTGCGCACGCCGCGCAGGCTGCCGGCGACCAGCTTGTCGGCGCCGGACTGGAGCAGCGCGGTCACGGGCAGCGCACGGCCGTTGGCGATCGGCTTGAAGCTCCGGCCGCCGTCGCGGCTGAGCAGCAGCTCGCCCGCCTGGCTGGCCAGCAGCAGCGCGCCGCTGGCCAGGGTGAGGCCCGCGCTCAAGGAAGCCCGCGTGCCGGTATCGACTTCCGACCAGCTCGCGGCACCATCGGAGGACAGGAAGGCGCGGCCGCGCAGGCCGTACAGCAGCAGCGCCCCCTGACGTCCGCAGACCAGACCGAAGTAGCTGCCCTTCGACGGCGAGGGCAGCGACTCGAAGCTCCGCCCCTGGTCCATGGACCGCAGCAGCAGGCCCTGCTCGCCGGCGACGTACAGCGCGTCGCCGACGGCACGGATCACGTACAGGTGCAGGCCCTTCGGGTTGGGCAGGCGGCCCATGACCGACTGCCAGCTCTTGCCGCCGTCCTCGGTGCGGAAGGCCAGGCTGTACGCACCCACCACCCAGCCCACGCGCTCGTTCTCGAAGTGGAGGTCGAGCAGCGGCTTGTCGGGGCCGTCGTCCACGAGCGACTTCGCCGTCCCGCGCGCCACCCCGGCCGCCTGCTCGGCCTCCAAGGCCAGCGCGGCGGCGCGCACGCCGTCCAACTGTCGCACCCACCTGGCGCCGCCATCCTGGGTGTGCAGCACGACCCCGAGGTGGCCGATCGCCCAACCGCGCCGTGCGTCGACGAACTGCACGCCGGTCAAGGTGACGCTGACGGGCACCTCGGCCTGGCGCCAGGTGGTCCCCTCGTCATCGGAGAGCAGCACGATGCCGCGTTCGCCGACCGCGACCAGCCGCTGGCCGGCACGCGCGAGCGCCAGGATGGCCGCGCCCGACGCCTTGGGCGTGGCCAGCGCCGGCATCGCGAGCACGTCGAACGATGCCGGCGCCGATTGAGCGCAGACCCATCTCGAAACCCCCGCCAAGGCAAGGGCCGCAGTCAGTTGCAGGAAGGAACGGCGCATGGAGGGAGACCAAAAAAGCTGCCTGCCGAAGCGGCAGGCGGAAGGGAGGTATTCCCCCCGAGGAGCGGACGATGACGGGTGTTCGTCGGTGACTTAGCGGGCGCCTTCGTTGGCCAGCGATTCGGGCAGGAAGAATCCTTCCGGACGACGCGGTGTCAACTGGTACTGCACCGGCAGGCCCATCGTGGACACGCTGATGTAGTACTCGCCCGTCTGCACGTTGTAGCCGCCCCAGTTCAGGATGTTGCCCACCACGGCCGGCACGTCAGGGGCCAGCAGGGGCAGCACGAAGTAGCCGCGCCACAGTTGCCCCTTGGCATCCCAGCCATCGGACAGCAGGATGTTCCAGCTGTCTTCATCCACGTAGTAGACGCGCTTGGGAACGACATGGCGCTTGCCTTCGCGCAGCGCGGCCTCGACGACCCAGACGCGGTGCAGCTCCCAGCGCACCAGGTTCGGATTCATGAATCCCGGCGTGAGCAGGTCTTCGGCCGAGGCCAGCGCCGCCTTGTTGGCGTTGTACGGGACCAGCATCTCCTTCTTGGTGATCAGCTTCAGGTCGTGACGATCGAGCGGACCGTAGACGCCGAAGGCTTCGTCGAAGAAGCCGATGCCGGACGTGATGAAGTTGGGCGTGTCATAGGACACCGACGGCGAGCGCCGCACCCGGCGTTGACCGACCAGGTACTGCCACACCGACCGCTTGCTCTGGTCGACGTTCTGGTAGTCCAGCAGCCCCTCGCCGCTCTTGGACGCGGGCTCGACCGTGATCAGCTTGTTGAGGATGTAGTTGCCGTCGAACTTGTCGAGGCTGGTCTCTTCCTTGTAGTAGTAGGGGTTGGTGAAGTACTCCTCGGACTTCGTCGCCAGGACGCGCTTGCCCTGCGACGTGACGATCCAGGTGATGAACGGGGTGTAGGCCGTGTCGCCGGACCACGACAGGCGGTGGTTCCACAGCACCTCGTAGCCATCCTTGGGGATGGGGAACGGGATGCCCCCGAACGCGCCCTCGATGCCGTGTCCGCCCAGGCTGGTCTTGGCGCGCGTCGCGTTCTTGAACGTGTTGTCGTAGACCCACTGCGGCGCCGCGGCGCTGCGGTGGGTCGGATAGACATCGAGCCGGTAGTCCGGGTACTTCTTCAGCATCGCCCTGGTGGTCTCGCTGAGCTTGTCCGCGTACTGGTCCATGTTCTTGGCGGTCACCGAGTACAGCGGCTTCTCGCCGGCGAAGAAGTCCGGGCGCAGCTGGCCGGACTTGTAGCCCGCCGGCACCTTGGTGTAGCCGCCGTCCCAGGCCGGGATCGTGCCGTCCTTGTTGCCCGCCTTCTCGCCGCCCAGGGGCATCAGCGTGGACTTGAGCTTGGCGGCCTCGTCGTCGGTGACCGCCGCAGCGGCCCCCTGCGCCAGCAGCAGCAGGGTGGACGCAGCGAGGGGCATCAGTACCATGTTCAACTTCATGATGGGGGTCTCCGGAGGTCTTACTTAGAACGTGCGCTTCACGTTGAGCGAGATGAAGTCCCGGTCCTTGAGCGCTTGGCGATACGACAGGAAGGCATGGTTGTCGTTCGGCGGCAGCAGGAACGAGTCGGCCTTGCCCAGGTAGTGCACGTAGTTGATGCCGAACTGCCAGACCGACTGGTACTCGCCCGTCAGGCCGATGCTGAAGTCGCCGCCATGCTTGACGCCGCCGTTGAAGGCGAAGATGGCGGAGGACCTGCCGCTCGGGTTGTAGCCCAGGCCGATGGGCACCGACAGGTCGAGACCGGGCAGCACCTGGTAGTAGTTAGGCGCCAGCACGGTGCGGAACGCCACCGCGTCGCGGGTCGTATTCGGGTCCAGCGCGGCCGGGTTCATCGAGATGCTCGAGCGGCGGTTCCAGGCGAGCTCGGCCAGCCACACGCCGCCCTGCCACAACGGCGTCGTCTGCAGCAGGTAGACGGCGGACACCTGCGCATGCACCGTCTTGCCGACCGCATAGGCCGGCCGGCCCCGGTTGTCGGCCGCCCCGGCGACGACCACCTGAGGATCGCTGACGAGCGGCACGTTGTCGCGCACCGACACTTCGCCGGCGACGTTGAACAGGCCGATCGTCGTGCTCAGGCTGGCGCCGTAGGTCCGGATGCCCTCGGCATAGGCATGCACGAGGTTGGCGGGGGCGAAGGTGGTCGGGTCGAGCGTCAGATAGAGCTGCGGCGTCTTGTCGTGGTAGCGCGCCGCGTACAGCCCGAGCTCGGCATCCCAGTCCTTCATCCGGTAGCGCAGCTGGACGCCGCCCTGCCCGGAGTCCTTCGCCTTGATGTCGGCCGCGCGGGTGAACAGGAAGCCGCCGACCGCGCTCTCGGCCCCTTCGCCGGCGATGTCGCTGGTGCTCAGGTAGCTGCCGGCCGGCGGGAGGATGGTCTTCTCCCACTTGACCTGGTAGTACGCCCCCAGCGACAGGCGCGGCGTCAGCTGGATCTGGCCGGAGAGCTGCTCCACCGGGCGCAGCACCTCCTTGAACTGGCTGCTCGGCACCGACAGCAGCTTCACCAGGTCGATCGGCCCCTGGGCATTGGCGATGCCGTTGGCGCCGAAGAACAGGCTCTCGCCGAAGATCAGCGAGTGCCGCCCGAAGCGGACGGTGCCGGCCATGTCGCCGATCGAACCCCTGGCGAAGACGAAGGCATCGAGCAGCTCGCCCTTGCGGCCCATGCGGTCGCGCGTCGCGTCGGTGAACTCGTCGTGGGGAACGCTGAACACGTTCGCCGTGCCGGGCGAATCGTTGTCGTTGGACTTGTTGTAGACCGTGTCGTACCAGGCCGCGCCGCTCACGCGCGCGCCGAAGTTCTTGTACGAGGCATCGAACTCGGTGAGCCAGTCGATGCGGTTGGAGATCAGGCCCTTGTCGAAGTTCTGGTCCCCGTCATCGGTGCGACCGTCGGCCATGATCTTCTGCGAGCGGTCCTTGACCCGGAACCCGTTGCTGTACTTGAGGGTGTTGTCCCAGCGCAGCTTGATGTCCGGGTTGTCCGTCTCGATCGAGAAGGCCCGCGCCGGAGGGCTGGCCAGCGCGAGGGCCGCGGCCAGCAGGCTGGGGATCAGCGCAAGCCTGAGCACCGGCGCCATCTGGGCGCGTTTGCCGTTCTGCATGTTGTCTCCTAGATGTATGAGGCTGGTCGTGGCGCTTTGACCAGCTTGCCGTGTTTATGCACAATAATATAAACGATGCACAAACTAAAAGATCACCGAAAACCCCCGGGCTTTCCCGGCCCCCGGGGCCACCGGCGCACCGAGATCAGTCGTCAGGCCGGGGCAGCGCGACCGCGGCGGCGTGGCGGGCCGTCACGGCAGCCTCGCGTCGATCCGGGCCTGCACGCCGGCGCGGAAGCGCTCGATCGGCATGAACTTGGGGTCGTCGCGGCACATCGCCTCGGTGGCGACGAGGATCGCCTCGGTGGGAGCCTCGGGGTCGAACAGGTCGCCGTGCGGCTGCGCGATGTACCAAGGGCTGTCGACGTACAGCTCGATGGTGTTGCCCTCGGGGTCGAAGAAATAGACCGACCACGACACGCCGTGGTTCAGCGGCTTCAGACCGCGCACGTTGGCGGCCTTCACGCGCCGGTACATCACCCGCAACTCGTCCAGCGAGTTCAGATGAAACGAGATCTGGTTGATCGTGCTGCTCTTCGACTCGGGATCGCGCCCGCTGGCCAGTGCGACCTGGTGATGCGTGTGCGGGTCGACGCTCATGAACACGAGGTCGGCCTTGAAGTTCTTGCCCCGCCCGCGGTCGGTGACGACCAGGCCGATGACCTCCGTGTAGAAGCGCTCCATCGCGTGGATGTCGAAGACGTTGATGCCCATGTGGGTGAGCTGCGGACTGACTCGGGGAGGACTGGCGTTCATGGATGGGCGCTCCGGTGGCCGCCACGCGGACGCAGCCGATGCGTCTGGTGCGGAATCTGTGCGAACGATAGCACTCAGATGCACGCACCTCAAGCCATCGACATCGGGGTTTCCACTCAGAGTTGCCGCACGACCTCGCTTGACGTCGCCCTCGATGCCCCATAATATCTGCTAACGATAGCATTCATGGCGCGCCTGCGCCGCCCATACGCCGCAGGCGCCAGGCCGCGCAAGCGGCCCGCAACAGGAGTCGACCCGCATGTTTTCTTTGGCCACCTTGAGAGTCCATGGCGCCCCCGCCGCGACGCTGCGCGTCGACGGTCGGTACTGGGCGCTCGCCGATGTGGCACCGCAACTGCTGCAGCCTCAACCACAGCGCGGGCTGATGAACGTCTTCGAGGATTGGGCCTACGCCGAGGGCGTGCTGGTCGAGGTGGCGCAGGGGCTGCGGACCGGCCGGATCACGGCGGCGCCGCTGCCCGCACCCGCCACGCCCGAAGACATCCTCACGCCGCTGCAGTACCCCAACAAGCTGGTGCTGGTCGGGGCCAACTACTACGACCACATGCACGGCGACGCCGGACGCACCAGCTTCAGCAAGGAGACCAACATCGCGGTCTTCTTCCTGAAGCCGCCGACCACGGCGCTGGTGGGTTGCGGCAAGTCGGTGCACTACCCGGCGCAGTCCAAGCGCTTCGACTACGAGGTCGAACTCGCCGCGGTGATCGGCAAGCGTGCCAAGCGGCTGACCCTGGCCAACGCCCTCGAGCACGTGGCCGGCTACACCACGGCGATCGACCTCTCGGCGCGCGACTGGCAGCGCCATCCCGAGCACCTGGTCAAGTTCGACCTGTTCGGCGGCAAGGCCTTCGACGACAGCTGCCCGCTGGGTCCGGACATCGTGCCCCGGCGCTTCGTCGATGGCGACAACGTGGCGCTGAAGCTGTGGGTCAACGGCGATCTGCGCCAGGACGCCAACAGCAAGCACATGATCTGGTCGCTGGCCGAGCAGCTGGTGGGCATCACCGAGCACATGACGCTGGAGCCGGGCGACGTGGTCAGCACCGGGACGCCGGCGGGCGTGGGCCTGCGAACCAAGAACTGGTTGAAGGTGGGCGACAAGGTCGATGCGGAAGTCGGCCCGATGGGCCGGCTGTCCATCGAGATCATCGCGGCGGACGGCGAGTTCACCGGCAAGTACCCCCCCGTTGCGTCCTGAACACTTGTGCATCTGGAGTAGAGAACGATGAGTCAAACCCAAGAGATCATGGCGCTCGAGCAGCGTCGCCGCGAAGCCATGGTCAAGGCCGACGTGGACACGCTGGGCCAGTTGTTTGCCGATGACCTGATGTGGATCCACGCCACCGCGCGCGCCGACACCAAGCAGGGCCTGCTGGCGACCATCGAGAGCGGCAAGACCAAGTACCTGTCGATCGACTGCTCGGAAGAGACGGTGCGGTTCTACGGCCCGGTGGCCGCGGTCAGCGGCATCGCCGACATCACGGCAGAGATTGCCGGCGAACATCGCGTGCTGCAGAACCGCTTCACGATCCTGTGGCAGCAGCAGCCGGCGGGCTGGAAGGTCGTCAACTGGCAGTCGACGACCGTGCGCAAGCCCTGATCACGCCGCTTTCGACAGCGCCCAAGGCCGCCGGCGAGCGGCCCCATGACCACCGGAGACAACGATGACCCAGATGATGCGAGCGGCGCGCATGCACGCCGTCGGCCAGCCGCTGCAGATCGACCAGGTGCCCGTGCCCAGCCCGCGCCCCACCGACGTGTTGGTGGAGGTCAAGGCCTGCGGCATCGTGCCCAACCTGGGCAACGTGCTGCATCACCTGCAGGAGTGGTTCCCCCACCTGGTGCTGCCGCGCCTGCCGGCCATCTTCGGGCTCGACGCCACGGGCGTCATCGCCGAGGTCGGCGCGCAGGTCTACGCGTTCAATCCCGGCGACCGGGTCTACGTCAACCCGGCCCGCTACTGCGGCGGCTGCCGACCCTGCCGCGCCGGCGACACCACGCGGTGCCTGTCGTATTCCTTCAACGGCTACTTCGGTTTCGGCGAGCACTCGCAGCGCATGTTCGACGACTACCCCTATGGGGGTTTGTGCGAGTTCATGACCGCACCGCAGTACAGCCTGGTCAAGATCCCCGACAAGCTGCCGCACGAGACGGCGGCTCGCTTCGGTTACCTCGGCACCGCCTACCGCGCACTTGTCAGCGCCGAGGTCGGGCCGAGCACGACCGTGTTGATCAACGGCATCAGCGGCACGCTGGGCATTGGAGCCGCACTGTTCGGTTTGGCGATCGGCGCGCGCCGCATTCTGGGCACGGGACGCAACAAGGCGCTACTCGCCAAGGTGAAGGCGTTGGCACCGCACCGCATCGAGGTGTTCTCCACCGATGACGGCTCGATCGCCGACTGGGCCAGGGGACTGACGAACGGCGAAGGCTGCGAGGTGGTGATCGATGCGCTGGGTCCCGGGACGCCGCAGGCGCCGATGCTCGATGCGATCGAGGCGCTGCGGCGCGGCGGGCACTTCGTCAACATCGGCGCGGTCGCCGGCGACGTGCCGATCAATCTGCACAAGATCATGGACCACGACAAGCGGCTCAGCGGCTCGGTCTGGCTCACCACCGGCCAGGGGCAGGAGATGGCCGACATGGTCGAGTCGGGACAGGTCGACCTGTCCGTGTTCGAGCACTGCGTCTACCAGCTCGAGGAGGTCAACACGGCGCTGGGACTGATCGCCAACCGCAACGGCGGCTTCAGCAACTACGTGATCTGTCCCTGACCGCGACGGGCGGCGGCATCGCCGCCGCCTGCGTCATCGATCGCGCGGCTATGCCTGCTGAACGCGCACCAGCACGTCGTGCAGCCGTTCGACCGGCTGCCGCAGCAGCGGCAGCGCGGCGGCGCGCACCTGCTGGCGCTGCGGTTCGGCGCTGAGGTATTCGACCGGCGACTTGCCGTCCACGCGCGCGAGCAGCAAGCCCGGCAGCAGCGCGGCGGTGCGGGCCTCGAGCTGCACGGCCGGCTCCCACGCGACATGCGCGAGGTAGGCCGCGCACAGTGCCTCGAACGAGGCGGCCAGCGCCGGACGGTCGGCCGGGCGCAGCACCCCCTTGAGCAGCAGGTGGTTCAGGCAGAAGGCGAGGTCGAACGCCGGGTCGCCGTACCACGCGCATTCGGCATCCAGCAGCACCGGGCCCTGCGGACCGACGAGGATGTTCTTCGGGCTCACGTCGCCGTGCACCAGGGCCGCATGGCGCGCAGCCGTGAGCGCAGCCAGCTGTCGCAGCCGGGCCGCCACCTCGGGGTGCCGCCCGGCGGTGGCGACCAGGTAGGGCGCCAGTCGCAGCGCGTGGAAGTTGTCGTCGGCATCGAACGTGCGGGCCACGGCGGCATCACCGGCACTGGCGGCGTGCAGCCGACCGATCAGGTCGCCGACGGCCTGTGCGGTCGCCACCACGACCTCCCCCTCGAGCAGTTGCTGCTTCCACACCGGGTGCTGGGCGGGCGGCAGGAAGGACATCGCGAACAGGCCCGCGTGCTGGTCGTGCGCCACCGGTCGTGGCACGTTGTCGGGGCAGTGCAGCGCAGCGAACTGCAGCCAGGCCCATTCGTAGGCGTTGCGGTTGACCGGCGCCTGCCAGTCGGCGGCGACCTTCAGCTTGGCCAGCGCGCGCTTCACGCACAGCGTGCGCCCAGGCACGTCGACGCGCCAGATGTCCGACGACACCCCGCCGGTCAGCGGCCGCCAGCAGGCCGCAGCGCCGCCCGGCAGCAGGCCCTGGCGGCGCAGGAAGTCGTCGAGCGCGGGCTCCGGTGCCGCGAAGTCAGGGTCGGACATGTCGGCAGCCTCCTCAGCGGGCCAGCGTGATCGCCGACATGCCGGCAAAGCGCGCTCCGCTCTCTTCTTCGATGCGCAGCAGCTGGTTGTACTTCGACAGCCGGTCCGAGCAGCGCACCGATCCGATCTTGATCTGGCCGACCGCCGTGCCGACCGCGAGGTCGGCAATGAAGGCGTCTTCGGTCTCGCCCGAGCGGGCCGAGATCACCGGCGCATAGCCGGCCCGACGGGCTGCCGCGATGACGGCCAGCGTGCCGCTCAAGGTGCCGTTCTGGTTGACCTTCACCAGCACCCCGTTGGCGCAGCCTTCGCGGACACCGCGCGCGACGCGGCTGCTGTTGGTGGTGAAGAAGTCGTCGCCGACCAGGCGCACGTCGCGACCCAGGCGCTGCGTCAGCGCGGCCCAGCCGGTCCAGTCCTCCTCGTCGAGCGGGTCTTCGATGGACACCACCGGGAACCGCGCCACCCAGGAGGCGGCCATCTCGGCCATCTCGGCGGCGCTGGCGTCGCGGCCCTCGCGCGCCAGCCGGTAGACACCGCGCGCCTTGTCGTACAGCGCGGTGGCCGCCACGTCGATGGCGATCACCATGTCGCGCCCGGGCTGCAGGCCGGCGGCCTCGAATGACTCGACCATCAGCTGCAGCGCCTCGTGCGAGGTGGCGCAGCCGGGGCTGAGGCCGCCCTCGTCGGCCAGCAGCACCGGCAGGCCCCGGCGGGCGCAGACGGCGGTGGCGGCGGTGCGCACGCGGCCCACCATGTCGATGGCTTCCTCGATCGAGCTTGCGCTGGCCGGGATGGCGAGGAAGTCCTGAACGTCCATGCCGCGGCCCGCGTGCAGGCCACCACTGAGGATGTTGACCATCGGCATCGGCATGGTCAGCTCGGCAACGCCGGCCAGCGCGGCGATGTGGCGGTACAGCGGCAGGCCCTGTGCCTGCGCGGCGGCGCGGCAGGCGGCGAGCGACGCGGCGAGGATGGCGTTCGCGCCCAGCCGCTCGAGATTCGCGGTGCCGTCGAGCTCGACGAGGCGGCGGTCGATCGCGGCTTGGTCGAGCGCATCCAGGCCCTCGAGGGCCATGGCAATTTCGGTGTTGGCGTTCGCAACGGCGCGTTTGACGCCCATGCCGCCGTAGTAGGCCGCGTCGCCGTCGCGCAGCTCATGGGCTTCACTGCTGCCGGTGGAGGCGCCCGACGGTACGGAGGCGCGGCCGACCGTGCCATCGGCCAGCGTGAGGTCGGCTTCGACCGTGGGGCGGCCGCGTGAGTCGAGGACCTGGCGGGCCTTGAGGGATCGGATCTGGGTGCTCATGAGTGAGTAGGTTGGGCTCGTTGGAGGGTCGGCGGCCGGTCAGCGTGGGCCGGGCCGGTTGCAGGGCTGTCGAGGTGCCTCGCCGCGCAGCACGCGCACCACTTCCTCGGCGGCACGGCGTCGCAGTTCGATCAGCGACGCGTCCGACGAGAACGCGATATGCGGCGTGAGGATGGCGCCCGGGTGTTCGAGCAGGGCCGGCGGCACGGCCGGTTCGCTTTCGAGCACGTCGAGTCCAACCCCGGAAAGCTGGCCGCTGGCCAGTGCCTCGATCACCGCGTCGGTGTCGACCACACCACCGCGGCTGACGTTGATCAGCAGCCCGCCCGGCTTCATGCGGCCCAGCTGCTCGCGGTTGACGAGGTGCGTGGTGGTGGGCGTCAGCGGGGCATGGACGATCACGATGTCACTGCGTGCCATCAGCGTGCCCAGGTCGACGAAGGCCACGTCCTTGACGTCGCTCGGTGCGCCGGGGTCGGTGGCCAGCAGGGTGCAACCGAAGGCTCGCAGGCGCTGGGCGGTGGCCCGCCCGATGCGGCCGAAGCCGACAATGCCGCAGGTCAACGTGGAGAGCCGGCGCAGCCTTGCGGCGGCCGGGTTCCAGTGGCCGGCGTGCACGTCGCGGTCGAAGGCGACGATGCCGCGGCACCAGGCCAGCGCGAAGCCCACCGCCTGGTCGGCCACCTCCTCGACGCAGTAGTCGGGCACGTTGGTGACCCAGATGCCGCGATCGGTGGCGGCCGGCACGGCGATGTTGTCCAGCCCCACACCGAGGCGCGCGACGATGCGCAGGTCCGGCGCGCTGGCGATGGCGGTGGCCGTCACCTGCGCCCAGCAGGTGAGGATGGCCGCGGGCCGGTGTTCGCGCGTCAGCGCCTCGATGGCGATCGCGGGGGCCGGCTTGGCCGGGCCGCTGACGAGCCGGAAGCCGGCCGATTCGACGATGCTGCGTTCGATCTGGTCGTCGGGCCAGGCGTAGTCGGTGAGCAGGACGGTGGCGGTCATTTGGGGTGTTCGCTGAAGAGGTGGGGCTCACGCCGGCACGCAGCGCGTGTGCTGCCGGCCGAGGCCGTCGATGCTGGCTTCGATGAGGTCGCCGGGCCGCAGGAAGCGGCGGTGGTGGCTGCCGAAGCCGGCCGGAGAACCGGTGCAGATGAGGTCGCCCGGCTCGAGACGGACATGCCACGACAGGTAGGCGATCTGCTCGGCCACGCCAAACAGCATGTCGCCCGACCAGCCGCTCTGCATCGGCTGGCCGTTCAGGTGAAGCTGCAGGCGCAGCCGTTGCGGATCGGGCACGTTCCACACCGGCGAAAACCATGGCCCGGCCGGCAGCCAGCCGGGGCGGGCCTTCGACTGGATCCAGTCGGTGCCGAGCCCCTTCACGTCGTGGCGGAAGATGCGGTCGCGCAGCGTGAGGTCGTTGACGACGCAGTAACCCGCGACATGATCGAGCGCCTGGTGCGGGTCCACCTGCCAGGCGCGGCGCCCGATGACGACGCCCAGTTCCACCTCCCAATCGAGCGTGTTCAGCTCCGGGGTCAGCAGCAGCGGGGCTGCCGGGTCGGCCACCGTCAGACTCCCCTTCAGGCACACGTAGGGACTGCCCTCGCGGCCGCGCTGTTCGATGGCGGCGAGCGCGCTGGCGCGGCGGGCCGGCGCGCCCGGACCCTGGGGGCCGTCGTCGGCATCGAGGGCGGCCTCGAGTACCTGGTCACGGTAGTTGCCGATGGTGCAGTAGACCTGCCTCGGTGCGACCGGCGCGTGCAGCCGCACCGCATCGGCCGACACGCCTTGCCGAGCGATCGTGGCGGCGGTGGTCGGGTCCTGGCACAGGGCGCGCAGCGCCTCGGCCAGCCAAGACCAGTGGGCGAGCAGGGCCTCGAACGAGTTGGGGTCAAAGGCCAGGCGGTCGGCCCAGTGGCGCAGCGCCAGCACACGCGAGTCGTGCAACAAGGCGGGAAAGGGCGGGCACGCCGCGAACGACGCGTTGACGAGAACCATCGACATGGAAGCAGAGCGGGATGGAGGTGTCCTGATGCCCCCCGCTTCGCTCCCCGCCTGTCCGCACGCCCCGTGCGGCGGGCCGAGCGGCTCAGGCGGCGGCGACTCGGCGGGCAGATTTCTTGTTGTCGGTTCGGGGCAGCGGCGCGATCGCGCGGGTGCTGCCGCGCACGATCAGCGAGGCGGGCGACATCGCGCTGTACGGACCATCCGGGCCTTTGCCCTTGTTCTGGAGGTGATGGTGGAGGAACCACAAGCCGCAGGCGGTGGCGAGTTCGGAGACCGGCAGGCCGATGGTGGTCAGTCCCGGGCCCCACCAGCTGAAGCCCGGCTCGTCGCCGAATCCGATCACGGAGAGTTCGTCGGGCACGCGCACGCCGCGGGCCAGCAGCTCCTCGAGCACGCCCTGCGTGATGCGCACCGAGCCCATCACGATGGCCGTCGGCGGTGATCGGCGATCGAGCAGGCGGCGCACGGCGTCGCGGCCGAAGTCGCTCTGCGACGGGGCGCCGAGCTCTTCAAGGGCCTTCGCTGCCGCCGGCGAGCCGGCCAGCCCGTTGCGAAAGCCGCGCAGGCGCTCGGCACCGGTCGGCAGCTCGGTGGAGCCGCCGATGTAGGCGATGCGTTCATGGCCGTGCTGCACCAGATGGCGCGCGGCGTCTTCGAGCGCGCGCGCGTCGTCGATGCCGAACCATTGCGTGCCCAGGGCGGGGTGCTTGCGCAGCAACTGGATGTGCGGCGTCATCGACAGCAGCCGGATGGAATCCGGATGCGGCTTGGCGCTGGGCACGATGATGACCCCGGCCACGTTGGCGCTGATCAGCTCGCGCAGGTGGCGCAACTCGACCGCGCGGTCGTCGTCGGTTTCGGACAGCGTCAGCTGGAACTCGGCCTTCTCGAGGCACTTCGAGAGTGCGTGCGCAATCGTCGAATAGAAACCGTTGCGAATGTCGGGCACCACCAGGCCGACCAGGTTGCTCTTCGCCCCGCGCATCATGCGCGCCGCCCGGTTCATCACGTAGCCCATCTCGGCGGCGACCTCGTGCACCCGCTGGGTGGTGGCAGCACTGATGCGTGAATCGTTCGACAGCGCGCGGCCCACCGTGGAGACGGAGAGTTGGAGTCGATCCGCGATGTCCTTGGTCGTGATCATGGGACTGTCTTTCGTTGCTAACGATAGCACATCTTGAGGGGACTTCATCCATGAAATCCCGGAGACCAGCTTCTGGGTCAAGCTGCCTCCACCCGGTGCATCACCAAGACGCACGGTGGAAGCGTTGAAGCTCGATTGACATCGTAGGCGACCGGGACTACAGTTTGCTAACGATAGCAATCTCGGCGAGTTCGAGCGAGAGGAGACTGCCCATGCACATTCGTCGCATCGTCACCGGGCACGACAGCCGGGGCAAGGCCATCGTCGTCTCCGACGAGAACCACGAACGGCCATTCCGGAGCCTGCCCGGCTTCGGCAACACCTTGCTCTGGACCACCGATGGCGTACCGCGGGTCGGGACGGACCAGTCCAGCGATCCGGTGGCGCAGGTCAAGAGCTACCTGCCTGGTCCGGCGGGTACGCGGCTGATGATGGTCTCATTGCCGCCCGATGCGGTAATGACGACCCCCGAATTCGACGGCGCCGCCTATGCGAATGAGCTGGCCGAAAAGATGCCCGGGTTCATCCAGGTTTTCGAACCCGACGCGCCTGGCATGCATACGACCGACACGGTCGACTACGGCCTGCTGCTCGACGGCGAGGTCTGGCTTGAACTGGACGACGGCGTCGAGGTACGGCTCGCGCCGCACGATCTGGTCATTCAGAACGGCACTCGCCACGCATGGCGCAACAAGAGCAGTCGCCAGGCGACGTTGCTGTTCGTGCTAATCGGCGCACAGCGCGTAGCCTGATCCATCGCCCCCTTTGAACCATCGACAGATGTCATTGATCCAGATCCGCAAGCGCAGCCTCGCGATCGAAACCACTCTTCATGAAGGCGGCCCCGCGGTCCAGCCGCCGCTGCGCATGGCCGCGGCCATGGCCGTGGTGAGCAACCCCTACGCCGGCCGCTACGAGCCCGACCTGATGCCGTTCATGGCCGAGTTGCGCTCGATCGGGCAGATGCTGGCCGAGGAGCTTGTCGGCGTGCTCGGTGGCAAGGAGCAGGTCGAGGTCTACGGCAAGGCCGCCATCGTCGGCATCGACGGCGAGATGGAGCATGGCGCCGTGTGGCACGAGGCCGGCGGCTGGGCCATGCGCCATGCGCTCGACGAGCCCAAGGCCATCGTGCCGGCGACCAAGGCGGTGGCCGTGGCTGGCTATCGCCTGATGGTGCCGGTGCATTACGTGCATGCGGCCTATGTCCGCAGCCACTTCGGCTCGATGGAGGTGGGGCTGCAGGATGCGCCACGGCCGCGCGAGCTTCTCTTCGCGCTGGTGATGGGCTCAGGCGGTCGCGTTCATGCGCGCGTCGGCGGGCTCACGAAGGAACAGGTTTCGGTGCGAGACGGCCAACGTTGACTGGGTACACCGGCACCGTCTCTTGGCGCAGGCGCGGTCGCAACGGTCAGGCGCCGGGAGCAACCAACTAGTTCAATGCCTGCACCAGCTCGGGCACGGCCACGAACAGATCGGCCTCGAGGCCGTAGTCGGCGACGCTGAAGATCGGCGCCTCGGGGTCCTTGTTGATGGCGACGATGACCTTGGAGTCCTTCATGCCGGCTAGGTGCTGGATCGCCCCGCTGATGCCCGCCGCGATGTACAGGCTGGGCGCGACGATCTTGCCCGTCTGCCCGACCTGCCAGTCGTTGGGCGCGTAGCCGGCATCGACCGCCGCGCGGCTGGCGCCCAGCGCCGCCCCGAGCTTGTCGGCCAGCGGCATCAGCACCTCGTTGAACTTGTCGCTCGAGCCCATCGCCCGGCCGCCGCTGACGATGATCTTGGCCGCGGTGAGCTCCGGCCGGTCGCTCTTGGTGACCTCGCGCCCGACGAAGGCGCTCAGCCCGCTGTCGGCCACCGCCGCCAGGCTCTCGACCACGCCGCTGCCGCCCTCGGCCGCCGCCGGGTCGAAGCCGGTGGTGCGCACCGTGACGACCTTGATCTTGTCGGCGCTCTGCACGATGGCGATGGCGTTGCCGGCGTAGATCGGCCGCTCGAAGGTGTCGGCGGCGTCGACCTGGGTGATGTCGCTGATCTGCGCCACGTCCAGCAGCGCGGCCACCCGCGGCGCGACGTTCTTGCCATGCGCGGTGGCGGGGAACAGGAGGTGGCTGTAGTGGCCGGCCGCTTGTTCGACGATCGCCAGCACCTGGGCGGCGACGTTCTCGGCGAGCTGGTCTTCGAGCTGCGGCGCGTCGGCGTGCAGCACCTTGGCCACGCCCTGGATGCGGGCGGCGCGCTGGGCGGCTTCCTGGGCGTTGCAGCCGGCCACCAGCACATGGACCGCGCCGCCGCTGTGGCGGGCGATGTCGGCGGCCGCGGCCACGGTGTTGTAGGTCGCGCCCTTGAGCAGCGCGTGTTCGTGTTCGGCCACCACCAGAATGTTTGCGAGGATGGCCATTCAGATCACCTTGGCTTCGTTCTTGAGCTTGGCCACCAGGGTCGCCACGTCGGGCACCTTGACGCCGGCGCCGCGCTTGGGCGGCTCGCTGACCTTCAGGGTCTTGATGCGCGGGCTCACGTCCACCCCCAGGTCGGCCGGCTTGAGGACCTCGAGGGTCTTCTTCTTGGCCTTCATGATGTTGGGCAGGGTGACGTAGCGCGGCTCGTTGAGGCGCAGGTCGGTGGTGATGACCGCCGGCAGCTGGATCCTCAGGGTCTCGAGGCCGCCGTCGACCTCGCGGGTCACGGTGGCCTGGCCGTCGGCCACCTCGACCTTGCTGGCGAAGGTGGCCTGGGGCCAGCCGGCCAGCGCCGCGAGCATCTGGCCGGTCTGGTTGCAGTCGTCGTCGATGGCCTGCTTGCCCAGGATCACCAGCTGGGGTGCTTCCTTGTCGATCAGGGCCTTGAGGAGCTTGGCCACGGCCAGGGGCTGCAGCTCGACGTCGGTCTCGACCAGGATGGCGCGGTCCGCACCGATGGCCATCGCGGTGCGCAGGGTCTCCTGGCACTGGGTCACGCCGCAGGACACGGCGATCACCTCGGTGAGCACGCCTTTTTCCTTGAGCCGCACCGCCTCCTCGACGGCGATCTCGTCGAAGGGGTTCATGCTCATCTTGACGTTGGCAATGTCCACCCCGCTGCCGTCGGCCTTGACGCGCACCTTCACGTTGTAATCCACCACCCGCTTCACGGGGACCAGGGCTTTCATTCGAGGGTACCTCCCTTGCAAACCGAATGGTGGGCGAACACGGGCGGTCGCTTGGCAAGGAAGGCCGCCATGCCTTCCTTCTGGTCGTGAGTCCCGAAGAGAGCATGAAACAGCCGTCGCTCGAAGCTCACGCCGTCGCTCAGGCCGCTCTCGAACGCGCGGTTGACCGCCTCCTTGACCAGCACCACGCTCGGCATGCTCAACGAGGCGATCGCCTCGGCCATCGCAAGCGCCTCCGGAAGCAGCTGATCGGGTGCAACAACGCGCGAGACCAGGCCGGTGGCCTTTGCTTCCTGCGCATCCATCATGCGGCAGGTCAGCAGCATGTCCATCGCGGTGGCCTTGCCGACTGCACGAGGGAGCCGCTGAGTGCCGCCGGCGCCGGGGATGACGCCGAGCTTGAGTTCAGGCTGACCAAATTTGGCGTTGTCGGCGGCGATCAGCAAGTCGCACATCATCGCGAGTTCGCAGCCACCGCCCAGCGCGTAGCCGGCCACGGCGGCGATCACCGGCTTGCGAACATGTCGGATCGTCTCCCAGTTGCGCGTCACCAGGTCTTCGCGCATTGCGCTGGAAAAGTCATGCTTGGCCAGTTCCTCGACATCGGCGCCGGCGGCGAAGGCTTTGCTGCTGCCAGTCAGGACGATGCAGCCGATGGCTTCGTCGCTGTCGAAGTCGAGCAGTGCCGTGCCAAGCTCGTCCATCAGCGCGTCGCTGAGCGCGTTCAGCGCCTTCGGGCGGTTCAGGGTGATCAGCCCGACGCGGCGCAGGCCGTCGCCGCGGACTTCGGTGAGGATGTTGTCGTAGCTCATGGGGGCTCCTAGGGCCTGTTAACGCTATCGGAGGACTCGCGCCCGGGCCGCGCAGGCTGCAGGGCAAGGCGCGAGCGAGGCGGCGTGCTGCTGCACGCAACGAGCGAGCAACGCCGCCCTGCGGCCTGCGCGGCCCGGGCCATGGGCCACGAAGGGGCCCGTTCCGGGCCTAGGGTGACCCAGGAAACGGCGGCCCTCGGCGTTGCAAATGCTCGCCGTAGCCGTGCTACGGCTGTGCTTTGCGCCTTGATGGCCGCCGTTTCCTGGCTCACGCGAGTCCTCCGATAGCGTTAACAGGCCCTAGAGGTGCAGCGCGACGACCTCGCTGACCGCCTCGTCGCCCATCACCGGGATCGCCAGCACGCCGCGCTCGGCCTGGGCGACGCCGCTCGACCAGGCCAGGCCGATCGGGCCCAGCTCGGCCGGCATCAGCGCCGTGGCGGCTCCGGTGGCCAGCAGGCCGCCGACCGACTCGCAGAAGCCGAAGCCGCGCTGCAGCCGCAGGCCGTCGTCGGCGGCCAGCCAGCTCTCGACGCGCCGCGCGATCGGCGTGCGCTGCGACGACAGCAGGCTCAGCACCCAGGTCTGGCGGGTCCGGGTGCTGCAGGGCAGCGCCAGCGCGCGCACGATGCCGGCGTGGGCGGCGGTCTGCGCGCGCAGGAAGTTGCGCGACTCGCCGACATCGTCGACGAACACCGCGGCCTCGCGGCGCCAGGCCTCGCCGGGCAGGCCGGCCCCGCGCGGCAGGTAGGCGTCGCGGCTCAGCTCCTCGAGCGCCGGCGCGCTGGCGCCGAAGTAGCCGTCGGCGAGCGTCAGGTCGGACTCGACGCGCGGGTCGTTGTGCCACAGCTCGATCGCGCCGACCTGGCTGTCGTCGCTGCCGCACAGCAGCACCACCACCGAGGTCAGCACGTCGCCGCGGAAGATCGGCAATGCCAGCGCGCACCCCAGGCCGGCCGCCTGCGCCGCCGTGACGCGGCGGAACACCGAACCCTCGAGGCGACGCAGCAGGATCGGCCGGCCCTCCTCCCAGGCATGGCCGGGCAGACCCTCGGCGCGGCCGAAGCACATGCCGCGACTGATCGCGCCGAAGGCCGGCGCGGCGTCGAACAGGCCGCCGGCCAGATCGAGCAAGGTGCCGTCGACGGATGGAACCCAGACTTCGGCGATGCGGATGAAGGTGCCCATGCAGGGGGCGCCGCAAGTTGCATGCCTTGCAGCGGCTCGCCGCGGTGGCGCGGACCGCACCGGGACGGCGCGCCACGCACCGCGAGGGGCCGGGACGGGTCCTAGGGCCTGTTAACGCTATCGGAGGGCTCGCGTGACCCAGGAAACGGCGGCCCTCGGCGTTGCAAATGCTCGCCGTAGCCGTGCTACGGCTGTGCTTTGCGCCTTGATGGCCGCCGTTTCCTGGGATCACCCGAAGGGCCCGGGTCGCGCAGGCCGCAGGGCGGCGTTGCTCGCTCGTTGCGTGCAGCAGCACGCGGCCTCGCTCGCGCCTTGCCTTGCAGCCTGCGCGACCCGGGCGCGAGCCCTCCGATAGCGTTAACAGGCCCTAGGCGCCGCGCGGCCCGGCCTCGAGGTCGTCGAGGATCGGGCAGTCGGCGCGCTGGTCGCCGTGGCAGCAGGCGGCCAGCGAACTCAGCGTGCGCTGCATCGCCTGCAGCTCGTCGATGCGGCGCTGCAGGTCGGCGGCGTGCTGGAGCGCGACGCGCTTGACCTCGCGGCTCGGTCGCTCGCCGTCCTGCCACAGCGCGAGCAGCGTGCGGATCTCCTCGATGCCGAAGCCGAGGTCGCGGGCGCGGCGGATGAAGCGCAGCGTGTGCACCTCGCGGTCGCCGTAGAGGCGGTAGCCCGCCTCGGTGCGCGGCACGACGGGCAGCAGACCCAGGCTCTCGTAGTGCCGAACCATCTTGGCCGAGACGCCGGAGCGCTCGGCGGCCTCGCCGATGTTCATCCGCGCCGTCATGGCCGCTCCGGCGCCCAGCGCTTGAGCAGCAGCGCGTTGCCCAGCACGCTGACGCTCGACAGCGCCATCGCCGCGCCCGCCACCACCGGGTTCAGCAGCCCGAAGGCCGCGAGCGGGATGCCGACCACGTTGTAGACGAAGGCCCAGAACAGGTTCTGGTGGATCTTGCGCGTCGTCCTGCGCGAGATCGCGATCGCGTCGGCCACCAGGCTGGTCTCGCCGCGCATCAGCGTGATGCCGGCGGCGTGCATCGCCACGTCGGTACCGCTGCCCATCGCGATGCCGACGTCGGCGGCGGCCAGCGCCGGCGCATCGTTGAGCCCGTCGCCGACCATCGCGACCGGCCCGCCGGCCTCATGGCGCAGGCCGGCGATCACGGCCGCCTTGTCGGCCGGCAGCACCTCGGCGCGCACGTCGTCGATGCCGAGCTTGGCGGCGACGGCCTCGGCCGCGCCGCGGTGGTCGCCGCTGACCAGCACCGTGCGCACGCCGAGCGCGTGCAGCCGGTCGATCGCGGTGCGCGCGTCGGCCTTGAGTTCGTCGCCGAAGGCCAGCAGCGCCAGCAGGCTCGGCGCGCCGTCGCCTGCCGTGGCGAGCCAGGAGACGGTGCGGCCCTGCGCGGCATGGGCGTCGGCCGCCGCCTGCAGCGGCGCGAGATCCAGGCCCAGTTCGCGCATCCACCGCGTGCTGCCGAGCCGCAGCGCGCGGCCCGCCACGCGGCCGGCGATGCCGCGGCCCGCGACCGCCTGCACCTCGGCAGCCGTCGGCTGCGTCAGGCCGTCGGCGGCCTCACGCACCGCGCGCGCCAGCGGATGCTCGCTGCCGGCCTGCAGGGCCGCGGCGAGCGCCAGCGCCTCGGCGCGGCTCGTCGGCGCCGCGGGTTGCAGGTCCGCCAGCGTCGGCCGACCGACAGTGAGCGTGCCGGTCTTGTCGAAGGCGACGACACGCAGCGCGTGCGCGGCCTCCAGTGCCGCCGCGTCCTTGACCAGGATGCCGTGGCGCGCCGCGACGCCGGTGCCCGCCATCAGCGCCGCCGGCGTCGCCAGGCCCAGCGCGCACGGACAGGCGATCACCAGCACCGCG
Organism: Methylibium sp.; assembly: GCA_035476815.1. Classification (GTDB taxonomy): domain Bacteria; phylum Pseudomonadota; class Gammaproteobacteria; order Burkholderiales; family Burkholderiaceae_C; genus Methylibium. The sequence goes on from DATILD010000069.1 coordinate 55,378, forward strand.
ACGGCGTTCAGCGTCGCGGCCGGCCAGTCGCCGTTCGCGAGGCCCCAGCCGAGCAGCGTGAGCAGCGCGACCGCCACGACGACCGGCACGAAGACGGCGCTGACGCGGTCGACGGTCTGCTGGATCGGCGCCTTGGCGGCCTGCGCCGTCTCGACCAGGCGAACGATGCGCGACAGCGTCGATTCGGCGCCGAGCGCCGTCGCGCGCACCGTCAGCAGCCCCTCGCCGTTCAGCGAGCCGCCGATCACGCGCTCGCCGGCCGCGCGCAGCACCGGGAGGCTCTCGCCGGTGAGCAGCGATTCGTCGAGGTGGCTGGTGCCGGTGTCGATCACGCCATCCACCGGCAGGCGCTCGCCGGGGCGCACGACCACCAGGTCGCCGCGCACCAGGGCGGTGATCGGCAGCGTGAGCTCGGCGCCGTCGCGCCGCACCCGCGCGGTCTCGGGCCGCAAGGCCTGCAGCGCGCGGATCGCCTCGGTGGTCTGGCGCTTGGCGCGCGCCTCCAGCCACTTGCCCAGCAGCACCAGCGTGATGACCGCGGCCGAGGCCTCGAAGTACAGGTGCGGTGCGTCCGCATGCCCGGCATGCGCGAACAGCGTCCACACGCTCAGGCCGTAGGCCGCACTGGTGCCGAGCGCCACCAGCAGGTCCATGTTGCCGCTGCCGGCGCGCAGCGCCGCCCAGCCATGGCGGTAGAAGCGCGCGCCGGCCCAGAACTGCACCGGGGTGGCGAGCAGCCCCTGCAGCCACCCCGGGAGCATCCCATGCTCGCCCCACGGCAGCGCGAGCATCGGCAGTGCCAGCGGCAGGGTCAGCGCCGCCGCGACGGCGACGCGCCAGCCCTGCGCCGCCACCGACGGCGCGCGCGCCGCGGCCGGGGCGTCGGGCGATTGCAGGTGCGCCGCATAGCCGGCCGCCTCGACCGCGGCCTCGAGCGCGCTCGGCAGCGTGCCGGGCGCGGCCGCGACGCTGGCGGTCTCGGTCGCCAGGTTGACGGTGGCGTCGGCGACGCCGGGCACCTTCTTCAGCGCCTTCTCGACCCGCAGCACGCAGGAGGCGCAGGTCATGCCGTCGATGGCCAGGGTCAGGGGGGGCGTGTTGGGCAGGATCATGGGTCGAGCGTCGACCTTGCCATGATGGCAAAGTCAAGGCGGGCGTGGCTTGACCCTGCTCAAGCCGAGGCGCTTGACCTTGCCCCGGTAGCAAGGGCCAGCATCGATACATTGCCCCCCACCGGAGACCCGTCATGGTCGAGTTCGACGTCCAGGACATGAGCTGCGGCCACTGCGTCGCGACGATCACGAAGGCGGTGCGGGCACTGGACCCGCAGGCGCGCGTCGAGGCCGAGGTCGCGGCCCGTCGCGTGCGCATCGACGCCGCCGTCGCGCCGGAGGCGCTCGAGGCGGCGCTGTCGGAGGCCGGCTACCCGACCCGGCGCCTCGGCTGAGCGCTCACGCGATGCGCGTCGGCGTGCGCCACTGCGTGACCCGGCGGGTCGACAGCAGCGGCGTGTAGTAGCGGCAGCCCTCGAAGTAGTAGTGCGTCACCTGGCTCAGCCGGGTGCGGCGGCGGTCGCGCTGCGGCGAACCGCCGTGCAGCAGGTTGGCGGCCCACAGGAAGGCCTGGCCCTTGCGGATCGTCGCGTAGGCGGGCGGGATGCCCGAGGACGCGATGACCTCCGCGATGTGCTCCTCGTAGCGCAGGTAGGCATCCTGCGTCGGGATCGGCCGGCGCACCGGGCGCCGCGTGGCCCGCGCCAGCCAGCGCTGCAGCCGCGACGGCGGTTCGGCGGCCTCGCCGACGGCGTCGCGCAGCGTCGCCTCCGGCAGCGCGTGGCTGCCCGGGTAGTAGACGAGCGGGCCGATGTCCATGTCGATGTCCTCGAGCGCGACCCACACGCCGCACATGTAGCCGCTCGGCAAGGCGTTGAAGTGGATGGTGTCCGAATGCGCTCGCTGTTCCGAACCGACCCGGAAGTTCAGCGTCTGGAAGGGCAGCGGCGCGCGCCCGTAGAGCCGGGCCAGCAGGTCGAGCACCGCCGGCGCCGTGGCGATGCGCTTGACCGGCTCGTTGACCCGCCACGCGTCCTGGATGCGGCGGCTGTCGCGGTAGGCGACGGGGCTGCCGCTGGTGTCGGGCGGTTGGTCGGGCGGCAGGAACAGGGCCTCGATGCCCGCGACGGCGGCGTCGATCTCGGCGGGCGTGATGCCGGGATCGAAGACCAGGTAGCCGTCGCGCTCGTATCGCGCGCGTTGCGGATCGTCCATGCGCGGCACCATACCGGCGCGCGGTGGCAAATTCAACCCGCCGTGGCCGGGGCGACGTCGAGCACCAGCCCGCCTTCGACCCGCAGCACCCCCGCCGCGACCAGCTCGTCGAGCAGCAGCCGGCACCAGCCTGGCACGTCGGCCGACTCGTACCGGCCTTCGCGCGCGTGCAGGCGCTGCCACATCGGCGTGGCGGCGGCCCAGGCCCACAGGTCGCCGAGCGGCTGCGCGCGCTCTTCCATCACGTGGTACTTCAGCAGCACCTTGGCGCCGTGCCGCAGGTGCTTGCGCGGCGCCGCGCGCCAGCTCGCCAGCCGGCTGCGCGCGCGCGCCAGCGCGGCGCCGATGTCGTCGAAGGGCGCGCCATGGCCCGGCAGCACCCAGGCGACCGGCAGGCCTTCGATCAGGCCGAGCACCGCGTCGACCTGATCGAAGGCCGGCGCGCCGTCGAGCTCGGGAAACACCACGCCGAAGCCGTTGGCCCACAGCGCATCGCCCGAGACCAGCACGCCGTGGCGGGCGTCGAACAGCATCACCGCGTCGGGGTCGTGGCCGGGCGCGGCCAGCACGTCCCAGGGGCGGCCGCCGAGGGTGACGCTGGTGCCGGGCCGCAGACGCTCCCGGGCCGCGAAGCGGGCACAGCGCTGGCCGGTGTCGCGGAAGCTCAGCGCGTCCTCGTCCCAGCGCCGGACCGCGGCGTAGCCGCCGGGCGGGATCGCCACCGGCAGCGGCGCGAAGGCCGCGGCGAGCGCGGCGTTGCCGCCGCAGTGGTCGGAGTGCAGGTGGGTGTTGAGCAGGCGCTCGAGCCGGGCGCCGCGCAGCGCCCGACGGACCAGCGCGACGGTCTGCTCGGCATGCACCACATGGCCGCTGTCGACCAGCACCGCCGAGGCGCCGTCGGGGGCGTGCACCAGCAGGTTGTTCGACGACAGCCAGCCGCGCTCGAGAACGGTCAGGTCGGCGGGCAGCGGCATCTCAGGCGTCGGGCGGGGTGCGCATCGAGCCGGCCACCAGGTCGAAGCGGAACAGCCGGCATTCGATCGGGCCGTTCCACAGCGGCACGCGGCGGCTCTCCTTCAGGCGCATGGCCTGCGGCAGCTTCATGTCGGGGCTCAGCACCCAGGCGGTCCAGCCGGGGTAGGCGCGCTTCCAGTGGGCGGCCAGGCGGGCGAAGAAGTCGCCGGCGGTGCCGCCGCCGTCGAAGCCCTCGCGTGCGCCGCGGGCCGCCTGCGGCTGGCCGCGCGTGCCCTTGGGGTCGATGCGCTCGCCATAGGGTGGGTTGAGCATCAGCGTGCCGCGTTCGGCCGGCGGTGGGCGCTGCAGCGCATCGGCGGTCTTGAACTCGATCGCGCCCCTGACGCCGGCGCGCTCGGCGTTGCGGGCGGCGAAGTCGGTCATGCGGAACGACACGTCGCCGGCGTACAGCGCCACGCGCGGCGCATGCTGCGCCGCGCGGGCCGCCTCGCGCAGCTCGCGCCAGGCGCGCTGTGCGTCGCCGCCGGCGAAGGGGGCGAGCTTCTCGAACGCGAAGCGCCGCAGCGCACCGGCGGCGATGCCACAGGCGAGCTGGGCCGCCTCGATCGCGACCGTGCCCGAGCCGCACACCGGGTCGAGCAGCGGCCCGTCCTCCTCGCGCCCCTGCCAGCCGGCCGCGGCCAGCATCGCGGCGGCCAGCGTCTCCTTCAGCGGCGCCTCGCCCTGGTCCTCGCGCCAGCCGCGCTTGAACAGCGCCTCGCCCGAGGTGTCGACATAGAGCGTCGCGTGCTCGGGCGTCAGGTGCAGCAGCAGCGGCAGGTCGGGGCGCCAGGTGTCGACGCTGGGGCGGTCGCCGGCGTCGTCGCGCAGGCGGTCACAGACGCCGTCCTTGATGCGCAGGCCGGCGAAGTTCAGGCTCTTCAGCGGCGCGCGCTGGGCGGTCACGTCGACCTTGATCGTCTGGCGCGGCGTGATCCAGTCGCCCCAGCGGACGCCACGGGCGAGTTCGTACAGATCGTCCTCGGCGCGGTAGGGGCCGGCGGCCACCGGCCACAGCACCCGCTGCGCGAGCCGGCTGTGCAGGTTCAGCGCCATCGCCTCGCGCACGCCGCCGGCCAGCTCGACGCCGCCGCGGCGGGCCACCGGGGCGCCGGCCGGCAACAGGCGGACGATCTCGTCGGCCAGCAGCGCCTCGACCCCGGCGGCGCAGGGCAGGAACAGCGGGATCGTGAGTTCGATCACCGGAATTCGCCCGTGCTGCTGGACAAGGTGTCCGCCTGTGTCGCGTGGCGCCGGCGCCGCGCCGAGGCGAGGCGCCGGCCCGTTACGTCTTGCAGCGGGCGCCGACTCGACCCTCCGCACACTAGCGCCGAAGCACACCGGCGGGCACCCGCGTCGTGCCGCCCCCCTGCCAGAAGGATCCGACGATGCTCAAGCTGTCCCTGCTCTACGTTCACCTGCTCGGCACCTGCCTGGCGCTCGGGCTGGTGCTGGCGTCCGACGCGCGCGTGCTCGCGCGCGCGCTCGGCTGGGACGCGGTGCTCGAGCCGCCCTCGCGCTTCGTGCGCGGCGCGATCGGCTTCGCGCTGGCGCTGCTGCTGGCCAGCGGCGCGGCACTGGTCACGCTCGGCCTGACCGCCGACCCGCATTACCTCGCCAATCCCAAGCTGCAGGGCAAGCTGCTGCTGGTGACGCTGCTGTGCGCCAACGCGACGGTGCTGCACCACCGCGTGTTCCCCTTGCTCAAGAGCGGGCGTCCGGTGTCGCGCTGGCGCGCCGCGCAGCGCAACCGGGTCGCGCTGGCGGTCGGCCTGTCGAGCAGCCTGTGGCTGTACTGCGCCTTCCTCGGCATTGCGCGCCCGTGGAACCAGGTGGTGCCGCTCGGCACGGTGCTCGCGGTCGGCATGGTGGTGTTCGCGCTGTTCGCGGTCGCCACCCGCTTCGCGCTCACGCTGGCCGCCCGGCCGCTGCCGCGCGGCGAGCCCGCGCCGCTGGACCACCTGAAGCGCACGCTGCGCACCGCCCAGGCCCGCATGCAGCGGCGGGTGGCCCAGGCGCCCGGGCGCGGCGACCTGCCGACCACGGTGACGGCCGCGCCGACCGCGGCGCTGCCGCGGCGCGCCGCGGCCTGAGGCGGGGCGGTCCGTCACAGCTCGCGCCGCAGGTTCGCCGGCGCGATCTTCAGCGCCTCGCGGTACTTCGCGACGGTGCGGCGCGCGACCTGGATGCCCTGCTCCTCGAGCATCAGGCTGATCTGGCTGTCCGACAGCGGCTTCTTCGGCTCCTCGGCGGCCACCAGCTGCTTGATCAGCGCGCGCACCGCGGTGCTCGACGCGTTGCCGCCGGCCTCGGTGTTGAGCGAGCTGCCGAAGAAGTACTTGAGCTCGTAGGTGCCGTAGGGCGTCGCCATGTACTTGGCGGTGGTCACGCGCGAGATGGTCGACTCGTGCAGGCCCAGCTCGTCGGCGATCTCGCGCAGCACCAGCGGCTTCATCGCGATCGCGCCATGGCTGAAGAAGGCCTTCTGGCGCTCGACGATGGCCTGGCTGACGCGCTGGATGGTGTCGAAGCGCTGCAGGATGTTCTTCATGAACCAGCGCGCCTCCTGCAGCCGCGACGACAGCGCCGCACCCGACTCGGTGCGCGCGCCGCGCTGCTGGCGGATCGCCTGCGCGTAGAGGTCGTTGATGCGCAGCTTGGGCATCACGTCGGGGTTGAGCAGCACCTTCCAGCCGCGGCCGGCCTTCTGCACGATCACGTCGGGCACGACGATGTTGGCCTCGGCGTTGGTGAACGGCCGACCGGGCTTGGGCTCGCAGTGCACGATCAGCGACTGCGCGGCCTTCAGCAGCTCCTCGTCGGCGCCGGTGGCGGCCATCAGCTTCTTGGCGTCGCGGCGCGCCAGCAGCTCGAGGTGGTGCTTGCAGATCAGGATCGCGATCATCTGCGCCTCGCAGCGCGGCCCGCCGCGCAGCTGCAGCACCAGGCACTCCGACAGGTCGCGCGCGCCGACGCCGGCCGGCTCCAGGTTCTGCAGCCACTTCAGCGCGCAGCGCAGGCGGTCGAGCGTCTCCTCTTGAACCTCGGGGTCGCCGCCGGACAGGCGCTCGGCGATCTCCTCCAGCGGATCGGCCAGGTAGCCGTCCTCGTCGAGCGAGTCGATCAGCACCATCACCGCGGCGCGGTCGGTGTCGGACAGACGCATGCCGCGCAGCTGCTCGCGCAGGTGGTCGGCGAGCGTGACGCCGGCGCTGCTGCGCTCGCTGGCGTCCATCTCGTCGCCGTCGCCGGAGCCCTTGCCGGGCAGCGTGTCGGGGGTCTCGCGGATGCCGTCGAAGTCCTCGGCCTCGGTCCCGTTCTCCCAGTCCTCGCGCTCGGTGCTGCCGAACTCGGCGGCGTCGACCGGCGCCGGCTCGGGATCGGCGGCGGCGGCCGACTCGCTGCCGCTGCCCTCCCAGGCCTCGTCGGCCTGGCGCTCGCTGGCCGCCGCGCGTTCGGGCGGCGCGTCGAAGTTGGTCGGTGCCTCCTCGTCGACCTCCAGGAAGGGGTTCTGCTCGAGCATCTGCTCGACCTCCTGGTGGAGTTCGAGCGTCGACAGCTGCAGCAGCCGGATCGACTGCTGCAGCTGGGGCGTGAGGGCGAGGTGCTGCGAAACGCGCAGCTGCAAGGAATGCTTCATCGCCTCACATGCGGAAATGTTCCCCGAGATACACCTTGCGCACGTCGGCGTTCTCGACGATCTGGCTCGGCGTGCCCTCGGCCAGCACCCGGCCCTCGCTGATGATGTAGGCGCGGTGGCAGATGCCCAGCGTCTCGCGCACGTTGTGGTCGGTGATCAGCACGCCGATGCCGCGCGACTTGAGGAAGCCGATGATGCGCTGGATCTCGATCACCGCGATCGGGTCGACGCCGGCGAACGGTTCGTCGAGCAGGATGAAGCGCGGCTGCGTCGCCAGCGCGCGCGCGATCTCGACGCGCCGCCGCTCGCCGCCCGACAGTGCCGGTGCCGGGCTGTCGCGCAGGCCGTCGATCGACAGGTCGTGCAGCAGGCCGTCGAGCAGCTCGTCGATGCGCGCCTTCGCGAGCGGCTTGCCGCGCTCGTCGAGCTGCAGCTCGAGCACCGCGCGAATGTTTTCCTCGACCGTCAGGCGCCGGAAGATCGAGGCCTCCTGCGGCAGGTAGGACAGGCCCAGCCGCGAGCGCCGGTGGATCGGCAGCCGCTCGATCGGCGCGCCGTCGATGCGGATCTCGCCGGCGTCGGCCCGCACCAGCCCGACGATCATGTAGAAGCTGGTGGTCTTGCCGGCGCCGTTCGGGCCGAGCAGGCCGACGACCTCGCCGGCGCCGACCGCGACATGGACGTCCTTGACGACCATGCGCGCGCCGTAGCTCTTCTGCAGCCCCTGCGCTTCCAGCCGGCTCGCCGCCGGCGCCGCTGCGCTCACCGGCCGGCCTCCGGCGCCGACGCGGCGCTCGCCGTGCTGCGCGGCGTCAGCACGCCGCGCACGCGCCCGCTCGGCGTGGCCGCGCTGCCGCCGCCGAGCACCTGGAAGACCTCGGTGGCGTTGTCGTAGGAGATGGTCTGGCCCGACACCTCGTCGGCCAGCGTCGTGCCGCGGTAGCGCCGCATGACGGCCCGGTTCACGAGCTTCACGGTGTCGGCGCGGCTGTCGTACTCGAGGCGTTCGGCCTCGCCCTCGATCACCTCGTCGCTGCCCTCGCGCTTCTGACGGAAGGTGGCGCGGCGCTCGGGCCAACCGGTAGCGACCGCCGACTGGTAGCCCTCGCGGCCCTGGCGCACCTCGACGCGGTCGGCCTTGATGACGATCGTGCCCTTGGTGATCTCGACGTTCCCGCTCAGGATGTTGAGCTGCTTGGCCTCGTCGACCTTGGCCGAATCGGCGGCGAAATTGAGCGGCTGGTTGCGGTCGGTCCGCTCGGCATGGGCCCCCACGAGCCCGGTCAGCGCAAGGACGACCACCAGCGCCGGCCGACAGCGGCGGAGCAGGGGGCGGGCGTGGGAGGCGGGCATGGTGGGGCTTGGCGGCATGAATCTTGCAGCCCATTCTAGGGGGTTTGGCGCCGCCTCCGTGCGCCGGAACAACGCGGCGCGCGCTGCTGCCGCGTTCGTGCTAGCGGATCGGGCCAGGACGGCCCTGCCGCCCTGCGAACCGCGCCTCAGCCGCCCTTGCGGGCCTGGGCGATCAGGTACTCGGCCACCTTCAATGCACCGTCGTTGCTGCCGACCAGCGAGCCCGAGGTGAACCAGCGCCCGTCGATGCCGAGCGCCGGCGTGCCGTCGATGCGGTAGCCGGCCGACAGCGCGGCCGCCTGGCGCGCCTTGGTCTGCACGCCGAAGGAGTTCATCACGTCGAGGAACTTGGCCTTGTCGACACCGTTCTTGGCGACGAACTCGCCGATCGCCTCGGGCGAGGTCAGCGGGTTGCGCTCGACGTGCATCGCGTAGAACACCTTGCGGTGCAGCTGCTCGACCAGGCCCAGCGTCTCGATCGCGAAGTACAGCTGCTGGTGCAGCACGAAGGGCACCTGCCGGAACGCCACCGGCATGCGGCGGAAGGCCACGTCGGGCGGCAGCTTCTTCTGCCAGGCGTCGAGCTGCGGCTCGAAGCTGTGGCAGTGCGGGCAGCCGTACCAGAAGAACTCGACCACGTCGATGCGCTTGGGGTCCAGCGTCGGCTGGCGACCGGACACCTTGACGTAGTGCTGGCCTTCGACGGGGGCGCCCTGGGCCGACGCCAGGCCGGGCAGCAGCAGGCCGCCGGCGGCGGCAACGATCGACTGGGTCGTGAACTCACGACGGTTCATGGATCTGGTCCTTTCAGCTTGCACGACGGCCTTCCGACGACTACTTCTGCACCCGCACCAGCGCCGACTCCATGCCGGCGCCGGCCAGCGTCGCCTTCACCTGCTCGGCGTCGGCGCGCTGGCTGAACGGGCCGATGCGCACCCGGTACATGGTGCGACCGGCCTGCTCGCGCTCGGAGATCCGGGACTCGAAGCCCTGGATCGCCAGCTTGGCGCGCTGCGCCTCGGCCTCCTCGGTGCGGCCATAGGCGCCGGCCTGCACGAAGTACACCAACGCGTCAGGGGCGCTGGCGGTGGACTCGGCGGCGGTCGGGGTGCCGGCGAGGATCGCCGCCGGGTCCTTGCCCGCCGCGCCCGAGGCCGGCTTGGCGGCCGCGCTCGGCAGTGCCCCCGGGCCGGGCAGCACCGGGGGCGCGGCCGGTGCGCCGGGCTGCGAGCCGGCCGGCGCCGGCCGTACCGGGCTCTTGCCGATCAGCGGGGCGTTCGGGTCCCAGTGCTTGTTCTTCTCGGTCTCGGCCGCGTCCTGCTCCGCGGTGCGCTGCGGTACCTTGTTGATGAAGGGCACCGGCACCTTGGTGACGTAGAGCGCGACGCCGAGCGCCACCGCGAGGCCGACCAGCACGCCGACCACCAGGCCGATGAAGAAGCCGCCGCGCTGGGCGGCGCGCGAGGAAGAGGCAGAGGGGCGCATCGAGGCTCCGTTCATCACATCTGTTCGGGCGCGCCGACGCCGAGCACCGCCAGCCCGGCCGCCAGCACCTGCGCGGTCGCGGCGAGCAGCGCGAGGCGCGCGCGCGTCAGCTCGGCATCGTCGGTCAGGAAGCGTTCCGCGGCGTAGTAGCTGTGGAAGGCGCCGGCCAGGTCGCGCAGGTAGAAGGCCACGTCGTGCGGCGCCAGGTCGGCCGCGGCGGCGGCCAGCATCGCCGGGTAGGCGGCGAGCTTGAGCATCAGCGCGGCCTCGGTCGGCGCCACGAGGCGCGACAGCGCCACCTCGTCGAGCGCCGCGCGATCGCCGCCGGCCGCGGCCCAGTCGCGCAGCACCTTGCTGATGCGGGCGTGGGCGTACTGCACGTAGAAGACCGGGTTCTCGTCGTTCTGCTTGAGCGCCAGGTCGACGTCGAAGGTGAACTCGGTGTCGGCCTTGCGGCTGATCAGGAAGAAGCGCACCGCGTCCTTGCTGGTCCACTCGATCAGCTCGCGCAGCGTCACGTAGCCGCCGGAGCGCTTGGAGATCTTGACCTCCTCGCCGCCCTTCATCACCGTGATCATCTTGTAGAGCGCGTAGTCCGGGTAGCCGGCCGGGATGCCGAGGCCGGCCGCCTGCAGCCCGGCGCGCACCCGCGCGATCGTGCCGTGGTGGTCGGTGCCCTGCACGTTGATGACCTTGCGGTAGCCGCGCTCGAACTTGTTCAGGTGGTAGGCGACGTCGGGCACGAAGTAGGTGTACGTGCCGTCGGACTTGCGCATCACGCGGTCCTTGTCGTCACCGTAGTCAGTGCTGCGCAGCCACAGCGCGCCGCCGTCCTCGTAGGTCTTGCCGGCGGCGACGAGCTTGGCGACCGTGTCCTCGACGCGGCCGTCGGTGTACAGGCCCGATTCGAGGAAGTAGTGGTCGAAGCGCACGTCGAAGGCGCGCAGGTCGAGGTCCTGCTCGTGGCGCAGCCAGGCGACCGCGAACTGGCGGATGCCGTCGAGGTCGGCCGGGTCGCCCGAGGCGGTGAAGGCGCGGTCGTCGGCATGCACGGTCTGCTGGGCGAGGAAGGCGGCCGCGATGTCGGCGATGTAGTCGCCGTTGTAGGCGTTCTCGGGCCAGGCCGCGTCGCCGGGCTTCAGGCCCTGGATGCGCGCCTGCGTCGAGGTGGCCAGCGTCGCGATCTGCACGCCGGCATCGTTGTAATAGAACTCGCGCGTCACCGCGTAACCCTGCGTTTCGAGCAGGTGCGCGATCGAGTCGCCGAGTGCGGCGTTGCGGCCATGGCCGACATGCAGCGGCCCGGTCGGGTTGGCCGACACGAACTCGACCATCACGCGCTCGCCGCGCGCCGGCTGGCGGCCGAAGGCCGCGCCGGCCGCCAGCACCTCGGCGACCACCTGCTGCTTGGCGGCATCGGTCAGGCGCAGGTTGATGAAGCCGGGGCCGGCGATCTCGAGCGCCGCGACCCAGCGCTGCACGGCCGGGCGGCGCTGCAGCGCCTCGACGAGCGCGGCGGCCAGCTCGCGCGGGTTGCGCTTGAGCGGCTTGGCGAGCTGCATCGCCGCGGTGCAGGCGAGGTCGCCGTGGCTGGCCTGCTTGGGGCTTTCGAAGGCGGGAACGGGGGTCTGCCCCGGCGCCAGCTCGGCGAGCGCGTCGCCGAGGGCCTGCAGGAGCTCTTGCTGGGCACGGATCATCGCGGAATTCTAGGTGCGCCCCTGCGCCGACCCGGGCGGCGGCATTCCGTCACGCGCGGCGGTGGTGGCGGCGCCACCCCAAGCCCGCGCGGTTGCCCCGTCACCGCGGCGGTGGAAAGATGCGCGATCCCGCGCCCATGAACGCCCCCGACACCGCCTCCCTCGCCGCGCTGCCGCCGCGCATCGGCAAGTACCGCGTGCTCAAGCGCCTCGGCGAAGGCACGACGAGCGAGGTCTTCCTCTGCCACGACGACTTCAACAACCGCGAGGTCGCGATCAAGCGGGTGCGCGCCGCCGCACTGTCCGACGTGACCGACAGTCCGCTGATGGCGCGCTTCTTCGCCGCCGAGGCGGCGCTGGTCGGGCGGCTGCAGCACCCCAACGTGGTGCAGATCTTCGACGCGGTGCCGGACCCGCTGCAGCCCTATGTGGTGATGGAGTACGTGCCCGGCAGCACGCTGCGCAGCTTCTGCCGCGCCGACGCGCTGCTGCCGCTGGACCAGGTGGTCGAGGTCGGATTCAAGTGCGCGATGGCGCTGGGTTACGTGTCGCGCCAGGGTCTGATCCACCGCGACGTCAAGCCGGCCAACCTGCTGGCCAGCGTCACCAACGGCGTCGTCACCGACGTGAAGATCAGCGACTTCGGCAGCGTGCTGAACCTGCAGTCCGAGGCCACCCAGGTGTTCGGCGTCGGCTCGCTGGCCTACATGCCGCCCGAGCAGCTCGACGGCAGCACGCTCGATGCGCGCGCCGACATGTACGCGCTGGGCGCGGTGCTCTACCACCTGATCGCCGGGCGGCCGCCCTTCGAGGCGAGCCAGCAGTCGGTGCTGATGGCGCAGATCTGCACCGCCACGCCGGCGTCGCTGGTCGGCCAGCGCGCCGGCGTCGAACCGGCGCTCGACGCGGTGGTGCAGCGCGCGCTCGCCAAGCGGCCCGAGGACCGCTTCGCCGACTGGGACGAGTTCGCCCAGGCGCTGTCGGCGCTGGTCGCCAACCGCCAGGTGCCGCGCGGCAAGCTGCAGGACGTGCTCGACTCCGAGCGCTTCAACCTGCTGCGGCGGCTGGAGTTCTTCGCCAGCTTCGGTGATGTCGAGCTCTGGGAGGTGGTGCACCGGGCGAGCTGGCAGCGCTACCCGCTGGGCCACAAGATCTACCGCCGCGGCGAGGAGGGCAATACCTTCCACATCATCGCCGCCGGCGCGGTCGACGTGCACCGCGACGGCCAGCGCGTCGCCCACCTCGGCTCGGGCACCTCGGTGGGCGAGATGGTCTACCTCGCGCCGAATCCCGAGCTCAAGCGCCACAGCACCGACGTGATCGTCGTCGACCCGGCGACGATGGTGTCGTTCACGCCCGAGTCGATGGCGCGGCTCAGCCCCGACTGCCGGCATCTGTTCGACGAGGCCTTCATCCGCGTGCTGGTGCGGCGGCTGCACGTCGCGCACGAAGCCTTGGCGCACCCGCGGCGCATCCTGTGACCGCCTGACGGCTGGGCTCCCCCTCAGAAGGGCGGTGCCTGCGGCGGCCTGGCTGCCTATAGTGCTAGGCCGGCTTGCCGCGTCGCGAAGCCGCCATCCATACCAACAGCCCGAGGAGAACGCCATGGCCCTGTTCGATGCCAGCACCGCATCCGCTCCGATCATCATGGCCGACGGCCTGGCGGGCTCCGATTTCTACTTCTGGCTGGGGGCCGGCAACGGCAGCTTCCCGTCGCCGACGGTCACGACCGGCACGCAGTTCACGCTCGTCAATCACCCGATCGGGTCGAGCGCGACGATCCGCGGCACCGGTCTGACCTACACGACGACGCTGCAGGGCACCGAACTGGTCAGCGAGCTCACCGGCGGCACCATCACCTCGATCACGGTGACCGATTCGGTCGGCGACCAGCTGTACCGGCTGAGCGGCGTCAACGTCGCCGTCGTCGCCGGCGCCGACCTCACGCTCGACCTGTTCTTCGGCGGTGCCGACACGCTGCGCGGCGGGGCCGGCAACGATCTGCTCGACGGTCGCGCCGGCGCCGACAGCATCGTCGCCTCGTTCGGCGACGACACGCTGATCGGCGGGACCGGCACCGACACGCTCAACGGCGGCACCGGTTTCGACTTCGCGTCCTACGCCGGCCAGGCCCAGGCGATCACCGTCAGCCTGGCCGCCGCCGGCAGCAGCACGCTGAGCAGCGCGAGCGGCAACGACACGCTGAGCGCCATCGAAGGCATCTACGGCAGCACCGGCAACGACTCGGTGGCGGGCACCGGCGCGACCGGAATCGACAATCGCTTCTTCGGCAACGACGGCAACGACAGCCTCGACGGCGGCGCCGGCAACGACACCATCGGCGGCGGCGCCGGCGACGATGCGCTGGCCGGCGGCGCCGGCATCGACACCGTCACCTATGCGGACGCGGCGATCCTTCGGGTGGCGTTCAACGCCGGCAGCGGCGCCGTGACGGCAACCGAAGTCGGCGGCGCGCAGGCCGAGACCGCCACCGGCTTCGAGAACGCCATCGGCTCGACGGGTAACGACACGCTGATCGGCGCCGGCGGCTCCAACATCTTCGACGGCCAGCTCGGCATGGACACGCTCAACGGCGGCCTCGGCGCCGACACGCTGCGTGGCGGCGACGGCGACAACGCCGTCGACACGCTGATCGGCCAGGGCGGCGCCGACTGGTTCGTCATCGAGTGGTCGACGACCGCGGCGGCGTTCGACACCGTCACCGAAGCCGCCGGACCGACCGACCGCGACACCGTCGAGCTGCGCTACTCCACGAGCACCGCGCTGGCGCCGGCCGGCTACGGCTACACGCTCGGCGCCAACCTCGAGAACCTGATCATCGACACCGGCAACCAGTACTACTACGGCAGCCTGTTCGCCGGCGTCGGCAACACGCTGAACAACCAGATCACGGCGCGCAGCGGCACGTACTACTACTACCAGGGCTTCCGGCTCTACGGCCTCGAAGGCAACGACACGCTGAACGGCTCCAACGGCAACGACACGCTGAACGGCGGCACCGGGGCCGACTCGATGGTCGGCGGCCAGGGCAACGACCTGTTCCTCGTCGACGCGGCCGGCGACACCGTCGTCGAGGCGGTCAACGGCGGGCTCGACACGGTCAACGTCGCGATCGACGCCTACACGCTGGGCGGCAACTTCGAGAACCTGCGCCTCGAGAACCTGGCTCCCGTGCTGACGGCGACCGGCAACGCCGGGGCCAACCGCATGATCGGCAACGAGGGCGACAACGTCCTCAACGGCCTGGGCGGCCTCGACAACCTGTCGGGAGGGGCGGGCGCCGACAGCCTGTATGGCGGCGATCAGGACGACGTCCTCACCGGCGGGCTGGGCAACGACCTGCTCGACGGCGGCAGCGGCAACGACACGGCGTCGTTCGCGCTCGCCGGCGTCGAGATCACGGCCGACCTCGACCTCGTCGCCGCCCAGGCGACCGGCCTGGGCAGCGACACCCTGGTCGGCATCGAGCACCTGACCGGCGGCACGCAGGCCGACGAGCTCAGCGGCAGCGCCGGCAGCAACAACCTCTTCGGTCTGGGCGGCGACGACCGGCTCGTGGGCCGCGACGGCTTCGACAACCTGCAGGGCGGCGACGGCAGCGACACCCTGGTCGGCGGAGCCGGCTATGACTACTACTACGGCGGCGCCGGCGCCGACCGCTTCGTGCTCGACGCCAAGGAGACCCTGACCTACTACTACGATTTCCTGCTCGACTTCGAGTCCGGCACCGACCGCGTGCAGGTGTCGATGAATGCGTTCGACGTCGGTGACGGCGACAACGCGATGGAGGGGGCGGTGACCCGCAGCGCGCCGGGCGGCTTCGGCGTCAATGCCGAACTGGTGGCCTTCACCCAGGACCTGGGCTACTACACGACCTATGCCTCGAGCGCCGCGGCGACGATCGGCAGCGCGAACGCCGCCTATGCGGCGGGCGACGTGCGGTTGTTCCTCGTGCAGGGCGTGACGGGCTCCACCACGGCCAGTGCCTTGTGGCTGTTCACCTCGTCCGGCGCCGACGCGGTGGTCGACGTGTCGGAGCTGCAGCTGGTCGCCACGCTCAGCGGCCCGTCGGCCGCGGTGACGGGCGACTTCCTGTTCGGCGCCTGACCCGCGCGCTCAGCCTGCGGTGACCCAGTAGTCCGGGTCGCCGTAGGTGTGCTTCAGGAAGTCGATCCACAGCCGCACCCGCAGCGGCAGGTGCTTGCGCTGCGGGAACACCGCATAGATGCCGTTCGGCGGCGCCGCGAAGGCGTCGAGCAGGCTGACCAGCTTGCCGTTGGCGACCTCGCTCGACACCTCCCAGGTGCTGCGCCAGGCGATGCCGTGGCCGGCGCAGCACCAGTCGTGCAGCGCCTGGCCGTCCGAGCAATCGAAGCGGCCGCTCGGCCGCAGGTGGGCCTGCGCGCCGTCGATGCTGAACACCCAGCCGCGCGTCTGGCCGGCGTCGGTGCTGAGCGTCAGGCATTCGTGGCGCGCCAGTTCGTTGGGGTGCTGGGGCGTGCCGGCGCGCGCCAGGTAGGAGGGCGCGGCCACGCACAGCCGGCGGTTGTCGGCCAGCCGCACGCTGACCAGGCTCGAGTCCGGCAGGTCGCCGACCCGCACCGCGCAGTCGAAGCCCTCGTTGACGATGTCCACCACCCGGTCGCTGAGGTTCAGCGACACCGACACGTCGTTGTGCTGCTCGACGAAGCGCGGCACCAGCGGCGCCACGTGGCGGCGCCCGAAGCCGGCCGGCGCGGTGAGCCGCAGGTGGCCGCTGGCCTTGATGCCACCGGCGCTGACGCTGGCCTCGGCGTTGTTGATGTCGGTCAGCAGGCGCTGGCAGTCCTCGAGGAAGGCGCTGCCCTCGTGGGTCAGCGTGATGCGCCGCGTGGTGCGCACCAGCAGCTTGACGCCGAGCCGTTCCTCGAGGGCGTCGATGCGCCGGCCGATCACCGCCGGGGCCACGCCCTCGGCCTGGGCGGCGGCCGTCAGGCTGCCTTTGGTCGCGACGGCGGTGAAGGATTCGAGTTGCTTGAGGCGATCCATATCATCCAGGTCATCAATCCCGGCGAGATTAGGTCCATTTTAGGTGGAGATCAAGCGCACGCAGGCTGTCAAATAGGCACGCCAGTTCGCAATACAGTAGCGCTTCGATGAAATCCGCCGCCAAGCTGCCCGCCGTCCAGGCCGTGCTGTTCGACGCCTACGGCACGCTGTTCGACGTCTACAGCGTCGGTCTGCTGGCCGAGCAGCTCTTCCCCGGCAGGGGTGACGCGCTGTCGCTGCTGTGGCGCGACAAGCAGATCGATTACACGCGGCTGGTCTCGATGAGCGGGCGCTACCAGCCGTTCTGGGAGCTGACGCGCGCCGGGCTGCGCTACGCGGCGGCGAAGCTCAAGCTCGATCTCACGCCCGAGCGCGAGACGCAGCTGCTCAACCAGTACCGCCACCTCAGCGCCTTCCCCGAGAACAAGCCGGTGCTGCAGGCGCTGAAGGCCCGCGGCGTGCCCACCGGCATCCTCAGCAACGGCGATCCGCAGATGCTCGGCATCTCGGTGCGCAGCGCCGGGCTCGACGGCCTGCTCGATCACGTGATCAGCGTCGACGTGGTGCAGCGCTACAAAACCGACCCGGCCGCCTACGCGCTCGGCCCGCGTGCGCTGGGCAAGCCGGCCAAGCAGATCCTGTTCGTCTCGAGCAATGGCTGGGACGCGCTCGGCGCCACCTGGTACGGCTACACCACGCTGTGGGTCAACCGCGGCGGGCAGCCGCCCGAGGCCTTCGACACCGCGCCGACGCGCGCCGGCACCTCGCTGCGCGACGTGCTCGAGTTCTTCCCCCCGGTTTCTTCTCCACTGGCCGCCTGAGGCGGCTCGCCTTCGTTCAGGACCACCACCATGACCACGCTCGCCCTGCCCACCGGCATGCAGATCAACGCGCCGATCCTGCCCGGCTTCGACACCATCCTCACGCCCGAGGCGCTGGCGCTCGTCGCCAAGCTGCACCGCGCCTTCGAGCCGCGCCGCAAGGAACTGCTGGCCGCGCGCGTCGAGCGCGCCAAGCGCCTCGACGCCGGCGAGCGCCCGAACTTCCTGGCCGAGACCCAGCCCATCCGCGACGGCGACTGGAAGATCGCACCGCTGCCCAAGGCGCTGCACTGCCGGCGCGTCGAGATCACCGGCCCGGTCGAGGCCAAGATGGTGATCAACGCCTTCAACTCGGGCGCCGACAGCTACATGACCGACTTCGAGGACAGCAACTCCCCGAAGTGGAGCAACCAGATCCAGGGCCAGGTCAACCTCTACAAGGCGATCCGCCGCACGCTGGCGGTCGGCAGCAAGGGCAAGACCTACAAGCTCAACGACAAGGTCGCGACGCTGCAGGTGCGTCCGCGCGGCTGGCATCTCGACGAGAAGCATGTCACCGTGGACGGCCAGCGCGTCTCGGGCGGCATCTTCGACTTCGCGCTGTTCTTCTTCCACAACGCCTTCGAGCAGATCGGCCGCGGCGCCGGTCCGTTCTTCTACCTGCCGAAGATGGAGTCGCACCTCGAGGCGCGGCTGTGGAACGACATCTTCGTGATGGCGCAGAAGGAGCTCGGCCTGCCGCAGGGCACGATCAAGGCCACGGTGCTGATCGAGACCATCCTCGCCGCCTTCGAGATGGACGAGATCCTCTACGAGCTGCGCGAGCACAGCGCGGGCCTGAACGCCGGCCGCTGGGACTACATCTTCAGCTGCATCAAGAAGTTCAAGAACGACCGCGACTTCTGCCTCGCCGACCGCAAGCAGGTGACGATGACCGCGCCCTTCATGCGCGCCTACGCGCTGCTGTTGCTCAAGACCTGCCACCACCGCGGCGCGCCGGCGATCGGCGGCATGAGCGCGCTGATCCCGATCAAGGACGATCCGGAGAAGAACGCGATCGCGATGGCCGGCATCATCAAGGACAAGCGCCGCGACGCCAACGACGGCTACGACGGCGGCTGGGTCGCGCACCCCGGCCTGGTCGAGGTGGCGATGAAGGAGTTCGTCGACGTGCTCGGCGACCGGCCCAACCAGCTCGAACGCCAGAAGAAGTACACCCACATCGAGGCCGAGCACCTGCTCGAGTTCCGGCCCGAGACGCCGATCACCGAGGCCGGCCTGCGCATGAACATCAACGTCGGCATCTACTACCTCGGCAGCTGGCTCGACGGCAACGGCTGCGTGCCGATCTTCAACCTGATGGAGGACGCCGCCACCGCCGAGATCTCGCGCTCGCAGGTGTGGCAGTGGATCCGCAGCCCCAAGGGCGTGCTCGAGGACGGCCGCAAGATCACCGCCGAGATGGTGAAGAAGATGGTCGCCGAGGAGCTGCAGGGCATCAAGGACGCCGGCTACGAGGGCATGACCATCGACCGCGCGGCGCAGATCTTCGAGCAGATGAGCACGCAGGACGAGTTTGCCGAGTTCCTGACGCTGCCGCTGTACGAGGAGCTCTGAGCTCGGGGGCGCGAGCCCTCCGATGGCGTTGACGGGCCCTAGTTGTCGACCAGCGGCGGCAGTGCCGACGGCACCGCGCCGCGCCCGGCGATCGCGCGGGCGAGGGTGCGCTGCAGCTGTTCGATGTCGATCGGCTTGGTGAGAAAGCCGTCCATGCCGGCCGCGAGCGCCTGCTCGCGCTCGCCGGTGAGGGCCGCGGCCGTGAGGGCGACGATCGGCAGCTGCTGCGGCTCGTAGCGCGCGCGCAGCCGCCGTGCCGCCTCGTGCCCGCTCATCACCGGCATCTGCACGTCCATCAGCACCGCATCGAACGGCCGTCCGGCGGCATCGGCATCGGCCACCGCCTCGAGCGCCTGCTGGCCGTCGCCGGCCTGCGTGACGACCACGCGCCACTGCTCCAGCATCGCGACGGTGATCATCATGTTGACCGCGTTGTCCTCGACGACGAGCACGCGGGCGCCGTCGAGCACCTGCGCCAGCCGCGCGGCGTCCTGCGGGCCGACCTCGGCGTGCGCCGCCGGCGGCAGCGGCAGGCGCGCCCAGAAGCTGCTGCCGCGGCCCGGCGCACTGTCGACGCCGACCTCGCCGCCCATCAGCTCGGCCAGCTCGCGACTGATCGACAGGCCCAGACCGGTGCCGCCGTGGCGACGCGTGGTCGAATCGTCGGCCTGGCTGAAGGGTCGGAACAGGCGCTCCTGCGTGGACGGATCGATGCCAGGGCCGGTGTCGATGACGCGCAGCAACAGGTCGTTGGCGTCGCGCGCCAGCGTCACGCGCACGCCGCCCACGGTGGTGAACTTGAGCGCGTTGCCGACGTAGTTGGCGAGGATCTGGCGCACCCGCACCGGATCGCCGCGCACCACCGGCGGGACGTCGGCCTCGATGTGCAGCGCGAGCGTGAGCCCGCTGGCGTCGGCCAGGGCCTCGAAGCCGCGGCAGGTCGCGCGCACCATATCGTGCAGCGCGAAGGGCACGGTCTCGAGGTCGAGCCGGCCGGCCTCGATCTTGGACAGGTCGAGGATGTCGGAGATCACCCCCGCCAGGCTCTGCGCGCTGTCGACGATCTGATCCAGGTAGCGCAGTCGCCGTGCCTCGTCGAAGCCGGCGCCACGCGCCAGCCGCGCCAGCCCCAGCAGGGCGTTGAGCGGCGTGCGGATCTCGTGGCTGGTGTTGGCGAGGAAGGTGCTCTTGGCGCGGTTGGCGGCTTCGGCGGCGTCGCGCGCGGCGGCCAGGGCCCGGGCGGCGGCGCCGCGCTGGGTGACGTCCTCGCCGACCCAGATGGTGCCGCCTCGGCTCGGGTCGCTGGGGTCGACCGCGCGCGCCAGCAACCGGCACCAGAAGCGGCTGCCGTCGCGGCGGCGCAGCTCGCGCTCGATCTCGAAGGGCTTGCCCGCCGCCAGCAGCGGGCCGGCGACGCGACTGATCTCGGCGTAGGCCTCGTCGCTCGGCCAGACGACCGAGTCCGGCCAGCCGACCAGTTCGCCGTTGCGCCAGCCGAACATCGCCTCGAAGGTGGCGTTGACGTGCACGAAGCGCCGGTCGCGCGTGAAGGCGATGCCGA
Source organism: Methylibium sp. (assembly GCA_035476815.1). Taxonomy (GTDB): domain Bacteria; phylum Pseudomonadota; class Gammaproteobacteria; order Burkholderiales; family Burkholderiaceae_C; genus Methylibium. The sequence goes on from DATILD010000069.1 coordinate 75,882, forward strand.
TCGAGGCATGCTGCAGGATCGCCTCGCGCTCCAGGCGCGCCGTCTCGATCGCCGACATGTCCCGACCGACCACGACCAGGTAGTCGACGCCGTCGAGCTCGAAGCGCGCCGCCGACACATTGAGCGCGACCGTGCCGCCCGACTTGCATCCGAACAGCGCCGGCATGTCCTGCACGGTGCCTTGATCCTCGAGCAGTTGCAGCAGGCGCTCGCGGTCGGCCGGGCGACGCCAGAGGGCCAGTTCCGTCGAGGTGCGACCGATCGCCTCCTCCGAGTTCCAGCCCAGCACGCGCGTGAACTGCTCGTTGAGCATCAGCACGCGGTCGCTCTCGAGCGCGGTCAACGAGACGGTGTCGGGCGTGGTGTCGAACAGCTGGGTCAGCAGCGTCTGCGAATGACGCAGCGCCCGGTCGGTGGCGCGCTGCGCGGTCACGTCGGAGTAGATCGACAGCACCGCCGGACCGTCGTCGAGCTCGACGCGCAGGCTGGTGACCTGCACCTCGACCCAGCGGCCGTCGAGGCGGCGCAGCCGGAAGTCGGTCAGCGGCAGGGCCGTGCCGGGGGGCAGCGCATCGACGCTGGCGGAGCGCGCCCGCGCCCGCTCGCGTTCGGCGCCGGATTCGTGGTGGCTGCCGAGGTCGATGCCGACCATCGCCGCCGCGTCGGCGTAGCCCAGCAGCCGCACCGCGGCATCGTTGGCCTCGACGACACGACCGCTGCGGTGCAGCAGCAGCGGCGAGGGCGAGCGCGCGAACAGCTCGCGGTAGCGCACCTCGGTGGCCGCCAGCGCCTGCTTGGCGAGCACCTCGTCGGTCACCACGCGGCCGACGCCCCAGTAGCCGCGGAAGCGTCCGTCGGCGCCGAACACCGGCTCGCCGCTGACGCTGACATAGGCCGGTCCGCCGTCGACGTCCGGGCGCCGGATCACGAGGTCGCGAAAGGGCTGCCGCGCCTCGAGGTCGGCGCGGTGCGCGCCCCAGCCGTCGGGCGGCAGCTCGAGCCCGTCGATCTCCCAGCGGGCCCGGCCCAGGTGGTCCAGCGGCAGGTCACGTGCATCGCCGAGCCGGGTGTCCGACACATGCGTGAAGCGCAGCTGGGCGTCCTGCTCCCAGTACCAGTCGGTGGCGATGGCGAGCAGGCCGCGGAAGCGCTGCTCGCGCTTGCCGGCCGCGCGCAGCGACCGCCCGAGCGAGTGAGCCACCATCGCGCCCGCGGTCAGGCCGGTCAGCACCAGCAGCATGTGGGTGACGAGGGCGGCGAGCCGCGTCTCGTCCGCGGCCCGCACCAGCGTGCCGGTCGACTCGACGCCGGCCAGGCCCACCAGCGTGGCCGCGCTGCCGAGGGCCAGCGCCACGCCGGCGCGGCCGCTCACCAGCACCGACCCGAGGCACACGATCAGCGCCAGGAAACCCAGCGGCAGTGCGCGCACGCCCTGTCCGAGGATCAGGCTGACGGCGCCGATCGACACCAGGGTCGCCCAACAGCAGCCGAGGATCGCAGCCGTCGCCGCGCCGCGCCGCGCCGCCACCGCACCAATGCCGAAGGCCAGGCACAGCAGCGCGCAGACCGCCACCAGCCAGTGCGGCGGCGCCAGCCCGGCGACGCCGGGCGTCAGACCGTAGAGCAGCGCGAACGCGGCCGACACCGCGATGCCGGTGCCGAAGAAGAGCCCGATCACGGACGCATCGGCCCGCGGGGCGAGGAGCTGGGGTGACGGCGGGCGATCGGCTGAATCCACGGGCGGTGGCAATCCGGTTGGGCGATGCACCGAACGGCGTGCAAGCGGGCCGCATGAATTGTCCGGCCTCGAGGGTCAATCCCTAGGACAGGAGTTTACCGAGGCGGTTTGCCCTTTCAGCGGGGTCGCGCGGCGTTGAGTGTGTCGCGAGTGAACAGTGCGACCCGTCTTGCCTGCTGGGCGAAGTCCGTCCCGGCGCCGGCGTAGAGCACGGCGCGCGAGGAGTTGACCAGGATCGGCGCATCGGGCCGCCAGGCGGCGCGCACCGTCGCCGCGGCGTCGCCGCCCTGGGCACCGACGCCGGGGATCAGCAGCGGCAGCGTCGGCGCCAGCTCGCGCACCCGCGCCAGTTCCGCCGGGAAGGTCGCGCCGACCACCAGGCCGAGCTGGCCGTTGCGGTTCCACTCAGTCTGCGCCAGCCGGGCGAGGTGCTCGTACAGCCGCGGCTGGCCCTCGACATCGGCCAGCACGCGGTTCTGCAGGTCGCTGCCGCCGGGGTTGGAGGTGCGGCACAGCAGGATCGCGCCCTTGCCGGGCCAGCGCAGGTAGGGCTCGATCGAGTCGTAGCCCATGAAGGGCGACAGCGTCACCGCGTCGGCCTGGTAGCGCTCGAAGGCCTCGCGGGCGTACTGCTCGGCGGTGGCGCCGATGTCGCCGCGCTTGGCGTCGAGGATCACCGGCACCTCGGGTGCGTTGCGGCGCAGGTAGGCCATCAGGCGCTCGAGCTGGTCCTCGGCGCGGTGGGCGGCGAAGTAGGCGATCTGCGGCTTGTAGGCCAGCACCAGGTCCTTGGTCGCGTCGACGATGCGCTCGCAGAACTCGGCGATCTTCGAGGCGTCGCCAGCCCAGGGCGCGGGGAACTTGGCGGGCTCGGGGTCGAGGCCGACGCACAGCAGCGAGTCGGCCTTGCGCTCGGCGGCGGCGAGCCGCGCGACGAAGCTCATACGCGCCGGGCCAGCGCGGCCGCGCTGCCGGTGTAGGACGCCGGCGTCAACTCGCGCAAGCGCTGCTTCTCGGTCTCGGGCAACTCCAGCGTCTCGATGAAGGCCGCGAGCGATTCCCGCGTGATCGCCTTGCCGCGCGTCAGCTCCTTGAGGCGCTCGTAGGGGTTGGGCAGGCCGTAGCGGCGCATCACGGTCTGGATCGGCTCGGCCAGCACCTCCCAGGCGGCCTCGAGGTCGGCGGCCAGCGCGGCCTCGTTGACCTCGAGCTTGCCCAGGCCGCGCGCCAGCGAGTCCCAGGCCAGCACCGCATAGCCGAGCGCCACGCCCATGTTGCGCAGCACGGTCGAATCGGTCAGGTCGCGCTGCCAGCGGCTCACCGGCAGCTTCTGGCTCAGGTGCGTGAGCAGCGCATTCGCGAGCCCGAGGTTGCCCTCGGCGTTCTCGAAGTCGATCGGGTTGACCTTGTGCGGCATCGTCGAACTGCCGATCTCGCCGGCCTTGAGCCGCTGCTTGAAATAGCCCAGCGAGACGTAGCCCCAGACATCGCGCGACCAGTCGATCAGGATGGTGTTGCAGCGGGTGATCGCGTCGAACAGCTCGGCCATCCAGTCGTGCGGCTCGATCTGGATCGTGTAGGGGTTGAACGCGAGGCCGAGGCGCTGCTCGACGACGCGGCGGCTGAAGCCCTCCCAGTCGACGTCCGGGTAGGCGGCCAGGTGGGCGTTGTAGTTGCCGACCGCGCCGTTCATCTTGGCCAGCGGCCTGACGGCGGCGATGCGCTCGCGCGCCGTCGCCAGCCGGGCCACGACGTTGGCGATCTCCTTGCCCACGGTCGTCGGGCTGGCGGTCTGGCCGTGCGTGCGGCTCAGCATCGGCAGCGCCGCCATCTCGTGCGCCATCCGGGTCAGCGTGGCGATCACGCCGTCCAGCGCCGGCAGCAGCACCTGCGAGCGTGCCGCGCTCAGCATCAGCGCATGGCTGGTGTTGTTGATGTCCTCGCTGGTGCAGGCGAAGTGCACGAACTCGCCGGCCGCCTCGAGCTCGGGCCGCCCGGCGAACTGGCGCTTGAGCCAGTACTCGACCGCCTTGACGTCGTGGTTGGTGGTCTTCTCGATGTCCTTGATGGCCTGGGCGTCGGCCTCGGAGAAGTTCGCCACGAGCGCCTGGAGGTGAGCGCGCGCTTCGGAAGAAAGCGATGGCAGCTCTGGCAGCCCGGCGTCGGACAGGGCGATGAACCACTCGACCTCGACCTGCACCCGGCGGTGCATCAGGCCGTACTCGGACAGCAGGGGCCGCAGCGCGGCGAGCTTGGGGGCGTAGCGGCCGTCGAGCGGCGACAGCGCGGTCAGGGCAGAGAGGTGCATCGGCGGCAAGCGGGCCGGCGCGGGCGGCGCGGGTCCCGCCCGGAGGCGGTCTGGAAGTTGCTGGATTGTAGGAGGCGCACCCCGTCCGACCCCCCCTGAAGGGCCCGGGCGGTGCTCCGGTCACGCAAGACCCTGTGGCTAGAATCGATTCGACCTTCCGGTTCCCACGCCCGCCTCATGAAACTCATCGGTTCGCTCGCCAGCCCCTACGTCCGCAAGGTCCGAGTGGTCATGGCCGAGAAGAAGCTCGACTACCAGTTCGTGCTGGAAGACGTGTGGGCCGATCAGAGCGCGATCAGCGAGGCCAACCCGCTCGGCAAGGTGCCCTGTCTGGTGATGGACGGCGGCGAGGCGGTGTTCGACTCGCGGGTGATCGTCGAGTACCTGGACATGCTCTCGCCGGTGGGCAAGCTGATCCCGCAGAGCGGCCGCGAGCGCGTCGAGGTGCGCACCTGGGAGGCGCTGGCCGACGGGCTGCTGGATGCCGCCATCGGCGCGCGGCTGGAGCAGACCTGGGCCCACCGTGCGCCCGAGCAGCGCAGCGCCGCCTGGATCGAGCGGCAGATGGCCAAGGTGCACGCCGCCATCGAGGCGATGAGCCGCGGCCTCGGCGAGCGCCCCTGGTGTGCCGGCGGTCACCTGTCGCTGGCCGACATCGCGGTCGGCTGCGCGCTCGGCTGGCTGGAGTTCCGTTTCCCGCAGATCGCCTGGCGCGAGGAGCGGCCCAACCTCGCCCGGCTGGTCGAGAAGCTGGCGCAGCGGCCGAGCTTCGTCGAGACGGTGCCGCGGGCCTAGCCTGCCTGCGCCTGCGGCGGCGCCTCGGGCGCCGGCAAGGCCAGGGTCACGGCCCAGCCTTCCGGATCCGGCCCGCTCTCCAGCCACGCGCCCAGCGCCGCCGCCCGGCGCTGCATGTTGGCCAGCCCGCGGCCGCCGGGCGCCATCGACGCCGGCACGAACAGCGGCAGCGGCGGCTGCTCCTCGGCGGCGCGCTGCTGCAGGCCGTTGTCGACCACCTTCAGCGTCAGCCCGCCGTCCTCGCGCAGTTCGAGCCGCATCCAGGCGACGGTCGCCTGGGCATGCTTGAGCACGTTGGTGAGCGCCTCCCGCACGATGCGCAGCACGTGCAGGGTGTCGCCGGCCGGCAGCGTGCGCTCGCTGGCCGCCTCGGCGAGCTGCCACACCAGCCGCACGCCGGCCGCGCGCAGCGAGGGTTCGACGCGGAAGCGCAGCTCGGCCAGGGCCTCGATCAGCGGCCGGTGGTCGGCCTCCAGCGAGTCGAGCGCCAGCCGCAGCTCGACCAGGCAGTCGTCGAGCGTCAGCTTGAGCTCGCGCAGCGGCTCCTCGATGCCGCGGCGCTCGCCGCCGTCCGGTTCGGGCGGCGGCTGCGACTGGCGCGCGAGCTGCGAGGTCAGCGCCAGCGCCGCGACCAGCCGGCCGCCCAGGCCGTCGTGCATCTCGCGCAGGATGCGGTCGCGCTCGGCCAGCGCGGCCTGCTCGCGCTCGCGCTCGCGGGTCTGCGCGAAGGCGGCGGTCAGTTCCCGCTCCTTGCGCGCGACGCGCTCCTTCAGGTCGGCGTTCAGGCTGCGCAACGCGGTGGCCGAGCGCGCGAACTCGTCCACCAGCAGCCAGGCCAGCACCGCCAGCAGCAGCAGGATGGTGTAGCGGCTCCAGGCCAGCGCGCCGTAGTCGTAGAAGACCCGGAACACCATGAAGTCGCGCGCGCCGACCGCGACGCTGATGCCGGCCGCCGCGGCCAGCAGCAGCGCCGCCGGCGTGCGCTGGCGCCAGGCGGTCACCGCCAGCACCGCGAACAGCCACAGCACGCCGGCCAGCGTGCCGCCGAGCAGCAGCGTGCGCAGCCCCGGGGCGTTGAACAGCCACACGGCGGCCGCCAGCGCGAGCGCCAGCGACGCCCAGGCGCCCTGCACGCGCCGCACGGTGGCGCTGTCGCGGCCCACCGCGGCCAGCGCATACAGGCTCATCAGCACCACGAACCAGGCGTAGGAGGCGTGGAACAGCACCGTGCTGAAGGCGCTCCAGGCGCCGACCCCGGCCTCGGGCGGGCCGGTCAGCCGCCAGGCCCACAGCAGGCTGGCCGCGCCGAAGCAGGCATAGACGAAGCTGCCGGCCCGGGCCGCCAGCAGCAGCGCGAGCACGCCCATCACGGTGGCCGCGGCACTGACGACCCAGGCGCCTTGCACCTCGTGGTCGAGCCTCGCCCGGTACCGCGGCTCCAGCTCGGCCAGCGGGCCGACCCACACCGGCGCCAGCCCGGCGTCGCGCTTGGGATCGCCGTAGAGCTCGATCTCCATGCGGTTGCCCGAGGGCCGCAGCAGCGCCGGCGGCAGCGGCAGCCACAGCGGCGTGCGCGAGGTGTCGGCGCCGAGCCGGCCGTCGTCGCCCGGCACGCCGAGCGCCAGCAGCGGCTGGCCGTTGACCTGCAGCCGCAGCGCATTGCCGGCGCGCGGGATGTAGAGCGCCGACTGCTCGGCGTGCAGCGCGGCGTCGGGCAATTCGAGCCGGTAGCGCACCCGGCCGGCGCGCGCCGGGGCGCTGGCCTCCCAGGCGTCGGGCAGCGTCACCGGGCGCTCGCTGTGGCCCTCGGCGAGCAGGGCTTCGTGCAACTCGACCACCGCGCCGGCGGCAGCGCCGGGCGGCGGCGGCGCCTTGCCGCAGGCGGCGAGGGCCGCCCCCAGCGCGAGCGCCAGCGCCGCGGCGGCCCGGCGCGCGTTCACGCCCAACCGGGGCGCGAGCTCGCCTGTTCCGCGAGCCGGGCCCGCTCGCCGAGCTGGAGCTTGCGGTAGACGTGCCGCACGTCGGTCGCGACGCTGCTCGGCGTGATCAGCAGTCGCTCGGCGATCTCCTCGGCCACATAGCCCTGGGCGACCAGGCGCAGCACCTCGTACTCGCGCGCCGTGACCTCGTGGCCGCTGGTCTCGGCCGGCTCGAGGTCGATCATGCCGGTGATCGGCGCGGCGCCCGAGTCCGGGCCGCCCGGGTCGCGCAAGCCGGTGTCGGGCGCCAGGCCCTCGTCGCGGAAGCGCTTGAGCAGGTGGCGCGCGATCGCCGGCGAGATCGGCGACTCGCCGCGCGCGGCCTGCTGGACCGCGCGGACCAGTTCGTCGGAGGTGCAGCCCTTGAGGAAGTAGCCGTCGGCGCCGGCCTCGATCGCGCGGATCACGCGCGCCTCGTCGCCGAACACCGAGAACACCAGGATGTGCGGATGCCACACGCCGTCGATCGCCGGCGCGTGGCTCAACTCGCCGATCAGCTCGGTGCCGTCGCCATCGGGCAGGCCGAGGTCGGACAGCAGCACGTCGGGGCGGCATTGCGGCAGCTCGCTGCGCGCGGTGGCCAGCCGCGCGGCGTGGCCGATGCAGCGCATGCCCGGCGCGTCGTTGAGCGCATCGCGCACATGCTGGGACACCAGCGGGTCGTCCTCGACCAGGTAGACGTTGAGCACGCGGGTCTCCTCGGTAGCCTTCGTTTGCGGAGGATTGTGGCGCCGTGCCCCGCGCGGCACACCCCCGAGCGCGGGGCGCGTGGCGCCGGCGCCGCGCTCAGGTGAGCGTCGCCGCGAAGGACTGCGCGCTGGCGCGCGGCCAGTAGAGCTTGAACACCTGGTGCGGCCACTCGCCCTCGCCGCGTTCGGCGGCGGCGATCGCCCCGGGGCGCACGAAGGGCAGCAGCGTCGCGAGCAGCTTGACCTCGTGGTCGGCGACGCGCCGCACGATGTGCGCGGCGGTGATCTCGTGCGGGTGCTGCAGGCCGGCGGCCTGCACCAGTTCCTTCAGCGCCTTCAGCGTGTTGTCGTGGAAGGACTGCACCCGCTCGGCCTTGCTCGGCACCACCAGCGCGCGCTGGCGCAGCGGGTCCTGCGTCGTCACCCCGGTCGGGCAGTGGCCGGTGTGGCAGCTCTGGGCCTGGATGCAGCCGAGCGCGAACATGAAGCCGCGCGCGGCGTTGCACCAGTCGGCGCCGAGCGCCATCAGCCGCACGATGTCGAAGGCGCTGACCACCTTGCCGGCGCAGCCGAGCCTGACCTTGTCGCGCAGGCCCAGGCCGACCAGGGTGTTGTGGACCAGCAGCAGGCCCTCCTGCAGCGGCGCGCCGACATGGTCGGTGAATTCGAGCGGCGCCGCGCCGGTGCCGCCCTCGGCGCCGTCGATGACGATGAAGTCGGGCAGCAGGCCGGTCTCGCGCATCGCCTTGGCGATCGCGAACCATTCCCAGGGGTGGCCGATGCACAGCTTGAAGCCGACCGGCTTGCCGCCCGAGAGCACGCGCAGCTTCTCGATGAACTGCAGCATGCCGATGGGCGTGTCGAAGGCGCCGTGGCGGGCCGGCGAGATGCAGTCGACGCCGGCCGGCACGCCGCGCGCGGCGGCGATCTCGGGCGTGACCTTGGCGCCCGGCAGCACGCCGCCATGGCCGGGCTTGGCGCCCTGGCTGAGCTTGAGCTCGATCAGCCTGACCTGCGGGTCGGCCGCGTTCGCGGCGAAGCGCTGCTCGCTGAACGAGCCGTCGTCGTGGCGGCAGCCGAAGTAGCCGGAGCCGATCTCCCAGATCAGGTCGCCGCCATGCTCGCGGTGGTAGCGGCTGATCGAGCCCTCGCCGGTGTCGTGCGCGAAGCCGCCGGCCTTGGCGCCGGCGTTGAGCGCCATGATGGCGTTCGCGCTCAGCGCGCCGAAGCTCATCGCCGAGATGTTGAACACGCTGGCGCTGTAGGGCTGGGTGCAGGACGGCGCGGCGCCGATGGTCACGCGGAAGTCGTGGCCCGGCAGCTCGGTCGGCGCGATCGAATGGTTGATCCACTCGTAGCCATGGGCGCCGACGTCGAGCTGGGTGCCGAAGGGCCGCTTGTCGCTGTCGCCCTTGGCACGCTGGTAGACCAGCGAACGCTGCTGGCGCGAGAACGGCACCGCCTCGCGGTCGCTCTCGAGGAAGTACTGGCGCAGCTCGGGCCGGATGAATTCCAGCAGGAAGCGCAGGTGGCCGATCACGGGGTAGTTGCGCAGCACCGAGCGGCGCGTCTGGCGCACGTCGTGCAGGCCGGTGACGACCAGCGCCGCGAAGGCCAGCGTCGGCAGCGCGCCGCTGGCGCCCATGGTCCAGGTCAGCGCGCTGAGCAGCAGGCCGATCGCGCAGGCGAGCCAGGTGGCGTAGCGCAGCGGGAAATGGTGGTCGAGGCGCAACAGCCAGCCGGGCATGCTCGTTCCCTGCGGCCGCGAGGCGGGCCGCCCGCTGGCGATCCTAGCCCCGCGGCGCGGCGCCGATCCAGCCTCAGACGGTGAAGAAGCGTGCCAGTTCGTCGGCGGTCAGCTCGGGCAGCTCCTCGGGGATGAAGTGGCCGGCCGGCACCGCGAGTCCGCTGACGCGGCCGCCGCAGGCGGCGCGCCAGTCCTCGAGCGGGCTGAAATGGCGCGCGACCACGCCGCGCTCGCCCCACAGCACGTGCAGGTCGCAGGCGACGCGCTGGCCGGCGTCGCGCGAGGCGCGGTCGTGGACGAGGTCGATCGACGCCGCGGCGCGGTAGTCCTCGCAGGCGGCATGGATGCCGGCCGGCGTGCAGAAGCCGGCCTCGTAGTCGGCCAGCGCCTCGGGTTCGATGAAGGCGAGCCGCCGACCGCCGCCGGGCCGCCCCAAGGCGGCCGCGCCCCCCGGGGGGGCAGGCGCGTCAGCGCCGTCGGGGCTCATGGGACTCCCCCAGCCGCCGAGCGTGTGGCGCAGGTACCAGTGCGGGTCGGCGCCGATCAGCGTCTCGGGCAGCGGTGTCGGCTGGATCAGGAAGAACCAGTGGTAGTAGGCCGTCGCGAAGGCCTGGTCGGTGCGCTCGTACATCGTCAGCGTCGGCACGATGTCGAGCACGCAGAGCTTCGCGACCGCCTGCGGCTGGTCGAGCGCCAGGCGGTGCGCGACGCGGCCGCCGCGGTCGTGGCCGGCGACCAGGAAGCGCTCGTGGCCGAGCGCGGCCATCAGCGCCACCAGGTCGGCGGCCATCGCGCGCTTGCTGTAGTTGCCATGGTCCGGCGCGCCGGCCGGCCGGGCCGAGCGGCCGTAGCCGCGCAGGTCCGGGATCACGAGGCGGAAGTCCGCCTCGAGCCGCCGCGCGACGCGATGCCAGATCGCATGCGTCTGCGGATAGCCGTGCAGCAGCAGCAGCGGCGGCGCGTCGCGGCGGCCGCCGGCGCGGGCGAAGATCGTCGTGCCGTTGACGGTGTGCAGCCCACTCTCGTATCCCTCGAACATCGACGGTCTCCCGGTGCGCTGCGATGCTGCCTCAGCTCGCGACAGCGCGCCACTACACTGCCGCAACCCCGCCCGCCCCTCCCATGCAAGGCCAGCTCTTCACTCAGGATTTTCTGCACCGCGGCATCCGTGACACCCCGCCCTGGCAGGAACTGGACGACGCGGCGCTGCAGGCCTTCACCGCCGCGCTCCGAACCGTGTTCGACGGCCTCGGGGGCGGCTCCACGCTCAACGAAGCGCAGACCGAACAGGTCGTGATCGAGCGCGTGCTGGTCGAGCTGGGCTGGGGCAGCGACTATCTGCCCCAGGTCAACCTGTCGAAGACGCGCCGCGAAGACGTGCCCGACGTCCTGCTGTTTCCCGACGCCACCGCGAAGGCTGCGGCTCTGGCCGAACCGAAGGACGATCGCCGCTACCGCCACGGCCTGGCGATCCTCGAAGCCAAGCGCTGGCTGAGGCCCCTCGATCGCGGCGACAGCGGTGATGCAACCGACCCCGGTGCGCCCTCGTCGCAGATGCTGCGCTACCTGAGCCGCGTCGACGTGGTGGCCGACCGCGCCGTGAAGTGGGGCGTGCTGACCAACGGCGCGGTCTGGCGCCTGTACTGGCAGGACGCCCGTTCGCGCGCCGAGGAGTTCTTCGAGATCGACCTTGCCGCCATGCTGGGCCTGCCCGGCAGCCAGCGCTCGCTCGACGACCCCGAGCCCGCGCATGGCCTGAAGCTGTTCTTCCTGTTCTTCAACCGCGCCGCTTTCCTTTCGCAAACCTGGGACTCTGCGCAACGCAGCTTCCACGCCTACGCGCTGAACGAGGCGCGGTTGTACGAAGAGAAGGTCTCGCAGGACCTCGGCGCGCGCGTGTTCGGCGAGATCTTCCCGCGCCTGGCCGATGCGCTGGCGCGCGGCGATCTGCAGGCGCGCACGCAGCCCACCGGCTACGGCAGCTACACCCGCCAGCAGTTCACGCGCGACTACCTCGACGAGGTGCGCGAGGCCGCGCTGGTGCTGCTGTACCGGCTGCTGTTCCTGTTCTATGCCGAAGACCGGCTGCTGCTGCCGGTGCGCGACCCGCGCTACGCGCCTTACAGCGTGCGCGCGCTGCGCGAGCGAGTGCGCGACGACGTGGACGCTGGCCGCGTGTTCTCGCGCCAGATGAACAAGCTCTGGCTCGACCTGCGAGGTGCTTTTTCGCTGATCGACCGCGGCGACGACACCATCGGCATGCCGGCCTACAACGGCGGCCTGTTCGAGCGCGCTCGCTCGCCGCTGCTGGAGCGCACGATCGTGCCCGACGCGGTGATGGCGCCGATCATCGACGCGCTGTCGCGCCGCACCGAAGACATCCTCAGGTTCTGGATCAACTACCGCGACCTCGCGGTTTCGCACCTGGGCGGCATCTACGAGCGCCTGCTCGAATACAGCCTCGTGCATGAGGTGCAGGCGGCCGAGAGCTACCACGACCGCGAGGAAATCGACCGCATCGTCGCGCGCCCGGCCAGCTTTGCGCGCAAGGTCTCGGGCAGCTACTACACGCATGACGACCTGGTGCGGCTGATCCTGCGCGAGTCGGTCGGTCGGCTCGCCGACGAACAGGTCGAGCGCTTCGAGGCCCAGCTCGCCAAGTGGAAGGGCAAGCATTCGCTGACCACCGCGCAATGGGCGCTGCTCGACGGCAGCGACGGCGCGGGCCAGCGCGACGCGCTCGACCCGGCGACACGGATCTTGGAGCTGACGGTCTGCGACCCGGCGATGGGCAGCGGTCACTTCCTGGTTTCGCTGGTCGACTTTCTCGCCGACCGCGTGCTCGAAGCCGCCGCCGCGGCCTCGCTTGCAGTGAATGCCCAGCCCTGGGCCGCGCACCTGGCCGAGAAGGGCCGCGCCTGGGAAAGCCCGGTCACGGCACGCATCGCCCACATCCGCCGCAGCATCAAACAGACGGCGCAGCAGCGCGGCTGGGCCGTCACCGACGCCCAGCTCGACGACCGCCACATCGTGCGCCGCATGATCCTGAAGAAGTCGCTGTTCGGCGTCGACAAGAACCCGATGGCGGTGGAGCTGGCCAAGACGGCGCTGTGGCTGCACACCTTCACCGTCGGCGCGCCGCTGAGCTTTCTGGACCACCACCTGAAGTGCGGTGACTCGCTGCACGGCGAGCGCCTCCCCGCCGTGCAGCAGGGCCTGCAGGCGCTGGGCATGCTGTTCCAGCAGACCGAGCTGCAGCGGCTCGACGTGGCGGCGCGCGGTCTGGCCCAGGTGGCCGACCTGACCGACATCGACATCGCCGAGGCGAACCTCTCCAAGCAGCTCGCCGCCGAGGCCGACGCACAGGTGGCGCCGCTGCATGCGCTGCTCGACTTCTGGCGCGCGCTGCGCTGGCTGCTGCCGGGCTGGCCGGTCGATGCGGCCAGGAAGATCGCCAAGCTCGGCGACGAGGCGGCGCGCGGCGCGCTGGTCGAGCTGCTGTCGCCGGCACGCAATCTGGTGGCGGCGCTGGCCGCCGGCCGCATCGACGGCAAGGGCGCCAACATCGAGGCCGCGAACGCGCTGCTGGCGCGCTGCCGCGCGCTCGCCGCCGAGGAGCGCTTCTTCCACTGGTGGACCGCCTTCCCAACGGTCTTCAAGGCCGACGGCAGCGGCGGCTTCGACGCGGTGGTCGGCAATCCGCCTTGGGACATGCTTCAGATGCAGGAGGTCGAGTGGTTCGCGGAACGCGTACCTTTGATTGCCATGCAGCCGCGCGCGGCGGACAGAAAGCGAATGGTCGCGGGTCTAGCTGAAGCTCAGCCTGAAATATGGGGAGCTTTTCAAGCTGCCAGTCTCCGCGCGGATCAGGAGCAGGCCGTCGTCCGATCGGCCGGCGACTACCCGACGATGGCAGAGGGGCGAAGCAATCTGTACAAGCTGTTTGCCGAACGTTCGGAAGCGCTCGTTTCGTCGAATGGCGTTGTCGCGCTCCTGACGCCCAGCGGGATCGGGGCCGATTTGGGTACGGCAGCCTTCTTCAGGAACATCTCAACCACTGGACGCTTAGCGACGCTCTTCGACTTTGAGAACAAGGGAGTGTTCTTCCCGGATGTGCACGACAACTTCAAGTTCGTAGTCGTTGTTTTCGGGGGCCGCGAACGCAGATTCGCCAAATCTGAGTGCGCGTTCTACCTGTATCGCGTCGATGAACTGGACACGCCGAATCGCAAGCTTTATCTCCAGCCTGAAGACTTCAAGCTGCTCAATCCAAACACTGGTGCTGCGCCGGTGTTTCGTTCGCAACGCGACGCGACCATCACGACCTCGATATACAGAAGCGCGCCAGTGCTCGTTCGACATAGAACCGGCGGGAACGACAAGCCTTGGCCGATACGGTTCGCGCAAGGCAAGTACAACATGTCGTCAGACTCGGGCCTTTTTAAGACTGCCCCTGAACTTGAACAGCTGGGCTTCTGCAGGACTGCCCTCAACCGATGGGCTAGAGGTACTTCTCTCGCGCTTCCGTTGTGGGTCGGAAAGATGATCTGGCACTACGACCACCGAGCCAGCGGTGTCAACGTGAACTTGAGTAGCCTTCAGGTCGCAACCAGCTCAGCCCCGGTCTCTGTCGCGCAACACAGCGACCCGAGTTTCATTCCCGAACCGCAGTACTGGGTGGTGGTCGAGGAAGAGTCCGAAGCGTCGCAGTGGGGCTTAGGTTTTCGAGACATCACGAACCCAACCAACGTTCGGACCTCGGTCGCGAGCATCATTCCTTACAAGCACACAGGAAACACGCTCGCGCAGTTGCTGCCGGATAGCTCAGATGCTGCATCAACGCGGGCTGCTTGGATTCCTCTGTTGCTGGCGAATTTGAACTCGCTGGCGTTCGACTACGTGACCCGTCAGAAGGCGAAGTGGACCCACCTGAACTGGTTCATTCTCGAGCAACTCCCCGTCATTGCCCCCGAACGCTTCGACGCCCCGCTGCCGCCCGCGTTCGCCGCCCGCATGCGCGAAGCCGGCCTGATGAACGGCCACCACGCGCACCCGATCGTGGCCGACTTCGTGATCCCGCAGGTGCTGGCGCTCAGCTACACCGCCCACGACCTCGCACCCTTCGCGCGCGATCTCGGCTACGTCGACGCGGCCGGCCAGGTGCTGCCGCCGATCATCTGGAACGACGAAGACCGCCGCGCCCGGCTGGCCGCGCTCGACGCGCTGTTCATGCACCTCTACGGCCTCGGCGAGGACGACGCGGCCTACATCCTCGACACCTTCCCCATCGTGCGCCAGCAGGACGAGGCGGCGTTCGGGCGCTGGCGCACCAAGGAAGACGTGCTGGCGCTGCTGGGCACGCTGCGGCCTTAAGATTCGCGCGCCATCTGCACCGGAGTCCTATGAAGCGCCTGTTCACCATCGGCTACGAAGGCGCCAGCGTCGACGCCTTCCTGGCCACACTAAAACAGGCCGGTGTCGACACGTTGCTCGATGTCCGCGAGATTCCGCTTTCGCGCCGCAAGGGCTTCTCCAAGACTGCGCTGCGAACCTCCATCGAAGCCGCCGGCATCGATTACCGCCATGAACGCAGCCTGGGCTCGCCGAAGCCGATCCGCCAGCGCTTGCACGACGATGGCGACTACGACCGCTTCTTCGAGTCTTTCGGGCTCTACCTGAAGCAGCAGCAACCCCTGCTTCAGGAACTGGCTGCCACGCTGCGCGGCGGGGTGGCGCTGATGTGCTACGAGCGAGACCCTGCGACCTGTCACCGCAGCATCGTGGCGCGCCAACTGGAGTTGCTGACCGGGTTGAAGACCCGGCACCTGGGAGTCATGCATGACGCCGAGAAGAGCCGAGCGTGCATTGGTACTGGTGAAGGCGTTTCCGCAGCCTAGCCAGAAGTACGAAGAGACGGTGTGCTGCGCCGGGCTGGGGCCGGAGGGCGACTTCGTACGCCTCTACCCCGTCCGGTTCAGGCAGCTTCGGCCGGAGCAGCGCTTCGACCGTTGGGACGTGATCGAGTACCAGGCCGAGAGACCGCGCCAGGATCACCGGCCCGAGAGCCGCCACGTCAGCGAGGACTCGATCCGGATCGCCCAACGCGCCGGCGAGCTTTCGGACGAGGAGCGGGTGAGATTGTGGGCGCCGCATGTATCCGGCTCGCTGGAAGCCTTGAAGGCGTCGAACGTCGCGACCGGCCGCAGCTTGGGCATCGTGCGGCCAGAACCGGGCTCGGTGCGGTTCCACGCCCGCGCGACGGACGACGCGTCGGATGCAGACCGCAGGATGCAGGACGCTTACCGGCAGGTGTCACTGATGGGCGAGCAACCGCTGCCGGCGCTGAAGGTGAAGTTCGAGTTCTCGTACTCGTTCACGAGCGCAGGGCGCAAGCACCGGATGAAGATCCACGACTGGGAGGTTCAGGCGGCCTTCCTCGCCTATGAGCGCCGCTATGGCGACCAGGCACTGGCAGTTCTGACCGAGGAGTACGAACAGCACATACCTGCCCGCCACTTGCATCTGGTCATGGGAACCATGCAGGCGCACCCGCGACAGTTCATCGTCATCGGACTGCTGCGTTCCGGGATCGACCCGGAACTGGTGCTGCGCCAAGCGCCGCTGCTCTGAGGGGCGTGGTGACGGCCATGCGCCAGCCGCGGTCAAGATGAGGCGGGAGATATAGGGTGAACCGAATCGCCACACGGCCCGAGGCCGACTTTTGTCTCCCGCGAATGGCAGTGTAGTCGTCGCTATACTGCCACCCACAGCGCCGATTTGATCCGGATTGCGGGCGCTCAACAAATGCAGCTAAAGAGGGGCCCCGCGACCTGCACTGTCACCCGGCCTCGCTAGCTCAAGCGACGCCGGGTTTCGTTTTTCTGCTGCCGTTCGCCCCATGGGTTCCGTCGGGATCGTCACACCTCAGAGTCTGAAGCTCAGCCGCCCGCTGCCGCTGCAAAGCGGCGCGGTGCTGCCCGAGTGCACGCTGGTCTACGAGACCTACGGCACGCTCAACGCCGACCGCAGCAACGCGGTGCTGGTGTGCCACGCCTTGAACGCCTCGCACCATGTCGCCGGCACCCACGAGGGCCAGGCCCGCAGCGAGGGCTGGTGGGACAACCTGGTCGGCCCCGGCAAGCCGCTGGACACCGAGCGCTTCTTCGTCATCGGCGTCAACAACCCGGGCTCCTGCTTCGGCTCGACCGGGCCGACGCACGAGCAGCCCGGCACCGGCCGGCCCTGGGGCGCGGACTTCCCGGTGGTCACGGTCGAGGACTGGGTCGACGCGCAGGCGCGGCTGCTCGACGCGCTGGGCGTCGAGCAGCTGGCCGCCGTGATCGGCGGCAGCCTGGGCGGGATGCAGGCGCTGTCGTGGACGATCCGCCACCCGCAGCGCGTGCGGCACTCGATCGTCATCGCCTCGGCGCCCAACCTCAGCGCGCAGAACATCGCCTTCAACGAGGTGGCGCGCCGCGCGATCGTCACCGACCCCGACTTCCACGGCGGTCACTTCTACGCCCATGGCGTGGTGCCCAAGCGCGGCCTGCGGGTGGCGCGCATGGTCGGCCACATCACCTACCTCTCCGACGACGTGATGGCCAGCAAGTTCGGCCGCCAGATCGTCAAGGGCCATCTGGCCTACACGACGCAGGACATCGAGTTCCAGATCGAGAGCTACCTGCGCTACCAGGGCGACAAGTTCAGCGAGTACTTCGACGCCAACACCTACCTGCTGATCACCCGCGCGCTCGACTACTTCGACCCGGCGCGCGCGTTCGACGGCGACCTGAGCCGCGCGCTCGCCGCCGCCACCGCGAAGTTCCTGGTCATCAGCTTCACCACCGACTGGCGCTTCTCGCCCGAGCGCTCGCGCGAGATCGTCAAGGCGCTGGTCGACAACAAGCGCGACGTCAGCAGCGCCGAGATCGACGCGCCGCATGGCCACGACGCCTTCCTGATGGACGACCCGCGCTACCACGGCCTGCTGCGGGCCTATTTCGAGCGGATCACGACATGAGCGAGCGCAAGGACCTCGAGGTCATCGCCCAGCTGGTGCCGCCCGGCTCCCGCGTGCTCGACCTCGGCTGCGGCAACGGCGCGCTGCTCGCGCTGCTGCGCGACACGCGCGGCTGCAGCGGCTACGGCGTCGAGCTCGACGACGCCAAGCTGCTCGAATGCGCGCAGCGCGGCGTCAACGTGATCCAGCGCAACCTCGACGAGGGGCTGGCGATCTTCGGCGACGCCAGCTTCGACGTGGTGCTGCAGCTCGACACGCTGACCAACCTGCACCGCACCGAGGAGCTGCTGCGCGAGACCGTGCGCGTCGGCCGCGTCGGCATCGTCAGCTTTCCGAACTTCGCGCACTGGCCCAACCGGCTGGCGATCCTGCGCGGCCGCATGCCGGTGACCAAGGCGCTGCCCTACCAGTGGTACGACACGCCCAACGTGCGCTTCGGCACCCATGCCGACTTCGAGGTGCTGGCGCGGCGCAGCGGCCTGCGCGTGCTCGACAGCTTCGGGCTGCAGGCCGGCGCCGTGGTGCGGCGCTGGCCCAACCTGCTCGCCAGTACCGCGGTGTTCCGCGTCGAGCGGGGCTGAGCGCCCGGCGCGGGTTTTCACGGGGCGCCGGACACGTTCAAGCACAAATCCTAGGGATTGCAAAGAGCCTGTGGCTTGAAAGCTGCTGTAGGCTTTGACAGATGCCACAGTCGGCATCGTTTGTTACTGTATGTGCCGGGGTGTCCGCTGCGGCGGGCACGAGAAGCGCAGCAGCGCTGCGGTGACGAGGAGGACTTTCCAGTGAGCGACGTTTTCATCCGCGAGGGCGAGCTGACCGACATCGCCAGCTACCCCGCCTGGGCCCAGGACATGGTCGAGAGCTGTGCCGCGGCGCGCACCAAGGTGGCCGACCACGAGCTGTTCCACCGCATGCGCGACGCCGAACTCGACGAAAGCCAGATCAGCACCTTCCTGGTCGGCGTGTGGCCGGTGATCGAGCAGTTCCCGCAGTACATGGCGCAGAACATGCTGAAGGTGCAGTACGGCCGCTCGCGCGGCCACGACGAGGCGCGCCGCTACCTGATCCGCAACATCCGCGTCGAGCAGAACCATGCCGACCACTGGCTCAACTGGGCGATCGCCAGCGGCGTCAGCCGCGAGGACCTGCTGCACGGCGAGGTGCCGCCCGAGACCCATGCGCTCAGCCACTGGTGCTGGCACACCTGCGAACGCGACTCGCTGGCCGCCGGCATGGCCGCGACCAATTACGCGATCGAGGGCGTGACCGGCGACTGGTCGGCGCTGGTCTGCTCGTCGGACCGCTACGAGCAGACCTTTGCCGACGACGACCGCGCCAAGGCGATGAAGTGGCTGAAGCTGCACGCCAAGTACGACGACACCCACCCCTGGGAGGCGCTCGAGATCATCTGCGCGGTGATGGGCACCAACCCGACGCACCGCGGCTGGAACCTGATCCGCTCGCGCGTGGTGACGAGCTACGAGTACATGCGCCTCACGCTCGACCACTGCCTGTCGGCCGAGGAGGTGGTGTCGCGGCCGATGCCGCTGATCTCGCTGGCGTACACGGAAGAGCGCAAGCGCGCGTAGCGCGGCCGAGCGCGCCACTGAAGGCCCGCGCTTGCGCGGGCCTTCGCGTTCGTGGCGGCTCAGCGCGCGCTGCTCGCGACCTGCGCCGGTGCCGTCCAGCCGCCCCCGAGCGCCCGGTACACCGCCACCAGCGCGGTCGCGGTGCCGGTCTGCGCCTGCACCCACTGGTCGCGGTTGGACAGCGCCTCGCGCTCGGCGTCGAGCACCGCCAGGAAGTCCGTGACGCCGGCCTCGTAGCGCAGCCGCGCGAGCCGTGCCGCCTCCTCCGACGCGCGCACCGCGGCGTCGAGCTTCACGGCCCGCTGCGCATTGCGGCTGTAGCCGCTGAACGCGCCCTCGGTCTCCTCCAGCGCCAGCAGCACGGTCTGCTCGTAGCTCGCCAGGCTGGCCTCGGTGCGGGCCTCGCTGGCGGCGATGCGCGAGCGGATGCTGCCGAGGTCGAAGGGCGTCCAGGTCAGACCGACGCCGAGCGAGTAGATCGCCGAGTCGCCGTCGCCCAGGTTGCCGAGCGTCGCCGCGTTGAGCCCCAGCAGGCCCGACAGCGAGATGCGCGGGAACAGCTCGCTCTTGGCGACGCCGATGCGTGCGGTCGCCGCGGCGAGCTGGCGCTCGGCGGCGATCACATCGGGCCGGCGCTCCAGCCACTGCTGCGGCGTGCCGAGCGGCAGCATCGCCAGGTCGGTGACCGGCAGGCCGGGCAGCGGCGCGGGCGCGGCCAGCTGCGCGAGCAGCGCCCGCGGCGGCTGCGCGGTCAGCGTCGCGAGGCGGAACACGCTGCGTTCGATGGCGCTCTGCAGCGAAGGCAGCGCCGCGTCGGTGCTGGCGACCAGCGTGGTGGCGCGCGCCAGGTCGAGCTGGGTCGCGCGGCCGGCGTCGAGCCGCGCCTGCACGATGCGCAGCGCCTCGCGCTGGTTGACCAGCGCCGCCTCGGTGACCTGCTGGCGCTGCTGCAGCCCGCGCAGCTCGAGGTAGTTGCGCGCCACCTCGGCGGCCACCGCGGTGTGGGCGGCGCCGATCCCGGCCTCGCCGGCCTGCACCAGCGCGGCCGCGGCCGCGCTGCCGCGGCGGTAGCGACCGAAGAAGTCGAGCTCCCAGTTGGCGATGAAGCTGGCGTCGTAGACGCTGCCGGTGCGCTCGCTGCGCGAGGCGCCCGGCTGCTGGGTGATCGGCCGCACCGAGCGGGTGATGCCGCTGTCGATGCCCAGGCCGGGCCGCGCGGCCGCGTCGGCCTCGCCGAGGTTGGCGCGCGCCTCCTGCAGCCGCGCCTGGGCGATGCGCACGTCGCCGTTGGCGGCCAGGCCGCGCTCGACCAGCGCGGTCAGCGCCGCGTCGTTGAAGCCACGCCAGAAGGCGACGATGTCGGCCGACACCGCCTGCGCGTTGGCGGCCGTGGCGCCGGCGTTGACGAAGCCGGCGTCGAGCTTGGCGGCCGGGCGCTGGTAGTCGGGGCCGACGGCGCAGGCGCTCAGCGCCGCGGCCATGAGCACCAACACGGCCCGGGGTAGGCGCGCAGCAGGCTCGGCGTGGCGCGGCCCGCCAAGCAGCCGCCGCGGATCCGGCTCCGCCGGTCCGCTAGCGGCGCCCCCCTGGGGGGGAGCGGCGTAGCCGCAACGGGGGGGTGTGTCATTACGCATCGCCGTCTCCCCGAACCTTGTCGTGCGGCGCATGGCTCACGCCGGCACCCCCCAGCGCCGGCTCGGCCTGGCCTGGGTGGGCCGCGACCCAGCGTTTCGCGCGCCGCTGCCGCAGCAGCATGTAGAACACCGGCGTCAGGAAGATGCCGAACACCGTCACGCCGACCATGCCCGAGAACACCGCGATGCCCATCGCGCGCCGCATCTCGCTGCCGGCGCCCGAGCCGAGGATCAGCGGCACCACGCCGGCGCAGAACGCGATCGAGGTCATCAGGATCGGCCGCAGCCGCATGCGGCAGGCGTGGATCACCGCGTGCAGCAGGCGCTCGCCCTTCTCCTCGAGGTCCTTGGCGAACTCGACGATCAGGATCGCGTTCTTGCACGCCAGGCCCACCAGCACCACCAGCGCCACCTGCGTGAAGATGTTCAGGTCACCCGGCTGCAGGAAGGGCGGGAAGCTCGACAGCCACACGCCGAACAGCGCCGCCAGCACGCACATCGGCACGATCATCACGATCGCCAGCGGCAGCGTCCAGCTCTCGTACTGCGCCGCCAGCACCAGCACCACCAGCACCACGGCGATCAGCATCACCGCGGCCAGGATCGGCAGCGTGATCTTGGTGCCGGGCAGCGTCAGGTTGCGCGTCAGCCGGTCCTGGTAGGTCAGCTCGGTCCACTCGTAGCTCATGCCGCGCGGCAGGGTGCGCTTGAGCAGGGTCTCGATCTCGGCCTCGGCCTCGCCGGAGGAGAAGCCGAAGGCCGCCGAGCCATTGACGTCGGCCGAGGGGAAGCCGTTGTAGCGCGTCACCCGGGTCGGGCCGAAGGTCGGCTCGACCTTCATCAGCGCGCCCAGCGGCACCATCTCGCCGGCGGCGTTGCGCGTCTTCAAGTTGGTGATGGCCTCGGCGTCGGCGCGGAAGGGCGCGTCGGCCTGCACGATCACCTGGTAGGTCTTGCCGAACTTGGTGAAGTCGTTGACGTAGAGCGAGCCCAGGTTGACCTGCATCGTGTCGTAGATGTCGCGCAGGTCCACGCCCATCTGCTTGGCGCGGGTGCGGTCGACGTCGGCGTAGAGCTGCGGCACGTTGATGTCGTAGGTCGAATAGGGCGTGCCGATCGCCGACTTCGGGTTGCCGTAGACCTGCCCCAGCGTGCCCCAGACGGCGCCGAACAGCGCCTGCTCGCCGAGCCCGTCGCGGTCCTGCACTTGCAGCTTGAAGCCGCCGGCCGTGCCCACGCCGTCGACGCCGGGCGGCGGCACGACGAACATGCGCGCGCCCTGGATCTGCTGGATCGCGCCGTTGACGCGGCCGAGGATGGCGTCCTTGCTCAGCTCGCGCGAGGTGCGCTTGTCGAAGGCATCGAGGCCGAAGAAGATGATCCCTTCGTTGGGCGCGGCGGCGAAGCCGGCGATCGACAGGCCCGGGAAGGCGACCGCGTCGATGATGCCCGGCACCTTGAGCGCGATCTCGCTCATGTCGCGGATCACCTTGTCGGTGCGCTCCAGCGAGGCGCCGGCCGGCAGTTGCGCGATGCCGATCAGGTACTGCTTGTCCGGCGCCGGCACGAAGCCGGCCGGGATGCGCGTGAACAGGAAGGCGGTCAGCGCCAGCAGGATCGCGTAGACGATCATCGCCGCCGACTTGCGGCGCACGATGGCCGTGACACCGCGACCGTAGCCCTCGCTCGCGCGGTGGAAGAAGCGGTTGAACCAGCGGAAGAAGCCGCCGAAGAGCAGGTCCATGCCCTTCGTCAACCGGTCCTTCGGTGCGTCGTGCGGCCGCAGCAGGATGGCGCTCAGCGCCGGCGACAGCGTCAGCGAGTTGAACGCGGAGATCACGGTCGAGATCGCGATCGTCACCGCGAACTGCTTGTAGAACTGGCCGGTCAGCCCGGGCACGAAGGCCAGCGGCACGAACACCGCGCACAGCACCAGCGCGATCGCGACGATCGGCCCCGAGACCTCGCGCATCGCCTTGATGGTGGCCTCGCGCGGCTGCAGGCCGGCCTCGATGTTGCGTTCGACGTTCTCGACCACGACGATCGCGTCGTCGACCACGATGCCGATCGCCAGCACCAAGCCGAACAGCGTCAGCGTGTTGATCGAGTAGCCCAGCAGCAGCAGGAAGGCGAAGGTGCCGACGATCGACACCGGCACCGCCAGCAGCGGGATGATCGACGCGCGCCAGGTCTGCAGGAACACGATGACGACCAGCACCACCAGCGCCACCGCTTCCAGCAGCGTGACGACGACCTTCTCGATCGAGGTCTGCACGAAGCGCGTCGGGTCGTAGACGATGTCGTACTTGACACCCTGCGGGAAGCTCGGCTCGAGCTTCTTCATCGTCTGGCGCACCGCGTTGGAGAGCGCCAGCGCGTTCGAGCCCGGCGCCTGGAACACCGCGATCGCGGCCGCCTCCTTGTTGTTGAGCAGGCTGCGCAGCGAGTAGGTGCCGGCCGAGAGCTCGACGCGGCCCAGATCGCGCACGCGGATCAGCCCGCCGGTGGCCGGGTCGGCGCGCACGATGATGTCGGCGAACTCCTGCTCGGTGGCCAGCCGGCCCTGGGTGTTGATCGCGAGCTGGAACTCGGTGCCGGGCGGGGAGGGCGGCGCGCCCACGGTGCCCGCCGCGACCTGCGCGTTCTGCTCGCGGATCGCGGCGATGACCTCGGCGCTGGTGATGCCGCGCGCGTTGAGCTTGTTCGGGTCGAGCCAGACCCGCATCGCGTAGTCGCCGGCGCCGAACATGAACACGCTGCCCATGCCCGGGATGCGCAGCAGCTCGTCGCGCACGTTGAGCTGGCCGTAGTTGCGCAGGTAGAGCGCGTCGCGGCTGTTGTCCGGGCTGACCAGATGGACCACCATCGTCAGGTTGGGGCTGGACTTCTCGGTCGTCACGCCGATCTGGCGCACGATGTCCGGAAGCCGCGGCAGCGCGCGGTTGATGCGGTTCTGCACCGCGGTCTCGGCGACCTCGGGGTTGGTGCCGATCTTGAAGGTGACCGTCAGCGCCATCGAGCCGTCGGCCGAGGCCTGCGAGTCGAAGTACAGCAGGTTCTCGACGCCGTTGACCTGCTCCTCCAGCGGTGCGGCCACCGTCTCGGAGATCACGCGCGGGTTGGCGCCGGGGAACTGCGCGCGCACGACGATCTGCGGCGGCGCGACCTCCGGGTACTCGGACACCGGCAGGTTGAAGATCGCCAGCAGGCCGACCAGGAAGGTGAAGATCGACAGCACCGCGGCAAAGCGCGGCCGGTCGATGAAGAAGCGGGAGATGTCCATGGGGCGCTCCGCTCAGGCCGCGGCGCGCAAGGCGGGCGCGAGCGCGGCCGATTTCTTCCCGTCCTGCTTCGCGTCGGGCTTGGCATCGGGCTTGGCGTCGGGTTTCGGCGCCTCCGGCGGGGCTGCGCCCGGCGCGGGCGGGGGCGGGACGATCGGCATGCCCAACGCATCGACCTCCAGCACGGTCGGGGCCACCGGCATGCCGGGCATCACCCGCTGCAGGCCGTCGACGATGACGTTCTCGCCGGCCTTGACGCCGCCCTGCACGACGCGCATGCCGCCGTCGAGCGCGCCGAGCTTGACCTCGCGGAACTGCGGCTGCTTGTCGGCGCCGACCACGTAGACGAACTTCTTGCTCTGGTCGGTGCCGATCGCGCGCTCGGGTACCAGCGTCGCCGCGCGGGGCGTGCTGGTGACCATCGTCAGCCGCGCGGCCAGCCCGGGCGTGAACAGGCCCTTGGCGTTGTCGAAGCTCGCACGCATGCGGATCGCGCCGGTCTGCGGATTCAGGCGGTTGTCGATGAAGTCGACGCGGCCCTCGTGCGGGAAGCCGGCCTCGTTGGCCAGACCCATCTTGACCTTGGGCGCCTTCTCGTTAGTGGCCTTCACGCGCAGGAAGGTCTGCTCGCTGCCGTCGAAGTAGGCGTAGATCCTGTCGACGCCGGCGATGGTGGTCAGCACCACCTGCTCGTTGACCAGGTTGCCCGCGGTGGCGTTGGCGCGCGACACGCGGCCGGCGATCGGCGCGCGCACCTCGCAGTAGCCGAGGTTGAGCTGCGCCACGCGCAGCGCCGCCTCGGCCGCGGCGATGTCGGCCTCGGCGGTGCGCGAGCCCGAGGTCAGCTGGTCGAACTCCTGGCGCGACACCGCCTTGGCGTCGAGCAGCTGCTGCGCGCGCGCCAGTTCGCTCTTGGCCAGCTCGGCGCGCGACAGCGCCGCCGCACGCTGCGACGCGGCCCGCGCCACCTCGGCCTGGAAGGGCCGCGGGTCGATGGAAAACAGCAGCGCGCCCTTCGGAACGGTCGCGCCGTCGACGAAATGCACGCGCTCGATCGTGCCGCCGACGCGCGGCCGCAGCTCGACGAACTCGGTGGCCTCGAGGCGGCCGCTGAACTCCTCGTGGTCGGCGACCTGGCGCTCGACCGCCGGCGCGACGCTGACCGGCGACGCCGGCGGCGGCCCGCCCTGGGCATCGGCCGGGCCACCGCAAGCGGCGAGGGCCCATGCGGCCGCGGCGACGGTGCCGGCCAGCACCCAGGCCCTTGCGGGCGACGAAGCGGCCATGGAAGGCGGGGGCGCGAGGCGACGGCTCATGGGATTTCCTGAAGCTGGGGAGTGAAGCGGGCGGTAGACCCGCGGCCCGGTCGGTGGCGCTGTGGTGACGCCCGCCGGTGCTCGTGTGCTGCTGCGCCGCATGTTACTGACCCATCGGTCATCATTTGTGGATCGCACAAAACCCCCATGCGGAGCAGGCCCAATCATGTGGGTGCAATCGTGCGGGCGATTCGCGCGCCACGCATCGGCGGCGATGCCGGCTCGCGCACCGTCGCTGCCTATACTGATTCCGTCTCTCCGACCGCGCCACAAGCGCCCGCGCCATGAACGCCCCCGAACGCCTACCCGGCCTCGACACCGCCGCCCTCGGCCGCTTTGCCGACGCGGCCTGGGACGAGCGCATCGTCCCCGAGCTCGTCGACTACATCGCGATCCCGGCCAAGAGCCCGATGTTCGACGCCGACTGGGCGGCGCATGGCCATATCGACACCGTGGTGCGGCGCGCCGCGGCCTGGGTCGAGTCCCAGAAGCTGGCCGGCCTGAAACTGGAAGTGATCCGGCTCGCCAACGAGGACGGCACGCCGCGCACGCCGGTGATCTTCTTCGAACTGCAGGCCACGACGCCCGGCGGCAACGCAGCCGACGCGCCGACCGTGCTGCTCTACGGCCACCTCGACAAGCAGCCCGAGTTCAGCGGCTGGCGCAACGACCTCGGCCCCTGGACGCCGAAGCTCGAGAACGGCCTGCTCTACGGCCGCGGCGGTGCCGACGACGGCTACGCGGTCTACGCCGCCGTCACGGCGCTGCAGGCGCTCGACGCGCAGGGGCTGCCCCGGCCGCGCTGCGTCGGCCTGATCGAGACCTGCGAGGAATCGGGCTCGGGCGATCTGCCGGCCTACATCGACGCGCTGCGGCCGCGCCTCGGCGACGTGGCCCTCGTGGTCTGCCTCGACTCCGGCGCCGGCAACTACGACCAGCTCTGGCTCACCACCAGCCTGCGCGGCAACGTCACCGGCACGCTCAAGGTCGAGGTGCTGACCGAGGGCGTGCACTCGGGCGACTCGAGCGGCGTGGTGCCGTCGAGCTTCCGCATCCTGCGCCAGCTGCTCGACCGGCTGGAAGACAGCGCCACCGGCCGCCTGCTGCCCGAGGGGCTGCACTGCGCGATTCCCGTCGAGCGCATCGAGCAGGCTCGCGAGACCGCCCGCGTGCTCGGCGACGAGGTGTGGAAGCGCTTCCCGTGGAGCTGCGGCGCGGACGGCGCGTTCACGCTGCCGACGACGACCGACCCGACCGAGGCGCTGCTCAACCGCACCTGGCGTCCGACGCTCAGCGTCACCGGCGCGTCCGGCCTGCCGGCCATCGCCGACGCGGGCAACGTGCTGCGGCCCTACACCGCCTTCAAGCTC
This sequence comes from Methylibium sp., assembly GCA_035476815.1. Lineage (GTDB taxonomy): Bacteria > Pseudomonadota > Gammaproteobacteria > Burkholderiales > Burkholderiaceae_C > Methylibium. The sequence goes on from DATILD010000069.1 coordinate 102,348, forward strand.
AGCCTGCGCCTGCCGCCGCTGGTCGACGGCCACGAGGCCGCGGTGAAGCTCAAGGCGCTGCTCGAGGACAACGCGCCCTACCAGGCCAGGGTCACCTTCCGCCCCGACGGCCGCGCCGGCCACTGGGGCGCGACCGGCTGGAATGCGCCGACGCTCGCGCCCTGGCTGGAGGACGCGCTGCAGGCCGCGTCGCAGGCCCATTACGGCGCGCCCTGCGGCACCATCGGCCAGGGCGGCACGATCCCGCTGATGAGCCTGCTGCAGCAGGGCTTCCCGAAGGCCCAGATGATGGTCTGCGGTGTGCTCGGGCCGAAGAGCAACGCCCATGGGCCGAACGAGTTCCTGCACGTGCCCTACGGCAAGCGGCTGACGGCGGCGGTGGCGCAGGTCATCGCGGCGGCGGCGGCGCGGACGACCGCCTGAGCCCATCGTGATCCAGGGACTCGCGACGCTGCTGCTGTTCCAGTCCCTCGGCGAAGTCATTGCCCAGCTCAGCGGCGCACCGGTGCCGGGGCCGGTGATCGGGCTGGTGCTGCTGCTGGCCTTCCTCGTCGTGCGTCAACGTCGGGGGCTGGCCGACTGGGCGCCGCTGGCGCAGGCCGCCGACGGGCTGCTGGCGCATCTGTCGATCTTCTTCATTCCGGCCGCGGTCGGCGTGATGCTGTACTGGGAGCCGCTGGCGCGCGAGGGGCTGGCGTGGATCGCCGCGATCGTCGCGAGCACGGTCGCGTCGATCGCCGTCACGGCGTGGTTCCTGAAGGACCGGCTGCCCGCGCCGCCCGACGAGGAAGCGCCGCGATGAACGACGGTCTCGGCGCCCGGCTGCCGGTCGGCCTGGGGCTGGCGCTTGAGCCCTTGACCGAGGTCTGGGTCTACCTCGCGGCCACGCCGCTGTTCGGGCTGACGCTCACGCTCGGCGCCTACGTCGTGGCCGACCAGGTGTCGGCGCGCACCGGCCGCCACCCGCTCGCCAACCCGGTGCTGTGGTCGGTGCTGGCGATCATCGCGGTGCTCGCCGCGACCGGCACGCCCTACCGCCGCTACTTCGAGGGCGCGCAGTTCGTGCACTTCCTGCTCGGCACCGCGACCGTCGCGCTGGCGATCCCGCTGGCGCGGCTGTGGCCCGAGCTGCGTGCGCGCACCGGCGCGCTGCTGACGGCGCTGGGGCTGGGCGCGTCGGTGTCGATCGTCGTCGCGCTGGGGCTGGCGTGGGCGCTCGGCGCCTCGCCGACGATGCTGGCCTCGCTGCTGCCGAAGTCGGTCACCGCGCCGATCGCGATGGGGGTGGCCGAGAAGGTCGGCGGCTCGGCCACGCTGGCGGCGGTGTTCACCGTCACCACCGGCATCGTCGGCGCGCTGGTGGTCACGCCGCTGCTCAATGCGATGGGGGTGCGCGACTGGGCCGCGCGCGGCTATGCGCTCGGCCTCGCGGCGCATGGCATCGGCACCGCGCGCGCCTGGTCGGTGCACCCGCGCGCCGGCGCCTACGCGAGCCTGGCGATGGGCCTGCACGGCGTGCTGGGCGCGCTGCTGCTGCCGTGGCTGGGCGGCTGGCTGAAGGCCTGAACTTCCGGCCGAAGCCTCGCACCAAGGACCGCCAACCACCGCCCGGACGCCATGAAGCGATTGAACGTCAACGGCAGCGTCCGCGAGTTCGACGCCGAGCCCGACACCCCGCTGCTGTGGGTGCTGCGCGAACAGCTGGGCCTGACCGGCACCAAGTACGGTTGCGGCATCGCGCAGTGCGGCGCCTGCACGGTGCATGTCGACGGGGCGCCGGTCCGCAGTTGCGCGCTGCCGGTCGGCGGCATCGGCGATCAGGCCAGGGTGGTGACGATCGAAGGCCTGTCGGCCGACCGCTCGCACCCGGTGCAGCGCGCCTGGCTCGCGCTCGACGTGCCGCAGTGCGGCTACTGCCAGAGCGGCATGATCATGGCGGCGGCCGCGCTGCTGGCCGCCACGCCGCGGCCGAGCGACGCCGACATCGACGCGGCGATGGGCAACATCTGCCGCTGCGGCACCTACAACCGCGTGCGTGCCGCGATCAAGGCGGTCGCCGCCGGCGGCGATCCGAAGCACGCCGCGGCTGGCATCGTGCACGTCGATGACACCGGAGCGGCCTGATGCGCGGCCCGCCGATCACCCGTCGCATGCTGCTGCTCGGGGGCGCGGCGCTGGCCGCATCGGGGCTCGCGGTCGGCGTCTATGTCTACGAGCGCAAGCGCCCGATCGGCCCGCCCGCGGGCCAGCCCGAGGTCAACGCCTGGGTCGCGGTGCATGCCGATGACACGGTGGTGATCCGCATCGCCCGCTCGGAGATGGGCCAGGGCGTGCTGACCGGCCTCGCGCAGCTGGTGGCCGAGGAGCTGGAGTGCGACTGGGCCAAGGTCCGCACCGAGTACCCGGCGCCCGGCGAGAACATCCGCCGCAAGTGGGCCTGGAAGAGCATGGCCACCGGCGCCAGCCAGTCGATCCGCGGCTCGCAGGACTACCTGCGCCAGGCCGGCGCCGCGGCCCGCACCATGCTCACGCAGGCGGCGGCCGACGCCTGGGGTGTGCCCGCGGCGCAATGCCGCGCCGCGCGCAGCGTCATCACGCATGGACCGAGCGGCCGCACGCTGCGCTACGGCGAGGTGGCCGAGGCGGCGGGCCGGCTGGCGGTGCCGAAGAACCTGCCGCTCAAGGCGGCCAAGGACTGGACGCTGATCGGCCGGCCGTTGGCGCGGCTCGACAGCGCGGGCAAGGTCGACGGCTCGCTCGTTTACGGCTGCGACTTCCAGCTGCGCGGTCTGCTGAATGCTGCGATCCGGCAGTGCCCGGTGATCGGCGGGCGGCTCGCCGGCGTCGATGCGGCCGCGGTGCTGGCGCGCCCCGGCGTGAAGCAGGTGCTGCGGGTCGGCGACGACGCGGTGGCGGTGGTGGCCGACACCTGGTGGCGCGCCAAGACCGCGCTCGACGCGCTGCCGGTGCGATGGGACGAGGGCCCGAACGCCGCGCTCTCCAGCCGCGCCATCGACGCGCTGGTGCAGGGCGGCCTGGCGGGCACCGATCGCGTGGCGGCCGGCCACCGGTCCGGCGACGCCGAGGCCGCGCTCGCCGGCGCCGCGCGGCGTGTCGAGGCGGTCTATGGCTTCCCCTTCCAGCACCACGCGACGCTGGAGCCGATGAACGCGACCGCGCGCTACACCCCGGCGGCCGACGGCCGGCCGGCCCGCTGCGAGGTCTGGGCGCCGACCCAGCACCCCGAGGGCGCGCTGAATGCCGCGGCGCAGACCGCCGGCCTCGACCGCGCGCAGTGCGAGGTCCACAAGCTCGCCATCGGCGGCGGCTTCGGCCGGCGTCTCGCCGACGACTACGTGCGCCAGGTCGTGACGATCGCCCAGGCGCTGCCGGGCACGCCGGTCAAGCTGCTGTGGTCGCGCGAGGAGGACATGGCCCATGGCCACTACCACCCGATCACGCAATGCCGGCTGGTGGCAGGGCTGGACGCGGCCGGCGAGGTGCAGGCGCTGCAGATGCGCATCGCCGGCCAGTCCATCCTCGGCTCGGTGGCGCCGCAGAGCCTGAAGGGCGGCCGCGACCCGCTGGTGTTCCAGGGCCTCGACGCGCCCGGTGGGTCCGAGGCCTCGTTCGGCTACACCGCGCTGCCGCACGTGGCGATCGAGCACGCGATGCGCAACCCGCCGGTGCGGCCGGGCTTCTGGCGCGGCGTGAACCTGAACCAGAACATCTTCTACCTCGAGAGCTTCATCGACGAGCTGGCGCATGCCGCCGGCCAGGACCCGCTGGCGCTGCGCCGCCGGCTGCTGGCCGGCCAGCCCCGGCCGCTGGCGGTGCTGGAGGCGGTGGCCGCGCGCGTCGGCTGGGGGCGGCCGGCGCCCGCGGTCGACGGCGAGCCGGTCTTTCGCGGCCTCGCTCGGACCATGGGCCACGGCAGCCATGTCGCGGCCTGCGCCGAGGTGTCGGTCGATGCCGCCGGGGCGCTGAAGATCCACCGCATCGTCGCCGCCACCGACTGCGGCGTCGCGGTCAATCCGCAGCAGATCGAGGCCCAGGTCGAGGGCAGCTTCGCCTTCGGGCTGTCGGCCGCGCTGTACGGCGAATGCACGGTCGAGCGCGGGCGCATCGAGCAGAGCAACTTCCATGACTACCCGGTGCTGCGGCTCGCGGCGATGCCCAAGGTCGAGACGATCGTGATGCCCTCGGGCGGCTTCTGGGGCGGTGTCGGCGAGCCGACCATCGCGCTGGCGGCGCCGGCCGTGATGAACGCGGTGTTCGCGGCCACCGGCACGCGCATCCGCCGCCTGCCGCTGGGCCGGCAGGCGCTGCGGACCTAGGGCCGGCCGACGCGGTCGGAGGGCTCGCGCCGGGGCCGCGCAAGCCGCGTTCGGCGATGATGCCGGGCATGCGCCGCCGTTGCGGCCGAAAGGATCGCCGTGAAGCAGTACCTGTCCACCCTCGCCCTGCTGCTCGTCGCCGCGCCGGCCGCCGCCGAATGGACCGAACTGGGCGGCAACGACACGGTCACCTTCTATGCCGACACCGCGACGCTCGCGACGGCCGGCGGCATCGCCTCGATGTGGACGCTGGTCAGCTCCAAGACGCCGCGTTCCAACGGCGAGGTGAAGTTCTCGTCGATCCGCACCCGCTTCGAGTTCGACTGTGCCGGGCAGCGTATCCGCGAACTCGAGTCGCGCTTCCACGCCGGTGAAATGGGCGAAGGTGCCGTGGTTGGAGGTCATGCCGAGGCGGGTGCCTGGGAGCCGCTGGCCGAGGGCTCGGTGAAGCACGAGGTCGCGCAGCTGGCGTGCAAGAAGGGCTGAGACGGATTTGCGTTCGATGGAGTCGGAGTGACTGTTCGACCAGGCTGCGTCGAAATCCTTCCTTGGTCGTAGGCGCGGCGGCCAAGGCCATCGGGTGGCCGACTGCGCTCATGCCCGGGGCGCAAGCCCCGGGCATGAGCGCAGCAGAGCGCCCCGCCGGCCTGATCTCGCCACCAAGCGGCCCTGCGCGTGGCACCCATTCCACCGACGGTCCGAGAGGCGCCGACACGCCGTCAGGCCGCCGGCGGCGCCGCGGGCCCATGCAGCCAGGCGCGCAGCAGGGTGGCCGCGAACGGCCCGGCCACCTCGGCGACGAAACGGTCGTAGTCGCCCTGCGCGCGCTCGTCGGCGCGGTCCGAGATGCAGCGCAGCACCGCGAAGGGGAGGTCGCAGTCGTGACACACCTGGGCCAGCGCCACGCCTTGCCGCTCGACCGCCAGCGCGTCGGGGTGGGCGCGCTTGAGCGCCGCGTTCTCGGCCTCGGTGGCGACGAAGCGCTCGCCGCTCAGCAGCAGCCCGGCATGCACCCGCGGCACCGCGATGCCGAGCACCGCGAGCGAACCTGCCAGCGCAATGCGCTCGACCGCCAGCGCCGCCTCGGCCGCCGCCTGCAGCGCCGCGCTCAGCTCGGGGTCGGTGAGCAGGTGGGCACGCTCGCCGGCCGGCGGTTCGTGGCGCGGAAACAGCGGCACGGCATCGAGGTCGTGCGCCCGCAGCTCGCGCGCCACCACCACGTCGCCGATGCGCGCCTTCGGATGCAGGCCGCCGGCCACGCCGACCGAGACCAGCGCCTCCGCGCCGAAGCGCTCGGCCAGCAGCGTGACCGTGGTCGCGGTGGCGACCTGACCGGGCGGCGAACGCACCAGCACGACCTGCCGGCCATCGATGCGGCCGCTGTGGAACTCGCGGCCCGCGTGGTGATGCACGCAGGGCGCGGCGAGCAACGGCAGCAGGGCCTGCAGTTCCTCGTGCATCGCGGCCATCAGGCCCAGGGTCATGCGGCACTCCCCCCATGCGGCGACAAGACGGCGATGGTGCCACCATGGGCCGGGGCTGGCGAGCCGGCCCGGATCGGCGATGATGCGGCGCATGACGACGCACCGCCCCTGGCTCCCCCTGCTCGCCGTGTTGCTGCTGGCCGCCTGCAGCAGGCTCACGCTGGCCAACTACGACCAGGTGAAGGTCGGCATGGCCTACGAGGACGTGACCAAGCTGATCGGCGATCCGGCCCGCTGCGACGAGACGATCGGCCTGCGGGCCTGCCGCTGGGGCGACGAGCAGCGCTCGGTCGACATCACCTTCGCCGGCGGCAAGGTGCTGCTGGCGAGCGCGAAGAACCTGAAGTAGCCGCGCTCCGCGGCTACTTCGGCCGCAGCTCGCGCCGCAGGATCTTGCCGACCGGCGTCTTCGGCAGCTCGGTGCGGAACTCGACCAGCTTGGGCCGCTTGTAGCCGGTCAGGTGGGTCTCGCAGTAGCTGCGCACCTGCGCCTCGGTGAGGTTCGGGTCGCTGCGCACGAGCACCAGCTTGACCGCCTCGCCGGCCTTGGCATCCGGCACGCCGACCGCGGCGCACTCCAGCACGCCGGGCATCTGAGTCACCACGTCCTCGACCTCGTTCGGGTAGACGTTGAAGCCGCTGACCAGGATCATGTCCTTCTTGCGGTCCACGATCTTGAAGTAGCCGCGCTCGTCGACCGTGCCGATGTCGCCGGTGCGGAAGAAGCCGTCGGGCGTCATCGCCTTCGCGGTCTCGTCGGGGCGCTGCCAGTAGCCGGCCATCACCTGCGGGCCCTTGATGCAGATCTCGCCCGCCAGGCCCATCGGCACCTCGTGGCCCTCGTCGTCGAGCAGCATGAGCTCGGTGTTCGGCATCGGCAGCCCGATGTTGCCGTTGTAGGCCTTGCTGTCGACCGGGTTGCAGGTCGCGCCGGGCGAGGTCTCGGACAGCCCGTAGGCCTCGATGATCGGGCAGCCGGTCTTCTCGAGCCACAGCTTGGCCGTGGCGCTCTGCACCGCCATGCCGCCGCCGATCGACAGCTTGAGGTGGCTCCAGTCGACGCTGCCGAACTCGGCGTGATGGGCCAGCGCGTTGAACAGCGTGTTGACGGCCGGGAAGCTGTGGAAGACCTCGCCCTTGAGCTGCTTGAACACGGCCGGCAGGTCGCGCGGGTTGGGGATCAGGATGTTGCAGCCGCCCATGCGCATGCTCAGCATCATGTTCGCGGTGAAGCCGAAGATGTGATACAGCGGCAGCGCGCAGACGGTGACGATCTGCTGTCCGGCCGGGATGCTCTTGAGCGCCGGCTGGTACCAGGCCTCGGCCTGCAGCAGGTTGGCCACCAGGTTGCGGTGCTTGAGCACCGCACCCTTGCTGACCCCGGTGGTGCCGCCGGTGTACTGCAGCACCGCGATGTCGTCCGGTCCCACCGCGGCGGGCGTGTAGGACTTGCCGCGACCGCCCGCGATCGCGTCGTTGAAGTCGACGGTGCCCGGCAGGCTGAAGGCCGGCACCATCTTCTTCACGTTCTTGACGACGTAGTTGACGATCAGCTTCTTCGGGAAGCCGAGCAGGTCGCCGAGCTCGGTGAGGACGACCTTCTTGGTCGGCACCGCCGCCTGCACCTGCTGCAGCACATGGGCGAAGTTCTGGAGGATGAAGATCGCCTTCGCGCCCGAGTCCTTGAGCTGGTGCTCCAGTTCGCGCGGCGTGTACAGCGGGTTGACGTTCACGACCACGTAGCCGGCGCGCAGGATCGCGGCGATCGCCACCGGGTACTGCGGCACGTTGGGCATCATCACCGCGACGCGGTCGCCCTTGGCGAGGCCCAGCGTCTGCAGATAGGCCGCCAGCGCGCTCGACAGGTCGTCGACCTGCCCGAAGGTCAGCGTCTTGCCCATGAACTTGTAGGCCGGCAGGTCGCGGTATTTCTTGAAGCTTTCCTCGATCAGCGCGACGAGCGAGCCGTACTGCTCGACGTTGACCTTGGCGGGGACGCCGGCGGGGTACTGCTTGAGCCAGAGAGGTTCCATGAGGTGCTCCAGGGGGTCCAGGAATTCTGACCGGCGGCTTACACCGGCCTCTCAGGGAATCCGCTAGGCCGCTCTGGGGCGGGCCGTCTAGTCGTGGCGCGGCGACCGCCCCGGGGCGATCGACCTCGCCGCGGCCCGTCGCGCCGCGAGGCCGGGCGGCCCGCTACTCGACCGCCTTGACCATGTCCTCGACGACCTTCTTGGCGTCGCCGAACACCATCATGGTCTTGTCCATGTAGAAGAGCTCGTTGTCCAGGCCGGCGTAGCCGGCGGCCATCGAGCGCTTGTTGACGATCACGGTCTTGGCCTTGTAGGCCTCGAGGATGGGCATGCCGTAGATCGGGCTGCCCTTGATCATCGCCGCCGGGTTCACCACGTCGTTGGCGCCGAGGATGATCGCGACGTCGGCCTGGCCGAACTCGCCGTTGATGTCCTCCATCTCGAACACCTGGTCGTAGGGCACCTCCGCTTCCGCCAGCAGCACGTTCATGTGCCCTGGCATGCGGCCGGCCACCGGGTGGATCGCGTACTTCACGATCACGCCCTTGTGCGTGAGCTTCTCGGCCAGCTCGTTGACCGCGTGCTGGGCGCGCGCCACCGCCAGGCCGTAGCCGGGGACGATGATCACGGTCTCGGCGTTGCCGAGGATGTAGGCCGCGTCGTCGGCGCTGCCGCTCTTGACCGGCCGTGCTTCGGTCTTGCCGGCCGTGGCGGCCGTCGCGTCGCCGCCGAAGCCGCCCAGGATCACGTTGAAGAACGAGCGGTTCATCGCCTTGCACATGATGTAGCTTAGAATCGCGCCCGAACTGCCCACCAGCGAGCCCGCGATAATCAGCATCGCGTTGTTCAGCGAGAATCCGATGCCGGCCGCGGCCCACCCCGAGTAGCTGTTGAGCATCGACACCACCACCGGCATGTCGGCGCCACCGATCGGGATGATGAGCAGCACCCCGAGGGTGAAGCCCAGCGCGATGACCAGGCAGATGTCCATCCAGCTCTGCGAATGCCAGAAGGCGAAGACGAAGAACGCGACCGCCAGGCCGAGCGCCGCGTTGAAAACGTGTTGGCCCCTGAAGTGCACCGGCGCGCCCTGGAACAGGCGGAACTTGTATTTTCCCGAGAGCTTGCCGAACGCGATGATCGAGCCCGTGAAGGTGACCGCGCCGATGAAGGCGCCGAGCGCGAGTTCGATGCGGTTGCCGCCCGGAATCGGCTCGGTGTGCAGCGAGATGCCGAAGGCCCAGGGCTCGGCCACGGCCGCCACCGCGATAAACACCGCAGCCAGGCCGATCATGCTGTGCATGAACGCGACGAGCTCTGGCATCTTCGTCATTTCCACGCGCTTGGCGGCGATCGTGCCGCCGGTGCCGCCGATCAGCAGGCCAAGCAGCACCCAGCCGAGGCCAAGCGCTTTGCCGCCCGACACCTCGACGATCAGCGCCGCAGTGGTGACGGCGGCGATCGCCATGCCGGCCATGCCAAACATGTTGCCGCGGATCGAGGTGGTGGGATGGCTCAGGCCCTTGAGGGCCTGGATGAAGAAAACGCTGGCAGCGAGGTACAGCAACGTGACGATGTTCATGCTCATTTGGCCGCCTCTTTCGCTGCGACCGCGGACGCCTTCTTCTCTTTCTTCTTGAACATCTCCAGCATCCGCCGCGTGACAAGGAAGCCGCCGAAGACGTTGACCGCGGCGAGTGCCACTGCCAGCACGCCCATGGTTTTGCCGAGCGTGGTTTCGGTGAGCGCAGCGGCGAGCATGGCGCCGACGATCACGATCGCTGAGATCGCGTTGGTCACCGCCATGAGCGGCGTGTGCAGCGCGG
>DATILD010000070.1:0-11559 GCA_035476815.1 Methylibium sp.
ACCCAGCACACGCGCGGCCTCCTCCTGCTCGCTGCCCTGAGCCTGCATCAGCGGGATCAGCTCGCGCGCCACGAACGGAAAGGTCACGAACACCGTGGCCAGCACGATGCCGGGCACTGCGAAGATCACCTTCAGGTCGTGCTCGCGCAGCGATTCGCCGAACCAGCCCTGCAGGCCGAACACCAGCACGTAGATCAGCCCCGAGATCACCGGGCTCACGGAGAAAGGCAGGTCGATCAAGGTCAGCAGCACGTTCTTGCCGCGGAAGTGGAATTTCGCGATGCACCAGGCCGCCGCGATGCCGAACACCAGATTCAACGGGACGGCGATGCCGGCGGCGATCAATGTCAGCCGGATCGCCGACAGTGCGTCGGGCTCGCTGATCGCGGCCAGGTAGACGTCCACGCCCTTCTTGAACGCCTCGACGAACACGATCACCAGTGGCACGAACAGGAAGAAACCGAGGAACACCAACGCGATCGCAATCAACGCCCACTTCACCCCGGCCGGCTCGGTGGTGGCGCTGTGGATCGAACGCGGCGCCACGCCCGTGTCGCCAAGCGCGGGAAGCGGTAACGCGTCAGCCGGCGTGCTCATCGCCCCTGCCTCGAACGCGTCCACGCCTGCAGCCCATTGATCGCCAGCAGCAGCCCGAACGCGGCCACCAGCATGACCACCGCGATCGCAGTGGCACCGGCATAGTCGTACTGCTCGAGCTTGGTGATGATCAGCAGCGGCGTGATCTCGCTGACCATCGGCATGTTGCCGGCGATGAAGATCACCGAGCCGTACTCGCCGAGCGCGCGCGCGAAGGCGAGCGCGAAGCCGGTCAGCAGCGCCGGCATCAGGATCGGGAAGATCACGTGCCGGAAGGTCTGCCAGCGGCTCGCGCCGAGCGTGGCCGAGGCCTCCTCGAGCTCCTTGCTCAGGTCTTCCAGTACCGGCTGCACCGTGCGCACGACGAAGGGCAGGCCGATGAAGGTCAGCGCGACGAACACGCCCACCGGCGTGAAGCTCACCTTGAACGGCAGGTGCTGGCCGATCAGGCCGTTGCCGGAATAGATCGCCGTCAGCGCGATGCCGGCCACCGCCGTGGGCAGCGCAAAGGGCAGGTCGACCAGCGCGTCGATCACGCGCTTGAACGGGAACTCGTAGCGCACCAGCACCCAGGCGACGATCAGCCCGAAGCAGGCGTTGACCAGCGCGCCGAACAGCGAGGCGCCGAAGGTCAGCCGGTAGCTCGCCAGCACCCGCGGCGAGCTGACCGCGTCCCAGAACGCGCCCCAGCTCATCGTGAAGGTCTTGAGGAAGGCCGCGCTGAGCGGCAGCAGCACGATCAGGCTCAGGTAGAGCAGCGTGAAGCCGAGCGCCAGGTCGAAACCCGGCAGCACGCTGTGGCGGCGCAGCAGGGTGCGCGAGAGGATCATGGGGACGCTCGATTCACGACGCAAAGCGGCATCGTAGGAAGCGCCGGCGGCGCCTCCAACGAAGCATTCCGCGCTTGCTTATGCGGCGCGGCGCGCGGAACTCAGCGCTTGGTGTAGATCTGGTCGAACACCCCGCCGTCGGCAAAGTGCGTCTTCTGTGCCTTGGCCCAGCCGCCGAACACCTCGTCGATCGTGAACAGCTTGACCTGGGTGAAGGTCTTCTCGTACTTGGCCGCGGCCTTCGGATCGGTCGGCCGGTAGTAGTTCTGGCCGGCCAGGTCCTGGCCCTCGGGCGAGTACAGGTAGTCGAGGTAGGCCTGGGCCACCGCGCGCGTGCCTTTCTTGTCGACGTTCCTGTCGACCACGGTCACCGGCGGCTCGGCCAGGATGCTCAGGCTCGGCACGACGATGTCGAACTTGTCCGGACCCAGTTCCTTGACCGCGAGAAAGGCCTCGTTCTCCCAGGAGATGAAGACGTCGCCGATGCCACGCTCGACGAAGGTGGTGGTGGCGCCGCGCGCGCCCGAGTCGAGCACCGCGACGTTGCCGAACAGCTTGCCGACGAACTCCTGCGCCTTGGCCTCGCTGTTGCCGTTCTTCTTCAGCGCATAGCCCCAGGCGGCGAGATAGTTCCAGCGCGCACCGCCCGAGGTCTTGGGGTTGGGCGTGATGATCGAGACGCCCGGCTTGACCAGGTCATCCCAGTCCTTGATGGCCTTGGGGTTGCCCTTGCGCACCAGGAACACGATGGTCGAGGTGTAGGGCGCGCTGTTGTGCGGCAGGCGCTTCTGCCACCCGGCCGGGAACAGCTGCGCCTTGGCGGCGATCTCGTCGACGTCGTAGGCCAGCGCGAGCGTGACCACGTCGGCGTCCAGCCCGTCGATCACCGACCGCGCCTGCTTGCCCGAGCCGCCGTGCGACTGCCTGACGACCACGTCGTCGCCGGTCTTGGCCTTCCACTGCCTGGCGAAGGCCTTGTTGAAGTCGACATAGAGCTCGCGCGTCGGGTCGTAGGAGACGTTGAGCAGCGTGATCTCCTTGGCCGCGGCGACGCCGGCGGCGAGCGTGAGGGCGGCCACGGCGAGCGCGGCGCGGAGCGAGACGGAGCGGGTCATGAAGGAAGTCCTGGTGAACGGAATGCGGTCATCGTAGGAAGCCGCACTAACTTGCGGAACGAATCGATGCGCCCATGCTTATGCGATGTGCAAGCAAGGGCCTCAGACGGCGAAGGACCACTCCTCGATCGCCGCCCGCTGCGGCCGCAGCTCGCGCGCGAGCCGCGCGCGCATCGCCGTGACCCAGCGCCTGGCGATCGGCAGCGGCCCGAAGCCGGCGTCGGCGTTGATGTGGCCGGCATCGCCGAGCGTGAGCCAGGCGCTGCCCCAGCGCTGCGCCCAGCGGCGGCTCTCGGCGGCGCTCATCCACGGGTCGTTGTCGCTGGCGATCAGCGTGCTCGGGACCGCGAGCCGACGTTGCGGCAGCAGGCCGGCCACGCCGAAGCGGTCCGGGTCGGCCGGCGCGACGAGCAGTGCGGCGCGCACCGGCGACGCCGGTGTCAGCTCGAGGTGCCGCGCCAGCGCCAGGCAGCCGAAACTGTGCGCGACCGCGATCCACGGGCCGTCGCCGGCGCGCTCGATCACGCTGCCGACGCGCGCGGCCCAGCGCTCGAGGTCGGCGTCGTGCCAGTCGCGCTGCTGCACGCGTTTGGCGTCGGGTTCCTGCGCCTCGAGCCAGCTCTGCCAATGGGCCGGGCCGCTGTCGTGCAGGCCGGGGACGATGAGCACGCGGGGTGTCGTTCGCATCGCGCACTCCTCAGAGCGTCGCGATCGACACCTCGGTCGACTTGACCAGCGCGATCACCTCCCTGCCGACGGCGAGCTGCAGGTCGCGCACCGAGCGCGTCGTGATGACCGAGGTGACCAGCAGGCCGGCAGGCGTCTCGACATCGATCTCGCTGACCACCGGTCCCTCGATGATCTCCTTGATGCGGCCGCGGAACTGGTTGCGCACGTTGATGGCGGTGATGGACATGGGCGTCGTCGTGTCGTGGAGGGAAGCACGACGGTAGGCGCCCGCGTCATGCGCGGGAACGAAGGAGTTGTTCGGGGCACATGCGGTTTGCGCATGTGCGGGCGCTCAGGGGACGGCTTCGCCGATCTCGCGCACGCGCGCGACCAGCCCGCGGCCCCAGCCCGCGGGCTGGTCCACCAGCACCGCCTCGCGCGCCGCGGCCAGCGTGCGGCTCAGCGTGGCCGCATGCGGCAGCAGCGTGCCGAGGAAGCGCAACTCGTCGCCGCGCGCCACCAGCACGGTGGGGAAGTTCTCGATGTCGATGTCGAAGGGCGCCAGCGCGTCGCTCTGGTCCTCGATGTCGACCCACACGAAGCGCAGCCCGGCGTGCTGGCGCGCGAGCCGCTCGAAGGTGGCGCGGTAGTCGTCGCAGGTGCCGCACCAGGCGGCGCACAGGCAGGCGACGAGCCAGCCTTCGGCTTGCAGGGCTTTCATGCCGACAGTGTGCCGTGGCTCGCCGCGTCGGAGTCTGCGCGCCATGCGGATTTGGCAGCTGCGGCCCACGCCGATCGGCGGCGACGCCCAGAATGCCGACAGGCACCTGCCCCGTCACCGATCAACCCGCCCCCGATGCCGCGCCCCTTGTCCGTGCCCCTGCGCCGTGCCTGCGCCCGCCTGGCCTCGCTCCTGTTCATCGCCGCGACGGTCCAGGCCGCGCCGCCGCGCGTCGAGGACACGATCGCGCAGCGCGTGCAGGCCTGCACCGGCTGCCACGGCAAGGAGGGCCGTGCCGCGAGCGACGGCTATTACCCGCGCATCGCCGGCAAGCCGGCCGGCTACCTGCACCACCAGCTGCGCAACTTCCGCGACGGCCGGCGCGGCTATCCGCTGATGGCCGGCCTGCTCGACCCGCTGAGCGACGACTACCTGCGCGAGATCGCCGAGCACTTCGCGTCGCTCGAGCTGCCCTATCCGCCGCCGCAGCCGGCGACCGCACCGGCCGCGGTGCTGGCCCGCGGCGAGGCGCTGGTGAAGCAGGGCGACGCGGCGCGCGAGCTGCCGGCCTGCGCGCGCTGCCATGGCGAGGCCATGACCGGCGTGGCGCCGGCGATCCCCGGGCTGCTGGGCCTGCCGCGCGACTACCTGAACGCGCAGCTCGCCGCCTGGCAGCGCGGGGCCCGCCGGGCCCAGGCGCCGGACTGCATGGCGCAGGTCGCGCGCAAGCTGCAGGACGCCGACATCGTGGCCGTCGCGCAATGGCTGGCCGCGCAGCCGGTGCCGGCCGGCGGCAAGCCCGCGCCGCGCACCGACGCGCCCCTGCCGCTCGATTGCGGCGGCGCGTCCGGGGAGCGGCCGTGATGCGGCGCCTCGTCCTCGGCGCCGCGCTCGCCGCGGCACTGGCCGTCGCCGCCATCGCCTGGCTCAACCTGCGCGGCGAAGCGCCGCTGGTGCCGGACCCCACACCGCGCAGCGTGGATGCCGCGCAGATCGAACGTGGTGCCTACCTGGCCCGCGCCGGCCATTGCGCCGGCTGCCACACCGAGCGCGGCGGCGCCGCGTACGCCGGCGGCCGCGGCATCACCACGCCCTTCGGCATCGTCTACGCCTCCAACCTGACGCCCGACGACGCCACCGGCCTGGGCCGCTGGACCGCGGCCGAATTCCGCCGCGCGCTGCAGCATGGCCGCTCGCGCGATGGCCGGCTGCTCTACCCGGCCTTCCCGTACACGAGCACCACGCGGGTGAGCGACACCGACGCCGACGCGATCCTCGCCTTTTTGCGCAGCCTGCCGCCGGTGGTGCAGCCCAACCGCGCGCATGCCTTGCGCTTCCCCTACGACAGCCAGGCGGCGCTGGCGGTGTGGCGCGCGCTCTACTTCCGCCCGGGCCGCTTCGAGCCCGATGCGGCGCAGCCCGCGGCCTGGAACCGTGGCGCCTACCTGGTGGAGGGACTGGGCCATTGCGGCGCCTGCCATGCGGCGCGCAACGCCTTCGGCGCCAGCGACGAAGGGCTGGGCGGCGGCCTGATCCCGGTGCAGAACTGGTACGCGCCGGCGCTCGACGACGCGCAGGAGGCCGGCGTCGCCGACTGGCCGGCGGCCGACATCGTGGCGCTGCTGAAGACCGGCCGCGCGCCACGCGCCTCGACGCTGGGTCCGATGGCCGAGGTGGTGCTCGGCAGCACCCGCCACCTGAGCGAGGCCGACCTGCAGGCGGTGGCGCTCTACCTGCAGCGCCTGCCGCCTTCGCCGTCGCGCCGCGCCGCGGCCACGGCGAAGTCCACGCCGCGCGGCGCCAAGCTCTACGAGACCCACTGCGCCGCCTGCCACGGCGAACGGGGCGAGGGCGCGCCGGGCATCTACCCGGCGCTGGCCGGCCAGCGCGCGGTCACGCTCGACCCGGCGGCCAACCTGGTGCGGGTGGTGCTGGAGGGCGGTTTCGCGCCGGCCACCGCCGAGCACCCGCGGCCCTACGGCATGCCGCCGTTCGCGACGCTGCTGGACGACCGCGACGTCGCCGCGGTGCTCGACCATGTGCGCGCGAGCTGGGGCAACGCGGGCTCGGCGGTGTCGCCGCTGGACGTGCTGCGCTGGCGCGCCAGCCGGTGAGTCAAACGCGGGACGCCATCACCACAGTCAAGCGCACGAACCGTCCTGTCCAGCAGCCGCCGCGGATCCGGCTTCGCCGGTCCGCCAGCGGCGCCCCCTAGAGGGGGTGAGCGTGGACGAGAGGGTCGACCTGCGCCGACCCGAACGCCTCGCGAACCGCCCGAGCTCTGCGAGGGCGTGGCGTCGGCGAAGCCGCAACGGGGGTGGGCGTCGTCAAAACGGAATATCGTCATCCATGTCGTCGAAACCGGTCGACGACTTCGGCTGCGCCGCCGCCGGCGCGCTGCGCGGGGCCGGACGCGGCGCCGGGGCGCTGCGCTGCGGGCGCTCGCCACCGCCGCCCTCGGCCTCGCCGCCGCCCAGGCCCTCGCGGCCGCCGAGCATCTTCATCTCCTCGGCGATCACCTCGGTGGTGTACTTCTCGACGCCGTCCTTGTCCTGCCACTTGCGGGTCTTGAGGCGCCCCTCGACGTAGATCGAACGGCCCTTCTTCAGGTACTCGCCGGCGATCTCGGCCAGGCGGTCGTAGAAGACGATGCGGTGCCACTCGGTCTCCTCGACCTTGTCGCCGCTGTTCTTGTCCTTCCAGTTACGCGTGGTCGCGAGCGTGACGTTGCAGACCGCCGAGCCGCTGGGCGTGTAGCGCACTTCCGGGTCGCGGCCGAGATTGCCGATGAGGATCACTTTGTTGATGCTGGCCATGCTGCTGCGCTCCGGGAGGACTAGCGCAAGATTATGCCGCCCGGCCTCAGGGCTCCCCCTCCCAGTAGTCTAGGGAGGCCTCGCGCCGGTGCACCTGCCGCAGCCCCGGCCCGAAGGCCATCACCTTGCCCGAGTCCGGGTACTCGCAGACCTCGGGCCGCTCCTGGGTGCTGATCGACAGGTACTTCAGCGGCGCGTCCGAGGTGTTGACGATGTGGTGCGGGTACTCGGGCCCCGGCGGGATGAAGACCACGTCGCCGGCGCGCAGCGGCAGCATCTCGCCGGCCACGCGCAGGTGGCCGCGGCCCTCGAGGATCACGAACATCTCCTCCTGCGCATGGTGGAAGTGGTAGGGGCAGCAGCGCATGCCCGGCGCGAGCACGTCGTAGCCGGCGCCGAGCTTTTTCGCCGCGCTGCCGTCGGACAGCCCGCCGAAGCGGGTGCCGTAGAGCGGCGGCCGCTCGAAGGGCTCGAGCTTCACCTCGTCGACATTGCGGATCAGCTTGGCGCGCAGCGTCGCCACGTCGGGGGTATCGGGATCGCTCACGGGGCCTCCGTCGGCTTGCGGTGTCGCAGGATGCTCGCACGAGCGGCGCTCGCTTACCATGCCGCCCTTCGATGAACAGAACCGCCGCCCCGACCGACGCCCCTGCCGCCCTGTCGGTGCTGGAGCAGGTGTTCGGCTACACGAGCTTCCGCGGCGCGCAGGCCGAGATCGTCGAGCGCGTGGCCGGCGGCGGCGACGCGCTGGTGCTGATGCCCACCGGCGGCGGCAAGAGCCTGTGCTACCAGGTGCCGGCGATCCTGCGCCACCGCCGCGAGCAGGGCGTGACCATCGTCGTCAGCCCGCTGATCGCGCTGATGCACGACCAGGTCGGCGCGCTCGAGGAGGCCGGCGTGCACGCCGCCTTCCTCAATTCGACGCTCGACTTCGACGCCGTCCAGCGCATCGAGCGCGAGATGATGAGCGGCCGCCTGGTGCTGCTCTACGCCGCGCCCGAGCGGCTGACGACGCCGCGCATGCTGGCCCAGCTCGATTCGCTGCACGAGCGCGGGCTCCTGAGCCTGTTCGCGATCGACGAGGCGCATTGCGTCAGCCAGTGGGGCCACGACTTCCGCGAGGACTACCTCGGGCTGAACGTGCTGCACGAGCGCTACGCCGGCGTGCCGCGCATCGCGCTGACGGCGACCGCGGACGAGCACACCCGCGCCGACATCGTCGCGCGGCTGCAGCTGGAAGACGCGCGCGTCTTCATCAGCAGCTTCGACCGGCCCAACATCCGCTACCGCGTGGTCGAGAAGGACGACCCGCGCAAGCAGCTCTTGCGCTTCGTCGCCGACGAGCACGAGGGCGAGGCCGGCATCGTCTACTGCCAGACGCGCAAGAAGGTCGAGGAGACCGCCGCCTGGCTCGGCGGCGAGGGCGTCACCGCGCTGCCGTATCACGCCGGGCTGGACGCGAGCCTGCGCCAGAAGCACCAGGACCGCTTCCTGCGCGAGGACGGCATCGTGATGGTCGCGACCATCGCCTTCGGCATGGGCATCGACAAGCCCGACGTGCGCTTCGTCGCCCACCTCGACCTGCCGAAGAACATCGAGGGCTATTACCAGGAGACCGGCCGCGCCGGCCGCGACGGCGAGCCGGCCGAGGCCTGGATGGCCTATGGCCTGGCCGATGTCGTGAACCAGCGCCGCATGATCGACGAGAGCCCGGCCGGCGAGGAGTTCAAGCGCCTGCAGCGCGGCAAGCTCGACGCGCTGCTGGCGCTGGCCGAGGCGCACGATTGCCGGCGGGTGCGGCTGCTGGGCTACTTCGGAGAAGCATCGTCGCCTTGCGGCAACTGCGACAACTGCCTGCAGCCGCCCGAGGTCTGGGACGGCACCGAGGCGGCGCGCAAGCTGCTCTCCTGCATCCTGCGCTTCGGCCAGCATGGCCGCGGGCCGCGCAGCTTCGGCGCCGGGCACCTGATCGACGTGCTGCGCGGCAAGGCGACCGACAAGGTCGCGCAGTACGGCCACGAGGCGCTGTCGACCTTCGGCATCGGCGCCGACCTGCCCGAGACGCAGTGGCGCGGCGTGCTGCGCCAGCTGGTCGCGCTCGGCCATGTGGTCAGCGAGGGCGAATACAACACGCTGGCGCTGACAGACAGCGCACGCGCGGTGCTCAAGGGCGAGGTGCCGATCCTCTTGCGCGTGCCGCGCGAGGCGCCGGCGCGCGCGCGCAAGGGCCGCACGGCGGGCGCCGCCAAGGCCGCGGCCGGCGCACCGGCCGACCTCGACGCCGCCGCCCAGGCCCGCTACGAGGCGCTGCGCGCCTGGCGCAGCGAGGTCGCGCGCGAGCACAACCTGCCGAGCTACATCGTGTTCTCCAACGCGACGCTGGCCGAGATGGCGCGCCGCGCGCCGGCCTCGCTGGCCGAGCTGGGCGAGATCAGCGGCGTCGGTGAGAAGAAGCTCGAGGCCTATGGGCGCGAGATCCTGAGGGTGCTGGGCGGCCTGTGAGGGGCGCAGGGGCGGCGGTTCAGCGCCGCCAGCCGCGCCCCCGCGCCTCGCGCTCCGCCGCGGCGCCGAGCGGCTCGCCGGCGATGCGCTCGTCGACCGCACGCAGCACCGCCGCCGGCAGGCCGCTGCCGGCCGGCCGCACGCCGTCCGCCGGCCCCGCGGCAGCTGCCGCGGCCAGCAGCTCCAGCTCCCAGCCGCCGCCGCCGCGACACGCCAGCCCGGCCAGCGCCTCGCGGCTCATCACGAAGCTGCGGCAGTAGCGGCCGTCGGTGGCGGCGAAGCTGACCGGCAGCGCGACCGCGGCGCCCGGCCGTGCCTCGGACGCCAGCTGCTGCGTCAGCGCCTCTGCCAGCACGCCGCGCGCCAACAGCCGGCCGTCGACGCGCTCGAAGGATTCGGTCGCCGGCGCCAGCAGCGCGCGGCCGATGAACAGGCCGATCGCGAGGCAGGCCGCCATCGCACCCCACTCGGGCCAGGCCCAGCGCGGACGGCGGCGCTCGCGGGCCGCGGCCAGGTCCACCACCTCGGCCGCCGTCGGCACCCGCAGCGCGTCGAGCAGGCGCTGCGGCAACGGTTCGTCGAGCTCGGCCTCGAAGGCCGCGGTGAGGCGCCGGCGCAACGCCTGCTCGCGCTCGACACGCGCGGCGAGCGCCGCGTCGGCGGCGCAGGCCGCGGCGAGCGCCGCGCGCGCCGGCGCGTCGAGTTCGCCGTCCACGTAGGCGGCGATCCGCTCGTCCGACCAGTCCGTCGTCATGGGGCCGCCTCCTTCAGCATCGCCTGCAGCGCCTCGCGGCCGCGCGCCAGCCGGCTGGTCAGCGTACCAATCGGGATGCCCAGCACCTCGGCCGCCTCCTTGTAGGGCAGGCCCTCGACCAGCACCAGCGCGACCGCGAGCCGCTGGTCCTCGCCCAGCGCGGCGACGGCCTTGCGCACCGCCAGCGCGTCGTGCTGCGCGTCGGTGGGCGACACGCCGATGTGCTCGCCGGCCTCCTCGGGCAGGAAGGTCTCGGCGCGGCGGTGGCGCGCGCGCAATTCGTCGATCCAGGCGTTCTGCATGATGCGAAACATCCAGCTGTCCAGTCGCGTCCCCGGCTGCCACTGCGCGGCCCGCTGCAGCGCGCGTTCCACCGCGATCTGCACCACGTCGTCGGCGTCGTCGCGGTCGCGCGTCAGCGCGCGGCCGAAGCGGCGCAGCCGCGGCAGCAGTTCGGGCAATTCGGCGCGCAGGCGGTCGGCCGGGGCGGTCATGGAATCATTGATGGAAGGTACAACGGTCGGCGCGGGGATTTTCTTCCCTGCCCCGGACGTTGTCGGACGGAAGATGGTTCTCGACTTGTTCAAACTCACGCGCCGGCTGGCGATCACGGTCGGGCTGCTGGCTGCCGTGCCGGCGGCCCAGGCGCAGCTCGGGCTGCCGGTGCGCCCGGCCCTGCCCGGCGTCGGCCTGCCGGGCGATCTGACGCGCCCGCTGCGGCTGCCGGAGGCGCCGCTGGCCGAGCTCGCCGGCCGCCGCCTGCGCCAGGTCGACGAGTTGCTGCGCCGGCATGCCGGGGAGCTCGAGCCCGACCCGGCCGGCCAGCCGGTGGTGCGCGGCGAGCTGCTGCTGGTCGCGCCCGGCGACGCGCTGCTGGCCGAGGCGCGCCGGCGCGGCTACGCGCTGCTGCGCGAGCGGCGCGTCGAGGGCTTGGACGAGCGCTGGGTCGTGCTGCGGCCGCCGCCGGGCGTGTCGCTGGCCGAGGCGCGGGCGGCGCTGCTCGCGGTCGATCCGCAGGCGACGATCGACTTCAACCACCTCTACCTGCCGGCCGGCGAGCCGTCGTCCGGCTCGGCAGCACCGGCCATGGCGGCGCCGCCGCGCGGCGCGGCGCGCATCGGGCTGGTGGACAGCGGCGTCGAGGCCAGCCACCCGGCGCTGCGCGGCCTGGCGCTGCAGCGCCAGGGCTGCGGCGGCGCCCTGCATCCGCAGGCGCATGGCACGGCGGTCGCGTCGCTGCTGGTGGGCCGGGCCGAGGGTTTCGGCGGCGCGGCAGCCGGCGCCACGCTCTATGCGGCCGATGTGTATTGCGGCGTGCCGACCGGCGGCGCCGTCGACGCGGTGGCCGAGGCGCTGGCCTGGATGGCGCGCGAGCGCGTCGCGGTCGTCAACCTCAGCCTGGTCGGCCCGCCGAACCGGCTGCTCGAGCGGCTGGTGGCGGCGCTGGTGGCGCGCGGCCACCTGCTGGTCGCGGCGGTCGGCAACGACGGGCCGGCGGCGCCGCCGCTGTACCCGGCGGCCTACCCCGGCGTCGTCGGCGTCACCGCGGTCACGC
>DATILD010000071.1:0-22613 GCA_035476815.1 Methylibium sp.
CCCACGAGCTGAGCCGATCAGGTCGGTGGGGCGCTCTGCGGAGCGAAGTAAAGGAGGAGACGACGGCCGCAGGCCGGCGGCGGGGGACATGAGCGCAGCAGAGCGCCCCGCCGGCCTGATCTCGCCACCAAGCGGCCAGGCCACCAATCCACCGACGGCCCGAGAGGCGCCGCGACCGACGGCCGGTCTTGTACGTTTGAAAGCAACCGCGTATGAGCGGGAAAGGTGACGAGCCTTACCCCCGGCACTGAGAGCTAACGGTTAGGGCTGCTTCGTTCCCGACCTGACCCGGTTGGCCGCGCCCCCATGCGGGGAGGCCCGTCACCGGTGATTGTAGGGGAGGGGTTCGAGCCCGCCCGCGGCGCTCAACGAAGCTGCAGGTCGTCGTCGCCGAAGCGCACGCCGATCGGCTCGATCAGCAGCTGCTTCGGGCCGGCCTCGACCGCACCCGCGACCCAGGCCTCGATGCCTTGGGCGCGCGCGACCTCGACGGTGCGCTCGGCGTCGGCCGCGGCGACGAACAGCGCGAAGCCGGCGCCCATGTTGAGCGTCGAATAGGCCTCGCGCGCATCGTGCCCTGCGTGTTCGGCGATGAAGCGCAGCACCTTGGGTACCGGCGGCACGGTGTGGATGCGGTAGCTGTGCGTGGCCGGATGGCGCAGCAGCTTGCGCCAGCCGTGGCCGGTGATGTTGGCGCTGTAGTGCGGCACGATGCCGGCCTGCCACAGCGCCTCGGTCACCGGCGAGTAGAGCGTGGTCGGCGCCAGCAGCGCCTCGCCGTAGTTCAGCCCCGGCGCGACCTCGGTCAGATAGCCCTGCGGCAGCCGCTCGACCAGCTTGCGCGCCAGGCTCAGGCCATTGGCGTGGATGCCGCTGGAGGCCAGCAGCACGATCGCGTCGCCCGGGCCGAGGCCATCGCCGACCGACAGTCGCGACTTCGGGTTGATCAGCCCGGTGCAGGCGGCCGCGAGGTCGATCCGGCCGGCCTCGACTATGCCCGCCAGCGCCGGCGTCTCGCCGCCGCCCCAGGCCACGCCGCAGGTGTCGCAGGCCTGCTTCCAGCCCTCGACCAGTGCCTGCGCGCGCTGCGCGTCGGCGAACCATTCGCTGCCGCCGGCGGCCCAGTAGGCCTGCACCACCAGCGGCGTCGCGCCGACGGTGATCAGGTCGTTGATCGCCATCGCGATGGTGTCCTGGGCGATGCCGGCGTAGTAGCTGCGGCCGGTCAGCGCCTTCATCTCGTCGGCCACCAGCGCCTTGCTGCCCAGGCATTCGACGATGCTGGCCAGGTAGAACGGCCCGACATCGACCACATAGGCCGATTCGCCGCGCGACGCCGCGACCTCGCCGTAGCCGTGCGCCGCGAGATTGGCCGCGGTGGCCTTGGCGGCACGCTGGGCGGCCACCTTCAGCGGGTCGATCAGGTCGTAGTTGACGCCGGCCTGTTCGTAGCTGAGCGGTGCATCGGGGCGGGAGGGGCTGGCGGTCATGACACGGGGCGGCAAGGGCGACGGCGGGATTATCCGGGACGCGCCCGCGCGGCTATGCTGGCGCGCATGAACCCCGTCTACAGGGATGTCGCCCTGCACCTGCTGAGCGCCGTGCTGGCCGGCGGGCTGATCGGCCTGGAGCGCAGCTTCCATGGCCGGCCGGCGGGCTTCCGGACCCACACCCTGGTGTGCCTGGCGTCCAGCCTGCTGATGCTGTTGACGCTCTACCAGTCGACCTGGTTCGTCGGCGCCAGCGCCGAGGCGCTGAGCATCGACCCGACGCGCATGGCCCAGGGCATCATGACCGGCATCGGCTTCCTCGGCGCCGGCGTGATCTTCAAGGAGGGGCTGTCGGTCCGCGGACTGACGACCGCGGCCTCGATCTGGATCACCGCGTCGATCGGCGTGCTGATCGGCGTGGGCTTCTACTTTCCGGCGCTGCTGGCGACGCTGCTGACGCTCGGCATCCTCGGCCTGTTCCGCCACATCGAGCTGCGCATGCCGTCCAACCTGTTCGCCCACCATGCGGTGCGCTTCCGTCGCGATGCGGTGATGCCCGAGGCCCAGCTGCTCGAGCTGCTGCGCTTGCATGGCTTCAGCGTCGCCAACCTCAGCTACCGGCTCGACGCGGCCGGCAAGGAGTTCGAGTACCGGATGATGCTGCGCACGCTGGACCGCGGCGCCCTCGAGCGGCTCGCCGAGACGCTGACCGCAAGGCCCGAGATCCTCGAGTTCCGTCTCTCGCCGACCGGCGACTGAGCCCGTGGCACCGCGGCCCGGCGCGGGGCCGCCGCCGGGGGCCGACCTAGAATCCTCCAATGACGTCCCTGGTCCTGGCCCGCAAGTACCGCCCGCGCCGCTTCGGCGAGATGGTCGGCCAGGAGCATGTGGTGCAGGCGCTCGTCAACGCGCTGAGCTCGCAGCGACTGCACCATGCCTACCTGTTCACCGGCACCCGCGGCGTCGGCAAGACCACGGTCTCGCGCATCCTCGCCAAGAGCCTGAACTGCGTCGGGCCCGACGGCACCGGTGGCATCACCGCCGACCCCTGCGGCGTGTGCCGCGCCTGCACCGAGATCGACGCCGACCGCTTCATCGACTACGTCGAGATGGACGCGGCCAGCAACCGCGGCATCGACGAGATCCGCGACCTGCTCGAGCGCGCCGCCTACAAGCCGGCGGTGGGGCGCTTCAAGGTCTTCATGATCGACGAAGTGCACCAGCTCACCAAGGAGTCCTTCAACGCGCTGCTGAAGACGCTGGAGGAGCCGCCGGACTACCTGCGCTTCGTGCTCGCGACGACCGACCCCGAGAAGGTCCTGCCGACCGTGCTGTCGCGCTGCCTGCAGTTCAGCCTGCGGCCGATGGCGCCCGAGACGGTGCTGGGCCGGCTCGAGGCCGTGCTGGCCGCCGAGGGCATCGCGGCCGAGGCCGGCGCGCTGCGGCTGCTGTCGCGCGCCGCGCGCGGCTCGAT
The DNA here is from genome assembly GCA_035476815.1 of Methylibium sp. Taxonomy (GTDB): domain Bacteria; phylum Pseudomonadota; class Gammaproteobacteria; order Burkholderiales; family Burkholderiaceae_C; genus Methylibium. The sequence continues at coordinate 2,965 of DATILD010000071.1, forward strand.
GCGCGACGCGCTGTCGCTGACCGACCAGGCCATCGCCCACGGCGCCGGCCGCATCGACGAGGACGGCGTGCGCCGCATGCTCGGCGCGGTCGGCCGCAGCCCTGTGCTGGGCCTGCTCGACGCGCTGGCGGCGGGCGACGGCGCGGCGGTGATCGCCGGCGTCGACGCGCTGCGGGCCCAGGGGCTGTCGGCCGAGGGCACGCTCGAGGAGATGGCCGCCGTATTGCAGCAGATGGCGGTGCGGCAGGCCGTGCCCGACGCGCTGGACGGCAGCGACGACCCGGACGCGCCGGCGATCGCCCGGCTGGCCGGCGCGCTGCCGGCCGACGAGACCCAGCTGCTCTACAGCATCGCGCTGCACGGCCGCGCCGAGCTGCCGCTGGCGCCCGACGAATACAGCGGCCTCGTGATGGTGCTGCTGCGCATGCTGGCGTTCCGCCCGCCGGGTGCCGTGCGCGCCGCGGCGCCGGTGCGCGAGCGGCCGGCCGTGGCGCCCGCCGCGGCGCCGCGCAGCGCGGTGGCGGCCGCGCCGCTCGTGAGGCCCGCGGCCGTCGCGACCGCCATCGTCGCGCCGGTCGCGCCGCGCGTGTCGACACCGCCCGAGCCACGTCGCCCCGCGCCAGCCGCCAGCGTGCCGCCATGGGAGGAGGACATTCCGCCGGCCGAGGATCTCGAGCCGCCGCGCGTGGCCGAGCCGCTGCCGGCGGCAGCCGCCGCATCGCCGAGGTCCGCGGCGACGCCCGCCTGGACCGCCACGCCGCTCGGCGACCGCTGGGCCGCGCTGGTGCGTCGACTGCAGGACGCCGGCGCGATCGCGGCGCTGGTGCGCGAGCTGGCGCTGCAGGGCGAATGCGTCGCGATCGACGGCGCGGACGAACGCATCCGCCTGCGCGTCGAGCGCGAGAGCCTGCGCCACCCGGCCCATGCCGAGAAGCTGCGGGCCGCGCTGGCGCAGCTGCTCGGCCATGCGGTCGCGCTCGAGGTCGAGGCCGGTCCCGTCGGCGACACGCCGGCGCGCCGCGAGACCGCCGCGCGCGAGCAGCGCCAGCGCGAGGCCGAGGCCCTGATCCACAACGACCCCCTGGTGCGCGAGCTGACCGCGCGCTTCAAGACCGCGCGCATCGTGCCGGGGTCGATCAAACCCATCTGAAGGACACGGAGAAGCACATGCTCAAAGGACAACTGGCCGGCCTGATGAAGCAGGCCCAGGCGATGCAGGACAACCTCAAGAAGGCCCAGGACGAGCTCGCGACCATCGAGGTCGAGGGCCAGTCCGGCGCCGGACTGGTGAAGGTGGTGATGAGCTGCAAGCACGACGTCAAGCGCATCACCATCGACCCCAGCCTGCTGGCCGACGACAAGGACATGCTCGAGGACCTGGTGGCCGCCGCCTTCAACGACGCCGTGCGCCGGGCCGCCGAGACCAGCGAGCAGAAGATGAGCAAGCTGACCGCCGGCATGCCGCTGCCCCCGGGAATGAAGTTCCCCTTCTGACGGGCACGGCGTGGCGGCTTCGTCGCTCGACGCGCTGATGGAGGCGCTGCGCCGCCTGCCCGGCGTGGGGCAGAAGTCGGCGCAGCGCATGGCCTACCACCTGCTGCAGCACGACCGCGCGGGCGCCGAGCGCCTGGCGCGCGCGCTCGAGCAGGCGGTCGGCACGGTGCGCCACTGCGAGCGCTGCCACACCTTCACCGAGGCCCCGGTGTGCGCGACCTGCCTCGACGCCGGCCGCGACCGGCGCCAGCTGTGCGTCGTCGAGACGCCGGCCGACCAGGCGGCGATCGAGCGCAGCGGCAGCTACCACGGCCTGTACTTCGTGCTGATGGGGCGGCTGAGCCCGCTCGACGGCATCGGCGTGCACGACATCGGCCTGGCCGAGCTGCTGCAGCGCGCCACCGACGGCGAGGTCCAGGAGCTGATCGTCGCGACCAGCTTCACCGCCGAGGGCGAGGCGACCGCGCATGCCATCGCCAAGGCGCTCGAGGGCCGCGGCGTCGCCGTGACGCGGCTCGCGCGCGGCGTGCCGGTGGGCAGCGAGCTCGAGTACGTCGACCTCGGCACCATCGCCCATGCATTGAGTGACCGTCGCTGAGCGATCGCCGTTGAAGGGGACCCGATGACGCCGATCCTGCTGTGCGTGCTCGCCGCCGCGCTGATGCCCATCGTCTGCGCCGGCCTCGCCAAGCGCAGCGGCTTCGGCCGGCCGCGCCGCGACTGCGGCTACGACAACCACGCGCCGCGCGACTGGCTGGCCAGGCAGACCGGCCTGCCGGCACGCGCCAACGCGGCCCAGGCCAACGGCTTCGAGGCGCTGCCCTTCTTCATCGGCGCGGTCGCGATCGCGCTGCCGGCTGGTGCGCCGCTGGAGCGGGTGCAGGCGCTGGCGATCGCGTGGGTGCTGCTGCGGCTCGCGTATGTCGGCTGCTACCTGGCCGACCGGCAGCTGGCGCGCAGCCTGGTCTGGGCCGCCGCCTTTGCCGTCAACATCGCGATCCTGCTGAGCGCCGCCTGAGCGGCCGCACCGCGCTCAGCGCGCCGATTGGGCGACGCGCTTCTTCGTCGACACCGTGCTCGCGGCCTTGCGGCGCTGGCTGCTCACGCTGGCCGTCTTGCGGCTGCCGCTCTTGCCGGCCACGGCCTTGGCGCGCTTGCCCGGCAGGTAGACCACCACCGGCTGGCCGGTGCGGAACTTCGCCGCCGCCGAGACCTTGTTCCAGTCGGCGACGCTGGCGGCGCTGAGGCGGTAGCGCTTGGCCAGCGAGGCGACGCTGTCGCCCTGGCGGGCCTTCACCGTCACGCGCCGCAGCGGCGGGACGTCGGGCGCCAGCAGCATCGTCGCGTTGTCGGCGACGCGCTCGGACACGTCCTCGTGACGGTGGCCGTTGCGCGGCACCAGCAGCGTCGAGCCGGCCCTGACCAGCATGCGCGGCGGGATGCGGTTGACCTCGCGGAGATCGGACTCGCTCATGCCGCAGCCGCAGCGCTTCGCGGCGTCGGCCGGCTTCATCGTCCTCGGCACCACCCAGGCGGTCCAGCTCGCCAACCGGCCGCGGTGCTCGGGCAGCGCGAGGATGAAGCGCTGCGCGTTGTCGTAGGGCAGCAGCACCTGCGGCGTGCCGGCGGCCAGGATCACCGGCTTGTTCAGCGACGGGTTCAGCGCGTGGAACTCCGGCTCCGGCAGGCCGGCCAGCCGGGCCACCAGCGCGGCGTCGATGTCGCGCTTGATCGGCACCGCGAGGAAGTAGGGGTGGTTCTCGAGCGGCGGCAGCGTCAGCGCGAAGGCCTCGGGCCGCGCGATCAGGTTCTCGACCGCCTGCAGCTTGGGCACGTACAGCCGCGTCTCGGCCGGCATCCCGAGCGCCAGGTAGTCGGTCGGCAGGCCGGCCCTGCGGTTGCGCGCGATCGCCCGGCCGACGCTGCCCTCGCCCCAGTTGTAGGCGGCCAGCGCGAGGTGCCAGTCGCCGAACATCGCGTGCAGCTTCTCGAGGTAGTCGAGCGCGGCGCTGGTCGAGGCCAGCACGTCGCGGCGGTCGTCGCGGAAGATGTTCTGGCGCAGCTCGAAGTGGCGGCCGGTCGAGGGGATGAACTGCCACATGCCCGAGGCCTTGGCGCTGCTCATCGCCTGCGGGTTGAAGGCGCTCTCGATGAAGGGCAGCAGCGCCAGCTCGGTGGGCAGGCCGCGCTTCTCGACCTCTTCGACGATGTGGAACAGGTAGCGGCTCGAGCGCGTCGTCATGCGCTCGACATAGTCGGGCCGGCTCGCGTACCACTGCTCGCGGTCGCGCACCAGCCCGGTGTCGAGGTCGGGGATCGCGAAGCCGCGGCGGATGCGCATCCACAGGTCGCGGCGGGCCGCCTCGTCGGCCAGGTCCACCAGCGCGTCGGAGGCGAGCGGATCGGTCGGCGCGCCGGCGGCCTCGGCACTCTCGTCCGGCGAGGCGGCTGCCTCGGTCGCACTCGCCGCCTCGGCCGGTGGCAGGGCAGCCGGGGCGGCGGCGACGACCGGTGCCGCGGCGGGCGGCGGTTCGATCGGCGCGGTGCTCGCGCAGGCAGCCAGCAGCAGCGCGAGCAGGGCGGCCAGCGGGCCGTTCGGGATCGTTCGGGTCATCGGAATTCGTTCTTCCACTGGCGCAGCGCGGCGAACACGCTGACCGCGTCGTCGCCCTGCGCACCATGCGCCAGCGCGCTGGCATGGACCTCGGGTGCGTCGACCCGCAGGAAGGGATTCACCGCGCGCTCGGTGGCGAGCGTGCTCGGCAGCGTCGGCAGATCGCGCTCGCGCAGCTGGGCGCAGTGCGCCGCATAGGCCGCGAGCACGCCGTTGCCCGGCTCGACCGCGCGCGCGAATTTCAGATTCGACAGCGTGTACTCGTGGGCGCAGCAGACCCGCGCATCGCCGGGCAGCGCGACCAGGCGCGACAGCGAGGCATGCATCTGCGCCGCGGTGCCCTCGAACAGCCGGCCGCAGCCGCCCGAGAACAGCGTGTCGCCGCAGAACAGGATCGGCGCCTGCCCGGCCGGCTGCCCGACGTAGGCGATGTGGCCCGCCGTGTGGCCCGGTACCTCGATCACGTCGAAGCGCGTGCCGAGCAGGTCGACCCCATCGCCGCCGCGCAACGCTTCGTAGGGCCGGGGGATGCGCTCGGCCGCCGGCCCCCAGACGGGTCCGGCGAGCCGCTCGCGCAGCGCGTCGACGCCGCCCACGTGATCGCCGTGGTGGTGCGTCACTACAATGCCGACGAGCTGCAACGCTCGCTCGTCGAGCGCCCGCGCCACCGGCGCGGCGTCCCCCGGATCGACAACGACGGCACGCTGGCCGTCGTGGAGCATCCAGATGTAGTTGTCGGTGAAGGCGGGGAGAGCGACCAGGTTCATGTCGGACACAGCATCGATTATAGATTTGCCCCTCTGGCTGCAGACCCCGCCGGGCCGCTACCTGCTCGCGTGGGAGCGGGCCTGGATCGATGGGCAGGTGGCCGATGTGTTCGGCTACCACGCCGTGCAGCTCGGTCTGCCCGAGCTCGACGCGCTCCACGCCAACCGCATGCCGCACCGTTGGCTCGTGCAGCCCCAGGTCGAGCCGCCGCCGCTCGAGGGCGACGCCTCGCGGGCGGTCGCGGTGTGCTGCGAGTTCGACGCCTTGCCCTTCGCCAGCCAGAGCCTCGACCTGGTGGTGCTGCCGCACACGCTGGAGTTCGCGCGCGATGCCCACCTCACGCTGCGCGAGGTCGAGCGCGTGCTGGTGCCCGAGGGCCGGGTGCTGATCGTCGGCTTCAACCCGGCCAGCCTGTGGGGTGCGCGGCAATGGGCCGGGCGCTGGGCGCTGCGCCTGGGTGCCGAACGCGATGGCCACGCGCTCTACCTGCCGCGTGCCGGCGACTTCATCGCGCCGCGCCGGCTGCGCGACTGGCTTCGCCTGCTCGGCTTCGAGATCGACGCCGGCGCGTTCGGCTGCTACCGGCCGCCGCTGCGCTCGCAGACGTGGCTGGACCGCTGGGCCTGGATCGAGAAGGCCGGCGACCGCTGGTGGCCGGTGTTCGGCGCGGTCTACACGATTGCCGCGGTCAAGCGCGTGCGCGGCATGCGCCTGATCGGCCCGGCCTGGAAGAAGTCACCCCAGCCGCGCGCCGCCCCGGCAGTGGTGAGCCATCGCCACCGCGATCGACAAGAAGTGCTATGAGCACGAGCCGACCGACCATCGCCCGCCCGGCGGTGACGATCTACACCGACGGCGCCTGCAAGGGCAACCCCGGCCCCGGTGGCTGGGGTGCCTGGCTGCACTGGGAAGGCCACGAGAAGTCGCTCAGCGGCGGCGAGGCCCACACCACCAACAACCGCATGGAGCTGACCGCGGTGATCGAGGCGCTGGGCTCGCTCAAGCGCACCTGCGAGGTGACGCTGCACACCGACAGCGAGTACGTGCGCAAGGGCATCACCGAGTGGATCCACGGCTGGAAGCAGCGCGGCTGGAAAACCGCCGACAAGAAGCCGGTGAAGAACGCCGACCTGTGGCAGAAGCTCGAGTCCATGGCCTCGGTGCACCACGTCCACTGGCGCTGGGTCAAGGGCCACTCGGGCGACCCGGGCAACGAGCGCGCCGATGCGCTGGCCAACCAGGGGGCGGCGCCCTTCCTCTGAACGGCGCGCCGCGCGCCGCGTGTGAAGCAATGTTTCTCCACCCGGCGCCCCGAGGTATGTGGGTGGCCGCAGGCGGCGAGGGTGCGCCCCGTATTAGATTTCCGGGCTGATTCCGACAATCGACGCATGAAACGACTGCATCTGAGCGTGGCCGCGATCGGGCTCGTCGTCCTCTCGGTCGGCGCCTGGTGGTGGCAGCACCGCGTGCCGCAGGCGCAGCCCGGTGACGTGACCGCCACGGCGACCCTGCCGACCGCGCCGGCCCCCACCGGCCCGGTGCCGGTCGAGGTGGCCCGCGCGGTGGCGCGCGACGTGACCGACGACACCACCGCGGTCGGCAGCCTGCGCTCGCGCCAGGGCGTGGTGCTGCGGCCCGAGGTCAGCGGCCGCGTCGTCAAGCTCGGCTTCGGCGACGGCGAGCGCGTGCGGCGCGGCCAGCTGCTGGTGCAGCTCGACGACGCGCTGCCGCGCGCCCAGCTGCGCCAGGCCGAGGCCCAGCTCGCGATCGCGCGCACGACGCTGCAGCGCAACCAGGAACTGGTGGCGCAGAACTTCGTCACGCAGAGCGTGGTCGACCAGGCGCGTGCCAACGTCGACGTGGCCGACGCCCAGGTCGCGCTGGCGCGGGCCCAGCTCGACAAGCTGCGCATCGTCGCGCCCTTCGACGGCCAGGCCGGCATCCGCGCGGTCGACGTCGGCGACTACCTGAAGGACGGCGCCGACATCGTCGCGCTGGAGGACACCTCCAGCATGTACGTCGACTTCAGCCTGCCCGAGCGCTTCGCGACGCGGCTCAAGCCGCGCCAGTCGGTCGAGGTCGGCATCGATTCGCTGCCCGGCGAACGCTTCACCGCCGTGGTGCTGGCGCTCGAGCCGCAGATCACCGCCGACGGCCGCGCGATCGCCGCCCGCGCCACCGTGCCCAACGCCGATGCGCGGCTGCGTCCCGGCATGTTCGCGCGCGTGCGCGTCGTGCTGGCCGAGCGGCCGGGCGCGGTGCTAGTGCCCGAGGAGGCGCTGGTGCCGCAGGCCGGCAAGAACCTGCTGATCAAGGTGGTCGACGGCCCGCAGGGCCCGGCCTCGCAGCGCGTCGAGGTGCGCACCGGGCTGCGCCGCGACGGTCAGGTCGAGATCATGTCGGGCCTCGTGGCCGGCGAGCGCGTCGTCACCGCCGGCCAGGCGCGGCTGCTGCGCGCCGACGCGCAGCCGGTGCAGGTGGTCGAGCTCGGCGGCGCGGCGCCGGCGCCGCCGGCCTCGGGCAGCGCGCCGCGCTCGGCGGTGACCGTCGGCCGCGCCGGCTGAGCGCGGGATCGCGATGCAGCTCTCCGAGACCTCGATCCGCCGGCCGGTCTTCGCGACCGTGCTGTCGCTGCTGCTGGTGCTCGTCGGCCTGGTGTCGGCCAGCCGGTTGCAGCTGCGCGAGTACCCGAACATCGACGAGCCGGTGGTCACGGTCGAGACCAGGCTGACCGGCGCATCCTCGGAGGTGATCGAGTCGCAGGTCACCAAGCCGCTCGAGGACTCGATCGCCGGCATCGAGGGCGTGGACATCATCACCTCGATCTCGCGTGCCGAGCAGAGCCAGATCAGCGTGCGCTTCAAGCTCGAGAAGGACCCGGACAACGCCGCCGCCGAGGTGCGCGACCGCGCCTCGCGGGTGCGTGGGCGGCTGCCCGACGAGGTCGACGAGCCGGTGATCACCAAGGTCGAGGCCGACGCCTCGCCGACCATCTGGCTGACCTTCAGCGGCGAGGCGCTGTCGCCGCTGGCGATCACCGACGTGCTGACGCGCCTCGTCAAGCCGCGGCTGCAGACCGTGCCCGGCGTGGCCGACGTGCGCATCAACGGCGACCGGCGCTACTCGATGCGCGTCTGGCTGGACGCCGACCGCCTGGCCGCGCAGCGGCTGACGGTGCAGGACGTCGAGGACGCGATCCGGCGCCAGAACCTCGAGGTACCGGCCGGCCGCATCGAGAGCCAGCAGCGCGAGTTCACGGTCACCGCGCGCACCGACCTGCAGACGGCGGCGCAGTTCGCCGACATCGCGATCAGGCAGAGCGCCGCCGGCTACACCGTGCGGCTGCGCGACGTCGCGCGCATCGAGGAGGCCGCGGCCAGCGAGCGCAGCAGCGTGCGCTTCAACGGCAAGCCGGCGGTGTCGATGGGCGTGATCCGCAACGCCACCGCCAACCCGCTCGAGCTCGCCAAGGGCGTGCGCGAGGTGCTGCCGCGCATCCAGCAGGACCTGCCCAAGGGCCTGGTGGTGCAGGTTGCCAACGACAACACCATCTTCATCGACCGCTCGATCCAGTCCGTCTTCACCACCATCGCCGAGGCGGTGGCGCTGGTCGCGCTGGTGGTGTTCGTGTTCCTGCGCACGCTGCGGGCCTCGATCATCCCGCTGGTCACGATCCCGGTGAGCCTGATCGGCGCCTTCGCGCTGATCGCGGTGGCCGGCTTCACGATCAACACGCTGACGCTGCTGGCGCTGGTGCTGGCGATCGGCCTCGTCGTCGACGACGCGATCGTGGTGCTGGAGAACATCTACCGCCATATCGAGGACGGGCTCGAACCCTTCCAGGCCGCGATCAAGGGCGTGCGCGAGATCGGCTTCGCGGTGGTCGCGATGACGCTGACGCTGGCGGCGGTGTTCGCGCCGATCGCCTTCACGCCGGGCCGCACCGGCCGGCTGTTCGCCGAGTTCGCGCTGACGCTGGCCGGTGCGGTGGTCGTGTCCGGCTTCGTCGCGCTGACGCTCAGCCCGATGATGTGCAGCCAGCTGCTGCGCCACAACCCGACGCCGAACCGCTTCGACCGCGGCATGGAGGCCGGCCTGACGGCGCTGACGCGCGGCTACACGCGGGTGCTGCGCTGGACGCTCGCGCACCGCTGGGTGGTGGTGGGGGTGATGCTGGGTTCGGCCGGCGCGGCCTACGCGCTGTTCGCCGGCATGAAGAGCGAGCTCGCGCCGCTCGAGGACCGCGGCGTGATCTTCACCAGCGTCAGCGGCCCCGACGGCGCGACGCTGGACTACACGCGCCGCTACCTGCTCGAGATCGAGCGCGAGGTGCTGGCCGATCCCGACATCGACCGCGTGTTCGTCATCGCCGGCAACCCGACCGTCGAGCGCGGCTTCGCGGTGCTGCGCGGGCGCGACTGGTCCGAGCGCGAGCGCAGCATGATCCAGATCGCCCGCGAGCTGACGCCGAAGTTCGGCGCGCTGCCCGGCGTCAGCGCCTTCCCGGTCACGCCGCCGTCGCTGGGCGGGGGCTTTCGCGAGCGACCGCTCAACTTCGTGATCCTCACCTCGGACAGCTACGCCAACCTCGCGAACGTCGCGCAGCAGATGCTGACGGAGATGGCCAGGAACCCCGGCCTCGTCCAGCCCGACATCGACCTGCGCCTGAACAAGCCCGAGATCTACATCCAGGTCGACCGCGACCGCGCGGCCGATGCCGGCGTGGCGGTCGATGCGGTGGCGCGCACCATCGAGACCATGCTCGGCGGCCGCAACGTCACGCGCTACAAGCGCGACGCCGAGCAGTACGACGTGATCGTGCAGACCAACCCGAGCGGCCGCACCACGCCCGAGGACATCGAGAAGCTGTACGTGCGCGGCCGCGCGGACGCGAACGGCAACGCGACCATGATCCCGCTGTCGGCGCTGGTGAAGGTCGAGACCACGGTCGCGCCGCGCGAGCTCAACCACTTCAACCAGCGCCGCTCGGTGACCATCAGCGCGACGCTCGGCCCGGGCTATTCGCTCGGCGAGGCGCTCGAGTTCATGGACGCCACCGCCGCCAAGCTGCTGCCGGCCGGCTACCAGACCGAGCTCAACGGCATCTCGCGCGAGTACAAGGCCTCGAGCGGCGCGCTCGGCGTGGTGTTCGTGCTGGCGCTGTTCTTCATCTTCCTGGTGCTGGCGGCGCAGTTCGAGAGCTTCGTCGACCCCTTCGTGATCCTGCTGTCGGTGCCGCTGTCGATGGTCGGCGCGCTGCTGGCGCTCAAGCTCTCCGGCGGCACGCTCAACGTCTACTCGCAGATCGGGCTGATCACGCTGGTCGGCCTGATCACCAAGCACGGCATCCTGATCGTCGAATTCGCCAACCAGCTGCGCCACCAGGGGCAGAGCACGCTGGAGGCGGTGGTCGAGGCCGCCAGCCTGCGGCTGCGGCCGATCCTGATGACCACCGGCGCGATGGTGCTGGGCGCGCTGCCGCTGGCGCTGGCCAGCGGTGCCGGCGCCGAGAGCCGCCAGCAGATCGGCTGGGTGATCGTCGGCGGCATGTCGCTGGGCACGCTGCTGACGATCTTCGTCGTGCCGACGGTCTACACCCTGTTCGCGCGCCGGACCACGCCGGGTCCGATCGAGACGCCGGCGCTGGCCGAGCACCCGGCGCCCGGCGCCGCGGGTTGAGGGGCAGGGCGCGGTTTCTCGGGATGGCGGGCACGGGGGCGTGCCGCTAAGCTGACGAAGGCCGGGGGGCGCCTGCGCGCCGACCGCGACCCGTCATGGACGTGATCGAACAACTGGTGCGGCTGCCGTATGCGCGGGGGCTGTGGAAGCGCTTCCCGCGGGGTTCGCTCGACCTGCGGATGAAGTGGGGCATCCTGCCCGACTACCCGCCCTATGCCTATGGCGTCTATTGCGCCGCGCAGCTCGCATCGCAGCTCGGCATCGGGCGCATCACGGCGATCGAGCTCGGCGTGGCCGGCGGCCGCGGCCTGCTGGCGCTGGAGAAGATCGCCGCCGAGGTCGGCCAGCGCTTCGGCGTCGGCATCGACGTGGTCGGCTTCGACCGCGGCGAGGGCATGCCCCGGGCGGTCGATTACCGGGACCTGCCGCATGTGTGGAACGACGGCTACTACAAGATGGACGTCGAGCGCCTGCGCCAGCGGCTGACGAGCGCGAAGCTGGTGCTGGGCGACGTGGCCGAGACGGTGCCGGACTGGTTGCTGGGGGCGGCCGATGCGCCGATCGGCTTCGTGGCCTTCGACCTCGACTACTACAGCTCGACGACCCGGGCGCTGCGGCTCTTCGAGGGCGACTGGTCGACCCATCTGCCGCGGGTGCACTGCTACTTCGACGACATCGCCGGGCCGGAATTCGCCTGCATGAACGACTATGTCGGCGAACTGCTGGCGATCCGCGAGTTCAACGCCGCGCATGCCGCCCGCAAGATCTGCCAGATCCGCAACCTGCGCTGCGCCCGCCGGCGCGACGAACCCTGGTACGCGCAGATCTATGCCTTCCACGACTTCGAGCACCCGCTCTACACGGCCAACGTGGCGCCGCGGACCGATGCGTGGCGGCAGCTGCCGATCTGAGGCGGCGCCTGGCGCCGGGCGCTACTCGCCGGGGCGGCAGTCCTCGCAGGGCGCGGGCGGGTGGGCATGCGCATCGATCGCCTTGCGCAGCTCGCGCAGCGCGGTGCGCAGGCCCTCCTCGATCACCGGGTGGTAGTAGGGCTGGGCCAGCGCCTCGTCGACCGTCGCGCCATGGCCGATGCTCCAGGCCAGCAGGTGGCCCAGGTGCTCGGCGGCCGGGCCGACCATCTCGGCGCCGAGCAGGCGGCGGGTGTGTGCGTCGCCGTAGACATGCAGCGCGCCGGCGTTGCGGCCGATCACGCGGCTGCGGCCCTGGTTGGCGAAGCTGACCGTGCCGGTGGCGAAATGGCTGCCGTCGGCGCGCAGTTCGCGGTGGCGCCGGCCGGTCAGCATGATCTGCGGCTCGCTGAACACCACCGCCAGCGGCGTGCGGCGCGGGTGGGCGAGGGTCTCGGGCCAGCGCCCGGCGTTGTCGCCGGCGAGGTGGCCCTCGTCGGCGGCCTCGTGCAGCAGCGGGCGCTCGTTGGCGGCGTCGCCGGCGATGTAGAGCGGCGTGTCGCCGATGCGGCCGGTCGCGGGGTCGTGGCGCGGCACGCCGCGCGCGTCGAGCGGCAGGCCCAGCGCCTCCAGGCCCAGTCCGTCGACATTCGGGCGGCGGCCGGTGGCGCACAGCAGCAGGTCGTAGCGCTCGCGCTGCTCGCCCTGCGGGCCACGCCAGTGCAGCTCGACCGCGTCGCCGTGACGGGCAACGCTCAGCATCTCTGCCTTGACGGTCAGCGGCAGCGAGGCGTCGAAGATCTGCGCCGCCAGGGTGATCAGCGCCGGATCGGTCAGCGGCCCGACATGGTCGCCACGCGCCAGCAGCCGCACCCGCACGCCGAGGCGGTGCAGCGCGAGCGCGAGCTCGAGCCCGATCACGCCGGCGCCGACCACCGCCACGCTCTGCGGCAGCTCAGTCCAGTCGAACACGTCGTCGTTGACGATCAGCCGGTCGCCGAGCGCGGCGCGCCATTGCTCCGGCACCGCCGGTCGCGAGCCGGTCGCGATCACGGTGCGGCCGGCCTCGATGCGCAGCGGGCCGTCGGCGGTCTCGACCTGCAGCGTGTGGCGGTCAAGAAAGCGCGCACGGCCCTTCAGCAGGTGCTCGGGCTCGAGCGCCGCCATGTCCTCGAGCACGAAGCCGACGAAGCGGTCGCGCTCGCGCCGCACGCGCTCCATCACGCGCCGACCGTCGACGCGCACCCCGGACACCTCGATGCCGAAGCGATCCGCGTGCCGCGCCTCGTGCGCCGCCTCGGCGGCGGCGATCAGCAGCTTGCTCGGCATGCAGCCGACGCGCGCGCAGGTCGTGCCCCAGGGGCCGGCGTCGATCTGCAGCACGCGGTCCGTGTGGGCGCGCGCGGCGCGTCCGGCGCTCAGGCCGGCGCTGCCGGCGCCGATGATCGCGACATCGACCTGGCGTGTCTCCATGCGCATCTCCTTGTCGGCAGGGAGTCGCGCCGGACGGCGCTGCCCTTACACGAGCCCGTCGAACGGCAGCACGTCCACAGGGCCGCCGCGCTCCACCGAGCCCTGCTCATGGTGCAGCACGACGAGCCCGTTGGCCACGCTCATGCTGCGCAGGATGCCCGAGCCCTGGGCCCCGGTGAGCTCCACGTCCCAGTCGCCGTCGGCGGCGCGGCTGACGATGCCGCGCTGGTACTCGGTGCGACCGGGCTTCTTGCGGATCGCCGCCGTCGCGCGGGCGCGCAGCAGCGGCAGCGGCGCCGGCGCGGCCCCGGCCATCGCCAGCAGCGCGTCGCGCACGAAGGCGTAGAAGGTCACCATCACCGCGACCGGGTTGCCGGGCAGGCCGAACAGCACCGCGCTGCGACCGTTCGACGTGACGCGGCCGAAGGCCATCGGCCGGCCCGGGCGCATCGCGATGCGCCAGAACGCCACCTCGCCGAGCCGCGCCATCACCTGCTTGGTGTGATCGGCCTCGCCGACGCTGACGCCGCCCGAGGTGATCACCGCGTCGGCGTTCTCGCAGGCGCTGCGGAAGGCCGCCTCGAGCGCGGCCGGGTCGTCGCGCACCACGCCGAGGTCGATGACCTCGCAGCCCAGCCGCGTCAGCATGCCGTGGATCGTGTAGCGGTTGCTGTCGTAGACGCAGCCGGCGTCGAGCGGCTCGCCGATCGAGCGCAGCTCGTCGCCGGTCGAGAAGAAGGCCACGCGCAGGCGCCGCCACACCGGCAGCTCGGCCTGGCCCAGCGAGGCGGCCAGGCCGATGTCGGCCGGCCGAAGCACGCGCCCGGCGGCGAGCGCCGCCTCGCCGAGTGCGAGGTCCTCGCCCTTCAGGCGGCGGTTGTCGCCGGGGCGCACCACGCCGGCGGGGACGACGACGCGGCCTTGCTCGTCCTTCAGGGTGAATTCCTGAGGGACGACCGTGTCGAGGCCGGCGGGCATCACCGCGCCGGTCATGATGCGCACGCATTCGCCGGCGCCGACGCTACCCTCGTAGGCTGCGCCCGCGAAGCCGGTGCCGGCGACGCGCAGCGCGGTCGGGCCGTCGGCCGCGAGCTCGGCGCTGCGCAGCGCGTAGCCGTCCATCGCCGAGTTGTCGTTCGACGGCACGTCGATCGCGGACACCACGTCGGCCGCCAGCACCCGGCCGAGCGCGCTGCGGATCGCGAGCCTCTCGACCGCGCTGACCCGTGGCACGAAGCGGCCGATGAAGTCCTGCGCCTGGGCCACCGACAGCGCGTTCGGGTCGTAGCCGGCGACACAGGAGGCGATCTCTTCGATCGAGGGCAGCGGAGCGTTCATCGGGGCAAGGGAAACGGCATCAGAGCGTCAGCAGCATCTGCGCCTTGTCGTGGTACTGGGGGGTGGGCCCGTCGGCGAGGCGCACCGCGCGCGGCAGCAGGCCGTAGCGGCGGAAGCCGGCCTGTTCGTAGAGCTGCACGACGCGGGCGTTGGACGCGGTCACGCTGAGCAGGATCGCCTCCAGCCCGACCGCGCGGCGCGCCTCGGCCAGGCAGCTCTCGACCAGCGCGCTGCCGATGCCGCGGCCGGTGTGGCCAGGCAGCACCATCAGCCCGATCAGCCAGGCGATGTGGCGGGTCTTGCTGCGCGTCTCGCGCTCCAGGCCGACCGAGCCGACCAGCTGCTCGGCGCCGGCCGGTCCGACGAAGGCGCCGAGCAGGAAGCTGCCGCCGAGCGGCTCGTTCAGGCCCAGGCGCGGCAGGTAGCTCTCGGCCGCGCGCTTGCGCTCGGTGGCATGGTCGGAGGTGAAGGCCTCGGGGTGCAGGCGCAGCGCCTCGTCGCGCAGCGCCTTGTAGGCCATCAGGTCGGCCGGGCCGAGGCGGCGCACGCGCGGCGCGGTGGTCGGCGCACCGGCGCGGGCGGTGGCGGGCGCCTCAGCCACCGCCGGCCTCCAGCGAGCGCAGCTCGGCCAGCGTGTTGGCGTTGAAGAAGGCGCTGGCGTCGTCGAAGTCGACCAGCGCGACGCGGTGCTGGGCGGTCCAGCGGTCGATCTTGCGGCCGCCGCCGTGCATGAAGGCGACCAGGCTCTCCATCAGCGTCGCGCGCAGCAGGCAGAACACCGGCTGCGGGCGCGGGCCCGCCTCGGGCCGTTCGGGGTCGGTGCAGCGCACCATCGCGATCTCCGCGTCCTCGCTGTCGAGCGCCGCCGCGAGGCGCGCGACCAGGTCCTCGGGGAAGGCCGGCGTGTCGCAGGGCACGGTGGCGAGGCAGGCGGTCTCGCAGCGCTCCAGCCCGACCAGGAAGCCGGCCAGCGGACCGGCGAACTCGTCGGTGGCGTCGGGCCAGACGGCGGCGCCGAAGCTCTCGTAGGCGGCGAGGTTGCGGTTGGCGTTGATCATCACCTCGCCGACCTGCGGCGCCAGCCGCATCAGCGCATGCAGCGCCAGCGGCAGGCCGTGATAGGGCTGCAGCCCCTTGTCGACGCCGCCCATGCGGCTGCCACGCCCGCCGGCGAGGACGAGGCCGGTGATCTGAGAGGCTTCGATCATGGCCGTGACGCGGCGGGTGTCCGACCGCGCAGCCGCCGCGGATCCGGCTCCGCCGGTCCGCCATCGGCGCCCCCTGGAGGGGGAGCGGCGAAGCCGCAACGGGGGTGGTTCATGTCACCCGCCGATGTAGCTCATCTCGACCTTGGCGGCGGCCGCCGCCACGCCGGCGGCGCTGCCGCGCAGCTCGGAGTAGTGGTCGTCGCGACCGCGCCAGATCTGGCCGATCGCGGCGGCGATCTGCCGGTCGTCGTAGCCGGACGGATCGCGCAGCAGCGCGCGCAGGTCGTGGCCGCGGTGCGCGAACAGGCACAGGTAGAGCTTGCCCTCGGTCGACAGCCGGGCGCGGTTGCAGTCGCCGCAGAAGGCCTGGGTCACGCTCGAGATCACGCCGATCTCGCCGCGGCCGTCCGCATAGGCCCAGCGCTCGGCGGTCTCGCCGGGGGCGCTGGGTTCGAGCGCGTGCAAGGGGAAGACGGCATGGAGGCGCTCGACGACCGCGGCCGAGGGCAGCACCTCGTCCATGCGCCAGCCGTTGGTGACGCCGACGTCCATGTATTCGATGAAGCGCAGCACCACCTGGCCGCCGAACTGCTCGCGGAAGTGGCGCGCCATCGGCACGATCTCGTGGTCGTTGGTGCCGCGCTTGACCACCATGTTGACCTTGACCGGCCCGAGGCCCGCGGCCAGCGCCGCCTCGATGCCGGCCAGCACCTCGGCGACCGGGAAGTCGACGTCGTTCATGCGCCGGAACACCGCGTCGTCGAGCCCGTCCAGGCTCACCGTCACGCGCCGCAGGCCGGCGTCCTTCAGCGCGCGGGCCTTGCGGGTCAGCAGCGAGCCGTTGGTCGTCAGCGTCAGGTCGAGGGGCTCGCCCTCGGGCGTGCGCAGCAGCGCGAGCTGGCCGACCAGGATCTCGAGGTTCTTGCGCAGCAGCGGTTCGCCGCCGGTCAGGCGCAGCTTGCGCACGCCGTGCAGCGTGAACAGGTGCGCCAGCCGCGTGATCTCCTCGAAGCTCAGCAGCTCGGCATGCGGCAGGAAGCGGTGGTCCTTGTCGAACACCTCCTTGGGCATGCAGTAGCTGCAGCGGAAGTTGCAGCGGTCGGTGACCGAGATGCGCAGGTCGCGCAGCGGCCGGCCCCGGCGGTCGGCGACGAGGCCGTCCGGTGCGGGCGCGTCGTGCGGCACCGCCGGCCGCGCGGCCGGCGCGCGGTGGTCGACGAGGGGAATGGTGCGCTCGGCCATGCGCAATTGTGCCCCGTCGCCCTTGCCTCGGCGCGCGGCAGGGCCGGGCTCAGAGGGCGGTGGGCGAGGCCTCGGCGGCGGGCAGCGCGGTCGGCTGCAGCGCCGGCGCCGTCACCGCGCCCGGCTCGGCCGGCGGCGCGGCGCGGCGCGCGCCGTCGTAGCGGCGCGTCCAGTAGGCCGCGCGCATGTCCTCGACGCGCACCGCGCTGCCGCTGCGCGGCGAGTGGATGAACTTGCCGTCGCCGATGTAGATGCCGACATGCGAGAAGGCGGCGCGCAGCGTGTTGAAGAACACCAGGTCACCGGGCCGCAGTTCGCTGCGCGCGACCGGCTTCAGCGCGGCCGCCTGGGCCTGTTCGTTCGAGCGGCGCGGCAGCACCAGGCCGATGCTGGACTCGAACACATGGCGCGTGAAGCCGCTGCAGTCGAAGCCCTCGGCGGCCGAGTCGCCGCCGCGCCGGTAGCGCACGCCGAGGAAGTTCATCGCCGAGATCACCAGGTCCGAGGCCCAGTCGGTCGCGGTGTCGGCCTGCTCGCGCAGCCGCGTGACGAGGCCGCGCGCTTCGGTGGCGGGCGGTGTCGGCGCCGGGGTCTCGATCAGCCCGCGCTCGCTCAGGAAGGTGGCGATGCGGTCGCCGGGATCGGGCGCCGCCTCGGCCCGCAGTGCGACGAGCGCCAGCATGGCGCCGATGACACGCAGCACGACGGTGGGGGTCGATCCCGGCATGGGCGCGACCATAGCGGCTCGCGTGCGCCGGCGTCAAGCCGAAAAGCGCTGTTGCGGCAAGCACTTACGGCTGTTTCGGCGGTTTGCTTGAATTTTATAGACGATCGGTCTAGAGTCGCCCCATGATGGAATCGAATGCTCCGCTCAGCCACGCCGCCGCACGCCGCAGCCGCGCCGCGCGCGGCGACGCCCGGGCCGACACCCGCGAGCGCCTGGTGCGCGCCGGCATCGAGGCGGCGCTGGAGCGCGGCTGGGCGGCCAGCGGGGTCGACGTGGTGCTGCGCTCGGTGGGCGTGCCCAAAGGGTCCTTCTATTACTACTTCCCGAGCAAGGACGCGTTCGGCTACGCGGTCGTCGACGGCTACCAGGCCTACTTCCTGCGGCGGCTCGGGCGTTGCTTCGGCAAGGGCCTGACGCTGCGCGTGCAACTCGACGCGTTGCTCGCCGAATCGCTGCAGGGCATGGCGCGCCACGGCTGGCGGCGCGGCTGCCTGATCGGCGCGCTGGGGCAAGAGCTGGCCGGGTTGCACGAGGGCTTCCGCGAGCGGCTGCTGGCCTCGCTGGCCGAGTGGGAACGGCTGCTGGAGACGGCCCTGCGCGCCGCCCAGGACCGCGGCGAGGTCGCCGCCGGCCTCGACTGCGCCCGCGCCGCGCGCAGCTTCTGGGCCGCCTGGGAGGGCGCGGTGCTGCGCGCCCGGCTGGCCCGCGACGGCGCGCCGCTGGTCGACGCGGTCGAGGATTTCCGGCGACTCGTCGCCACCGCTACACCCTGAGGAGACAACGATGTTCAAGGCCCTGGTGCTCGACAAGAGCGACGGTTTCCGCGCCGCGGTGCGCGAGGTCGACGACGACTTCCTGCCCGAGGGCGACGTCACGATCGCGGTCGACTACTCGACGCTCAACTACAAGGACGGGCTGGCGATCACCAACCGCGCGCCGGTCGTGCGCAGCTGGCCGATGATCGCGGGCATCGACGGCGCCGGCAGCGTGACCGAGAGCCGCCACCCCGACTGGAAGGTCGGCGACCGCGTGGTGCTCAACGGCTACGGCGTCGCCGAGGTCCACAAGGGCTGCCTCGCGGCCAAGGCGCGGTTGAAGGGCGAATGGCTGGTGCGCCTGCCCGAGGCCTTCACGACCCGCCAGGCGATGGCGATCGGCACCGCGGGCTACACCGCGATGCTGTGCGTGATGGCGCTGGAGCGCTACGGCATCCGGCCCGGCGCCGGCGACGTGCTCGTGACCGGCGCGACCGGCGGCGTCGGCTCGGTCGCGGTGGCCCTGCTCGCCAAGCTGGGCCATCGCGTCGTGGCCGCCACCGGCAAGGCGAGCGAGGCCGACTACCTGAAGCAGCTCGGCGCCGCCGACATCATCGACCGCGCCGCGCTGTCGGCACCCGGCAAGCCGCTGCAGGCCGAGCGCTGGGCCGCGGCGGTCGACGCGGTCGGCAGCCACACCCTCGTGAACGCCTGCGCGCAGACCCGCTACGGCGGCGCGGTGGCCGCCTGCGGGCTGGCGCAGGGCGCCGACCTGCCGGGCACCGTGATGCCCTTCATCCTGCGCAGCGTCGCGCTGCTCGGCTGCGACAGCGTGACGGCACCGATCGCGCTGCGCCGCGAGGCCTGGGCGCGGCTGGCGCGCGACCTCGATCCGGCGCTGCTCGAATCGATGACCACCGAGATCGGACTCGACGAGGCGATCGGTGCGGCCCAGGGCCTGATGGACGGCAAGGTGCGCGGGCGGATCGTGGTCCGCACCGCGGGCTGACCGGCCGGCTCAGGGCTGCCGCATACGGATCTGCGTTCGATTGAGTCGGAGTGACTGTTCGACAAGGCCCCGTCGAAATCACTCCTTGGTCGTAGGCGCGGCGCGCCAAGGCCATCGGGTGGCCGACTGCGCTCATGCCCGGGGCTCGCGCCCCGGGCGTTCGCCAGGCACAAACAGTCCACCGGACTGTTTGTGTCCGGGCTCACTCCCCCCGGTCAGGCTATGCCTGACCTCCTCCTTTACTTCGCTCCGTCGGCCACCCGACGTCCTTGGCAGGCACGAGGGTGGACTTTCGACGGTCGAATGCCCACGAGCTGAGCCGATCAGGTCGGTGGGGCGCTCTGCGGAGCGAAGTAAAGGAGGAGACGACGGCCGCAGGCCGGCGGCGGGGGACATGAGCGCAGCAGAGCGCCCCGCCGGCCTGATCTCGCCAC
>DATILD010000072.1:0-18383 GCA_035476815.1 Methylibium sp.
CGGTCTGCGCGCTGGCCGCGACCACATGCCGCACCTCGCCGCGCTCCATGCGGTCGCGCAGGTCCTCGGTGGTCAGCAGCGAGGTGGCCGGGATCAGCACCGCGCCCAGCTTCATCGCCGCCAGCATCGTCTCCCACAGCGCGAGCTCGTTGCCGAGCATCAGCAGCACGCGGTCGCCGCGTCGCACGCCGAGGCCGCGCAGGTGGTTGGCGACCTGCGCCGAGCGCCGCGACAGCTCGCGAAACGAGCGCTTGAGCTCGCTGCCGTCCTCGCCGACGATCCACAGCGCGGGGGTGTCGGCGAGGGCCGGGTCGCGCGCCATCGCGTCGAAGTGATCGAGCGCCCAGTTGAACTCGCCGAGGCGGGGCCAGCGGAAGTCGCGCACCGCGGCGCTCTGGTCGTCGCGCAGGCGCAGCAGCAGGTCGCGGGCCTGCAGGAAGGCGGGGTTCGGGCTCATGGCGTGCGGGCTCCAGTCGAGGGGTTCATCGGGGCCGGCGGCGGGGCAGCCTTCGGCGCGCGCTGCAGCAGGTCCAGCGCGACGTCGACGATCATGTCCTCCTGCCCGCCGACCATGCGGCGGCGGCCCAGCTCGACGAGGATGTCGACGGTCTTCAGGCCGTACTTCGCCGCCGCCGCCTCGCTGTGGCGCAGGAAGCTGCTGTAGACGCCGGCATAGCCCAGCGCCAGCGTCTCGCGGTCCACGCGCACCGGCCGGTCCTGCAGCGGCCGCACGAGGTCGTCGGCCGCGTCCATCAGCTGGTAGAGGTCGCAGCCGTGCTGCCAGCCCAGGCGCTCGGCGGCGGCGATGAAGACCTCCAGCGGCGCGTTGCCGGCGCCGGCGCCCATGCCGGCCAGGCTGGCGTCGATGCGGTCGCAGCCTTCCTCGACGGCGACGATGCTGTTGGCCACGCCCAGGCTCAGGTTGTGGTGGGCGTGCATGCCGGTCTGGGTCTCCGGTTTGAGAACGTCCTTGAAGGCCCGGAAGCGCTCGCGCACGTCGGTCATGCTCAGCGCGCCACCCGAGTCGACCACGTAGCAGCAGGTCGCGCCGTAGCTCTCCATCAGCTGGGCCTGCCGGGCCAGCGCCTGCGGCGTGCTCATGTGGCTCATCATCAGGAAGCCGACCGCCTCCATGCCGAGCTGGCGCGCGACCTCGATGTGCTGGCGCGAGATGTCGGCCTCGGTGCAGTGCGTGGCCACGCGCACGATGCGCGCGCCGGCGGCGTAGGCCGCCTTCAGG
The DNA here is from genome assembly GCA_035476815.1 of Methylibium sp. GTDB lineage: Bacteria > Pseudomonadota > Gammaproteobacteria > Burkholderiales > Burkholderiaceae_C > Methylibium. Next base: position 1,241 of record DATILD010000072.1, read on the forward strand.
TCGTGCACGGTGCCGATGCCGGGCAGCAGCAGGGTCGCGATCTTGGCGTGCCGCACGACGCCGGCCACCGCCTCGATCCACTCGAGGTCGGTGTGGGCGCCGAAGCCGTAGTTGAAACTGCCGCCCTGCAGGCCGTCGCCGTGCGCGACCTCGATCGAGTCGACCTTCGCGTCGTCCAGCGCCTTGGCGATCTGCGCGGCCTGGGCCACGCTGTACTGGTGGCGGATGGCGTGGCTGCCGTCGCGCAGCGTCACGTCGGAGATGTAGAGCTTGCGGTCCACGGGGTGTCCTTCAGGCCGGCAGCGCGGCCAGCCGGCGCTGCGCGATCTGCTCGGCGGTGTGCAGCGCGGCGCTGGTCATGATGTCGAGGTTGCCGGCGTAGGCCGGCAGGTAATGCGCGGCGCCCTCGACCTCGAGGAAGATCGAGGTCTTCAGGCCGCTCATGCGCGCGCCGACGCCGGGGATCTTGATCGCCTGCGCGGGCTCGATGCGGTCGAACTGCACGGCCTGCTTCAGGCGGTAGCCCGGCACGTACTGCTGCACGGCGGCGACCATGCGCTCGACCGACGCGGCGATCGCGTCCTCGGGCGCGAAGTCGCTCAGCGTGTAGACCGTGTCGCGCATGATCAGCGGCGGCTCGGCCGGGTTGAGCACGATGATCGCCTTGCCCTTGGCGGCGCCGCCGACGCGCTCGATGGCCTTCGCGGTGGTCTCGGTGAATTCGTCGATGTTGGCGCGCGTGCCCGGCCCGGCCGAGCGGCTGGAGATCGAGGCGACGATCTCGCCGTAGTGCACCTTGGCGACGCGGCTGACCGCCGCGACCATCGGGATCGTCGCCTGGCCGCCGCAGGTGACCATGTTGACGTTGGGCGCGTCCAGGTGCGCCGCGCCATTGACCACAGGCACGCAGTACGGGCCGATCGCGGCCGGCGTCAGGTCGATCAGGCACAGGCCGGGCCGCAGCCTGCGCAGGAAGGCGTCGTTGCGCACATGGGCGGCGGCGCTGGTGGCGTCGAACACGAGGTCGAGCTCGCCGAACACCGGCAGGCGGGCGAGCCCTTCGACACCCTCGTGCGTCGTCGCCACGCCCAGCCGCGCGGCGCGCGCCAGGCCGTCCGACGCCGGGTCGATGCCGACCATGGCGCTCATCTCGACGGCGCGGCCGTGGCGCAGCAGCTTGATCATCAGGTCGGTGCCGATGTTGCCGCTGCCGATGATCGCGGCCTTGAGCTTGCGGGTCATGGGGTGCCGTCCTTCAAACGATGCGGCAGCCGACGCTGCCCAGTGCGCCGATCTGCGCATGGATCAGGTCGCCCGCGGCGGCCGGCACCATCGGACCGAGCGCGCCCGAGAGGATGATCTCGCCGGCCCGCAGGCCCTGGCCGCGCTCGACCATCGTGCGCGCCAGCCAGTAGGCGGCGCGCAGCGGGTGCCCCAGGCAGGCCGCGCCGCTGCCGACCGAGACGACCTGGCCGTTCTTCGTCATCTGCATGCCGAGCTCGCCGAGCGACAGCTGGCCCGGCGCGACCGGCTGGTCGCCCAGCACGTAGAGGCCGCAGGAGGCGTTGTCGGCGACGGTGTCGACCAGCGTGATCTTCCAGTCGGCGATCGCGCTGTCGACGATCTCGATCGCCGGCAGCGCATAGGCCAGGCAGGCCAGGAACTCGGCCCAGCTCGGCGCCGGGCCGGCGAGGTCGCGGCCGACCACGAACGCCACTTCGGCCTCGACCTTGGGCTGCAGCAGGCGGGCGATCGGCACGTCCTGGCCGTCGAGCAGCTCCATGTCGTCGAACAGCATGCCGAAGTCGGGCTGGTCGACGCCGAGCTGCTGCTGGACCGCCTTCGAGGTGAGGCCGACCTTCTTGCCGACGATGCGGCGCCCCGAAGCGAGCCGGGCGCGGGTGTTGATCTCGGCGACCGCATAGGCCGCCTCCAGGCCCGCGATGCCATGGCTGGCGGAGACGGGGGCGATCGGCCGCCGCTGTGCGCGCGCCTCGCGCAGCGCTAGGGCGGCGGCCTGCAGGGCCGTGTCGGAGGGGGAGGGCGTCATGCCGGGGTATCCGTCGGATCGATGAACACCGCGCCGTCCCTGACGACGACGGCGTAGGCCCGGATCGGCGTGACCGCCGGGAAGGTGAGCGCCGCGCCCGACTTCAGGCAGAAGCGGCCGCTGTGCCAGGGACATTCGACATGGCCGTCCTCGACCGTGCCCTCCGACAGCGAGGCGTCGCCATGCGAGCAGGTGTCGTCGGTGACGAAGAACGCGTCGCCGAGGCGGAACACCGCCAGCGGCGGACGGCCGTCGATGTCGACGCGCAACCCGAGGCCGTCCTCGACGGCATCGGTGCCGCACAGGCGCAGCACGGTGGTGGCGGTGGGGGTGTCGGGGGGGCTCATGTGGGGCTCCGGCAGCTCTCAGAAGAAGCGGTCGTAGTGGATCTGGGAGGCGGGCACCTGGAGGTCCGTCATCAGCATGCGGACCGCGGCCTCGATCATGGGCGGCGGGCCGGCCAGGTAGTACTCGCGGCCGCCCGCTTCGTCGGCCAGGTGGCGGCGGGCCAGCTCGTGCACGAAGCCGCGCTCGCCGGTCCAGCCGTGGCGGTCGGTGGCCTCGTGGTCCGAGACGGCCGACGCCAGGCGGACCTGCGCGGGCGACTGCAGCCAGTCGGCCCAGCGCGGCATGTCGGCCGGGCCGCGACCACCGTAGAACAGCCAGACGCCGCGGCCGTCGGCGCTCGGCGCCGCGGTGGCGGCGTTCACGATCGACACCATCGGTGCCAGTCCCGAGCCGCCGGCGATGCAGACCACGTCGCGCGCCGGCTCGGGCCGCCACTGCGCCAGACCGAGCGGGCCGTCGATGCCGACGCGCTCACCCGGCCGCAGCGCGTCGAACAGCCGCGGGCTGACGCGCCCCTGCGGCACCCGCCGCACCATGAAGCACCAGTCGCCGTCGTCGTTGGGCTGGTTCGACATCGAGTAGGCGCGCAGCTGGCCCGCCCCCGGCAGCTCGAGCAGCGCGTACTGGCCGGGCTCGAAGCGCGCCGGCCCCGGGCCGCGGAAGCGGAACTCGCCGATGTCGGCCGTGACCTCGCGCTGGCCCAGGTACTCGGCCGCGAAGCGCTGCGGCGGGATCGCCGGCACGAAGCCGGCCGCCGGGCGGATCTTGATCTCGCAATCCGACAGCGGCCGGCATTGGCAGGCCAGGCGGCGGCCGCGGCCGCGCTCCTTGGCGCTCAGGCCCGGCGCCTCGGGCCACAGCTCCTCGAACTCGCCGCCCAGCGCCTCGAACTTGCAGGAGCCGCAGCCGCCGGCATTGCATTCGTAGGGCAGGCCGATGCCGGCGCGCAGGCCGGCGCGCAGCAGGTTGTCGCCGGCCGCGACGGTGTAGCGGCTGTCGCCGCCGGCGATGCGGACGGTGAAGGAAGCGGTGCTCATTGAAGGGGCTCGTCGTGGCTCAGTCCGAGCCAGCGCTCGGCATTGCCGACGCTCAGTTGGGCCAGCAGTTGCGGGGACAGATCCAGCGAGCGCAGGCGGCCGACCGGGTCGGGGTCCATGATCGCGAAGGGGTAGTCGGAGCCGACGAGGATCTGGCTGTCGCCGAAGACCTGGATCAACCGCCGGATCGTGTCGGCGTCGTAGACCAGGTCGTCATAGAACAGGCGCCGTGCCGTGGGCGCCGGCTCGCCGCTCAGCGCCTGGCGCACGGCCGGCAGCGCCTGCCAGGCATGCTGCAGGCGGGGCAGCAGCAGGCCGAGCGTGCCGCCGCCGTGGCTCAGCGCGATGCGCAGGTCCGGTAGCTGCTGCAGCGTGCCGCCGGTGATCAGTGACGCGCCGGCCAGGCCGATTTCGCCGGGGAAGGCCAGCACCTGCTCGAGCGCCGCCGGGCCGACCAGGCGGTCCATGCCGGTGGGCCGCAGCGGGTGCACGAACAGCGCCGCGCCCCAGGCCGCCGCGGCCTCGAAGAAGGGCAGGAAGCGCGGGTTGCCGATCACGACGCCGTTGACGTTGCCGCCGATCTCGACCCCGGCCAGCCCCAGGCGGTGCATCGCCACGTCGAGCGCGTCGATCGCGGCCGCCACGTCCTGCAGCGGCACGGCGCCGAGCCCGATGAAGCGGTCCGGCGCCTGCGCCACCATGTCGGCGATGACCTCGTTGAGGTAGCGGCACATCGCGGCGCCATCCTCGGGCTCCAGCCAGTAGGACAGCAGCTCGGGCATCGGCGAAAGCACCTGGCGGCCGATGCCCTGGCGGTCCATGTCGCCGCGCCGCTCGGCGCAGTCCCAGCAGTGGTGGGAGACCGTGCGGTAGACCGATCCCGACACCATCACGTGGCGGTGGCAGGCCTGGGCCGGCGCCATCGAGGGCCAGGGCGCTTGGGCATGGCGGCCCAGATAGGCCGGGAAACTGGCCGGCACGACATGGGTATGCACGTCGATCGGCCGTGGGTCGACCACGGCCGGCCGTGTCGCGGAGCTGTTCATCGAGGACCGCGTCGCGGGCGTTGGAGGTCGGCTCGGCGCTCGCTCGCTCAGGCTGGCAGCGCGCCGACGGTCGGCAGCTTGCCGGTGGCGAAGTAGCTCGCGGCCACCGCATTGAATTCGTCCGGCACTTCGTACTGCGGCCAGTGGGCGGCGTCGCCCTGCATCACGTAGACGCTGCTGCCCGCGACCTGTGCGGCGGCGGTGCGGGCCGCTTCGAGGTCGTGGATCGGGTTGTCGCGGGTCCACAGGAACAGGGTCTCGCAGCGCAGCGACGCCAGCGGGATCAGGAACTCGTCGTGGCGCTGGATCAGCGCATTGATCGTCGGCGCCACGCGGCGCGTCTCGGGGGCGAGGTAGATCTTCAGCCGCAGGTCGACCAGTTCCTCGTGCAGCAGGTGGTGGTTGCTCGGGTGCATCAGCCATTGCATGCGCGCCAGCACCGAGCCGCGGTCGGGCACCGCGTCGACGTTGCGCTTGTTCAGCGCCATGAAGTGCTGCATGTCCTGCTTGCCCTTGTCGGACACGACCGGGATGCCGGCGGCGGTGTTGAGCATCAGGCGCCGCACGCGGCTCGGGTACTTGGCCGCGAACAGGCCCGACACCCAGCCGCCGAGCGATTCGCCCGACAGGTGCGCCGCATCGATCTTCAGCGCATCCATCAGCTCGCGCAGCTGCTCGGCGAAGACGGCCGGGGTGTACTCGTCGACCTTCTTGTCCGAGAGCCCGTGGCCGACATAGTCGAAGGCGATCACGTGGAACCGAGCCGACAGCGGCATCAGGTTCTTCGCATAGGCCTCCAGGTGCCCGTTCATCCCATGCTGGAACAGGATGGTCTCGGGCTTGCCGCGCCCGGCCTCGGCGATGCGGATGCGGCCGAAGCTGGGGGTGTCGACATAGCGGATCTCGGTGCCGAACAGGTCGAGCCACAGGCTCATGGGTTTCTCCTTGGTCGTTGGGGGGCGGCGGGCGGCAAGGCGGCCAAGTAGCAGCTCACCATCTCGCGCCAGAGCTTGAGCAGGCGCTTGAAGCGCGGCGCGTCGTGTTGCCACAGGCGCCGTACCGCGAGGCCGCGGACGATGCTGATGCTCAGCCAGAGCAGGTCGTCGGCCACGTTCTTGGGCACGCCCGACTCGACCAGGGCCGCCAGCCAGCTGGCTTCGACCGGCAGGCGGGTGGCCGCCGAGATGTCGCCGACCGCGCTGCTGTCGCCGTCGCGCAGGCGGCCCTGGATGGCCAGGTCGAGCCCGATCAGGAACAGCTCGCTGAAGAAGAACTCCTGGCTGTCGGCGAGCAGCGCCTTGATCGCCTCGTCGACCGAGGTCGCGCGATGGGCGCGTGCGCGTCCGCGTCCGCGCTCCGAGGCGCGCTGGAAGACATGCTCGACGACCGCGACCACCAGCTCGTCCTTGGACGGGAAGTGGTGGGTCTGCGCGCCGCGCGAGACGCCGGCCGCGTCGGCCACGTCCGCGGTGCGAAGCCCGGCATAGCCCTTCGACGCGAGCAACTCGACCGCGGCGTCGAGGATCTTGCGGCGGGTGTCTTCGGTGCGCTGGGCCTGGGTGCGGCGTGGCTTGGCGCCCGCCGCTGCAGCGGCGGCGGTGGGCTCGGGGTCCGGCGTGGCGGCGAGGGCAGTGCGGGTGTTCATCGGCGATCGGAAGAGTGGCGTCGGATCGATGATTTCACAGCATCGTGCTGCCGCCGTTGACGCTGATGACCTGCCCGGTGACGAAGGCCGCCTCGCGCGAGGCGAGGTAGGTCACCATCGAGGCCACCTCGGCCAGTTCGGCGGCGCGCCCCATCGGGATCACGCTCAGGAAGCGCCGGGCCACCTCGGGCTGCTCGTGCACGAAGCGCTCGAGCTGCTCGCCGTTCACCGCGCAGGGGGCCACGGTGTTGACGGTGACGCCGGCCTTCGCGAACTCGCGCGCCAGGCCGGTCGTGAGCCCGTGCACGCCGCCCTTGGCGGCGTTGTAGGCGGCGTGGTCGGCCAGGCCGTTGCGCACCGAGTCGGCGCCCAGGTTGACGATGCGGCCGTAGCCGCGGCTCAGCATCGCCGGCAGGAAGGCGCGCGTGCACCACAGCACCGTCCAGAGGTTGCGGTCGATCGTCGCGCGCAGCGTGTCCGGGGTGTGGCTCAGGAAGGGCAGGATCACGCCGCCGCCGGCGTTGTTGACGAGCACGTCGGCGTCACCGAGCCGGCTGCGCGTCTGTTCCAGCAGGGCCTGCGCGCCGGCTTCGGTCGACAGATCGCCGGCGACGCCGCAGGCGCGGACGCCGTAGGCGCTGCGCAGCCGCGCCGCCTGTTCCAGCACCTCGGCTGCCGACACGTCGGCCAGCGACACGGCGGCGCCCTCCCGGGCGAAGGCCTCGGCGATGGTCAGGCCGATGCCGCGCGCCGCCCCGGTGACCACGACCACCTGGTCGGCGAAGCGGGAGGGCGGCGGCGGGGATGTCGGGGCGATGGGCATGGCGGCGGGGCGGGCCTCGGGTGCCCGACGCCGGTCCGGGGTGATGGCGTCGATGCGGGTCAAATAATTAACATACCGGCTGAACGGTTTGTATGTTACCTGGAGTCGACGGGGCGCGACCGCTCGTTTTCCCGCGTTCCCTCGACCTCGTTCGGTACCGCACAATGCACTTACAAACAGATCAAACGGTCTGTTTATGAATGCACCCCACCATGGCCGGCCGGACGCGGGCCGTGGTTCTCGAGCCCGAGGAGATCGCGATGCCTGCTTCCGAATTGCCCGACATGATCCAGGTCGACGACCGACGGGGCATCTTCCGCGTCTCGCGCCGCGCCTTCGTCGATCCCGACGTCATGGCGCGGGAGTACGCGAAGGTGTTCGAGACCTGCTGGCTGTACCTCGGCCACGAGTCGGAGCTGCCGAAGCCCGGCGCCTTCCTCACGCGCACCGTCGCGCGCCGCAACATCCTGTTCACGCGCGATGCCCAGGGGGCGTTGCATGCCTTGCTCAACACCTGCCCGCATCGCGGCGCGACGGTCTGCCGCGAACGCTCGGGCAACAGCCGCAACTTCCAGTGCTTCTATCACGGCTGGGTGTTCGGCTGCGACGGCAAGCTGAAGAACCGGCCGGGCGGCGAGCGCTACACCGAGGCGCACTGCAGCAGCAGCACCGCGGCCGACAGCATGACGCCGGTGCCGCGCTTCGACCGCTACGCCGGCTTCTGCTTCGTGTGCTTCGACCCCGACGTGATGCCGCTCCAGGACTACCTGGCCGGCGCCAAGGACTACCTGGACCTGATCGCCGGACATTCCGAGTCCGGCATGCGCATCCTCGACGGCATGCAGGAGTACTCGATCCGCGCCAACTGGAAGCTGCTGGCGGAGAACAGCGTCGACGGCTACCACGCCGCCACCACGCATGCGAGCTACCTCGACTACCTGAGGAACACCAACGGCGGCCTGACCAAGGTCGCGCTCGAAGGGACCAGCTACGACCTCGGCAACGGCCACGCGGTGCTGGAGTACCGCGCCCCCTGGGGCCGGCCGATCGCGCAGTGGATTCCGCTGTTCGGCGAGCAGGGCAAGCAGGAGATGGAGGCGCTCTACGCCGGCCTGGTCGCGCGGCATGGCGAGGAGCGGGCGCGGCGGATCGCCTTCAGCAACCGCAACATGATCATCTTCCCCAACCTGGTGATCAACGACATCATGGCCATCACCGTGCGCACCTTCTATCCGGTGGCACCGGACCAGGTCATGGTCAACGGCTGGGCGCTCGGGCCGCAGCAGGAGTCGGAGTGGGCCCGCAAGTACCGGCTCTACAACTTCCTCGAGTTCCTCGGCCCCGGCGGGTTCGCCACGCCCGACGACGTGGAGGCGCTGGAGTCATGCCAGAACGGCTTCAGCAATGCCGGCACGGCGGCCTGGAGCGACATCTCCAAGGGCATGGGCCAGGTGCCGCCGTCCTATGACGACGAGTTGCAGATGCGCGTGTTCTGGAGCCGCTGGAACGAGTTCCTCGCGAAGTCCCCGGCCACCGTCTGAGCCACGCCCATGACCACCACTATGAGCCTGTCCGAGATGGGTGACCTCTTCTGGCCCAGGCCTCAGGAGCGATCGATGAACACACCCGTGACCCGCACCACCCGCGCCGAGGTGGAAGACCTGCTGTTCGAGGAAGCCGCCCTGCTGGACGACTGGAAGCTGGAGCAGTGGCTGGCGCTCTACACCGAGGACGCCGCCTACCACGTGCCGTCGACGGACCTGCCGCGCGATGCCAGTCCCGACACCAGCCTCTTCTACATCGCCGACGACCGGGTCCGCATGCAGGAGCGCGTGATCCGGCTGATGAAGAAGTCCGCGCATTCCGAGTACCCGCGCTCGCGCACCCGGCACCTCGTCGGCAATGTGCGGCTGCTGGCGTCGGATGCGGGCGCGAACGAGGTCCGGGCGACCGCGGCCTTCGCCACCTACCGCACCAAGGGCGGCCACACCGACCTCTTCGTCGGCAGCCTGCAATACCGCCTGCGTCGCGTCGGCGCGCGCCTGCTCATTAGCGAGAAGCGCTGCCTGCTCGACCTCGACGGCCTGCGTCCGCAAGGGCGCATCAGCATCCTCCTCTAGGGAACTCCCATGCCTTCGCCCTTTCGCTACCGCCAGCTCGGCTACGCGGCCCTGACGGTCACGCAGCTCGAGCGCTCGATCGTGTTCTACCGCGACCTGATGGGCCTGGACCTGGTCGAGCGGAGCGCGGACACCGCCTACCTGCGCTGCGGCAGCGATCACCACAACCTGGTGTTGCACGAGGGGCCGGTGCCCGGTCTGCGTCGCGTGGGCTTCGAGCTGGAGAGTGCCCGGGACCTGGCGGCCGCCTACCGACACTTCGAATCGCTCGGCCTGGCGCCGGCCTATGTGGAACGCGGCGAGCGCCTCGCGCTGAAGCAGGGCGAGAGCTTTCGCGTTCGCGAACCGCACTGCGGCCTGGAGTTCGAGTTCTACGGCGCGACGACGGTGCTGGCGCGGCCCTATGTGCCGACGGTGGCGAAGATCGCGCGCATCGGCCATGTGGTGATCGGCACCTCGGACTTCGCCGGCACCTGCGAGGCGCTGACGCGCGACTTCGGCTTCGCGGTGTCGGACCTGGTCGAGGACCGCTTCACCTTCCTGCGCTGCTACCCCAACCCCTTCCACCACAGCTTCGCGGTCGGTGCCAGCAGCAGCAACCACCTGCACCACGTCAACTTCATGGTGTCCGACATCGACGACGTCGGCCGGGCCTTCCACCGCATGCGGGCGCACGACGTCAAGATCGCCTTCGGCATGGGCCGGCACCCGCCTTCGGGCAGCGTCTTTCTGTACTTCTACGACCCGGACGGCATGACGATGGAGTACAGCTTCGGCATGGAAGAGTTCCCCGAGCTGGGCGCGCGCGAGCCGCGCCTGCTGGAGCCGTCGCCCGAGTCGCTGGACACCTGGGGGGCGACGCCGGACCCGCAGTTCGGCAAGTGCGGGAGCATCGAGGGACCGTGAGGGTGCCGGCAAAGGGTCGCGAGACGCCGTGAACCTGATGATCGACGGACCGTCGTTGCGGCCGTCGGCCACCGAGACCGACGAGTTCACGCGGGCGCGCCCGGGGGCACTTCGATGCCAACGCGACCGACCAAAGAAAAAGGCCTTGTGTGACAAGGCCTTGTGAAGTCGTTGGTGGAGAGGAGGAGGATCGAACTCCCGACCTTCGCATTGCGAACGCGACGCTCTCCCAGCTGAGCTACCCCCCCAACAAGGCCGAAAGTATAGCCGAGCCGGTGGCTTCGCCTCAGGCCGGGCCATTGCGGCGCGCCAGTTCCAGCCACAGGCCGGAGTGGTCGGCATCGGCCCAGCCGTGGGCCGCGGCGTCGGCGTAGAGCTGCTCGAACAGCGTGGTGATCGGGCCGTCGAAGCCGAACTCGGCGCCGGTCGCCAGCGCATTGCGCAGGTCCTTCAGCTGCACCGTGATCGCGGCGCGCTTGGCGAAGTCGTGCGCCACCATGCGCTGGCCATGCACCTCGAGGATGCGGCTGTCGGCGAAGCCGCCGCGCAGCGCCTCGCGTACCTTGGCCGGGTCGGCGCCGCCGCGCTCGGCCAGCAGCAGCGCCTCGGCGACCGCGCCGATGGTGATGCCGACGATCATCTGGTTGGCGAGCTTGGCGAGCTGCCCCGCGCCATGCGGGCCGACATGCGTGGCGCGGCCGAGCGGTGCGAAGGCCGGCTGCGCGCGCTCGAAGTCCGCGGCCTCGCCGCCGGCCATGATGGCCAGCGTGCCGGCCTCGGCGCCGACGGTGCCGCCGGACACCGGCGCGTCGAGGTGGGCGACGCCGCGTTCGGCCAGCGCCGCGGCATGGGCGCGGGCCTCGGCGGGGCGGATCGAGCTCATGTCGACCAGTAGCGCACCGCGCGGCAGCGCGTCGGCCACGCCCTGGACGAACAGCAGGTCGTGCACCGCGTCGCCATGCTCGAGCATGGTGAGGGCGAGATCGGCGCCGCGGACCGCGTCCGCGGCCGTGTCGGCGACGCGGGCGCCGTCGGCGCGCAGCGCCTCGGCCTTGGCGCGGGTGCGGTTCCACACCGTCACGGCCAGGTCGGCGGCGCACAGGCGGCGCGCCATCGGGGCGCCCATCAATCCGGTACCGAGGAGGGTGAGCTTCATGCGGAGTTCCGAGGGTCGATGTCGAAGGACTGGGCGGAATTGGCCGGTCGCAGGCCCGCAGTTCTCGCGTTCGGGCATGCCGGGCCGGCCGTCAAATCGCGAGAGTTTCCCCTGCCGCGCCCGCCCCTGCCCGCCTTCCGGACATGACCGCAGCCGCCACGACTTCCTCCACCGCCGCCTCCGCGACACGCCGCCTCGGCCGCTTCGAGCTGCGCCAGCTGCTCGGCAAGAGCAGCGCCAGCATGCTCTGGCTCGCGCACGACCCGCAGCGCGGCGCCGAGCTGCACCTGCTGATGCCGCGCCAGCAGCCCGCCGACGTCGAGGCCTGGCTGCGCCATGCCCGCCATGCGGCCCGGCTGCAGCATCCGCAGGTCGCGGCCGTCGTCGAGGTCGGGGTCGAGGACCGCTGGCCCTATGTGGCCAGCGCGCGTGTCCAGGGGCTCACGCTGGAGGAACACCTCGCGGCCATCGAGCCGCCCGGCCCGCAGCAGGGCGCGCAGTGGCTGTGCGAGCTGCTGCAGGGCCTGGCCTTCCTGCACGAGGGCGGGGCACTGCATGGCGATATCGGCCTGCACACGGTCCTCATCGATCCCCAGGGTCGCGCGCTGCTGCTGCCGCTGGGTGGCGAGGGCGCCGACGGCGGCGAGGGCACGGCCGGCAGCGGCGCGCTGGCCGTCGACCCGGGCGCGCTGCGCTCGCTGCGCGCCGCCGGCGAACGCGACGTGCTGGCCGCCGGCCTGCTGCTGCACCGGCTGCTGACGGGCGCCCCGGCGCTGGACGAGAAGGATTTCCCGACCGCGCTGCAGCGCCTCGACCGCGAGATCGTGCGGCTGGGCTGGAGCGTGCCGCAACCGATTCCCGACGCGCTGCGCGCGATCGCCAACCGCGCCGTCGAGCACGAGCCGCAGCGCCGCTACCTGAGTGCGCGCAGCCTGCAGCGCGCGCTGCAGGGTTGGATCGACGCCCAGGCCGAGGGCGGCGACGGCGTGCTGGCGCTGCTGCTCGATCGCCTGCACCGCATCGGTCACCTGCCGGCGCTGCCGGGGCTGCTGTCGCAGCTGGCGGCGGTGGTGGCGATGGAGCAGCAGAAGCTCGACGAGGTGACCGAGGTGATCGTGCAGGACCCGGCGCTCGCCTTCGAGCTGCTGCGCCAGGTCAACACCGCCCAGTTCGGCACGACCGGCGAGGCCGCCGTGACCACCGTGCGGCGCGCGGTGCAGCTGATCGGCCTGCTGAACCTGCGCCGCACCGCGTCGACACTGAAGCCCTGGCCCGGGCCGCTGGCGCCGGCGGCGGCCGGGGCCTTGGCCGAGGAGCTGCGCCGCGCCAAGATCGCCGCGCACGCGGCCCGCATCCTGTGCCCGGCCGACATGGACGGCGAGATCGCCTACCTGGTCGGGCTGTTGCAGCATCTGGGGCCGCTGCTGATGCGCTACCACTTTCCCGACGAGGCCGAGCAGATCCGCCGCCTGGTCGATCCCGAGCCCGGCGTGCGCGCGATGGACGAGGTCGCCGCGGCCTGTGCGGTGATCGGCGTCGAGGTCGAGTCGCTGGCGATCGCCGTGGCGCGCCACTGGGGCCTGGACGACGCGATGCTGCACGCGATGCGGCGCGTGCCGGCGACTGCGCCGGTGCGCCACCCCGACACCCGCAACGACACGCTGCGCCTGCTGGCCAGTGCCGCCGCCGAGGCGGTGGCCGCTGCCCATGGGCGCGGCAACGGCGCACCGCAGGCGCTGGCCCGCGTCACGCAGCGCTATGCGCGCGCGCTGGTGCTGGGACCGAACGAACTCGCCAACGCGGTGCAGAGCGCCCGCATTGCCGTCGACCGCGCGCCGCGGCCCCTCCAACCTGCTGCCTGACCGGCGCCGCCTCCTTCATGACCACCGCGACTGCCCAGCGTATCGGCCGCTTCGACCTCAGGCGGGTGCTCGGGCGCGGTGCGCAGAGCACGGTGTGGCTGGCGCACGATGCGCGCCTGGCCCGCGACGTCGCGCTCAAGCTGATGGCGCCCGGCGCCGCCAGCGAGTCCGACGGCCTGGGCGACTGGCTGACCGAGGCGCGCCATGTGGCGGCCCTGAACCACCCGCACATCGTGGCGGTGTTCGAGGCCGACCTGCATGGCGAGGGTGCCACCGCCCAGCCCTACCTGGTGTTCGAGTACGTCCCCGGCCTGACGCTGGACCGCCACCTGAAGGAGCGCGGCCCGTTCGCGCCGCGCGAGGCGGTCGAGTGGCTGCTCGGCGTGCTCGACGCGCTGGCGCAGGCGCATGCCGCCGGCCTGGTGCATCGCGACCTCAAGCCCTCCAACCTGATGATCGATGCGGCCGGCCGCGCCCGCGTCACCGACTTCGGCATCGCCGCGCGCAGCGGCGCCGCGGCGCTGGCCGCCGGCACGCCGCGCTACCTCGCGCCCGAGACGCTGCGCGGCGAGGCGCCGACGCCGGCGGTCGACGTGTTCGCGCTCGGCCTGCTGCTGGCCGAGCTGATGCTGGGCCGCGCGCTCGTCACCGAGACCGACGTGAAGGCGGTGATGAAGCGCATCGCCGGCACCGACCTGGCGCTGCCCGACGAGATGCCGCAACCGCTGGACGACGCGCTGCGCGCGGTGATCCAGCGCGCGCTGTCGCGCGACCTGGGGCGCCGCTATGCCGATGCGGGCCAGCTGCGCGACGCGCTGCGCGCCTGGCTCGCCCCGGCCGCCGCCGCCACCGACGAGAACGGCGCCGACGGCAAGGCCAAGGCCGGCGCGCTCGACTTCCTGCTGCGGCGCATGCGCCACAAGAGCGACTTCCCGGCGCTCTCGGACTCGGTCGCGCGCATCCAGCGCGTGGCGGCGTCGGAGAACGAGAACCTCGGCACGCTGGCCGGCGAGATCCTCAAGGACGTGGCGCTGACGCACAAGCTGCTGCGGCTCGTGAACTCGGCGCACTACAGCAGCGCCGGCGGCGGCAGCATCAGCACGGTGTCGCGGGCGGTCGCGCTGATGGGTTTCGCCGGCGTGCGCAACCTGGCGCTGTCGCTGGTGCTGGTCGAGCACATGAACGACAAGCGCCATGCGCAGCAGATCAAGCAGGAGTTCCTGCGCTCGCTGCTGGCCGGCACGCTGGCCGAGGAACTGGTGCCCGGCTCGATGGCCAAGCTGTCCGGTGCGCATGGCGTGGTCGAGGAGGCCTTCCTCGGCGCGATGTTCCGCAACCTCGGCCGGCTGCTGACCGAGTTCTACTTCCCCGAGGAGGCCGAGCAGGTGCGCCGGCTGGTCCAGCCGGGCGAATCGATGGCAAGCGAGCTGCCGCGCCCGGCGATGGCCGAAGGCGCCGCCTCGCACCAGGTGCTGGGTCTGAGCTACGAGGAGCTCGGCCTCGGCGTCGCCCGCCACTGGGGCCTGCCCGACACGCTGCAGCGCTGCATGCGCTCCGTCAGCGGCCCGCCGCCGACCCAGCCGCCGGCGGCGCTGCCCGAGCGGCTGCGCTGGCTGGCCGCGGCCGCCAACGAGGTGGCCGACACGCTGCTGCACCACGAACCGGCCGAAGCCGCCGACCGCATCGCCGAGCTGGCCGAGCGCCATGCCAAGGCGATCGGCGTGGCGCCGCGCGAGCTGATGGCCGCGGTGACCCGCTCGCGCGAGCGGCTCACCGAGCTGTCGAACGGGCTCGAGCTCAAGGTCAAGCCCGGCACGCCGGCCGAGCGGCTGCTCGCGCCGCGAGCCGTCGCGCCGGTCGCGGCGCCGGCCCCGGCGGCCGCGGCGCGCGACACGCTGGCCGACATCGCGCTGGGCCCCGGCAGCGGCGCGCAGACGATGGCGCTGGCCGAGGCCCATGGCCGCGACCGGCCGGAAGCCGCCGACCCGGCCGCGGTGCTGGCCGCCGGCATCCAGGACATCACCAACAGCATGGTCGAGGAGTTCAAGCTCGGCGAGGTGCTGCGCATGATCCTCGAGACCATGTACCGCGCGCTTGGCTTCCGGCGCGTGCTGTTCTGCCTGCGCGACGCCAAGACCGGCGCGCTGGTCGGTCGCTTCATGCTGGGCGAGGGCGGCGACGCGATCCGCGATGCCTTCCGCATCGCGACCCGGCTCGCGCCCGGGGCTGCGCCCGACCTGTTCAGCGCGGTGTGCCTGAAGGGCGCCGACACGCTGATCGCCGACGCCACCACGGCGGCGATGCGCGCGCGCCTGCCGGTCTGGTACCTGAAGTCGGTCGACGCACCGGCCTTCCTGCTGCTGCCGCTGACGGTCAAGCAGGCGCCGGTGGGGCTGATCTATGCCGACAAGTCCGAAGCCGGCGCGATCGCGCTCGGCGAGAAGGAGCTGTCGCTGCTGCGCACGCTGCGCAACCAGGCGGTGATGGCGTTCCGGCAGGCGAGCGGGGGCTGAGCGCCGCGGCAGCGGCCCGACCCGCGGCCCGCCGTGCCGTGAGCGAAGTCGCGACCGCCCATTCGAGCGGGGTGCCGGCGCCGAACATCGGCCGCGGGCGCGCGGGCAAGTGCGATCATGCGGGCCTGCCACGCCCGGCGCCGCGTGGCGGCGCGCCCCCTCGTACGGTTCGCCGGCGCGGGCGGTCGGCTCACGACTTCCTTCGAGACGCATGCCCCGGGAGCCCCTTGTGTCGGACGACTTCAAGCTGAACAACTTCGACCTGCTGCGGATCTTCGCGGCGTCGCAGGTCCTGGTCGGCCATTCGATCTATCACCTGGGCATGGACTGGCCGGCCTGGTGGGCGCCGTTCGCGCTGCTGCCGGGCGTGCCGATCTTCTTCGTCATCAGCGGCTTCCTGATCTCGGCCGCCTGGGAGCGCAGCGGCGGATTGCGGGCCTATGCCGAGGCGCGCATCCTGCGGATCTTCCCGGCGCTGTGGTGCTGCGTGGCACTGACCGTGCTGGTGTTCGGCGCCATGGGCGTGGACTTCGCCCGCTGGCAGACGCCGCCGTGGCTGGCGGCGCAGTCGGTCGGGCTGATCTACACGCCGTCGTTCCTGCGCGACTTCGGCATGGGTTCGTACAACGGGTCGTTGTGGACGATCCCGATCGAGCTGCAGTTCTACTGCATGCTGCCGCTCGTCTACTGGGCCATCGCGAAGGCCGGGGGCAGCACGCGCCTGCTGGTCGGCCTGACGGTGGCCTTCGCGGGCGTGGCGTTCGCGACGCGGCTGGCCTTCCCGGGCTTCGGCACGCATCACGAAGGCGGGGGCGAACCGCTGCTGGAGAAGCTGATCCGGTATTCCTTCCTGCCGCACTTCTTCATGTTCCTGGCGGGGGTGCTGATGCAGCGCCTGCGGGTGTGGCAGTGGCCCTGCATCCGCGGCAAGGGGGTGCTCTGGCTGATGGCCTACCTGCTCGTCGGATTCACGGTGCCGGGCTCGCCGCTGACCTTCGTGGCGTCGATGCTGCTGCTGACCGTCACGACGGTGTCATTCGCCTACACGCGGCCCGACCTGGCGGAGAAGCTCCTGCGCCGCAACGACATCTCGTACGGCGTCTACATCTATCACGGGCTGCTGCTCAACGTCTTCCTGGAGCTCGGCTGGCGGGGGCAGGCCCGCTACTCGTTGGCGCTGTGCCTCGGCACCGTCGTCATGGCGTGGTTCTCATGGCGATGGGTCGAGCGACCCTGCCTGAGACTCAAGGGCCGATGGGCGGTGCGCCGCGCCGAACTCGCTCGCGACGTTCGCTGATACGGATCTGCGTTCGATTGAGTCGGAGTGACTGTTCGACAAGGCTGCGTCGAAGTCCTTCCTTGGTCGTAGGCGCGGCGGCCAAGGCCATCGGGTGGCCGACTGCGCTCATGTCCCCCGGTCAGGCTGCGCCTGACCTCCTCCTTTACTTCGCTCCGTCAGCCACCCGACGTCCTTGGCAAGCACGAGGGTGGGCGTGCGACGGTCGAATGCCCACGAGCTGAGCCGATCAGGTCGGTGGGGCGCTCTGCGGAGCGAAGTAAAGGAGGAGACGACGGCCGCAGGCCGGCGGCGGGGGACATGAGCGCAGCAGAGCGCCCCGCCGGCCTGATCTCGCCAC
>DATILD010000073.1:0-13356 GCA_035476815.1 Methylibium sp.
GGGCCACAAGGGGGCCCGTTCCGGACCCATGGTGATCCCAGGAAACGGCGGCCCTCGGCGTTGCAAATGCTCGCCGTAGCCGTGCTACGGCTGTGCTTTGCGCCTTGATGGCCGCCGTTTCCTGGGTCACGCGAGCCCTCCGATAGCGTTAACAGGCCCTAGGGCCGGTCAGCGCTCCAGCAGGCCGTGCCGCCGCGCGAACGCGGCGGCCTCGGTACGGTTCGCGGCATCGATCTTGGCCAGGATGTTGCGCACATGGTTGGCCACGGTGTTGACGCTGCGGAACAGCGTCGTCGCGATGTCGTGGTTGGTGCGGCCCTCGGCGACCATGCGCAGCACCTGGACCTCGCGCGCCGTCAGTCCGGCCGGGTAGGCGGCTTGCCCGGCGGGGCCGGCCGGCTGTCGCAGCGACTGCGCGCGCTGCTCGAGGACCGCCATGCCGAGTTCGCGCGCGCTCGCCAACGCGGCGTCGAGCAGCGCCAGGGCCCGCTCGGCGTCGCCGGGTCGCTTGCGCTCGAGCAGCATGGCCGCGTACTCGTGGCGGGAGTGCGCCAGCCAGGGCCGGCCACCGCTCTGCTGGTCGAACGCGAGCGCCATCTCGAAATGCACCTCGGCAGCCTCCCAGCGGCCCATGGTCACCGCGAGCATGCCGAGGACGCGGTCGGCGCTGCCGAAGCTCGCGACGTTGGCGCCGAACAGGATGCCGCTGCCGGCGTAGGGCGTCAGCAGCTCGTAGAGCCGCTCGGCGCGCTGGGCATCGCCCAGCCACGCGCAGGCCTCGGCCATGTAGACCAGGCTGCCGGGTCGCATGCCGTCGTTGACGTTGCCGACCACGAAGTCCTTCTCCGCCATCCGCTCGAAGGCCGCCGCGGCCTGCTCGTGGCGACCCAGCTCGCAGCACAGCACGATGTAGCCCGGCTGCCACGTCGCGACGTCCGAGACATCCTGCTGGAAGCGGTCGAGCACCGGCGCCAGCTCGGTCAGCCGCCCCTGTTCACGCCGCAGGGTGAACAGCTGCACCGCGGCCGCCCCGCTGACGCCGATCGCGAGGCCCTGCTGGGCGAGCTGCTCGGCCTCGGCGAAGCGGCCCTTGTGCATGGCGATCATCGTGCGGCAGGTGATCTGCACCGCCGTCACCCAGCGGTTGTGTCGCAGCATCGGCATGTCGGCGCCGCGCGCGGCGAGGTCGGCCGCCGCGTCGAGGTTGCCGGATTCGAGCAGGTCGCCGACCAGCCAGCCGGTGAGGTGCCCGATGGTCCACTCGGGCCGGCCCAGGCGTTCGCCCAGGGCCAGGGCCTCGCGCCCCGCCACCAGGCGCAGCGAACGCAGTTCGGGGTTCCAGCGGGCCGGCGCGATCGCGCTGAGCGCGAAGAACAGCGCCGGCGGGTCGCCGACCCGCCGCGCCATCGCCACCGCCTGGGCGTGGATGGCGACGGCGGCGTCGACGCGCTCGGCGTAGATCAGCGCGCGGCACAGCGCCGCCAGCAGGCGGGCGCGCTGGACGCTGTCGAGCGGCGAGTTGGCAGCGAGCGCCTCGCGCAGCAGCCCGACCGACACGACGCCGATCCCCGTGGTGCGCCAGGACGCAGTCTCGTAGCCCAGCGCGGCACGGGCCATGGCCTGGGCCGCGGGAATGCGGCGAGCGAGCGCGAAGGCCTCGTTGAAGGTCGACGTGGCCTCGTCGTGCGCCGCGGCGGCGAGCTGGGCCTCGCCGAGCGCCAGCAGCAGGTCGCAGCGTTCGGTGTCGTGGCCGGCCTCGAGGGCCTGCAGGGCCAGTTCGTAGAGCCGCACCGCCTCCTCGTGGGCGCGCGCCGTCTCGGCCTGGCGCGCCGCCCGCGTCGCGTACTCGAAGGCCTTGCCGTCCACGCCGTAGGACCGCGACGCATGGAAGTGGTGGGCGAGCGCCGACAGCCAGTTGGGCTCGTCGCGATGGCGGCGCTCGAGCGTCAGCGCGATGCGCTGGTGAAGGCGCATGCGGCGCGGCGCCGGCATCTCGTCGTAGAGCGTGTCGCGGATCAGCGCGTGGGTGAACTGCCATGCCGCCGCCGCGGGCAGTTCCTCGACGAGGCTCGCACGGCGTGCCTCGTCGAGCGCCGCGGCGGCCTCGTCCTCGGAGGTGTCGTCGAGCAACGAGAACAGCAGGCTGGTGTCGAAGCGCCGTCCGATCACCGCGGCGTTGCCGAGCGCGTGGCTGCACAGCGGCGACAGCCGGTTCAGGCGCGACCCGATCACCTCGTGCACGCCCTCGGGCACGCGCCGCAGGTCGGCCGGCGTGCAGGCGCGGGTGTCCTCGAGCAGCCGCGCCAGTTCGGTGAGAAACAGCGGATGGCCGTCGGTGCGCTGGTGCAGCGCCGTGGCGAGCTCCGGGGCGGTCCGACCGCCGACGGCCTGGACGAACGACGCGGTCTCGGCGGCGCTGAAGCCGCCGAGCTTCAGCCGCTGCGTGCCCGATTGCCGCGCCAGCATGGCGACCGTGTCCTGCAGCGGATGGCTGCGCGTGACTTCGGCGTCGCGGTAGGTGCCGACCACGAGCAGCATGCTGTCGGCGCACTCGCGGACGACGAACTCGAGCAGCTTCAGCGAAGGCACGTCGGCGCAATGGAGGTCGTCGAGCAGCAACAGCAGTGGGCGCCGAGCGGCCGCGCGCTGCCAGAAGCCGGTGATCGCGTCGAAGAGCTGGAAGCGCGCCTGGACCGCCTCGGCCGGCGGGGCCAGGGCTTCGTGGATCGGCATCCGCGCGGCCAGCCGCGCATCGAGGCTGGCGAGGTAGGGGGCGGCGCTGCCCACCAGCGCGGCCAGCGCGGCGCCCTCGTGATCTCCGACGCAGCCGCGCAGGAGCTGCGTCCACGGCCAGTAGGGCGGCGCGCCGGGTTCCTCGGGGCAGCGGCCCCAGAGCGGCAACATGCCTGCCGCTTCGGCGTGCTCGGCAATCTGCTGGGCCATGCGGGTCTTGCCGATCCCGGGCGGGCCGGCGAGCAGCAGGGCGCCACCGCGGCCAGCGCGTGCCGCGGCCAAGGCGCGGTCGGCCACCGCCAGCTCACGATCGCGACCGATGAAGGGCCGGGCGGCCGGGGTGGACTCGCGGTCGACCAATGCCATCATGCGGTCGGTCTCCTCCAGGCAGTCGTTCCAGACGACGCTCTGTGGGTGCTGCCGCCACCCACCCCCTTTGTAACCAAGTCTAGCAGTCTGTGGTCGCGCGCTGCGCGTCAAAACGCTCCTGCAACGCGGCGGGGCGCGTGGATTCCGATGCGCTCGGCGAGCGCGTCCGCCCCGCCTTCCACGACGCACGCACGCCGCAGCCGCCGCCGACCGCTAACGCCCCCGCGCCGCGGCGCGCGGCTTCGTGCCGCCGGCGGCCGCGCGCTTGGCCTCGTCGAGCTTCGCGCGCTGCTCCCGGACGATGCCGAGGAAGGCCCGCAGCAGCGGCGAGTTGTCCGTCGCCCGGTACAGCACGCTCAGGTCGATGAAGGCCTGCGGCGCGTCGGCCAGCGGGCGGTAGACCACCCGCGGCATCTTCAGCGTGGTGATCGACTCGGGGATGAGGGAGGCGCCGTAGCCGCTGGCCACCAGCGCGATGCCGGTCACCGCGTCGCCGACCTCCTGCGCGACGACGGGGTCGAAGCCCTGTTGCTTGCACAGCTCGATCACCTTGTCGACGAAGTTGGGCCGCCCCACGCTCGGGAACAGCACCAGCGGCTCGCTCTTGAGCGCGCGCAGCGACACGGCCGCCTGCTTCGCGAGCGGATGGCTCTCGTGCAGCGCGACCAGCAGGCGCTCGGTGGTCACGAGCTCGCGGCCGATGTCGGGCAGCGGCGGCGTCATGCGGTTGAAGCCGACGGTGATGCGGCGCTGGCGCAGCGCGTCGATCTGCTCGTTCTTGTTCATCGTGTGCAGCACCACGTTGACGCCCGGCAGCTGGGCGCGGAAGGCCTCCAGCAGGTCGGGGATCGCGCCGTAGATGCCGGAGCCGAAGATGCCGACGTCGAGACGGCCGAGCTTGCCCTCGCCGGCGCGCTGCACGCGGTCGGTCGCGGCCTCGACCAGCATGCGGATGTTGTGCGCCTCCTCCTTGAACATCTCGCCGGCCTGGGTGAGTTCGACGCCCTTGGGCGTGCGCACGAACAGCTCGACGCCGAGCTCCTCCTCCAGCGCCCTGATCTGGCGCGTCAGCGGCGGCTGCGAGATGTGCAGCCGCGCGGCGGCGCGGCCGATGTTCAGCTCCTCGGCGACCGCGAGGAAGTACTTGAGGTGGCGCAGGTCCATGGCTGGCGTGAGTATCGGCGCGCGCGGCGGCGCCGCCAATGGACGAGGCCCGCACGGGGCGGGCCTCGGGATGCGCCGTCGTCAGCGCATCAGGTGACGATCGTCAGGAAGCTCTCGTGCAGCTTGCCGTTCGGGAAGTCCAGCCCATGGCCGAAGCCCTCGAAGTTCCAGGTGATGGGCTCGACATCGGGGTAGGGGTCGTAGCCGCCGCAGAAGGTCTCGAAGCGGTTGCCCGACGGGTCCCAGGCATAGATGGTCTCGCCGCGGGTGGTGCCGTGGCGGGTCGGGCCGATGTCGATCGGCACCTTGTTCATGCCCATGATGTCGCCGGCGCGCAGCACCCGCTCCCAGGTCGGCATGCGCCAGCTGAAGTGGTGCAGCTTGCCGGGGTTGGGGTGCTCGACGAAGGCGATGTCGTGGGTCTTGTGCGAACACGACAGGAAGACCGCGACCTCGGGTTCGCCGGCCTCCACCGGGCCGATGATGCGCTCCACCAGGTAGAAGCCCAGCACCTCGGTGAAGAGCTTCTTGTTGGCGGCGATGTTGGGGCCGTAGAGCAGGCAGTGGTCCAACCGGGTCGGCGCCATGCCGCGGTCGGCGTCCGGGCTCCAGGGGTGCGGGTTGAGCTGCCCGAGGCCGTTGCCCACATGCTTCTTCTCGGCATAGAGCTCGAACAGGTGGCCGGTGGGCAGCTGGAAGCGCACGCGCTCGCCGGTCTCCAGCAGGTCGCCGGCGGGGATGCGCTCGGTCTCCAGGCCGAAGGCACGCACGTCGCGTTCGAGCTGGTCCAGCGTCGCCTTGTCCAGCACCTTGTAGCCGACGAAGTCGACGCCGGCGGTGTCGGCCTCGCGCAGGATCAGGCAGTGGTGGTCGCGCTCGTCCCAGCACTTGAAGTAGACGCGGCCCTGCTTGTCGGTGCCCATCTCCACCAGCCCGAGCACGTCGCGGTAGAAGGTTCGGCACTTCTCCAGGTCGAGCACCCGCAGCTGCCCGTGTCCCGGGCGCAGCACGCCGGTCATTGCCATCGCTAGTCTCCTGTCGTCTGTGATGCAGCGCAGTGTAGGAAGCGCGTCACGGCCGGTCCAATACCGACGCTGGGGCGCTTTGATACTTTCTAGGTATCTGCCGGCGCGAGGTTCTTCAGGCGGTAGATGAACTGCGCGCGCGTCAGGCCAAGCAGCCGGGCCGCGGCCGACTGGTTGCCACCGGTGCGCGCCAGCGCGCTGCGGATCAGCGCGGCCTCGATCTGGTCCAGCGGGGTCTTCGCGACGGCTTCACCGCCGCCGAGCAGCGCGGCGACGCGCTGGCCCAGCTCGGCCGCGGTCGGCGGATCGCTCGCCGCATCGGCCTGCGCGTCGGCCGCGGAGCGCAGCGAGCCCTCGCGGCTCAGCGCCAGCAGGCCGCCCTCGACCTGCTCGCCGCCGAAGAACAGGTGCACGGTGTCGATCGCGCCGTCGTCGGGCGCCAGCACCACGCCGCGCTCGACCAGATTTTCCAGCTCGCGGATGTTGCCCGGCCAGTCGTAGGCCAGCATCGCGTCGATCGCGCGGCCGGTGAAGCCGGTGACCTGCCGGCCGTCGCGGCGGTTGAACTTGTGCAGGAAGTGGTTCATGAACACCGGGATGTCCTCGCGCCGCTCGCGCAGCGGCGGCACGCGCACCGGCAGCACGTTGAGGCGGAAGAACAGGTCCTCGCGGAAGCGGCCGGCGCGCACCTCTTCGCGCAGGTCGAGGTTGCTCGCGGCGACCACGCGCACGTCGACCTTGCGCGTCTGCGTCGCGCCGACGCGCTCGACCTCGCGCTCCTGCAGCGCGCGCAGCAGCTTGCCCTGGGCCGGCCAGCCGAGGATGCCGACCTCGTCGAGGAACAGCGTGCCGCCGTCGGCGCGCTCGAAGCGCCCGGCCCGGCTGGCCAGCGCGCCGGTGTAGGCGCCCTTCTCGACGCCGAACAGCTCGGCCTCGACCAGTTCGGTCGGGATCGCCGCGCAGTTGATCGCGACGAAGGGTCCGGCCGCGCGCGGGCCGATGCGGTGCAGCGCCTTGGCCAGCACCTCCTTGCCGACGCCGCTCTCGCCCTGGAACAGCACCGTGGCCTGGGTGCGCGCGGCGCGGCGCACCATGTGGCAGACGGCGTTGAAGCCGGCCGACACGCCGACCACGTCCTGGTCGTCGAGCAGCGAACGGGCGGTGGCGCCGCCGCTCAGGGCGTCGGCCTGCATGAAGCGCAGGCCGTCGTCGTCATCGCCCCAGGCCTCGGCGGGCCGGCCTTCCATCACGCAGTGCGGTGCACCCTGGGCACGGCACTGCGTCTCGCGGCAGATCACCGGTCGGCCCATGAAACGGCTGACGAAGCCCGAGGCGTAGCCGCATTGCTGCCAGCAGGCGACGTCGCTGCCGATGCCGTAGAGGCGCACATGCTCCTCCGCCTCGGCGCAGCCGTACCAGTTGAAGCGGCCGAAGAAGTGGCCGCGCTCCTCGTCGACCTCGAACTCGACCGTCTCGACGCGCGCGATGCCCTCGAGCATGTGCAGCTGCGGGCCGACGTACATCGCGTCGATCGCGCGCATCGTGCCGCGCAGCTTGCGCGCCAGCTCGGCGTCGTGCGAGCCGGAGTTGTAGCCCACGCGCGTGAGCAGGCCGCGGGCGCGCTCGATGCCCAGCGTCTCGATCAGCTCCTGGCGCAGCACGCCCTGGGCGGACACATGCATCAGCAGCATGCGCTGGTCGTCGAGCCAGATGCGGCCGTCGCGGGCGTCGAAGTGGATGCGCTCGACGAGGTCGGCGATCGACGGGGGCGCGGCACGAGCCGGCGCGGAGGGCTGGGTCAGGGGCATCGAGGGGCTGTAGCAATTCAGACAGTTTCGGATGCAATCCTAGGAACTGCCTGGCTGCAGAGGTTCAGGGTTCTCCCGTGTTCTGGATGATTTCAAGGCCTGAAGGCGGTGCTCGGCCATCAAACCAAGGGTGTTCCCTGAATGGCACGGCGCCTGCGATGACAGGACGACGCCCAGAACACCCGGAGACAGCCGATGACCGTCGAGATCCGCACCCAGACCATCAAGCCGCAGCGCCAGACCTTCGGGCACCTGGCGCGACGCTTCGGCGACAAGCCGAGCAGCCGCTACCAGGAGGCCACCTACGACCTGCAGTCGGTGACGAACCGCCACTACAAGCCGCTGTGGGAGCCGGACCTCGACATCTACGACCAGCGCCGCACCGCCGTGCGCATGGCCGACTGGTACGCGCTGAAGGACCCGCGCAACTACTACTACGCGACCTACACCGCCGCCCGCGCCAAGGCGCAGGAGGCGCTGGACGCGCAGATGCAGTTCGCCGAGCAGCGCGGCCTGCTGCGCGACCTGCCCGAGGCCGCGCGCGACGCGATCGTGTTCGCGCTGGTGCCACTGCGCCACTACGAGTGGGGCGCCAACACCAACTGCTGCCATGTCTCGGCCTATGCCTGGGGCACCGCGGTGTCGCAGGCCGCGAGCATGGCGACGATGGACCGGCTGGGCATGGCCCAGCACCTGTCGCGCCTCGGCCTGCTGGCCGACGGCAACTCCGGCGACTCGCTGGCCCGCGCCAAGCAGGCCTGGATGGAGCACCCGGCCTGGCAGGGCGTGCGCCGCGAGGTCGAGACGATGTTCGTCACGCGCGACTGGTTCGAGCTGCTGGTCGCGCAGACGCTGGTGGCCGACGCGCTGGTCTATGCGCTGTTCTACGGCCACTTCGACCGCGCGTTCGCGAAGCAGCATGGCCCGGCGCTGGCCGCGCTGCTCGACTTCCTGGTCAAGTGGCAGGACGAGACGGCGCGCTGGGTCGACGCCTGCGTCAAGACCGCCGCGGCCGAGAGCGCGGAGAACCGTGCGCTGATCGCCGGCTGGGCGACGCGCTGGCGCGCCGCCTGGCTGAAGGCGCTGCAGCCGCTGGCCGACGCCACGCTGGGCGCCGACGGCGCCGCCGCGCTGGACGCCGCCGATGTGGCGCTGGGCCAGCGCCTCGCCAAGCTCGGCCTCGCCGGCTGAAGAACCCAGGAGACCCACCGATGAGCACCGCCAAGAAGCTGAGCCTGAAAGAGAACTACGCGCTGCTGACCCGCGGCCTGGGCTGGGAGCCGAGCTACCAGCCCAAGGAGGAGATCTTCCGCACCACGCGCTTCGAGGGCATCAAGATCCACGACTGGGACAAGTGGGAGGACCCGTTTCGCCTGACCATGGACGCCTACTGGAAGTACCAGGGCGAGAAGGACAGGAAGCTCTACGCGATCCTCGACGCCTTCGCGCAGAACAACGGCCAGTTCAACGTCAGCGACGCGCGCTACATCCAGGCGCTGAAGATCTTCCTCAACGGCATCAGCCCGCTGGAGTACGCGTCGCACCGGGGCTTCTGCATCCTCGGCCGCGAGTTCGAGGGCGTCGGTCCGCGCATCGCCGCGCAGATGCAGGCCATCGACGAGCTGCGCCACGCGCAGACGCAGATCCATGCACTCAGCCCCTACAACCGCTACTTCGAGGGCCTGAGCGAGTTCACCCACCAGATCGACCGGGTCTGGTACCTGTCGATCCCGAAGTCCTTCTTCGACGACGCGCTGGCGGCGGGCCCGTTCGAGTACATCACCGCGATCTCGTTCGCCTTCGAGTACGTGCTGACCAACCTGGTCTTCATGCCCTGGATGTCGGGCGCGGCCTACAACGGCGACATGTCCACGGTGAGCTTCGGCTTCTCGGCGCAGAGCGACGAGGCGCGCCACATGACGCTGGGCATCGAGGTCATCAAGTTCCTGCTCGAGCAGGACCCGGACAACGTGCCGATCGTCCAGAAGTGGATCGACAAGTGGTTCTGGCGCGGCTACCGGCTGCTGTCGCTGCTGGCGGCGATGATGGACTACATGCTGCCCAAGCGCGTGATGAGCTGGGGCGAGGCCTGGGAGGTCTACTTCGAGAAGAACGGCGGCGCGCTGTTCGACGACCTCGCGCGCTACGGCATCCGCATGCCCAAGTACGCCGAGGTCACGGTCAAGGAGAAGGGCCATGTCGGCCACCAGCTCTGGGCCACCTTCTACCAGTTCCGCCATGCCGCGGGCTTCCCGGTCTGGCTGCCGAGCGAGCAGGAGATGGACTGGCTGTCGGAGCGCTACCCCGACACCTTCGACCGGTACTACCGCCCGCGCCTCGAGCATTGGCGCGAGCTCGAGAAGCAGGGCAAGCCCTTCGTCAACGCGACGCTGCCGCAGCTCTGCCAGGTCTGCCAGTGGCCGCTGCTCTTCACCGAGCCCGACGATCCGACCACGATCTGCGTGCGCGAGGAGAGCTACCTCGGCGAGAAGTTCCACTGCTGCTCCGACGGCTGCAGGGACATCTTCCGCGACGAGCCCGAGAAGTACGTCCATGCCCACCTGCCGGTGCATCAGATCTACCAGGGCAACTACTTCCTGCCGGGCGTGGACCCGAGCGCGCCCGACTTCAACCCGCTGGTCGAGGCGCTGAAGTACATGGGCATCCAGCCCGGCGTGGACGGCGGCGACTTCGTCGGCCATGTCGACGC
Organism: Methylibium sp.; assembly: GCA_035476815.1. GTDB lineage: Bacteria > Pseudomonadota > Gammaproteobacteria > Burkholderiales > Burkholderiaceae_C > Methylibium. The sequence goes on from DATILD010000073.1 coordinate 9,810, forward strand.
GGTGAACTGGGAGCGCTGGACCGGCCGGCCGGCCAGCATGCACGAGCCGATGCAGACCGCACCGGCCACCGACCGCAAGACCGCCTGAGGAGACCGAACATGAGCACCCAAGCGATCCGCGCCGGCTACCACGGCGACATGAAGGACCGGGTCGAGAACTTCCACGGCCAGCAGCTGCTCGGCATCGGCTGGGACAAGCATCTGATGTATGCGGCGCCGCACTGCATCCCGGTGCCGCCGACCATGCCCTTCGGCGCGCTGGTGTCGCAGGTGCTGCCGCGGCTCTACGGCGGCCACCCGCAGTTCGGGAAGATCGACTGGGCGACCGTGCACTGGTTGCGCTGCAACGGCGAGCGCTTCGAGCCGCAGGCGGACAAGAGCCTTGCGGAGAACGGCATCGGTCACAAGGACATGATCCGCTTTCGCACGCCGGGGCTCGACGGCTTGTACGGCATCGGCTTCTAGCGCCCCTCCGGCGCCTCGATCGGCGCCGCGGGTGGCGGATACCGGCCGGGTATCGCCACCCGGCCGTTTCGGTATTGGACCGTCGGTCCCTGCCGCTCCTAGACTGCGCCCCGCAAGAAGGAGTTCATAGGCATGGAGACGACGATCCCCTATCTGCGCAACGCCTGGTACGCGGCGGCGCTGTCGACCGAGGTCGGCCCCGAGGCGCTGTTCCACCGCACGCTGCTCGACACCGCGGTGATGCTCTACCGCAAGGCCGACGGCACGCCGGTGGCGCTGCACGACCGCTGCCCGCACCGCTTCGCGCCGCTGCACCTGGGCAAGCGCGTCGGCGACGAGGTGGTCTGCCTGTACCACGCGCTGCAGTTCGACTGCGAGGGCCGGTGCACGAAGAACCCGCATGGCAACGGCACGATCCCGAAGGCCGCGCAGGTGCGCAGCTACCCGCTGATCGAGCGCCACGGCTTCGTCTGGATCTGGATGGGCGACGCGCCGGCCGATCCGGGCAAGCTGCCCGACTTCGGCCCGCTGGACGAGGGCCCGCCGACCGGGGTCGCCCACACCTACATGCCGATGCGGGCGAACTACGAGCTGATCATCGACAACGTGATGGACCTGAGCCATGTCGACCATGTGCATGGCGAGGTGCTGTCGACGCGCGGCCAGCTGACCCCGCTGGTGCCCCGGCTGCGCGAGGGCGAGCGCGCGGTGTCGGCGCGCTGGGAGTGGCAGCAGACGCCGCCGATCCAGATCCTCGCGGCCTTCCTGCCCGAGCCCGAGGTCGAGGCGCGGCACTTCGTCGAGGTCAACTGGTCGCCGCCGGCGACGATCCAGCTCACCATCGGCTGCACCCAGGAGCCGGGCGCCGCGCTCGACCTCGACCACACCATCGGCCAGTACGACCTGCACACCTGCACGCCGGAGAGCGCCGGCCGCACCCACTACTTCTTCGCGACGCGTCGCAACCATCTGGTCGACGACGGCGAGTTCAACCGGATGAAGATCCAGGCGATGCACGCCGCCTTCGAGCACGAGGACGGACCGATCATCACGGCGATCCACGAGGAGATGGACACGACCGACTTCTTCAGCCTCAACCCGGTGCTGATGAGCAACGACGTCGCGCCGGTCAAGGTGCGGCGGCTGCTGAAGAAGCTGATCGCGGTGGAAGCGGGGCCTGCATGAGCCCCATGCTGAGCCGAGCGGCGATGGAGGCGGTGATCCGCCGCTATTACGACGGCTGCAACGAGGCCGACGAGGCCAAGATGATCGGCTGCTTCACGCCCGACGCGGTGCACTACTTCCCGCCGGGCATGTACGAGGGGCCGTTCCGCGGCGCGGCCAGGATCGCCGAGCGCTGGCGGCGCGCGGTCGAGACGCTGGGGTCGTGGTGGACCATCGACCGGCTGGCGCTCGACGAGGCCACGGCCGAGGGCGCGATCGAGTGGAGCCATTTCAAGACCAACGCCGGCCAGGTGCTGCGCGGCACGGAGTGGGTGGTGTTCGACCGGACGAGCGGGCTGATGCGCGAGATCCGCGCCTATTACGCCTCGCCGCAGGCGACCGAGCTGCAGCGCTTGGAGCTCGGCGGCTTCGACTACCCCGGTCGCGGCTACCCGCTCGAATCACCCCGGCGACGCGGCTGAGCAGGGCAGGGCGCGGCATAGACTGCGCCGGTGGAGATTCGCGTTCTCATGGTCTGCATGGGCAACATCTGCCGCAGCCCGACGGCCGAGGGTGTGCTGCGCGCCAAGCTGGCGGCGGCCGGGCTCGACGCCCATGTGGTCGTGGACTCGGCCGGCACCCACGCCTACCACGTCGGCGAGCCGCCGGACGAGCGCAGCCAGCAGCATGCCCGCCGCCGCGGCTACGACCTGGCGCCGCTGCGGGCGCGCGAGGTGGTCGAGGCGGACTACGAGCGCTTCGACCTGCTGCTGGCGATGGACTGGGACAACCTGGCACGGCTGGAGGCCGACTGCCCGGCGCCGCACCGGCGCAAGCTGCGGCGGCTGATGGCCTACGCGCCGGCGGCCGGCAGCGAGGTGGTGCCCGACCCCTATGGCGGCGCCGCCGCCGGCTTCGAGCGCGTCCTTGACTTGGTGGAAATCGCCTGCGACGGCTTGGTCGACAGCTTGTCCAAGACGCTCAAACGGCAATAGGGAACTTCCCGGCGGGATGCCGACCGAAACAGTCGGCTTCCCCTATAATCGAGTCATTCAGTCGGGATTAGGTCTCCGACGCCGGCTCGAGCGGGGTGTCCCCCGGTCAGCCGCCGGTCCGGCCGCCCCCGAACCCCTAGGAGTACATCATGCGCCTCACCACCAAAGGACGCTTCGCCGTCACCGCCATGATCGATCTGGCGCTGCGCGAGCATGGCGGGCCGGTCGCGCTGGCCGCCATCAGCGCGCGCCAGCAGATCTCGTTGTCCTACCTTGAGCAACTGTTCGGCAAGCTGCGCCGCCACGAACTGGTCGAGTCCACCCGCGGCCCCGGCGGCGGCTATTCGCTGGGCCGCAAGGCCGACGAGATCACCGTCGCCGACATCATCGTCGCGGTCGACGAGCCGATCGACGCCACCGGCTGCGGCGGCAAGGAAAACTGCATGGGCGACGACACCGGCCGCTGCATGACGCACGACCTGTGGGCCAGCCTGAACACCAAGATGATCGAGTTCCTGGACTCGATCTCGCTGCGCAAGCTGGTCGACGATCAGCTGGCCAAGGGCGTGTCGATCGAGGAGGCGCCCATCAAGCGCGCGATCTCGTCGCAGCCGGTGGTCAAGCCGATCAAGATCACCGCGCCGAACTCGGTGTTCGCGCTCGGCAGCACCCTCGTCAAGTAAGCCCCGTCTCTTCCGCCTTCGCCAGCCGCTGTTGTTATGGACATGACCCCGCATTTCCCGATCTACATGGACTACGGCGCCACCACGCCGGTCGACCCCCGCGTGGTCCAGGCCATGATCCCGTGGCTGAGCGAGCACTTCGGCAACCCAGCGTCTCGCAGCCATGCCTGGGGCTGGGAAGCGGAAGCGGCAGTCGAAAAAGCTCGTGACGAGGTGGCCGACCTGATTGGCGCAGACCCG
>DATILD010000074.1:0-13163 GCA_035476815.1 Methylibium sp.
TCGGGTACCTTGCTGCGCGTGCGGACGAACAGTTCGTGGCCCGCGGCCAGCAGGTGTTGCGCCATCGGCGCGCCCATGATGCCCAGGCCGATGAATCCGATCTTCATTGTTTTCTCACTCTCTGTGTTGGTTTAGTCAATAAGAGCCGGCGGGTCGCGCGGCCTGGCCGGCGCGCATGGCCGCCATCACCTGCTGCGCGCCGGCCGCGATCAGGCGGGCGTCCGAGCTGATGGTGACGAACTGGAAGCCTTTGGCAATGCGCTCCAGCGCCGCCGGCGGCGCCGTGTTGTGGATGCCGGCCACCACGCCGTGCGCCTTGGCGCGCGCCAGGATGTGCTCCACGGCTTGCGCCGCCTTGGGCTCGAGCTCATCCATCGAGGGCTTGCAGCCGAGCGACAACGACAGGTCCGATGGGCCGATGTAGACCGCGTCGAGGCCCTCGACCGACAGGATGTCGTCGAGGTTCTCCAGGGCCTGCGCGGTTTCGATCATCGCGAAACGAACGATGGTGTCGTTCGCATGTTCCGGGTAGTCGGCGCCGCTGTAGAGCAGCGCACGCACCGGCCCGAAGCTGCGCGTGCCGCGCGGCGCGTAGCTGGTCCAGGAAACCAGCTTTTGCGCGTCTTCACGCGTGTTGACCATCGGGCAGATCACGGCATAGGCGCCGGCATCCAGCGTTTTCATCAGGATGCCGGGCTCCAGCCAGGGCACCCGAACCACCGGCACGGTGGCCGTGGTCGAGATGGCCTGCAGCATCGTCACCATCGCCTGGTAGTCCACCACGCCGTGCTGCATGTCCACGGTCAAGGTGTCCCAGCCCTGGTGCGCCATGGTTTCGCTGGCAAAGCCGTTGGGGATGGCCAGCCAGCCATTGACGGCGGCGCCGCCCGATTTCCAGATAGTGCGCAGGCGGTTTTCTCTCATGGGTGGCTCCTCGATTCGCCGGCAATCAGGTTCTTGTGCATGAGGATTCCTATCGGTCGAGCGCGGGGCGCTTGGGGTTGAATTGCCAGCCGGGGATGAGGTACTGCATGGCGGCCGCGTCATCGCGCGCCCCCAGGCCGTGTTCCAGGTACAGCCGGTGAGCCTTTTCCACTTCGGCCATGTCGAGTTCGACACCCAGGCCTGGCTGCTTGGGCACCTGCACCAGTCCGCCTTCGATACGCAGCGGGTCGCGCGTCAGGCGCTGGCCGTCCTGCCAGATCCAGTGGGTGTCGATTGCGGTCACCTTGCCGGGCGCCGCGGCCGCCACGTGCGTGAACATGGCGAGCGAGACGTCGAAGTGATTGTTTGAGTGCGAGCCCCAGGTCAGGCCCCAGTCGCGGCAGGTCTGGGCGACGCGCACCGAGCCGGCCATGGTCCAGAAATGCGGGTCGGCCAGCGGGATGTCGACCGACTGCAGCGACAGCGCGTGCGTCAGCTGGCGCCAGTCGGTCGCGACCATGTTGGTTGCCGTCGGCAGGCCGGTCGCGCGGCGGAACTCGGCCATCACCTCGCGGCCCGAATAGCCCTCCTCGGCGCCGCAGGGGTCCTCGGCATAGGCGACCACGCCGTGCAGGTCGCGCATCAGCCGGATCGCGTCCTTGAGCAGCCAGCCGCCGTTCGGGTCCAGCGTCACGCGGGCCTCGGGGAAGCGTTGGTGCAGGGCCGTCACGGCCTCGATCTCGGCCTCGCCGGCCAGCACGCCGCCCTTGAGCTTGAAGTCGTTGAAGCCGTAGCGCGCGCGCGCCGCCTCGGCCAGGCGCACGACGGCCTCGGGCGTCATCGCCGCCTCGTGGCGCAGGCGCTGCCAGTCGTCGGCATCGGCGGCTTCGTCGGCCGGCGTGGCATAGGGCAGGTCGGTCTTCTTGCGGTCGCCGACGAAGAACAGGTAGCCGAGCATCTCGACCGACTCGCGCTGCTGGCCCTCGCCGAGCAGCGCCGCGACCGGCAGCTCGAGGTGCTGGCCCAGCAGGTCGAGCAGCGCCGACTCGACGGCGGTGACGACGTGGATGGTGGTGCGCAGGTCGAAGGTCTGCAGCCCGCGGCCGCCGGCGTCGCGGTCGGCGAAGCGCTCGCGCACCGCGCGCAGCACGCGCTGCACGTCGCCGACCGGCTGGCCGACGACCAGCGCGCGGGCGTCCTCGAGCGTCTGACGGATCTTCTCGCCGCCCGGCACCTCGCCGACGCCGCTGCGGCCGGCGTTGTCGGTCAGGAGCACCAGGTTGCGGGTGAAGAACGGGCCATGCGCGCCGCTCAGGTTCATCAGCATCGAGTCGCGGCCAGCGACGGGGATCACCCGCATCGCGGTGACCGTGGGAGTGGAGTTACGCATCGTGGTCATCCCAGTTCGAGCAGTCGTTCAAGCAGCCGCCGCGGATCCGGCTCCGCCGGTCCGCAAGCGGCGCCCCCTCGAGGGGGAGCGCCGAAGGCGCAACGGGGGTGGTCGTCATCAGTCCGCGGTGATCTTGCGGGTCTCGATCAGCGTCTTCCAGCGCGCGTACTCGGCCTGCTGGAAGGCGGCGAACTGCTCGGGCGTGCTGGCGACGACCTCGATGCCGATCTCGGCGAACTTCTGCTTGACCTGGGCGTCGTTGAGCGCCGCGACCAGCGCCGCGTGCAACTTGGCCTTCACGTCGGCCGGCAGGCCCTTGGGCGCCGCCACGGCCTGCCACGAATAGACGTCGACGCCCTTGACGCCGCTCTCGGCCAGCGTCGGCACATTGGGCAGCACGGCCGAGCGCTTGTCGCCGGTGACGGCGATCGCGCGCAGCTTGCCGGCGTTGATGTGCTGGATCACCGCGTTGACGTTCTGGAACGAGGCCTCGACCTGGCCGCCCAGCAGGTCCTGGATCGCCGGCGCGCCGCCCTTGTAGGGCACATGGACGCCGCTGGTGCCGGTCTGCAGCCAGAACAGCTCGATCGTCAGGTGGTCCGACGAGCCGTTGCCCGAGGACGCGTAGGTGATCTTGCCCGGATCCTTCCTGGCGGCGGCGATGACCTCGGCCACCGTCTTCAGCGGCGAGGCCGCCGGCACGACCAGCACGTTGGGCGCCTGCACCGCGACGGTCAGCAGGTCGAAGTCCTTCAGCGCCTCGTAGGGCATGGGCTTGATCAGGTGCGGCGCGATCACGAACGGGCCGAGCGAGGACACCAGCAGCGTGTAGCCGTCGGCCGGCGCGCGCTTGACCTGGCCGGCGCCGATGGTGCCGGTGGCGCCGGGCTTGTTGTCGACGACGAAGGTCTGGCCCAGCTTCTCCTGCAGCTTGGGCGCGATCGCGCGGGCCACGCTGTCGGTCGAGCCACCGGGCGGGAAGGGCACGAGCAGGGTCACGGGCTTGTCGGGCCAGGTGTCGGCCTGGGCCGGCACGGCCACGACGGCCGCCAGGGCCAGGTAGAGGGAAGTCAGGAGCTTGTTCATCGAGGGGTCTCCACGCGTTGGCGTCGATGGGTCGGGTCGTCGGGCGCCAAAGATGGTAGCGCTAACGTAGCGTAATGGTAGCGCTACCTTTTTTGATTGCAAGAACGCAAAACCTATGGAAAACCCTGATCAGCTGCTGGCGCGCTCGATGATATGGAAGCCCAGATCGACCACCTTCTCGGCGACCGCGCGGCCCTCGGCCCGGTCGACGATGCAGCGCGCGGCGCGCCGGCCGATCGCCGTGCCGTCGATGCGCACGGTGCTGAGCGCCGGGTGGGTGTCGCCGGCGAAGGCGAGGTCGCCGAAGCCCACCACCGCCAGCCGCCCGGGGACGGCGATGCCCCGCGCGGCCGCCTCGGTCAGCACGCCGAGCGCCAGCAGGTCCGAGCTGCAGAACACCGCGTCGAGGTCCGGCGCGGCCTCGAGCAGCCGGGCCAGGCCGCGGCGGCCGCTGCCCAGCGTCGTCGGCGCCGGCACGAGGTGGGTGGGCACTTCGGCCGCTGAGGCCGCCAGGCCAAGCTTCACGGCCTCGTCGGCGAAGCCGCGGTTGCGGCGCTGGGCGCGCTCGTCGTCGCCGCTCAGCAGCGCCAGCCGGCGCCGGCCGCGCGCCTGCAGGTGGCGCGCCACCGCGGCGGCGGCGTCGACGTGGGAGAAGCCGACCAGCATGTCGATCGGCGTCGGCGTCAGGTCCCAGGTCTCGACCACCGGGATGCCGCTGGCGAGCAGCCGGCGCCGGCCCTCGGCCGAATGCATGATGCCGGTCAGCACGATGCCGTCGGGGCGCCGGCCGATGATGGCGTCGAGCAGCGCGTCCTCGCGCGACTCGGCATAGCCGCTCTGGCCCAGCATCAGCTGGTAGCCGGCCTCGGCCAGCGCCGCGGTCAGCGACTGCACCATCTCCATGAACACCGGCCCGGCGATGGTCGGCACGACGGCGGCGACCAGCCGGCTGCGCGCCGAGGCCAGGCCGCCGGCCAGGCGGTTCGGCACGTAGCCGGTGCGGGCGACGGCCTCGCGCACGCGCGCCAGGGTTTCGGGCGCGACCTGGTCGGGCGTGTTCAGTGCCCGCGACGCTGTGATCGGCGACACGCCGGCGATGCGCGCCACGTCGCCGAGCGTGATACCGCCCCCGCCGCGGCGGGAGCGGCGCGGGGTGGAGGGGCCGGTCGCCGACATGGCCTCAGTCTAAACGGAACTGACAACGCTACCATCGCGCCGCGATCGGCGACGCGCCTGCTTGGTCGAGCGCCGGGGCGCCGGGGCGGCGGTGCGGCGAGGTCAGCGGTTCACGTCGATGACCAGCCGCCCGCGCACCCGGCCGGCGAGGCTCTCGGGCGCGGCGGCGATCGCCGCATCGAGCGGCCGCACCTGGGTGATGGCGTCGAGCCGGTCGATGTCGAGGTCGCGCGCCAGCCGTTGCCAGGCGGTGACGCGCAGCGCGTGGGGCGCCATCACCGAATCGATGCCGCACAGCGTGACGTTGCGCAGGATGTAGGGCAGCACCGAGGTCGGGAAGTCCAGGCCCTGGGCCAGCCCGCAGGCCGCGACCGCGCCGCGGTACTTCATCGCGGCGCAGACATGGGCCAGCGTCGCGCTGCCGACGGTGTCGACGGCGCCGGCCCAGGTCTCGGCGCCGAGCATCTCGCCCGGGGCGGCGAGCGTCGCGCGGTCGATCACCTGACGCGCGCCGAGGCCGCGCAGGAAGTCGGCCTCGGCCGGCCGTCCGGTCGAGGCCGTGACCTCGTAGCCCAGCCGCGCCAGCAGCGCGATCGCGACGCAGCCCACGCCGCCGGCGGCGCCGGTCACGAGCACCGGGCCCTGGTCCGGCCGCAGGCCCTGGTGTTCGAGCGCGAGCACGCACAGCATCGCGGTGTAGCCGGCGGTGCCGATCGCCATGGCCTGGCGCGTCGTGAACACCGCCGGCACCGGGATCAGCCACTCGCTGCGCACCCGCGCCTGCTGGGCCAGGCCACCCCAGTGGGCGTCGCCCAGGCCGTAGCCGTTGACGAGCACGCGGTCGCCGGGCCTGAAGCGCGGGCTGTCGCTGGCCGCCACGGTGCCGGCCAGGTCGATGCCCGGCACCATCGGCCAGCTGCGCACGACCGGGAAGCGGCCGGTGATCGCCAGCCCGTCCTTGTAGTTGATGGTCGAGTACTCGACGGCGACGCGGACGTCGCCCTCGGGCAGCCGGTCCTCGGACAGCAGCCGCACGTCGGCGTCGACGCCGGCGTCGGTCTTGCGCAGGTGGACGGCGCGGAACATGGCGGGCTGGGTCATGGGGCGGTGCGGCTCAACGGCGCAGGCCGCCGGGCTGCAGCGCGAAGAACTGCGGGCTCAGGCCCTTCAGCGGCTCGCGCAGCTGCTCGATGTCGGCGGCCAGGGCGTGGACCTCGACGCGCGTCACGTCGGCGATCTGCAGCGCCTCGCCGAGCAGCGCGCCGATGTTCTCCAGGTGGGCCAGCAGCCCGGCCGCGCCCTCGTAGCCCTCGCGGCAATGGACCTGGTCGCCGTCGAAGCTGAAGGCGTAGTGCAGGCACTTCGGCTCGCTGCGCGTGCGCTCGATGAAGCGCGTGCTCAGGGCCTTGAAGGCCTCGAGCTGGCCGGCGTGGACCTTGAAGTAGGGAACGATGCTGCAGCAGGTGTCGGTGGCGCTCATGTCGTGGTCTCCTGGGGGTGGGTGCGGACGTCGTGGTGCGGCCGAGGCCTCACCAGGGCACGTGGTCGGCGTCGGACGCCGCCTTGCGCTCGGCGGCCTTCACGCGGACCGATTCGGCGCGCAGAAAGGCGATGACGATGCGGATCTCGGCGTCGCTCAGCGCGCCGCCGAAGCCGCCCATCTGCGTGTTGGGCCGGCCGTTCTTGATGATCGAGAACATGGTGTCGTCGCTGTTGGCGCCGCCCGGGCCCCAGGCGCCCTTGACCAGCGACGGGCCCTTGCCGCCCTTGCCGCGCGAGTTGTGGCAGAGCTGGCAGTTGCGGCCGAACAGTTCCTCGCCCTGGCGTTCGAGGTCGGGGCTCGGCGCGGCGGGGGCGGCGTCGGCCGCCGGCGCGGCGGCCACGGTGACGGAAGCACCACCGGCGGGTGCCGGACCGAAGGCCCACGCGGCGTCGGGCAGCAGCGCGGCCAGCAGGGCCGCAGCGATGAAGGAGTACGGAGTCACGGGAGGTGCAGAGAGAGAGGTCACAGGGGATCAGGGCCGCGCGACGCGCGGCAGGCCATGGGTCCGCGCGATCGCGACGAAGCGGCCGTCGGCGCGCAGGGCCTCGACGGCGGCCGCGATCTGCTGCGACAGCGCCGCATCGGCGCTGCGCGTCGCCACGGTCAGGTCGGTGTAGAGATCGGCGTCGTCGATCGCCTCGCTGCCCTGCACCAGGCCGGCCGCGCGCTCGCCCGTCAGCGCGGACGACCACACGAGCGCGAGGTCGATCTCGCCGGCCTTCAGCCCGTCGATCAGCGCCGCGCGGCCGGGGTAGGGCGCGCGCGGCAACTGCATGCGGTGCAGGTAGAGGTCGGCCGGCGTCGCGCTGGCGGCGCCGACCTTGCGCGCGCGGCGCAGTGCGGCCACCGTCGGTGGCGCACTGCCGGCCCGTGCGACCAGCACATAGCCGAGCGTGAGGTAGGGGCCGCTGGCGAGCAGCTTGCGCTCGGCCAGCTCACGCGCCACGTCGGGGTCGCGCGGCACGCCGAGGTAGGCGTCGCACTGGCCGGCGGCCAGGCTCTGCTTCAGCGCGCGGGCGAGGCCGCCGCGGTTGGGCACCTGCACCCACACCAGCCGCGGCGTGCGGCCGAGCTGGCGGGCCAGCGCCTGCGCGACCTCGACGTCGATGCCGCGCTCCGGCGTCGCCGCCGACGAGAAGGGCGGCGCATCGTTGTTCAGGCACAGCGCCAGCGGCGCCTCGGCCTCGGCCGACCGGGCCCAGGGGCCCGCCAGCAGCAGCGCGGCGAGCAGGACGAACGAGCGGGGGGTCTTCATGGGGCATCCCGGGGCCACGGGACACGGCGTCGGCCGTGCCCCGCGGCGCCCGCTCAGTCGACCAGACCGAACACCATCATCCCGCCGCCGCGGTTGTTGCGCTTGAACAGCTCGTCGTAGACCAGCGGCCACAGGCTGCCGCCGCCCGGCCCGTAGACGATCGCGACGTACTGCTTGCCCTCGGCGGTGAAGGTCGTCGGATTGCCGTGGATGCCGGAACCGACGTTGAAGCGCCAGAGCTCCTCGCCGGTGTCGTCCTTCAGCGCGCTGAACCAGCCTTCGGCGTCACCGCTGAACACCAGCTTGCCGGCGGTGGCCAGCAGGCCGCTGGTGGCCGGCGTGCTCTGCGGCCGCGTCCACACCTGCTCGCCGGTGGTTGCGTTGAAGGCCTTCACGCCGCCGGTGTAGGGGTTGGCCTTGAGAACTCGCGAGGACAGGAACCACTCGCCGTTCTTCCACTCGCTCTTCTTGGCCTGGACATCCATCGAGCTGTCGATGAAGGGCACGTAGACCAGCTTGGTGCGCAGACTGTAGGCCGCGGGGTGCCATTCCTTGCCGCCGTCGAGGATGGGCGCGATGTCGGTCACGACCTTGTCGTAGCGCGGCACCTTGTCGGGGTTGACCTGCGGGCGGCAGTTCTCGCCGAAGCCGGTGACCCAGTTGACGCGCGCGATCGGCACCACCCAGTTGCACTTGCCGCTGTTGCGGTCGATCGAGTACAGGTGGCCGTTGCGGTCGCCGTGCAGCCACACCTTGCGGCCCTTGTCGTCGTCGACCAGGATCGTCTCGTTGTTGCCGTCATAGTCCCAGGCGTCGTTGGGCGTGTACTGGAAGTGGTACTTGATCTTGCCGGTGTCGGCATCGAGCGCCAGCGTCGAGTTGCTGTACAGGTTGTCGCCCTTGCGCACGCTCGGGTCGAAGTCCGGCGTCGGGTTGCCGGCGCCCCACAGCACGGTGTTGGTCTTCGCGTCGTAGGTGCCGGTCAACCAGGCGGAGACGCCGCCGGTCTTCCACGAGTCGTTGGCCCAGGTCTTGGCCTGCGGGTGATCGGCGCTGGTGGGCCGGGTCTTGGTTTCCCAGATCACGTTGCCGGTGGCCGGGTCGAGCGCGGTGATGCGCCCGACGTTGCCGCCGACGTCACCGCCCGAGTTGCCGACGATCACCATGCCCTTGGCGACGAGCGGCATCGAGGTGTAGATCTCGCCGGTCTTGTAGTCGCCCATCTTCTTTTCCCACACCACCTGGCCGGTCGTGTTGTTCAGCGCGACGACGTGGGTGTCCAACGTGGCCATGAAGACCATGTCCTTGTAGACCGCGACGCCGCGGTTCACCGCGTCGCAGCACAGCTTCGGACCGAGGTCGCTGGGCAGCGAGCGCTCGTACTTCCACAGCATCTTGCCGGTCACGCCGTCGAGCGAGAACACCTTGTTCTGGCTCGCGGTCACGTAGACGCGGCCGTTGACCACGGTGGTCTGACTGTCCTGCGCCTCGTTGACGCCGAAGGACAGGTTCCACTTCGGCACCAGCTTCCTGATGTTGTCGGTGGTGATCTGCGTGAGCGCGCTGAAGCGCGTGTTCTGGTAGTCCTTGCCGTAGTGCAGCCAGTTGTTGGCGTCCTTGTCGGCGTTCATCAGCATGTCGTCGCTGACATAGTTCGGGCGCCACTTGAAGGTGGCCTCGAGCACGTTGACGCCGAGCGGCGGCTCGGCGTCCTGGGCGATCGCGGCGCAGGCCACGGCGAGCGCCGCGCACAGCAGGGTGCCGGCGCGCAGCGCGGGCGGAAGTCGGAAGGGGGTCATTCGGGTCTCCTGGATGTCGATCGGCCATGCCGCGGCCGCGGACCCGAGGGCCCGCGGCCGTCCTGCGGCGGACTCAGAAGTTGTGGTTGATCCCGAGGTTGAAGAAGCTCGTCTTGGCGCCCGGCCGGAAGCTGGCGTCGGCGACGATGCTGGTCTTCAGCGCCGCGGCGCCGGTGGCGCCGTCATCGGCGTCGACGAACGCGGCCTGCGCGTAGATCGTCGTGCGCTTGGAGATGAAGTAGTCGTTGCTGATCACGAGGTTCTTCGTGTGGTTCGACTTGTTCTCCTTGTCCTTGTTGTCGTAGTACGCGACCGTCAGGTTGTTCATCGGGTGCCACTTCCAGTCCACGCCGACGCCGATGCCGTTGACCTTGGAGCTGACCGAGCCGTCGGCGTTGTTGTTCTCGCCGCGCAGGTAGTTGGCCTTGAAGGTGAGGGCGCCGACCGCCACCGCGCCGCCGAGGCCGGTGTGCTCGACCACCTTCTCGCCGGTGATCTGGTCCTTCATGTACTCGTGCGAGAACGACAGCGTGACCGGGCCGTTGTAGGTCAGGCCGAGCGCGAGGATGGTGTTGTCCGACGAGTCGCCGGCCTGCTCGCCCAGCGAGTACAGCAGGCCCGCGGTCACCGGACCGAAGGTGTTGCGGTACTGGATCGAGTTCTTCATGAAGATGCCGACGTCGTTGTTGCTGTTGACGCTGCCGGCCCCGGCGATCGGCTCGAGCTGGTTGTAGGCCCAGGCATAGAGGTTGGAGAACTGCTCCTTGAACGCGCGCGGCTCGGTGCCGAGGTGCGCCAGCAGCGCCGGGCCGTACTGGCGGCCGAGGATCAGCGTGCCCCAGTCGCCCGACAGGCCGACGTTGGCCTGCCGGCGGAACAGCACGGTGCCGACCGATGGCGTGCCGTTGTCGCCGGTGCCGTGGAGGCCGCCGGTGTCGGTGTCGAAGTGCGACTCGAGGTTGAAGAAGGCCTTGAGCCCGCCGCCGAGATCCTCGCTGCCCTTGAAGCCCCACACGCTCTGGCGCAGGCCGCTGGTCTCGAGCCGCGTCAGGCTGCCGCCGGCAGCGGACTTCGACTGGACCAGCACACCCGCATCGATGATGCCGAAGATCTGCACCGACGTTTGCGCGGCGGACAGTCCGGGCATCAGGGCAAGGGCCGCGGCAGCGGCGAGCGCGTGCGACGCGAAGGCTTTGTGAATGCTCATGAGGTCTCCTGTTTATTGACGGATCGAGTGCGTGCGTCCGTGGCCGCGGGTCCCTCCGGCGCCACGGACGAGCGAGCCTCTTGTGCAGCAACCGTGCCAGTGCATTGCCGAGCGCACGGCCCCCGGCGCGCGCATGCGGAGCGCGCCTCGGACCGCGAAATGCCGAGCGACAGTTGTCGCTTCAGCGACAGACGGTTCGCGACACGTGATGCCTCATGCCCCCAGGGACACGGTGGTCGCCGCAAGGCATCCGAGGGTTGTCCCCGCGTGGCACGGAACCTGCCTTTTGAGGACCGCGGGCGCCGACCGTGCCCGAAGCGAACGCCACACAACAACCTCGCAGGAGACCGCAGTGAGACATGTACTGACGACGACGATGCTCGGGGCCGCGCTGGCCGCGGCACTGACCACCGCCCTGATCGGCGCGGGGAGCGCCATGGCCGCGAGCGGCCCGGGCTACGACGACCCGAACAACTGGCCGCAGTACCACCGCAGCCACAACGCCTGGCGCTTCAGCCCGCTCACGCAGATCAACAAGAGCAATGTCGGCAAGCTCAAGGTCGCCTGGATCCACCAGCCGGGCACCATCACCCATGGCCTGCAGGCCACGCCGATCGTGATCGACGGCGTGATGTACACGATCGCGCCGGACAACAACGTGTTCGCGCTCGACGCGGCGAGCGGCAAGGTGCTCTGGCGCTACACGCCCAAGCTCGACGCCGTCGTCAAGGAGGTGTTCTACGGCTCGGCCAGCCGCGGCGTCACCGTGGGCCGTGGCAAGGTCTTCGTCGGCACGCTCGACGGCCGCATGGTCGCGCTCGACCAGAAGACCGGCAAGGAGCTGTGGTCGACCCAGCTCACCGACATGAAGAAGGAGTACGGCGCGCTGTTCTCCTCGCCGCCGCAGCTGGCCGGCAACATCCTGTTCGGCGGCACCACCGGCGGCGACCAGCCGATCGTCGGCAAGATCTTCGCCGTCAACGCCGACACCGGCGAGCGCGCCTGGACCTTCGAGGTGCCGCGCGACGACCCGAAGAGCTGGCCCGGCGACAGCCGCAAGGTCGGCGGCGGCTCGGCCTGGCTGCCCGGCACCTACGATCCGGCCACCGACACCATCTACATCGGCACCAGCAACGCCGCGCCCGACTACAACCGCGAGGCGCGGATGGGCGACAACCTCTACACCGCGACGCTGCTCGCGCTCGAGCCCAAGACCGGCAAGATCAAGTGGCACCGCCAGGAGGTGCCGAACGACTCCTGGGACTTCGACGCGTCCTACGAGGCGCTGGTGGTGCCGGACGGCAAGGGCAAGAACGTCATCGTCCACCTGAACAAGAACGGCTTCGTCTACGTGATGGACAAGGACAACGGCGCCTTGCACAACGCGTGGCAGTACGCCGAGAACGTCAACTGGACCAAGGGCATCGACCTGAAGACCGGCCTGCCGATCGACCCGGTGTATCCGGAGACCGGCAAGCAGAAGCTGCACTGCCCCAACCTGCTGGGCGGCCGCAGCTGGAACCATGGCGCCTACAACCCGGCCACCAAGCTCTGGTACTCGCATGGCATGGAGGTGTGCAACACCGTCACCAGCGCCAAGCAGGGCCCGGTGCCGGGCATCGGCGGGCTGTCGCTGGGCCTGTCGGAGATCACGCTGACCAACCCGCCGGGCAAGAAGGCCGACGGCTGGTTCGGCGCGATGGATCCGCTGACCGGCAAGTCGGTCTGGCGCGTGCGCTACGAGATGCCGGGCATGGCCTCGGTGCTGGCCACCGCGGGCGGCCTGGTGTTCACCGGCGACATGGTCGGCAACCTGTTCGCCTACGACGCCGACAACGGCAAGGAGCTGTGGAAGTTCCACGCCGGCTCGGGCTCGCGCGGCGGCCCGGTCAGCTATGCCGTGGGCGGCAAGCAGTACATCGCCATCCCGACCGGCCTGGGCTCGCATGCGCCCGGCTTCCTGACCGGCGCCTTCCCGCAGATCCGCGACCTGCCGGGCGGTGCGGCGCTGATGGTCTTCTCCGTCGATTGATCGTTGTTTCTCGGTGTGGACGGCAGCGATGCCGTACCCTTGGGAGGGTGGCCGCAGGCCATCCTCCTTTTTTCGTGAAGGAGCTGTTCTTGATGATGTTCAAGCGTTCGATGTCCCTGGCCGTGGCGCTGCTCGGCCTGAGCATGGCGGCCGGCGCGGCCGACGCGCCCTTCGATATCAAGGACCCGGCGCGCGTCGCCGCCGGCAAGCTGCGTTTCGGTTCGACCTGCGCGGCCTACTGCCATGGCAACGAGGGCACCGGCGGCAAGGCGCCGTCCTTCAAGGGCCGCAAGGACTTCGTTGCGGCCGACGCCTTCAAGACCATCACCGAGGGCCGGCGCGGCGCGGACATCATGCCGCCCTGGGGCAATGCCTACACGCCGGAAGAAATCTGGGAGCTGGTCGCCTACCTGCAGCACTTGTCGACGCTGCCGGCGAACTGACGGCCCCTCGTCCGACGGGTACGTCGGCCGATCCCCCAAGGGGATGCGGGCCGGCTTGGGAGCGGCCCGGCGCTCGGCCCGCGCAGCGGCTACCTCACGCCGCCGCCACGCCGGCCGCATGGGCCTGCTGGTCGGCGTGGTAGCTCGATCGCACCATCGCGCCGACCGCGGCATGGCTGAAGCCCATCGCCTGGGCCTCGCGCTCGAACATCCTGAAGGTGTCCGGGTGCACGTAGCGTTTCACTGGCAGGTGGTGGCCGCTGGGCGCCAGGTACTGGCCCAGCGTGAGCATGTCGATGTCATGCGCG
>DATILD010000075.1:0-3109 GCA_035476815.1 Methylibium sp.
AGCGTGCACGAGTACGTGGCGGCGGAGAAGACCTTCAAGACGATCGCCGGCTCGGGTGGCGTCTCGGCCGCGCGCAACGAGGCCGAGGGCCGCTACGCGCTGGCCTGGGCGCACAACATCTGGGCCGATACGCTCGGGTGAGTGACCGCGGGCGGCGCGCCTCGGAGCGGGTGGTCCGTTCAGCGCTTCGCGTCGGCCGGGCGCGAGGCCATGAGGCTGCCGAGCTCGCGCCCGTCGAGTGCGCTCAGGAAGGCGACCAGGTCGCGTCGCTCGTCCGCGGTCAGCTGCAGCGGCTTGATCAGGCTGCTCTTGCCCGGCGCCTGGCCGGCGCCGCGGTCGTAGAAACGCACGACCGCCTCCAGCGTGTCGAGCGAGCCGTCGTGCATGTAAGGGGCCGAGTGCGCGATGTTGCGCAGGCTGGGCGTCTTGAAGGCATAGCGGTCGGCGGCCTGGTGCGTGATCTCGAAGCGGCCGAGGTCATGCTGGGTCGCGTTGGCGAAGGCCTGCAGCTCCAGCTCGGTGACCTGGGTCTGAACGCCGGGCGCGAGCGGCACGACATAGCTGTCTTCGCGCTCGAGCGGGAAGCCGACCCCGGTGACGTGGAATCGGCCGTCCGCGAACAGCGCGTCGGCCGGACCGACGAGGTGGCAGGCGCGGCAGTTCGCCTTGCCGATGAACAGCCGGTAGCCACGCTGCTCCTGCGTCGAGAGGGCTGTCGCCTCGTGCGCGTAGAGCCAGCGGTCGAGGCGCGAGTCGCCGGCCACGAGCGTCGCCTGGTAGGCCGCCAGTGCGGCGCCGACGGTGTCCATCGATGCCGCGCGGCCGTCGAAGGCCTGCTCGAACAGGCCTGCGTAGTCGCGCAGCGAGCGCAGACGATCGAGCACGAAGCCGATCGACGGGTTGGCCATCTCGTCCGGGTTGAGGAAGGGCGCCCAGGCCTGGGTGACCAGCGACGACTCGCGGCCGTCGTGGAACAGCGCGCGCTGCCAGGCCACGTTCAGCAGCGTGGGGGCGTTGCGCTTCAGGCTCTTGCCCTCGATGCCCACGGCCGTCTTCGACGCGCGCGACCCGAAGCCCTCCTCGGGGACGTGGCACATCGCGCAGGACATCGTCTCGTTGAACGACAGGCGCCGGTCGAAGAACAGCTTGCGGCCGAGCGCGGCCTGGGCGGCGCTGCCCGCCGGCACGCCGGCCGGCAGGGGCGGCAGGCCGAAGGCGCGCGCAGCGGTGCTGGGCGGCAGCCACTGCGGCTGGAACGCGATCGTCGCAGCGACGGCGGCGGACAGGCCGAGGCCCAGCGCAATGAGGGTCTTCTTCATCACGGGCGTGCCTGCCGGGTGGACGCCGGGGCCTCCATGACCAGGGTCTTGATGTCGTTGAACATCACCTCGGGGTGCAGGAAGGCGGCGCTGTAGATCTCGCGCACGCCGGCGCGCGGGTCGATCAGGAACAGCTTGAGCATGTGGGTGCGAGCGCGTGTCGGGGCGCCGCGCGCATCGAGTTCGACCTCGACGTCCTGGCCGTAGCCGTCCAGGATCGGCAGCAGGAAGCGCGGCGAATAGGTGGTCAGGAAGTGCCACGGCAGCGCGGTGGACTGCGCGTGCTCGGCACCGTAGATCCGCATCGCATCGGGCGTGTCGTTGGTCGGATCGAAGGACAGCGACACGAACCTCACCTTGCCATGCAGGCTCGGGTCGGCCAGCACGCGCGACTTCAGGTCCGCCATCGTCGCGTAGGCGAGCGGGCAGCCGATCGGGTCGCTGCAGTAGGTGTAGACGAACGACAGCAGCGTCACCGCGCCCTGCGTGTAGCGCGACAGCCGCCGCGGCACCATGCTGCCGTCGAGCACCCAGCCGTTGGCGGCCTGCTGGAGCATCGGCAGGCGGTAGCTGCCGGCCGGGTTGGCGACGAAGTCCTGGGTCGGCGGCTGGACCAGCGGCGCGGCCGCGCGGTCGGCGCCGCGGACCGCCGGGTGCGGGCCCGCGTGGGCGAGCGCCGGCGGCATGCCGGCCGCCAGGGCCAGCATGCCGACCAGCGCGAGTCGGGTCGCGTTCAACGTCCCGACGCGAGCAGGCCGCTCGCCGCCCCGATCGATGCCGAGCGCGCGGGCGCCTCGCCCGAGAACTTCATGTGGTGCGCACGCCCCAGCTTCAGCTTGTAGAAGTCGATGTCCAGCTTGTTCTTCAGTTCCTTGCCGTCCCAGTCGTAGATGCGCAGGAACTGCTCGTCGTCGGTGCCCTTCTTGTCCCAGTTGCCGAGCAGCGAGGTCGTCAGGTAGACGCGCTTGCCGTCCCAGCTCTGCGACACCATGTTGACCTGCTTGCCGGCGACCATCTCGTAGGTCTGCTTCGGGTTCTCCGGGTCCGTCATGTCGAAGTAGCGGGTCTTGCCGTCCATGAAGGTGTTGACCCACAGGCCCTTGCCGTCGGCGGTGATCGAGATGTCGACCGGCAGCGGGATCTTGGCCGGGTCGCCGATCGTGGCCACGTCCTTGGCCTGCCACTCGCCCTTGGCGTCCTGCTTGATCAGCCAGATCTTGGACGTCAGCGCGGTCGCGGTCACGGCCCAGTTCTGGCCTGCCTTCAGCGACCAGCGGATCTCCAGCGGCGCGCCGGGCACGTTGAAGACCTTCTTGGGCTGCATGGTCTTCGCGTCCCAGATCGCCATCGTGTTGCCGAAGTTCTTCATGGCGTTGGCATCCTTGACCAGGGTGCCGAGGTCCATCATGTAGTTGGTCCAACCGGTGAAGCTCGACGTCAGCATCACGTTCTTCTCCGGGTTGATGCCGATGTCGTAGCCGTAGCCGTCGCCGCCGCCGATGGCCGCGACCCCGACCGGCATGTCGTGCTTGCCGACGTACTGCCCCTGGTTGTTGTAGACGGCGATGCCGGTGACGCCGCCATGGTCCTTGCTGTTGGACAGCGCCTGGACCAGCATGCGGCCCGGCATCGCGTAGAAGGTGTGCGGGCCGACGTAGCCGCTCTTGGCGACGAAGTCGTTGATGGTGCGGACCAGCTTGGGCTTGGTCGGGTCGGTGCCGACGTCGAACACGAAGATCTTGTTGTCGTCGAGGCGGCCGGCCCACAGGTACTTGCGATCGTCGGAGAAG
>DATILD010000076.1:0-78175 GCA_035476815.1 Methylibium sp.
GGCCGGAGGGCAACGCCGCGGCCAGGCCCGCCACGCCGGCCCGCAAGGCCGAGCGCGGCGAACCACGCCCGCGTGCCACCGACGCGCCGCCGCCGCGCCGCGCTGACGCGGCCGCCGACGCGGCCAGCGCTGTCGCCACGACGCTCCCCGGCGACGGCGAGCAGGCCACGACCGATTCGCTCGACGGCATCCGTGCCCAGGCGGTGATCGACTGGTTCGCGCGCCTGCAGGCGCCGGAGCCGGTCGCGCCGACCGCCATCCCCGCGGCACTGCAGGGCGATGCCGCGGCCGCGGCGCCGACCCTGCCCGGGACGCCGGACGCGACCCTGTCCACGACGCCGGCCGAGGTGTCGGCTCGGGCCGCGCTCGACACCGCGACCCTGCAGGCCGAGACGCCGGCGACGGCCGGCGCGCCGATCGCCGCCGGGCTGGAGCCGACGCTGGGCGAGGCGTCGTTCGCCGACGTCGCCGCCCAGGCCGTCCCGACCGAGGCGGCCGCGGCGCGGTTCGAGCCGGGCAGCCCGACCCCGCTGACGCCGCCGGTGCCGACGGCCCTGTCCGGCGCCAGCGCGGCGCCTCGTGCCGGCGCGACGGCCACGCTCGCGCTCGCCACGCCGGTCACCGCCCCCGACTTCTCGCAGGCGCTCGCGACCCAGCTCACCACGCTGGCGCGCGACGGCGTGCAGCACGCGACGCTGCAGCTCAACCCGGCCGAGATGGGCCCGATCGCGGTCAAGATCGTGCTCGACGGCGCGCAGGCCCAGATCGACTTCGCCGCCGAGCACGCCCGCACCCGCGAGGCCATCGAGGCCGGCCTGCCGACGCTGGCGGCCGCGCTGCATGGCGCCGGCCTGACGCTGGCCGGCGGCGGCGTGTTCGAGCAGCGCCGCGGCCAGGGCGACGCGAGCGATGCCATACCCGGCCGCACGGCCGGCGACGGCGAGTCCGCGGGCGAGCCCGTGGCCGGCGTCACGCCGCAGCGCCATGTGGTCCGTGGCCTGGTCGACACCTACGCTTGAGGGCGGGCGGCGCGGCCGATAAGGACGGAAACGCCGGCCTTATCGGGCTTTGGCCCGCGGGGGCGGCCCGAATAATCAATGCCATACCCGGTGCGTGCCGGCCCGACGGCCGACCGTGCCCCTGTCTGGCAAGGAGTGCCCCATGTCTGCAGCTGCCGCGGCGGAAGCGGTCGTCGATGCGTCGAGCAAGCCCAAGCGGCGGCTCCCGAAGAAGCTGGTCATCATCCTCGCGGTGGTCGCCTTGCTGCTGGCCGCCGGCGGCGGCGCGACCGTCTACCTGCTGAAGAAGCGTGCCGCCGAGGCGGCGGCCGCGGCCGAGGAGGGCGGCGAGGCCGCCGACACCCACGAGGAGCCGGCCAAGAAGGAGCGGCATGGTCCGCCGACCTTCCTGCCGCTGGACGCCTTCGTCGTCAACCTGGCCGACCGCGATGCCGAGCGCTATGCCCAGGTCGGCGTGACGCTCCAGGTCGACGACGCCAAGGTCGCCGAGGAGCTCAAGCTCTACATGCCGGCGATCCGCAACGGCGTGCTGATGATCCTGGCGCACAAGACCGCGGCCGAGCTGCTCGAGCGCGAGGGCAAGGAGAGGCTCGCGGCCGAGATCATGCGCGAGGCGGTGCGGCCGCTGGGCATCGAGCTGCCGCCGCCCGCGGCCGCGAGTGCGCCGGCGGTGAAAAGGAAGAAGTCGGACGAGCCCGAGGTTCACAACCCCGTCGAGCATGTCCATTTCTCCAGCTTCATCATTCAATGACCGGCTGACGGCATGAATCAGCAGATCCTCAGCCAAGACGAAGTCGATGCCCTGCTGCAGGGCATCACCGGCGAAAGCCAGAAGCTCGAGACCGAGGAGGTCGAGCAGGGCGCGATCCGCGAGTACAAGCTCGAGAGCCAGGAGCGGATCGTCCGTGGGCGCATGCCCACGATGGAGATCATCAACGAGCGCTTCTCGCGCAACATCCGCGTCGGCCTGTTCAACATGATCCGGCGCACGCCGGAGGTGGCGGTCGGCTCGATCAAGGTGCAGAAGTACAGCGCCTTCCTGCGCGAGATCGTGGTGCCGACCAACTTCAACATCGTGTCGGTGCGGCCGCTGCGCGGCAGCGGGCTGATCGTCTGCGACCCGACGCTGGTGTTCGCGGTGATCGACGCGCTGTTCGGCGGCGCCGGCAAGTTCCACACCCGCATCGAGGGGCGCGACTTCTCGCCCACCGAGCAGCGCGTGATCGTGCGGCTGGTCGAGGTCATCACCGCCGAGTACAAGAAGGCCTGGTCCGGCGTCTACCCGGTCGAGCTGGAGTACCAGCGCTCCGAGATGCAGCCGCAGTTCGCCACCGTCGCGGCGCCGAGCGAGATCGTCGTCACGACCTCGTTCACGCTCGAGATCGGCGAGACCACCGGCACGATCCATTTCTGCATCCCCTACGCGACGCTGGAGCCGATCCGCGACACGCTGTACTCGGCCACCGTGGGCGATTCCAACGAGCCCGACCGCCGCTGGGTCAAGCTGCTGACGCAGCAGATCCAGTCCGCCGAGGTCGAGCTGGTCACCGAGCTGGCCACCGCGCCGGCGACCGTCGAGCAGCTGCTGGCGCTCAAGCCCGGCGACTTCATCGAGCTCGAGCTCGAGCCGGTCGTGCAGGCCAAGGTGGACGGGGTGCCGGTGTTCGACTGCCAGTACGGCACGAGCAACGGCAAGTATTCGATCAAGGTCATCGAGCTGCTGACCAAGCAGCAGCATTCCTGGCTGGGAGAACACCATGGCTGAGCCCGCATCTAGCACCGAACAAGACGACATGGCCGCCGAATGGGCGGCGGCGCTCGAACAGCAGGCGTCCTCCGCACCGGCCAGCGAGGTCGTCGCGGCGGCCGAGCAGGTGGCGCCGGCGTCGTTCGCCAACTTCGCGCCCAGCGGCGCGACCGGGGCCGGCAACGACATCAACATGATCCTGGACATCCCGGTGCAGCTCACCGTGGAGCTGGGCCGCACGCGCATCCCGATCAAGCACATCCTGCAGCTCGCGCAGGGTTCGGTGGTCGAGCTCGACGCGCTGGCCGGCGAGCCGATGGACGTGCTGGTCAACGGCTACCTGATCGCCCAGGGCGAGGTGGTGGTCGTCAACGACAAGTTCGGCATCCGCCTGACCGACATCGTCACGCCCAGCGAGCGCATGCGCCGCCTCAGCCGGGGCATGTGATCGCATGAGTGGCTCTCTGGGCTTCGGCCTGCTGTGGTTCGTCGTCATCCTGGCGGCGATCCCGCTGGCGCTGTGGCTGCTCAAGCGCACGCCGTACGGCGCGGCGATGAGCGGCGGCGCCGAGGCGCCGGCGCGGCCGGTCGCGTCGCTGCCGATCGGGCCGCAGCAGCGCATCGTCACGATCGAGGTCGGGCAGGGCGAGGAGCGCCGCTGGCTGGTGCTCGGCGTGACGCCGCAGGCCATCACGCCGCTGCACACGCTGACGCCGCAGGCCGAGCCGCCCGGTGCGCAGTCGCCCGAGACCCCGTTCGCGCAACTGCTGAAAAGGGTGCGTGATGCGCGCCACTGAAGCCTGCTCTTTTCTGGCGCGCCATCGCCGCGCCGCGCTGATCGCCGCCGTGTCGGTGTTGTCGACTCTTCCTGCAGCGGCTTTAGCCCAGCAGGCCGGCGGGCCCAACCTGCCGCTGATCGTGGGGCAGGGCGCCGGCGGCACCAGCTACTCGGTGCCGATCCAGACGCTGCTGTTCTTCACCGCGCTGTCCTTCCTGCCGGCGGTGCTGCTGATGATGACGGGCTTCACCCGCATCGTCATCGTGCTGGGCCTGCTGCGCCAGGCGCTGGGCACGCCGACCGCGCCGCCCAACCAGGTGATCGTGGGGCTGAGCCTGTTCCTCACGCTGTTCGTGATGGGCCCGACCATCGACCAGGTGCACGCCGAGGCCTACAAGCCCTTCGCGGCCAACCAGATCAGCTTCGACGAGGCGCTCGTGCGCGGCGAGAAGCCGATGCGCGCCTTCATGCTCAAGCAGACGCGCCAGAGCGACCTGATGCTGTTCGCCAAGCTCGCCAAGCTCGACCCGCAGGTCAAGGGCGAGGACGCGCCGATCCGCGTGCTGGTGCCGGCCTTCGTGACCAGCGAGTTGAAGAGCGCGTTCCAGATCGGCTTCCTGATCTTCATCCCCTTCCTGATCATCGACATGATCGTCGCCAGCGTGCTGATGAGCCTGGGCATGATGATGCTCAGCCCGGTGCTGGTGGCGCTGCCCTTCAAGCTGATGCTGTTCGTGCTGGCCGACGGCTGGAACCTGCTGCTGGGCTCGCTGGCCGCCTCGTTCGCCACGTAGAAGAAAGTCCCTCATGGATCCGCAACAGGTTTTCACCTTCGGCCAGCAGGGCCTGGTCATGCTGCTGATGATCAGCGCGCCGCTGCTGCTCACGGTGCTGGCGGTCGGCCTGATCGTCAGCGTGTTCCAGGCGGCCACCCAGATCCACGAGGCGACGCTGTCCTTCGTGCCCAAGCTGATCGCCGCGGTGGCGGTGCTCGCGGTGGCGGGGCCGTGGATGATCACCTCGATCGTCGAGTACCTGCAGCGCACGCTCCAAGCCATCCCGACCGTCGTCGGCTGAGGCCGAAGTGCTCACCTTCTCCGAGGCCCAGCTCACCGCCTGGCTGAGCCCGCTGATCTGGCCCTTCATCCGCATCCTGGCGCTGTTCACCAGTGCGCCGGTGCTGGGGATGCGCAGCGTGCCGGTGCGGGTGAAGGTGGCGCTGGCCCTGTTCATCACCGTCGCCGCCCAGGCCTCGCTGCCGCCCGCGCCGGTGATCGCGCTGGACAGCCCGGCCGCGCTCGAGGCGCTGCTGCACAACCTGCTGATCGGCCTGGCGCTGGGCTTCTCGGCGCGCGTGGTGTTCGCGGCGATCGAGTACGCCGGCGAGCTGATCGGCCTGCAGATGGGGCTGAACTTCGCCGCCTTCTTCGACCCCGTCAGCGCCAGCCAGTCGACCGCGGTGAGCCGCTTCTTCGGCACCGTCGCGGCCCTGCTGTTCGTGGTGATGAACGGTCACCTGCTGCTGACGGCGGCGGTGATCCGGAGCTTCACGGTGTTTCCGATCGGCGGCTCGCCGACCGGCTTCCTGGGCGCGCTGCAGCCCCAGGTCTGGGGCGCCGAGGTGTTCCGCCTGGGCCTGTGGATCGCGCTGCCGATCGTGACGATGCTGCTATTCGTCAACCTGGTGCTGGGCGTGATCTCGCGCGTGGCCAGCCAGATGAACGTGTTCGCGATCGGCTTCCCGATCACGCTGGGGGTCGGCCTGATCGGCATCACGCTCACGCTGCCGCTGATGGAGGCGCCGTTCACGCTGGCGCTGGAGCGGATGCTGGACCAGTTCCGCTAGCGACTACGCGGCCTGACCTGCGTCGGCGCGGGCGCGATTCATGTGTCAGCAGATCCTAAGGACCGTGCGGTCGCATCGCCGGCCGCCGAGCCCATCTGGACGGACGCGGGCCGTGTCACGCAGCAAGAGTCGAGTCGCGCAGAGACGCCGGAACATGGCGGTGGTCCGCCGCCCAATTGTTCGATCCTGACGGACTGTATTTCCGCGGAACTGTGGCTAGTCCTGTTTGACCGGAGGCACTATCGTTGGATTCACAAGAGCCGCCTGCATCGCCAAAGCGCCAACAAAACCCCTGTATTGGAGACTCACCATGTCAGCCGTTCCCACGATCCCGGAGCCCATCGGGCCAACGAGCCGGTCCAGAAGCTTCAGCGTCCAGTTCCGCTGGTTCGCGATGGCTTTCGTGCTCCTCTCTTCGATCTACGTCGGGTATCGGCTGTACCAGCAGGCCCACGGAATGTCCGTTGGACTCGACTCCACCGAGCCCGTCTTCCAACAAGTATGGATGACGCTCTTCTGGACGCAGTTGCCGGTGCTCTTCGGTGCGGCGGCGCTGGTTCAGTTGTACCTCATCTTCACGCGTGACAAGAATGTCGCCAACGTGGCGCCCGACGTGGAGCTGAAGCGCCATTTCTATCTGACGATGTGGCTGGTGGTCTACACGTTCACCTTCTACTGGACCGGCAGCTTCTTCGCGGAGGGCGACGGCAACTGGCACCAGACCGTGCTGCGCGACACGCCCATCACGCCGAGCCACATCGTCCTGTTCTACGCGTGCATTCCCATCTATCTGACGTTTGGCGTGGGCAGCTTCGTGTACGCGATGACTCGCATCCCCGCGTTCGCGAGAGGCATCTCGCTGATGCACGTGTTCGCCGTCGTGGGCCCCTTCTTGATTCTTCCGAACCTGGGCTACAACGAATGGGGTCATGCCTATTGGCTGACCGAGGAGATCTTCTCGCATCCGCTGCACTGGGGGTTCGTCGTGCTCGGCTGGAATGCCCTCGCGCTAGCCGGCGTGCTGATGCAGATCATTGCACGCATGCGCGAACTGATCCCGGTGGTCTTCAAGGCCGAGGGCATCAAGGCGGGCTGACGCCGGATTGCGCCATCGAGCGCTGCTGAAGTTCCCTCGTGATCCGGCAGGTCGAGTCGCCGCGGTTCAGCGAGGGGGGCTTCGACGACTGCGGTGAATCCGATTCGCCGCGCTCCACCCCCAGTTCGAAAGAGCAAGCGTTTGCCGCGCATGACGCGCATCGGCAGAGCCGTGCTCCGACCGATGACAAGGACAAGATGATGAACACGGAAATTCTGGACCCCAGTGGCGGCCTCGCCGCAAGCGGTCGGGCGCGGGGGCGGAAGCCCGACGCGGTGCTCGACATTGTCGGATTCGGGCCGGAGGCTGCACGAGCGTCACGCTTGTTCGACATCCTCGTGGTCGTCGCGGTGGTGCTGCTCTTCACGGGTGCGATTCACCTGCACACCATGCTGCTCGCCGGCGACTGGGACATGTTCACCGACTGGAAGGACCGCCAGTATTGGCCCTTGGTACTCCCGGTCGTATTGATCATGTTTCCGGCCGCATTGCAGGCGGTCTTCTGGAACTACTTTCGACTGCCGATCGGCGCGACGGTGGCGGCTACGTGCCTGATGCTCGGGGTGGCGATCACACGACCTATGCAGTTCGTTGTGTGGACGGACTACCCGCTGAACATGGTGCTGCCGGCGCAGATGATCGCGGGCGCCATCGTCCTGGACGTCTTCCTCCTGGTCTTCCGCAACGGCCTGTTCACGGCGATCTTCGGCGGGTTTGCATTCGCGTTCCTCTACTACCCGTCCAACTACACCATCCTGGCGCCGTTCTACGTGCCGATCGACCATCAGGGAATGATGGCTTCGATGGCGGACCTGATCGGCTATGTCTACCCGCGCTCCGCAACGCCCGAGTACATCCGCATCATCGAGCGCGGCACGCTGCGGACCTTCGGCGACTCGGCAAGCTGGGTGTCGGCGCTCTTCTCGGGATTCATCTGCATCTTCATGCACTTCATTTGGTGGAAGCTGGGCATGGTCATGTCCAGTGCCAAGTTTCTGCCCAACAACAACAAGGTGATGTCCCTGATGGGCATCAGCAAGACCAGCTGAATCCGCGTGGAGACAACGATGAACTTCGTTCAAGCCCTGAAGCAAGCCGGCCGGCGCTGTGCGGCGGCGATCGGCCTCGGCCTGCTGGCCGCCAGCGCCGCCTTCGCCCACGGCGAGCGTGCGCAGGAGCCCTACCTGCGCACGCGCACCGTGCAGTTCTACGATGTCCAGTACGACAAAGGAAAGATCGCCGTCAATGAGCAATTCACCGTGGTGGGCAAGTTCCGGTTGATGCAGGACTGGCCCGACGCGGTGTCGCTTCCCGACATCGTGTTCCTGTCGACCTATTCACCCGGTCCGATGGTGACCCGCGTCGCGAGCTACCTCAACGGGGCGCCGGCACGGCAGTCCTTTGCGAAGCTCGAACTCGGCCGCGACTACGACTTCAAGGTCGTGCTCAAGGGGCGGGTGCCTGGCAGGTATCACATCCACCCGATGCTGTCGATCAAGGGCTCCGGCCCGCTGGCCGGCCCGGGCCAATGGATCGAGATCACCGGCTCGAAGGCCGATTTTCGAGAACCGGTCACGACCATGACCGGCGTGCAGGTCGACAACCTCGAAACCTACGGCACGCGGCGCGCCCTCGGCTGGTACGCGCTGTGGATCGTGCTCGCGGCCTTCTGGTTGCTGTTCTGGCTGGTGCGGCCGCTGTTGATTCCACGCTGGATCGCGCTCCAGAAGGGCCGGGAGGATGTACTGGTCACGGGGCGGGACCTCGCGGTTGGCATTGCGCTGGGCGTGGTGGTGGTGGCCATCAGCTTCGGCGGCTACGCCTATGCGACGAAGCAGTATCCCTACGTCGTGCCGCTCCAGGCCGGGACCAACAAGGTCGACCCGCTGCCCAGGGGACGTTCCGACGTCGAGGTCAAGGTGACGAAGTCGACGTACGACGTACCCGGTCGCTCGATGCGGATCGTGGCGCAGATCACCAACAAGGGAGAGGAGCCGCTGTCGATCCTCGAATTCACCACCGCCAACGTCCGATTCATCAACCAGCAGCTGCCCGCTGCGGCGGGCGCCGTGCAGGCGAGCTTCCCGATGGACCTGGTGGCGCGGGGTGGCCTGGTGTTGTCCGATGGCAGGCCGATTCAGCCCGGCGAGACGCGCGAGGTCAAGATCGACGCTACCGACGCGATGTGGGAGCGCGAGCGCCTCGTCAGCTTCCTGACCGATGTGGACTCCAAGTTCGGCGGCCTGCTGTTCTTCGTCAACGCCTCGGGGGAACGCCAGCACACCGAGATCGGCGGTCCGATCCTGCCGGTGTTCACGGAGATCTGACGTGATGCGCAAGTGGGCTCCCCGTGTCGCGGCGGCCAGGCCGGCCGGCCGGCTGCGCGCGGCATCGATGCTGGCCGGCGCGCTGTCGTTGCCGCTGGCGGTGCAGGCTCACGGCGGCTTGTCCATGGACCAGGACATCTGCAAGCTGACCGTCGGCCCCTATCTGATGCACTTCGCGGGTTACCAGGAGGATGCACAGCGCTCCGAGTTCTGCGAGGACATCCCGCATACCGGACGGACGATCATCGTGCTTGATGTCATCGACGACGCGCTGCGCGACATGCCGACGGAAGTGCGTATCGTGCGCAAGTCCGAAGGGCCATTGGAGTCCGCGCCGCTCGTCTACAGCCTGGCCCCCAAGGTCTACCCCCGCGGCACGTTGACGTTGACGCACGATTTCACCGAGGCGGGCGACTATGTCGGCCTTGTCTATGCAGGTGAAGGACGGCAGCACGCCGCGGTGTTTCCATTCTCTGTCGGTGCCGACCGCACGACGCCCAAGGTGATCGCCGGCTCGGCCGTGCTGTTGCTGCTCGGCGTCGCGGGGTTCGTCTTCGCACGCTACCGACTCGACCGCGCGGTCGACGAGGCGCACGACGGGGCGCGTCCGTGAGGCCGTGGCGCTCGTTGGCTTGGCTGGCCTTGAGTGCAGCCGCATCGGCCGGGGTGCACGCGCACTCGTACCTCGCAGGCAGCGAGCCTCCCGCCAACGCGACCGTCGCGCAGCTGCCCCCCGAGGTTCGTCTGCGGTTCTCCGAATCCCTCGAGCCGGCGTTCATTTCGATCGTCGCGCAGCGTGACGACACGCCGCTCGAGCCGCAGCCCACGCCGGTCCTCGGCGAGGACGGCAAGACGGTGCGTCTGCGGCTGCCGCCCGGCGACGCCGCAGGAAGGTACTCGGTGATGTGGAGCATCGTGGCCAAGGATGGTCATCGGACGCAGGGTCGGATCGACTTCCGGGTCAAGCCTCGGTGAGAGGGCAGGGGATCATGATCGGTCCTTGCCGCGGCGCAGACCCCTTGCCCGGTTCGCCGGTCGGAGGGGCCTGAGTGATCCGTGCCGTCCAATTCGCACTGCTCGCGTCAGCGCTCGGTTGCTGGCTCGCGGCGCGGCTGGCAGACCGGTTGGCGCTTGGCGACGTCCCGGGCCGGTTCGTCGAGACCTTGGCCCGCACCGCCCTCGCATTGACGCTGATCGTGCAGGCGGCGCTGGTTTGTCAGCACGGGCTGTCTTTGCTGTCTGGCGCAGAGGCCGAAGGGTCCGTGGCCGCAGCGTTCGCGGCTTCAAGCAAGACCTGGGTCGGTCGCGTGTCCTATGCCCAGGGCGCGCTGGTCCTGCTCGGGCTTGGTATGTCCTTCCGGCGAGCTTGGGCGCGGGCGGTGATCGGTGTGCTGCTGGGGGCGCTAGCCTGTACTGCCCTGTCAGGACACGCGGTCTCCAGCCGAGAGTCCGGGGTCGTGTCGACTGCGGCGGTGGCCCATATTCTGCTTGCCGCGCTGTGGTTCGGCGGACTCGGTCCCTTGTGGGTGGCGCACCGGGCGGCACGCTCCGGCAGCTTGCCGGTGCGGTGGGCCGCACTGTTGCAGGTCTTCTCGAAGGCGGCGCTCCCGACGATGCTGGGGATCTTGGCGAGCGGCACGGTCTTGGCGTGGTGGAGTGTTGGCCGCTGGGCCGCTCTGGTCGCCACGCCGTATGGATGGATGCTGCTGACCAAGCTGGTGGCGGTGGCCGTCGTGCTAAGTCTGGCGACCCGTCTGCGCCGCTGGCTGGCGGCGTCTGAACGGGGCGAGCGCGCCGTCGAAGCCGAATCGACCCGCCGCTGGCTGACGATCGAGTGCCTGTTCGCCTGCGGCGTGGTGGCTGCGGCCGGCAGCTTGGCGGGGCTCGTGCCCGCCGCGCACGACCGCATCCAGTGGCCATTCGGATTTCGAATGGCACCCGAGGCTGCCTGGTTGCTGCGATCCGAGCAGATTCGCTGGCCCCTGGCCGCGGCGGCTGCGCTGCTGTTGCTCGGGGGCACGACGGCCGTCGGCAGCTGGCGCCGCCACCGCCGCGCGGCGATCATCGTCGGCCTCGGTTCCCTGGCGGCCAGCGCGGCGCTGGCACTGCCCGCCATGGCGGTCGACGCCTATCCCACCACCTACAGCGCGTCGGCCGCTGCGTACGAGACCTCGTCGGTGGCCGAAGGGGGCATGCTCTACCAGCGACTCTGCGTTGCTTGCCACGGCGCGAACGCCCGGGGCGATGGCCCCTTGGCCGTGGGGCTCGAGCCGCGGCCGGCCGACCTGACCGAACCGCACCTCGGCTGGCACACCCATGGCGACGTCTTCTGGTGGCTGACGCGGGGTGTCCCCGATTCGGCGATGCCGGGATTCGAGAGTGCGACCACCGACGTGGAGCGCTGGCATCTGATCAACTACCTTACCGCGTTGTCGCTCGGCCACCAGGCCCGCAACCTCGGCACCCGGCCGGTGTTCCGGGACCCGTGGCTGGCCGCCATCGACTTTCGCTTCCGGTTGCCGGACGGCAGCTACGCCTTGCTGTCGGACCTGCGTCGCAGCCGGGCCGCGCTCGTGGTGCTCATTCAGGACGCCGCCGAACTGCCGCGCGTGCGATCCCTCTCGGCCCAGGCGCCGCGCCTTGCGGCGCTGTCGACACGGGTGATCGTGGTGCTGCCGCAGCGCTTCTCGGCAGCCCTCGGTTCCTCGATGCCGCTGGAGAGCCTGGACATCGTCGTCGACGAGCGCGGCGACATCGCGGCCGCGTGGGCCCACTACCGGCGCTCGCTGGCCACGCCTGATTTTCGGGACGAACGAGTGGCGGTGCCGCGCATCGAATTCCTGGTCGATCGCTTCGGATTCGTGCGCGCCCGATGGCGTGCCGACGAGGGGCCGGGCGAACCCACCGCCGACCAGCTGGTGCAGGCCGTGACGGCGCTGGCCAGCGAACCCGAGCTCGAGTCCCCCGATGTCCATGCGCACTGACCCGCACCGGCCAATCGGCTGGTCGACACTCCTCGTCGGGGCGGGCGTCGGCTTGGCGGCCGCATGGGCCTCGACGCTCGCGCGTCCGCTGCCGCCGCTCGGTGCGGCGGGCCGCGTCGGCATGCCGCTGTGCGCTCCGGGCGAGCGGCCCGGAGCGGCCGGCCGCGACGATGGCGTGCGCACACCAGA
Source organism: Methylibium sp. (assembly GCA_035476815.1). Classification (GTDB taxonomy): domain Bacteria; phylum Pseudomonadota; class Gammaproteobacteria; order Burkholderiales; family Burkholderiaceae_C; genus Methylibium. Next base: position 11,987 of record DATILD010000076.1, read on the forward strand.
CGGGCTTGCGATTTCCGTGCGCACGCCCAGCGACTACGACGCCACCCATGGCTACCCGCTGCTGGTGGTCTACCCGCCTGCCGGCAATTCACGCGTCGACTCCGAGCGCTTCTACGGACTCACCGAAGAGGCGACGCGTCGGGGTTACGTGCTGGCCTACAGCGCAGCCGTTTCGCTGTCTCGCCGTGCCCTGGCACTGCAACAGCGGGTGGCCGAGACCGTGGCGAGCCGCTGGTGCATCGACACTGCCCGCCTGGCCTTCATCGGTCATTCCGACGGCGCTTCCGTGGCGCAAGGCGTGCTGTTGCGCGGCGATGCAAAGGCGCTGCGGCCCGGCCACGTCCTGGCGAGCGCAGCGGGGATCCGCGGCGCGGATCTGCAGTCGGAACGATGCCCTCGGCCCACTCGACTCACGATCGTGCACGGCTCGCGGGACGAACTCTTTCCAGGCTACGGCCGCGAGACCGCGCGCTGGTGGGCGGGCTGCTTCGCCTGCGCGGCGGCCGGTCGGCTCGATGGGCAGCTTGCCGCCGACACCTGCATCGACCTGGGTCCCTGCCGGGAGGGCGGTGGCGTGCGCTATTGCGAGGCGAGCGAACCGCACACGCGGTGGCCCGGCGTTGCGCGCCACCCCTTCCCCTATCTAGGCATAGCGCCCGGGCAGGGGCCGTTCGCACCTTCCCTTGTCTCCAGGAGATCTTGAAATGTTCGGACTCATGCAGGACCGCCCCCTGCTCATCTCGACCCTCATCGAGCACGCGGCGCAGAACCACGCCGACACCGAAATCGTGTCGCGCCTTCCCGGTGGCGCCATCTTCCGCTACACCTACGCGCAGGCGAGCAAGCGCGCCAAGCAGCTGGCCAATGCGCTCGCCCGCCTGGGCATGCAACCAGGCGATCGCATCGCCACGCTGGCCTGGAACACCCATCGCCACTACGAGATCTACTTCGCGGTGTCGGGCTCCGGCGCGATCTGCCACACGGTGAACCCGCGCCTGTTCTTCGAACAGATCAGCTTCATCTGCGGGCACGCCGAGGACAGCGTGATGTTCTTCGACGCCAGCTTCGTCGACATCGTCAACCGCCTCGCGCCGCTCACGCCGTCGATCAAGCACTGGATCGCCTTGTGCGACCGTGCCGCGCTGCCCGCCGATCTGACGGTCCCGAACGTGCTGACCTACGAAGAGCTGCTGGCACCCGAGAGCGACGGCTTCGAATGGCCGCGGTTGGACGAACGCACGGCTTCGTCGCTGTGCTACACGTCGGGCACGACCGGCGACCCCAAGGGGGTGCTCTACACGCACCGCTCGACCATCCTGCACGCCTACGCGGCGGCCATGCCCGACCACTTCAGCCTATCGGTGCGCGATGTCGTGATGCCCGCGTCGTCGATGTACCACGCCAACGCGTGGGGACTGCCCTACGCGGTCACCGCGGTCGGCTGCAAGCTGGTGCTGCCGGGGCAGCAGCTCGACGGCAAGAGCCTGCACGAACTGATCGCAGCCGAGCAGGTCACGCTCAGCTGCGGTGTACCCACCGTCTGGCTGGGCCTGACGCAGCATCTGCAGAGGACCGGTCTGGGCGCCGGCACGCTCCAACGTTTGATCATCGGCGGCGCCGCCTGCCCGTTGGCGCTGATGACCACGCTGCGCGAGGACCACGGCATCGAGACCGTGCACCTGTGGGGCATGACGGAGACGAGTCCGCTGGGCACCGTGAACACGTTCAAGCCCAAGCACGATGCCTCGACGCCCGCGCAGCGCGACGAACTCCGTGTCAAGCAGGGGCGCATCGTCTATGGCTGCGAGCTGAAGATCGTCGACGATCAGGGTCGGGCGCTGCCGCACGACGGCAGCGCGTTCGGTGACCTGCTGGTGCGCGGCTGGTGGATCGCATCGGGCTACTACAAGCTCGATAAGACGGTGCTCGACGAGCAGGGCTGGTTCGCCACCGGCGACGTGGCCACGATCGACGCCGACGGCTACATGCGCATCACCGACCGCAGCAAGGACGTCATCAAGTCCGGCGGCGAGTGGATCTCCTCCATCGACCTCGAGAACGCGGCGGTCGGCCATCCAGCGGTCGCGGAGGCCGCGGTCATCGGCGTGTACCACCCCAAGTGGGACGAGCGGCCGCTGCTGATCGTCGTGCCGCGCGACCCTGCCGATCCGCCGACCAAGCAGGACCTGCTCGGGTTCCTGTCCGACAAGGTGGCGAAGTGGTGGCTTCCCGACGATGTGGTGGTGGTGAGCGAGATTCCCCACACTGCCACCGGCAAGATCCTCAAGACCGCGCTGCGCGAGCAGTTCGGCCGTCACTTGGCCGCCGCCTGAGGTGTACAGCATGAACGGCAAGGATCCGATCGTCGTCGTCGCCGCCGCCCGCACGCCCATGGGCGCGTTCCAGGGCGAGCTCGCGGCCCTGACCGCGCCACAACTGGGTGCGGTGGCGGTGCGCGCCGTCGTCGAGCGCTCCGGCATCGAGGCCGGCCTGATCGACGAGGCGTACATCGGCAACGTCCTGCCGGCGGGCCTCGGCCAAGCGCCGTCGCGCCAGGCCGTGTTGGGCGCCGGCCTGCCGACGAGCGTGGCGTGCACCACCGTCAGCAAGGTGTGCGGCTCCGGCATGAAGGCGCTGATGCTGGCGCACGATGCCATCGCCAGCGGCGCCAGCCGCATCGTCGTGGCCGGCGGCATGGAGAGCATGAGCAACGCGCCCTATCTGCTGCCCAAGGCCCGCGGCGGCTACCGCTTGGGTCACGGGAACCTTGTCGACCACATGATGCGCGACGGCCTGGAGGACGCGTACGAGCCGGCGTCCGATGGCACGCGTCGTTCGATGGGAAGCTTCGGCGAGGACTGCGCGGCCAAGTACGGCTTCACCCGCGCGCAGCAGGACTCCTTCGCGATCGAGTCGGTGACGCGTGCGCAGCATGCCGCCCGTGGCGGCGCATTCGGGTGGGAGATCGCGCCGGTCACCGTGCCAGGCAAGGCCGGCAGCATCGTGGTCGACAGCGACGAGGGCCCACGCCGCATCAAGGTCGACAAGATCCCGGGTCTGAAGCCGGCGTTCCTCGGGGACGGCACCATCACCGCCGCCAGTTCGAGCTCGATCAACGACGGCGCGGCCGCGTTGCTACTGATGCGCGAGTCCAGGGCCAATGCGCTTGCGCTGGTGCCGCTCGCACGCATCGCCGGCCACAGCGCGCACGCCCGCGAGCCGGCCTGGTTCACCACCGCACCGGTGGGCGCGATCGACGCGCTGTACGACCAGACCGGCTGGTCCACGGCGGATGTCGATCTGTTCGAGATCAACGAGGCATTCGCCGTGGTGCCGATGGCCGCCATGGCGGAACTCGGCATCGCGCGCGAGCAGGTCAACGTGCACGGTGGTGCCTGTGCGTTGGGTCATCCGATCGGCGCCAGCGGCGCGCGCATCGTCGTCACGCTGCTCGGCGCGTTGCGTCGGCGTGGGGCGAAGCGCGGCATTGCAGCGCTGTGCATCGGCGGCGGCGAAGCCACCGCCGTTGCGATCGAAATCATCTGAGAGTGTCCTGAGCATGAATCTGAACGGTACTTCGGCCATCGTCAGCGGCAGCGCGTCCGGCCTGGCGCTGGCGACAACCCGTGCGCTCGTCGAAGCAGGGGCCCAGGTAGCCGTCCTCGATGCGAGCCTGGAGGCGCTGGACGCCGCTCGACGGGAGTTGGGCGTGCTGCCGCTGACCTGCGACGTCACCGACGCGAACGGTGTCCAAGCCGCCTTCGTGCATGCCCGCACCGCGCCTGGCGTATTCGAGGTGCCGATGGTCGCGACGATGCCGCAGGAGGCGCAGGCGGCGCAGGGCAACGGCATGCCGTTGCCCTGCCGGCTGGGCAGGCTGCGCGAAGATGCCACGCTGCCCCTGCACATCGCGACGAATCCGACGCTGAACGGCGAGGTGAACCGCCTGGACGGCGCTCACCGCATGAGTGCCCGGTGATGGTGGACACGTCGCTCTCGCGGGACCATGTCCTTGCCGAAATCGACGGCGCGCTCGGCACGATCACGCTGAACCGACCACAGCGGCACAACGCCTTGGACCTCGCGCTGGCCACCGACCTGCTCGACGTTCTGCACGGCGTGCTCGCCCGTCCCACCGTGCGCTGCGTGCTGCTGCGCGCGGCCGGGACGTCGTTCGGTGTGGGCGGCGACATTGCCGCGTTCGTCGACGAGGCGCAGGCCGTCCTGACTGCGCGACGCTTGCTCGCGCTTCTGCACGGCGTCGTGCGTGTCGTCCGGCAAGCGGACCGGCCCGTCGTTTGCGCGGTGCAAGGCGCGGCGGCAGGGGGCAGCCTGGGCTTGGCGCTGGCCTGCGACGTTGGGGTGTGGGCCGCCGACGCGAGACTCGTCCCCGCCTACGCCAAGCTCGGGGCGTCGCCGGATTGCGGTCTGAGCTGGACTCTTTCGAGGGCATTGGGGCCGCAGCGGGCGCTCGAGTGGCTGCTCGACGGCAGCAGCTTGTCCGCGACGCAGGCCCAGGCCCTCGGTCTGGTGCGGCACGTCGTCGAGCCGGATGCGCTGCAGGCGCAGGCGCGTGGCGTGGCCGAGCGCTTGTCGGAATTGTCGGCTGTCGCGGTGGTACGGACGAAGCAGTTGATCGCACGGGCGTCTCGCTCGACGCTCGACGAGCAACTCGACGGCGAGTTGCAGAGCTTCATCGGCTGCGTCGCGACCGAACCGTTCCGGTCGAGTGTGCAAGCCCTGGCCGTTGCTTCGAAGCGGGGGCCGTGCGGCGGGGAAGTACACCCGGTGTCGGCGTAAACGGAGCCACCGATGTCCAGTCACGAGCCAACCGCTGCCCTGCCGTCCGCAACGCCGGTGCCCGTTCTGCAACGCTGGACGCTCGCTTCCCATGACGTGGACGAGCAGGCGCAACTGCTGCCGAGCTGGGAGCAGGCCTACGTGCAACTGGAGACGGGGCGGTTCGAGAGCCGTATCGACGGCGTGCTGTTGTCGGATTCTCTCGGCTTGTTCCGCAAGGCGACCAACCGCAAGTTGCACAAGACCTTCAGCACCCCCGACGACACCTATGCTGTCGCGCTGCTCACCAGTGCGAGCGACGGCATACGCTTCCAAGGGTGCGATGCGAACCGCGGCGATGCCCTGCTGCTGCCGCCCGGTCACGCGTACGACATCGTCTGCCGGGGCCGTTTCGACGTGCTCGTCGCCACACTGCCGATGGCACGTCTGCAGCCGCTGTGGTCGGACGCAACGCAGCGCGGGTGCGCGCTGCGCCCGGGCATCGCGCGTGCGAGCCGCGAATTCGGTGCGCTGGGCATGCTGCTGGCGTCCATGGTCGATGGCAGTCTGGCCGCACTCCCCGATGTCGCCACGAACGAGCGCATCCTTGGCAATCTGCTCACCGATCTGGAGGAGCGCCTGATCGTCGGGCTGGACGCCGATCGCACCGAAGCAGGCACGTCAGAGATCCCTGGATCCATGGCGGAGACGGCGCTGCGAGAAGCCCGGCGCATCCTTGTGGACGAGGCGCTCGACGTCGGTGCGGTACCGAGCGTGTCCGAACTCGCTAGGCGCCTGGGCATCTCGGTGCGGTTGTTGCATCAGGTGTTCCGGCAGCGCATGGGCGTCGCGCCGCGAAGCTATGCGCAAAGCCTGCGGCTCAGCCATGCGCGCGCGGATTTGCGCGCTGCGCGGCCAGGCGCAGTGACCGTTGCCGAAGTGGCGGCCAAGTGGGGCTTCTGGCACCTCGGCCGGTTCGCTTCCACCTACCGCGCCACCTTCGGTGAACTGCCGTCCCAGTCGTTACGGCACTGAGCCTCGCTCGAAACCGTCGGGAGACCTGACGCGAAGCGGCAGGTCCGGGGGCGTCAGAAGCGCCAACCGACGCCAACGTTGATCAGCAGAGGATCGAGACGCACCTTGGCCTGCGCCGGGGGGTTGCCGAAAGCAGGCACGGTGCCGTTCGCCGTCGTCTTGAGGTAGATCTTCTTCAGATCGGCGAAAAGGAACCAGTCGTTGTGCAACGGAATGTCGACCCCGGCCTGGATCACCGCGCCCCATGCGCTCTTGACATCCAGGTTCGCGACCGCACCATCTCGCGAGTCGAGAACGATGGTGTAGTTCACGCCGGCCCCGATGTAGGGCTTCACGGCGCCGGCGTCGAAGTGGTAGTGCGCCGACAGCACCGCCGGTGCGTACTTCGCCTTGCCGAGTTCGACGCCGTCAATGGGCGCCCCCTTGGCCGTTAGCGTCGTGGTGGGCGGAACGCCGACCAACAGGGAAACGATCGTCGAGGGCGCCACCTCATAGCCGATCTCGAGGCCCAGCGTGGGGTTGTCCTTGGCCCTCGCGTTCGTGCCATCAAGCGGTGCCCCTCCCACGATCAGCTTCGTGTCGGTGTTGAACTTCACCAAAACCGGCCCGGTGTGCAGCCACCAGTTCTTTGCGCTGCTCTGCGCGAACGCGGCCTGACTCGTCAGGACTCCCGCCGCAATGAACGCCATAGCGATAGGGAACTTCTTCATCGTGTCTCCAGTGGTTGGGGATTGCAATCTCTATCGACCGCCGGCGCGCCTTCGGGATGCTTCGCACCCGGCGTGTCGTCATGGGTTCATTGGTTCAGTGCTCGTGCGCCGGGGCGTCGACGGACCGGCACGCGCGAACCGTGTCCGCCCCACCGTGGGCCGCGTCGACCATGAACTGCACCGGCACGGAGCCCGCGCGCTCGAACGTGAGCGAGCCCGCGACCATGCCGCCCTCGACGAGAGCCTGGCGGGTCTTCGGGAACTCGATGACGTAGTTCGGCGGCGTGATCGCGATGCTGGCGTTCGGCGGAATCTCGACGCCGTCGGGAAGGGCCGTCTTGCCGCCCCCGCCAGCGGTGGCCGACAGCACGCCTCTGCCGCCACGGCCGAGGTCGGCGCCGGTCAATCGGTCCGACTGCTTGCCGGTGTTCACGACCAGCATCAGGTAGGCCCGCGTGGCTTCCTGGTCGCATGTGCGGTCGTAGCTGATGAACGGGTGTGCAATCGCCAGATCGCCATGCCGGATTTGGTGTGCCGACGATCCGCCGCAAGACAGGGCGGCGAACGCCATCACGGCCCACGCCGCCCCTCGGTTGCGTGCCTTGCTCATATCCGACTCCTGTTCAGTGCAGCGCTCGGCAGGCGGTCGCCCGCGGGCCCGCTGCTGCGTGGCTACTTGGCAACGTTGAGCACCTGGATCTGGGTGAACTCGGCCAAGCCTTCCTCCGCGAACTCGACGCCAATGCCCGACTGCTTGGCACCGCAGAAGGGAATGGTCGGCCCGAAGTCGGCGTGCTTGTTGACCCAGCGTGTTCCAGCCTCCATGCGGAGGGCCAGTTCGACGGCGCGCTGCGTCGAGCTGGACCACACCGAAGCACCCAGCCCGAAGCTCAGCCCGTTCGCGCTGGCGAGCGCCCGCTCGGTGTCGGAGAACTTGATGATCGGCAGGATGGGCGAGAACTGTTCTTCGTCGACCAGCTTGCTGCCGTCTTGGATGTCGGCCACGATGGTCGGCCGTACGAAGTAGCCCGGCCCCTCGGGCAGCGTGCCGCCTGCGACGATGCGGCCGTTCGACTTGGCATCGGCCAGGAACTCCTGGAACTTGGCGTATTGAGCGCGATTCTGGAGCGGGCCGAACTGCGTGCGCTCGTCCTGACCATTGCCGACGATCGCCGCGTCGGCCAGTCGGCCCAGCTCGGCGCAGAGTTCGTTGTAGATCTTTTCGTGCGCATAGACGCGCTTGATCGCCAGGCACAGCTGCCCGCAGCACAAGAAGGCCGAGCCGAAGATGCCAGCCGCGACCTTTTTCGGATCGGCGTCGTCAAGCACGATCGCAGCATCATTGCCGCCTAGCTCGAGCGTCAGGCGCTTGAGCGTGCCGGCCGCGCTGGCCATCACCTTCTTGCCGGTCTCCGTGGAGCCGGTCAGCGAGACCTTGGCGACCAGCGGGTGGCTCGTCAGAACCTGGCCGAGGTCGTTGGCATCGGTGATCACGTTGACGACACCGGGGGGAAAGATGCGGCTGCACAACGCGCCCAGGAGCAACGTGGTCAGTGGCGTCGTCGGCGCCGGCTTGATGACCAGGGTGTTGCCCGCCAGCAGCGCGAGCGGCAGCTTGAAAGCCACCACCAGCACCGGAAAATTCCACGGGATGATCGCGGCGACGACGCCCAGCGGACTGCGATGCATCTCGACGCGGCGGCCGTCGGAATCCTCGATCAGCTTGGGCGCCATCTCGAGCGCACCGAGGACGCGCAGCCAGTACTCGGTGTAGGCGATCTCGGCGCGGGCCTCGGTGATCGGCTTGCCTTGCTCCAGCGTCAACGATTGCGCCAGCGATTCGGCATCGTCCTTGATCGCGTCGGCGAGCTTCATGATCAACGCTCGGCGCTCGACGATGGGAACCAGGCGCCAGTTCTGGAACGCTCTGTGCGCCGCCTCGACAGCGGCGTCCGCTTGCGCCTGCGAAGCGCGCGGGCATACCGCCAACAGCTGCTCGGTCGCAGGATTCAACACCTCCATCGTTTGCTCGCCCGGGACAAGCTGCCCATCGATCAACAATTGATATGCCTTCATCGTGTTCTCTCTCTTCGTGTCGACTTCACATCGACCGGGGTAGGTGTCGCGTTCGATTCGCGACACCCCTCGATCACGCAGGCAGATGGTGCAAAGGGACGGCGCGGCGGTCTATCCGCTTTCTGCAGAGCCCACCCCCTGAAAAACCCCCGATGCGGCGTCCCGCCCTCCGATCGCGTTCCAGTTAGGCTGCCCTGGGCCGCGGTTGCGTCCCGCCCTCGACGGTGAAGGCCTTGAGCGAGTCGTGCAACGCCGCCTGGTGCGTCCTCAGCACTTTGAGGGCCGTGCCGATCTCGGCGGCGAACGAGGCGTTCTGCTGGATTGAGCCGTCGACGTCCTTGAGCGTGGCGTTGATTCCGTCGAGGCGCGTCAGATCCGCGCGTGCCCGTTCGGCGAGCTGGCCCGTCAGGCGGGAGGCCTGAGGCACGGCTGCGAGCAAGGTGTCCATCGATCGCCCGGCCTCGACGATGCGTGTCGCGCCTTGCGAGATTTGCACGGTGGCGTCCGAGAGCAAGGCGCGCACTTCGGCTGCCGACTGGCGGGCTTGCTCCGCGAGGCTGCGGACCTCGGTCGCGATCACGGCGAAGCCGCTCGTGCGTTCGCCGGAACGACTTGCCTCCACGCTTGCGTTGACCGCCAGCAAGCCCGTCTTGCGGGCGATCGTGTCGATGACCGAGATGACATCGCCCATGCGTCGCGACGTTTGCTTCAGGACGTTCATGGTTTCAATGGCCTCGCGCATGGTCTCCCCGACGCCTTGGGCCGTGGCCTGGACGTCCCTGCCGAAGCTGTCAGCCAGGACGCTCTGATCGACCGTCTTCTTGGCGCCTGCGACGAAGCGCTGCAGCTCGCCGGCGGTGGTGCGGATGTGGTGGGCGCTGCGGTCGGTGCGCAGCGACAAGTCCTCGGTGCCGCTGGCGATCGCGTGGATCGTCGCTGCCAGGGCGTTGGCTGCGGCATCGATCTGTCCGATGGCCCGAGCCAACCGACGCTGCATGGCGACCATCGCCACTTCCATGTCCGAGCGCGGCGCGGAAGACGCCTCGTCGACCACCTCGATGTGCCCTTCGGCGATGCGTTCCGCCATCCGTGAGACCTGGACGGAGGCGAACACGAGCTGGCGCAAGGTATTCGCCAGATAGGAGAGCACGACCGCCTCGGCACTCCCGACCGCGCCGTGTACCCAGAAGTGACCCCAGAGACCGCGGCCGTCGTTGAAGACCCACAAGCCGAGGCCCGCCGGCTGAAGCACGACAAACACCAGGTGGTGAATCGCGATGACGACGAAGGCGAGCACGATGGGCCGCCAGTCGCAATACGCGACGAGCACGGCCATCATCACGAAGAAGCTGAAGTGGGCTTCGAGATCGCCACGCGCCTGCTCGATGATGAGGCCGGTGAAAGCCATGAACGCCACTGCCATCACCAGCCGCGAGAACGGTGCGGCGGGATAGGCCCGACTGACCCACCACGGGACTGCCAGAGCGGGAACGCCGACCGCGATGGCAAGAAGCCAGGTGTCGGTGAACGCAGCGAACGCAAGGCAGACGAGCAGGTGCGAGAACGCGCAGCCCAGCGCGAGGTTGTGCGCCTGCCTGTAGAAGTGGAGCTCCTTGGCCGATCGGGATGCATGCATTGCCTGCGGTGCCTCGCGGGTTGGAGGTCATCGGTTGCGAGAGGCGGCCGTGCAGATCGGTGCGAGATCCGCGACCGTGATCGGGTTCAGCCACCACGACGCGAAGGCGGTGATCGCCAACCACACGGCGACTGCTGCGTACGCGACATGCTTTGCCGGGCGCCCCCGGTTGCCGCTGGAGAGGGGGCCGCGGCGGCCTCGCGTCGGATGCTCAAGTGCCATGTCTCTGATGTCGGCCGTTTCGGCCCGGTTTTGTCGCTGCGCGCGCCGCCCGGCGTGGAACTTGGAGCTTGCCAAGCAGGCCGAGAGGCGGTCTATCCAGTTTGTGCAACGCACGACCCCGGGGAAACGCGAGGGGTGGGGCTCGGCTGCGGCGCCTTCATCACAGCGCGTGCGGTGCACGCGGCCCGCTCGGAGGCGAGTCGCCACACGAACCGCGGCTGTCGCCAGCGGCGCGTGATCTCGCGACCCCACGTGGCATGCTCGGCGCGGCTCGGCCCGAAGCCCCAGCGCCACGAACGTGCGGCCGGCATCTGTCGGCCGACTTTGGGCGCTCGCGCCACGCTCGTCGAACTGCCGTGGTGATCAGAACTTGAGCCGTACGAACTGAGCGTCCTCGCGCGACTCGCCCCATTCACCGACGGCCATCGATCGTGTGAGACTACTGCTTCGTGCGCCCGTTGCGGTCGACGCCATTCGTGCCCTCGACAGCCGTCTCTCTGTCGAACGACTGCTGCAGAAAGGCGATCAACAATCGCACGCGGGTAGGCAACCGATCCCGGCTCGGAAACACCGCGGAAATGGGCCGGTCGAAAGCTTCGTTCCACGCGGGAAGCACATGGACGAGCTCGCCGCTGCGAAGATCGGCCGCCACGGCGTAGTCTGGCAACAGTCCGACGCCCGCGCCGCAGCGAATGAACTCTCGCGCCGCGATCCCCGCGTGTGTCTTCACGGCGGGGTGCAGGCGCACGGTCAGCCGTTGGCCTGTCTTGCCGTGCACCAGGCTCAGCGTTTCCGGATGGGGCAGCGCAGTGATCGTGACCCAAGGCAGCTTTGCCAGATCGTCGGGCCTGGCGATCCGGGCGTTCGTGCGCAGGAACTCGGGCGAGGCGCAGACGAGCATTCTGCAGGTGCCGAGCCTGGTGGCGAACAGGCCCGTGTCGGGCAATCGGCCGACGCGCACCGCGAGGTCAAAGCGCTCTTCGATCAGGTTGGAAACCGAGTCCTCGAGCACCATGTCAAACGACACGTCCGGATGGATCTGCTTGAACTTCGCCAACTTGGCGATCAGGGAACTGACACCGAAGTTGTATGACGAAGTCAGCCGGATCGTGCCGCTCGCGCTCGCGCGGCTCGATTCGACCATGGCGAAGGCGGTTTCAGCCGCCGACACCATGCTGCGGCAGCTTTCGTAGAACGCACTGCCCTCTTGCGTCAACGAGAGGGCGCGCGTACTCCGCGTGAGAAGCTGGGTGCCGAGGCGACTTTCCAGCGCGGCAACATGCGCGCTGACGACCGACTTGCCCAGGCCCAGCGCGGTGGCCGCCTTCGAGAACGAGCCGTGGTCGACCACCTGTACGAACACGGCCATCCGGTACATCTCCTTCAGCATGGGATGTTCTCGCTGCAGCTGTCAACTGTCCGATTCTGGCGGACTGTATTTCCGCACTGCAAGCCCTAGTCCTGTTTTCGCGGAGCATCTATCGTTTGCTTGACGGCGACGACAAGACCCACCGATGCATGGCCGGAGCGGTGGCGAGAGCAGGAGACACGACATGGACACCCAGTTTTTGGCTTTCCAAGATGGAGGTCACTACGAGCTGCGCTTTCGGCCCCTTTTCGATGCCCATCGCGGATACGCGTTCCCGTGCGACGAGGAAGGTCGCGTCGACATCGACACCCTCAGTGATCGTGCGCGCAACAGCTACCTGTACGCCCGGGCATTGGTCGGGTGGGAGCTGTCGCGGCCGGACGTGGAACGCGTAGCGGCATGAACGCGGCCGGCGTGCCGCGGACGACCTGGCCGTGCCAGAGGAAGGGAAGCATCGCATGAGTGGGCCTCTAGCCGGGATTCGCGTTGTCGACATGACGACGATGCTGTCCGGACCGTGGGCGGCAATGATTCTTGCCGACCAGGGCGCCGACGTGATCAAGGTCGAGGTGCCCGACACGGGTGATCACGTACGATCACTCGGCAATCAGCGCGCAGGCATGTCCTCGATGTTCCTGAACATCAATCGCAACAAGCGCTCCGTCAGCGTCGACGTGAAGAACCCGCGAGGGCGCGAGGTGGTGCTCGACCTGGCCAGGAGCGCCGATGTATTCGTGCAGAACTTTCGACCTGGGGTCGTCGACCGGCTCGGCGTGGGTGAGCGCGACATCCGCGGTGTGGCCCCGAACATCATCTATGCCTCGATCAGCGGCTTCGGCGACGTCGGACCTTGGGTCGGCAAGCCGGTCTACGACCCGATCATTCAGGCCGTTTCGGGCCTGACAACGGTCCAGGCGGGTTCCGACCAGGAACGGCCGCGCCTCATTCGCACCGTCCTGCCCGACAAGCTGGCTGCCGTCACGGTGGCGCAGTCGATCACCGCGGCGCTGGTGTCCAAGCTGCGTACTGGGCAGGGTCAACACGTGCGCATCTCGATGCTGGATGCCGTGTTGTACTTCCTCTGGGCCTCGGACATGGGTGCGCAAACCTACCCAGACACGATCGTGACGAATCAGGAGGTGGCGAGTTTCATCGACCTGATCTACGAAACCAAGGACGGCTACATGACCGTGGCCGTGATGAGCAACAAGGAGTGGATCGGCTTGGCCGAGGCACTCGAGAAGCCGGAGTGGCTGGCCGACGAGCGCTTCGCGACGCCGAGCGCCCGCGACAAGCACGTGAACGAGCGTCTCCTGCTGACACAGGAGGTTCTGAGAACCCGGAGCACCGCGGAGTGGATGCAGCGATTGGAGGCGCATGACGTGCCGTGCGCACCGGCTCTGACGCGCAACGAGGTACTGGCGCACCCCCAGGTGGTTGCGGCCGGGTGCATCGTCGAGACCGAGCACCATGCTGCGGGGCGCCTGCGCCAGGCGCGTCCGCCCGCACGCTTCGAAGGTTCGCCGTCCACCATCCGACGCGGTGCACCCTTGCTGGGCGAGCACAACGAGGAGGTGCTCGCCGAGCTGGGCTACTCCGAATCGACGCGGTGCGAGTTGCGTGCCGGCAGGATCATTGGCAGCGAGATGCTGCGCCACAAAGGTTGAAGGACCGAGCGATGAACAGCATCCTGGTGGTTGGGGCCGACCGAGGTATCGCGAACGCGATCTGCAAACAGCTCGATGCGCGCGGGGATAGGGTGATTGCCGCCTGCTTGGGCGTGGTCGATGGGTTCAGCGAAGGAGGGGTCGACACGATTGGCAGCATCGACGTCACGTCGGGTCCGGCAGTGAGGAAGCTGGTGGATGGCCTGCGGTCGCGCCGTGCCCAGCTCGACTGGGTGCTGCACGTGGCAGGCGTGCTCGGCTTGGACAATCTCGGCGAGATCGACTATGACGACATGCGCCGTCAGTTCGAGATCAACACCTTGGGCCCGCTGCGCGTCGCGGAGGCCTGCCTCCCGTTCTTGCGTCCGGGATCGAAGTTGGGCATCGTGACGAGCCGCGTCGGGTCGCTCGGGGACAACGGCTCGGGCGGCATGTACGCTTACCGCGTCTCGAAGGCGGGGGCAAACATGGTGGCGTTGAACCTGCACCACGACCTGAGCAAGCGCGGCATCGCGGTGCTGGCGCTGCACCCCGGCATGGTGGCGACCGACCTGACCAAAGACTACCCCGGCAACTTCAACTACATCCAGCCCGAGGAGGCGGCCCGCGGCCTGATCGCCCGCATGGACGAACTGGACACTTCCAGTTCGGGCCAATTTCGCCACGCCAACGGGGACCGGTTGCCCTGGTAGTCCGCGATGGGCAAGCAGCACCCCGGGTAAGGTGTGCACGACACGATGCGCGGTTCGAGGCCATCCGATGACGACGACGCCCAGCAGTACCCGATGCAGTCGCTTCGAAGAGTCGCGCTCGACCGCTCGCGTGCGCCTGGAGCCCCTCGCAAGGCCGAACCGTGCCCGGGGCGCGTCACGACATGCCGTGTCCGCCCGTCGGCTCAGGGCCGCGCGCACGCACCCTGGTCGACAACAGGAGACAAGCGAAATGATCACCCTCTATCAATACATGCCGGCATGGTCGGTTCCCTGCATCAGCCCCTACGTCACGAAGGTGGCCTACTACATGACGATGACCGGTCTGAAGTACGACACCAAGCCGCAGGACCTGGCGAACCTCGATCGCGACACGCCCGCCGGCAAGTTGCCCTACATCGTCGACAGCGACGGAACGGTCGTGAGCGACTCCACGCACATCATCGAGTACCTCCAGAACAAGTACGGCGATGCGCTCGACGACGGAACGACGGCCCAGGAGCGCGCGACGATGCTGGCGTTCAATCGCATGATCGACGATCACACCTATTGGGTCGCTGTGATCCAGCCGCGCTGGCGCGAAACGGACAACTGGGAAAAGTATCTGCGCATCATCGCCGGCACGGAAGCCGTGTCCCCGGGCCTGCGCGCGTTCGCGGACGATTTTCGTTTCCGCATCCTGAACGAGTTTATGAACGGCGGTTGGGGGCGGATGCCGGCGAGCGTGATCTACGAGCGCGCCCGCGCGGACGTAGACGCTTTGTCAGATTTCCTCGGCAGCAAGCCGTTCTTCATGGGTGATCGGCCGCGCTGGGTCGACGCTGCGGTGCTGTCGATCCTGCGCCACATCATCGACACGCCATTCGACTTCGACACCAAGGACTACGCCGCATCGAAACAGAACCTGCGGGCGTACATGGGTCGGATGAAGGGCCGGTTCGGCATCTGACCGGGCCGCCCCAAAGAATCAAGCCATCTTGTCTAGAGCTTCAGGGAACGCAGGGCGTGATCGATCTCTACTACTACACCTCCCCCAATGCGCGCAAGGTGCTCATGATGCTGGAGGAGACCGGGCTGCCCTACACGGTGCAGTGGATCGATATCAGCGCAGGCGACCAGCACAGCGAGGAGTACGCCCTGATCAATCCGAACCGGAAGATTCCGGCATTGGTCGACCGCGACGGCCCGGGGGGCGCACCGATCGTCCTGTTCGAGTCGGGTGCCATCCTCCTGTATCTCGCGGAGAAGACGGGTCGCCTGATTCCCGAGGACCCGTTGCGACGCTGGAATGTCGTCAAGTGGTTGTTTTGGCAGACGTCGAGCCAGGGACCGCTGCTGGGGCAGGCGGCGCACTTCGTCAGTCACGCGGCCGGTCGGGGCATCGATGCGCCGTATGCGGTCACCCGCTATCGCCAGGAGGCGCGGCGGCTGTACGGAGTCCTCGAGTCGCAATTGCGGGATCGAGACTACATAGACGGCGAGTTCTCGATCGCGGACATCGCGTGCTTCCCCTGGGTCCGGGTGGCCAAGGGGCAGGGAGTGAGTCTCGATGACTTCCCGAACGTGAAGCGCTGGTGCGACACGGTCGCCGAGCGAGCCTCGGCCAAGAAGAAGCTGGAGCGCGACGAAGAAGCCAAGCGAGCCGCCCGCGCGGCCTACTACACGGACGAGATCTGGGCGCGGCTGTTCGGGGGCCAGCCGGGTCCTCGCCGACACGCCGCCTGAACCATCAGCACACGGACTTTGTCGACGAATGATGCCCAACTCCGCAACCCCGCTCCACCCCATGCTGATCGACGGGGAGCCGGTCGAGAGCCGCGCCAGCCTGCAGGTTGTCGATCCGGCGACTGCACTCGCGTTCGCCCGGGTCCCCGACTGCAGTCGCGACCAGCTCGATGCGGCGGTGGCGGCGGCACAGCGAGCCTTCGTGACCTGGAGCGACGAGCCGGACGAGCAACGCCGCCGCTTGGTCAACGCCTTCATCGACCGCGTGGCCGCCAATGCCGACGAACTGGCGACGCTGATCACGCGGGAACAGGGAAAGCCGCTGGCAAAGGCGCGCAGCGAGATCAACTCGGCGGTGCTTTTCTCGCGCGGCTATGCGGTGGTAGAGCTTGGGCCCGAAGTGCTGCGCGACACGCCGCAGCAGCGCGTCGAGCTGCGGCGCCGACCGCTTGGTGTGGTGGGTGCGATCACCGCTTGGAACTACCCTGTGCTGCTGGCCATGTGGAAGATCGTTCCGGCCGTCTTGGCCGGCAATACGGTCGTGTTGAAGCCGTCGCCACACACGCCGATCGCAAGCCTGCGCTTGGGTTTCCTGGCGCAGGAGATCTTGCCGCGGGGGGTCGTCAACGTCGTGTCTGGAGGCAACGACCTCGGCGCATGGATGACCGCGCATCCGGGTATCCGCAAGATCGCCTTCACCGGTTCAGGGCCGACTGGCAAGCGCATCATGGCCAGTGCCGCCGGCAATCTGAAACGACTGACGCTGGAACTCGGTGGCAACGACGCCGGTATCGTGCTGGACGATGTCGATCCGGCGAAGCTCGCCCCCGAGTTGTTCTGGGCCAAGTTCTCGAACTGTGGCCAAGTTTGTGCGGCGCTGAAACGCCTGTACGTGCATCGCAGCGTCTACGAGGCGGTCTGCGACGAACTTGTTAAGTTTGCCGCGACCGTGAAGATCGGTCCGGGCACACAGGACGGCGTCGACATCGGGCCGATCCAGAACAGTGCGGAGTACGACCGTGTCCGCTCGATGGTCGATGAAGCCGTGGCCGGGGGCGCAAAGTTCCTGTACCGCAGCCCCGTGCCGGCGGGGCCGGGCTACTTCTTGCCGATCACGATCCTGACGAACGTCACGTCGGAGATGCGTGTCGTGAAGGAAGAGGTCTTTGGCCCGGTGCTCACCGTCACGCCCTACGATGACGTGGAAGACGCTCTGAGCTGGGCGAACCGCACCGAGTATGGCCTTGGGGGTTCGGTGTGGGCCCGCGACATATCGCGGGCCGCCGCCCTGGCGGCCCGGCTCGATACCGGCAGTGCCTGGGTCAACCAGCACCCGGCGATGGGGCCGGACATTCCTTTCGGAGGCGTCAAGGGCTCCGGAATCGGCGTCGAACTCGGGCGACTCGGCTTGCATGAGTACACCTCGGTCCAGGTGCTGAACGTCAAGTTGTCAGCCTAGGCCGGGGCTTGTGGACGCTTCCTGGCTCACGCGAGTCCCCGGTCGCGTGAACAGGCTCGAGCCCGTCCGCCGCCCATGGTCGCGGCGGCCGCGGATTCCCGACCACCGCCGCGGCTGTCGGCCGCTGTCAAGTTGCCAGGAAGTCTCTAGGACTCGATCTCCGGTGTGGAAGGCCTCCTGCTTGCGGCAATCCGGTCACGCTGGGCGTCGGCCTGATCGGCATCCCGCTAACGCGCCCCCACCGGACGCCGCGGCGCGGCGGTCCGACCCGTTCTGTCCGAATGTCGCACGGCGGTGATACGGGTCTGGTGGAAACCCTTGATCGACGACCGCGCAGGAATACCGACGCCCCCGGTCAGCGGGCGAAGCGGGGTTGGCATGTTTGACCGCAACGCGTCGGCCGGGCCGTCTGCACCGGAGATCGGCCCGGAAACCGGCTCTTTTGTGCGAATCTGGCACGGGGAATGCATGGACATTGGTGGTAACCCGAAGCATTCGGTAGAGCATGAGGTGGCCTATGCGTGCATTCCTGATGACCCTGGCGATGATCTGCTGTGCACCGGCATGGTGCGCAGAAGACATCATCGATGTCCTCCAGCGTTCGCAGCAGATGCAGCTCGACGCGCTGACGGCCCAGCAGGTCGATCCGGCCAGTCCGGAGTCGCAGGTGGTGCAGCAGAGCTTCGAGCGGGTGCTCTCGGCGCTGGACCTGCGCCAGCCCGGCGTGCGGCTGGTGGTGGTGCGCAGCCCGCTGCTGGCGGTGTGCCTGATGGGGCGGGTGATCGCGGTCAACGTCTCGGTGGCCGACCTGACCGAAAGCGAGCGCGTGTTCATCCTGGCCCACGAGCTGGGGCATATCGCGCACCGTCACTGGGCCCAGCTGGGCACCCTGTACAAGCAGCACATCCCGGGCGAGGTGGTGCCCGCGACGACCGACCCGGTCGCCGGCATCCTGGGGCGCGAGGCCTCGGAGCTGTCGCACCAGCACGAGTACGAGGCCGACGCCTTCGCGCTGCGCCTGCTGCGCCGGCTGGGCGAGTCTGACGAGACGCCGATCGTGTTGTTCACCCAGCACCTGCCGCTGGTCAAGGCGACCGCCACGCACCCGGGCAGCCACCAGCGCATCGCGCACCTGAAGATGGTCGAGTGAGGTCGCGCCGCTAGCGGCGCCCGGGCTCGATGCCGGGGTGCCGGGGCAGGTCGTCACCGATCTCCCACCAGGCGGCCTTCGACGCGACATGGATGTGCCCGGCCGGGCGCAGCGGCGCCGCCGGCCCGTCGTCCAGGCTGCCGACGCGCAGCCGCAGCATGCCGGGCGCGCTGTCGCGCCGGCTGTGGATCGGCGCGCCGCAGTGGCGGCAGAAGCTGCGCCACTTGCCCGGCGAGGAGGCGTAGGCGGTCAGCGCCTCGGCGCCGGCCAGCAGCGTGAAGTCTTCGGTGCGCACCGGCACGTTGGCGGCGAAGGCCGATCCCTGGGCCTTGCGGCACTGGCCGCAGTGGCACAGCAGCACCGGCCCGGCGAGCGCCGCGACGCGGTAGCGCACCGCGCCGCACAGGCAGCCGCCGGTCAGGATGGTCGAACCACTCATGGCCGGCTTTGCGAGCTGCCGATGTGCGCAGCGTCGCGCACGCGCTCGGCCCAGCCCAGCGGCCGCCGCGGATCCGGCTCCGCCGGTCCGCCAGCGGCGCCCCCTTGAGGGGGTGAGCGTGGACGTGAGGGTCGGCCTGCGCCGACCCGAACGCCTCGCGAACCGGTCGAGCTCTGCGAGGCCGTGGCACCGGCGAAGCCGCAACGGGGGTGGGCCTTCACACCAATCCGTTGCGGATGGCGTAGACCGTCATCTCGGAGTTGTTGGCCAGGCCCAGCTTCTCGAGCACCCGGGCGCGGTAGACGCTCACCGTCTTGGGGCTGAGCGTCAGTTCGGTGGCGATGTCCGACAGCCGCTTGCCCGAGGCGATCAGCACCAGCGTCTGCAGCTCGCGGTCGGACAGCTTCTCGTGCGCGACCGCGGCCACCGGCTGGGTCAGGCTCTCGGCCAGCATCTGCGCGATCTCGGGGGTGATGTACTTGCGCCCCTGGGCGACCATGCGCACCGCGTCGACCAGCACCCGGGCGTCGCTGCCCTTGTTGACATAGCCGTAGGCGCCGGCGCGCAGCGCGCGGATCGCGTACTGCTCCTCGGGGTGCATCGACACCACCAGGACCCGCATCGCGCCGGGCTCGTCCTTCAGCACCTGCAGCACGTCCAGGCCGCTGCGCCCGGGCATGTTGATGTCGAGCACCAGCACGTCGCAGGAGGTGGTGCGCAGCAGGCTGCGCAGCTCGCCGTAGTCGCCGGCCTCGCCGACGACCTCGATGTCCTGCGCGTCGGCCAGGGTGTCGCGGATGCCGCGCCGGATCAGCGCATGGTCGTCACACAGGATCACTCGGGTCGCCATGAGCCGACTCTACTGTGAGCCGGTGCCACCAGCCAACCACCCGAACGTGGCGGCCGGCCGGACGCTCACAGGTCGTCCCAGGAGGTCGGGTCGTCCGCGTTGCCGTCGCCCAGATCGGCGAGGCCGGGCTCGGTGTCGCCCTCGCCGATCGGCACCGACAGGATCAGCGTCGTGCCGCCCGGGCCGCTGGCCAGCTCGATCCAGCCGCCGACCTGGGCGGCCCGCTCGCGCAGCCCCCGGATGCCGAAGGAGCGCGCCTTGGCCAGATCCTCCTGGCTCAGGCCGCGGCCGTTGTCGGTGACTTCGAGCGACAGCACCCGGCCGGCGATCGTCAGGTCGACGTCGACCCGCGTCGCGAACGCATGCTTGCTGACGTTGGTCAGTGCCTCTTGCGCGGTGCGGTAGGCCGCCAGCGCCACGCCCTCGGGCAGCTGGGGCAGCTCGTCGCGGTTGCAGCGGAAGCCCGCGAGCACGCCGTTGCGGCGCTCGAAGCGCTGCGTCATCCACTGCAGCGCCGCGAGCAGGCCCTGCTCCAGGATGGCCGGCCGCAGGTTGTGCATGATGCGCTTGCTGGAGTCCAGCGCCGACGTGACCGTCTCGATCGCGCCCTGGGCCCGCTGCGCGACCGCCGGATCGCCGGCGCGGCGGGCGATCCACTCCAGGTCGAACTTCAGCGCCGTCAGCGAGCCGCCGACGTCGTCGTGGATCTCGCGCGAGATCGCCGCCCGTTCGGCCTCGACGCTGGCCTGCAGGTACTGCGCCAGCTCGCGCAGGCGCTGTTCGCTCTGGCCGAGCGCGAGATCGGCCTCGAGCTTGGCGCGCTGCGCCTCGACGCTCTCCATCGCGTGCAGCACCGCCGGCACCAGCCGCGCCAGCTTGTCCTTGAGCAGGTAGTCGTTGGCGCCGTTGAGCATGGCCTGCACCGCGACCTGCTCGCCGATCTCGCCCGAGATCAGGATGAAGGGCAGCAGCAGGCCGCTCTCGCGCAGGATCTCCAGCGCCTTCAGGCCCGAGAAGCCGGGCAGGTTGTAGTCGCACAGGATCACGTCCCAGGGCTCGCGCAGCGCGGCGCGGTACTCGTCCTCGGACTCGACGCGCAGCGCGTCGGCGTCGATGCCGCCCTGGCGCAGCAGCGCGGTGGTGGTCAGGTGGTCGATCGGGTTGTCCTCGACATGCAGCACGCGCAGGCGCGGCGGGACGGCAAGCGGGGCCGGGCGGGAGCTGGTCGGTTCGGTCATGGACGGGCGAGGGGTCGCTAAGCCGGGAATTGGGACGGGTTTGCGGCCGTCATCTTGACACCGCCGGGCGTCCGAACGCGAAGAATCGCTCGAAGCCCCGTGCCGTGCGCCGCGGCGCGCCGGTCCGTCGCGACCGGGCGCGACGCGGCGTGCGGCCGGCCGATCCCGATGTCGAAGATGCCGACGCCGATGAACCTCACGCCGCACGCCCCCGCGCCTGCCGAGAGTCCGATGCCGCTGTTGATCGCCGCCGACCTGCAGGACCACCTGATGACGGCGACCAACGACCTCGACCGCCTGCAGCGCCTGCTGGCCGACAGCTGCGACACCCTGATGGCGCGCTTCCATGGCGCGCTGCACCGCATCGGCGTGCTCGAGGGCGACGCCGCGCTGCGCCGGCACGACCCGGTGTTCCGCGACGTGCAGCGCCAGCTCGCCGAGGCGGTGACCGCGCTGCAGTTCCAGGACATGGCCTCGCAGCTGATCGCCCACACCCACCAGCGGCTGCGCAACTGCGCCGACCAGCTCGCCCGCGACGCCTTCGGCCCCGACGCCGACGGCGAGGCCGTCGTCGCGGCGGCGCCGCTGCGGCCCAACCCGGTCACCCAGGACGAGATGGACGCCGGCTCGGTCGAGCTGTTCTGACGCCGGCTCAAGTCGCCCCGCCACCCACCGATATCCCCCGAGTAATCCGGAGAGCGTGATGCATTCAATCCTTGCCGTGGACGATTCGGCCTCGATGCGCCAGATGGTGTCTTTCACCCTGAAGAGTGCGGGCTACCAGGTGACCGAGGCCGTCGACGGCCAGGACGCCTGGGAGAAGGCCGGGACGAAGAACTTCGACCTCGTGCTGACCGACCAGAACATGCCCCAGCTCGACGGCATCGGCCTGACCAGGAAGCTGCGCGGCCATCCGCAGTTCAAGGCCACGCCGATCCTGATCCTGACCACCGAGTCCAGCGACCAGATGAAGCAGGCCGGCCGCGCCGCCGGCGCCACCGGCTGGCTGGTCAAGCCCTTCGATCCGGCCAAGCTGATCGAAGTGATCCGCAAGGTCATCCGCTGACCCGGGGCGACACATGGCCGACATGAACACCGACAGCGCCAGCGCCGGCGCCGGCATCGACCTGAGCCAGTTCTACCAGGTCTTCTTCGAGGAAGCGGGCGAGAACCTCGACCGCATGGAGCAGCTGCTGCTGGCCATCGACGTCGACAACGCCGACGACGAGGAACTCAACGCGATCTTCCGCTGCGCCCACTCGATCAAGGGCGGCGCGGCGACCTTCGGCTTTGCCGACGTGGCCGAGCTGACCCACCAGATGGAGACGCTGCTCGACAAGCTGCGCCGCCACGAGCTGCAGGCCACCGCGCCGATGGTCGACGTGCTGCTGCAGTCGGGCGACGCGCTGCGCTCGCAGCTCGCCGTCCACCAGGGCAGCGCCACCCAGTCGATGGACACGGCCGAGCTGCTCGGCAGCATCCGTGCCTTCGTGGCCGGCGACGCTGCCGCGGCGCGGCCGCGGATCGCGGCGCCGGCGGCCGCTCCCGTCGCGGCGGCGTCCGCGCCGTCGCCGGTCATCGTGCCCGAGGGCGAGCCCGACGTACCGGTCACGCTCGACGGCGACCGCATCCTCGAACTGACGCTCGGTCCGCTGGAGCGGCCGGAGCTGGCCGACAGCATCGTCGAGCTGTTCAAGGAGATCGACGGCCTCGGCAGCATCGAGCCGATCGACGGCGGCATGGCGCAGGACGGCCTGCGGCGCTTCAAGCTCATCACCGGCAGCAGCGACAACGACCTGCTCGACCTGATGGGCTTTCACGTCGCGCGCGAGCAGGCCGTGCTGCGGCCCTTCGCCGGCGACCGCGTGGCCCCGGGCTACGGCTTCCACCCCGGTGCGCCGGGCTCGCCGGTCACGGAGGAGGACAAGGGTTTCGGCTTCTTCGACGGTGCGCCGGGCTCGCCGACGGCCGGCGCGTCGGCGCCCGCGACGGCCCCGGCGGCGGTCAAGCCGGCCGCGGCCCGCGCCGACAAGGCGCCCGCGGCCAGCGTCGAGGCCGCGACGCTGCGCGTCTCGGTCGAGAAGGTCGACCAACTGATCAACCTGATGGGCGAGCTCGTGATCACCCAGGCCATGCTGGCGCAGAACAGCCGCGGCCTCGACCCGGTGCTCTACCAGAGCCTGGTGGCCGGCCTGACGGCGCTGGACCGCAACACCCGCGACCTGCAGGAAGCGGTGATGTCGATCCGCATGATCCCGATGGGCACGGTGTTCAACCGCTTCCCGCGCATGCTGCGCGACCTGGCCGCCAAGCTCGGCAAGAAGGTCGACTTCGTGACGCAGGGCGAGGCCACCGAGCTCGACAAGGGCCTGGTCGAGAAGATCACCGACCCCCTGACCCACCTGGTGCGCAATTCCTGCGACCATGGCATCGAGAGCCCCGAGGAACGCCGCGCCAAGGGCAAGCCCGAGACCGGCACGATCACGCTGGCCGCCAGCCACCAGGGCGGCAGCATCGTCATCGAGGTCCGCGACGACGGCAAGGGCCTGTCGCGCGAGAAGCTGCTGAAGAAGGCCCGCGAGCGCGGCCTCGACGCGCCCGACACGATGACCGACGGCGAGGTCTGGAGCCTGATCTTCGCGCCCGGCTTCTCGACCGCCGAGGTCGTGACCGACGTGTCCGGCCGCGGCGTCGGCATGGACGTGGTCAAGAAGAACATCACCGCGCTCGGCGGCACCGTCGACATCGACTCCGCCGAGGGCTACGGCATGCGCGTCGCGGTGCGCCTGCCGCTGACGCTGGCCATCATGGACGGCATGAGCGTGGGCGTCGGCGACGAGGTCTACATCCTGCCGCTGTCCAGCGTGGTCGAGAGCTTCCAGGTCGGCCCGGAGTCGATCAAGACCATCGGCGGCAACGGCCGCGTGGTCGAGGTGCGCGACGAGTACATGCCGGTGCTCGACCTCGAGCGCGTGTTCCGCGTGCCGCGCAGCGACGACCGGGCGGGCGGCGGCATCATGGTCGTGGCCGAGGCCGAGGGCTCGCGCGTCGCGGTGCTGGTCGACGAACTGCTCGGCCAGCAGCAGGTGGTGGTCAAGAACCTCGAGGCCAACTACCGCAAGGTCGACGACATCTCCGGCGCCACCATCATGGGCGACGGCCGCGTCGCGCTGATCCTCGACGTCGGCTCGCTGGTGCGGCGCTCGCGTCACTGAGGTCGCGCGATGCCTTTCCTGTCTCCCCAGTTGCCGCTGCCCTTCGCTCGGGGCGCGGCCCGGTCGCAGCCGGTCCGCAGCCCGACCGCGGGACCTCCCGCTCCCCCCCAGCCCGCGACGCCCGTGAAAGTCCAAGCATGAAACTCGACCACATGAAGCTGGGCACCCGCCTGGCGGCCGGCTTCGGCGCCGTGCTGCTGTTGATGCTCGGCATCGTCGGCATCGCCTACGAACGGCTGGACCATCTGCGCGGCAGCTTCGACGAGGCGCTCGAGATGGAGCGCCGCGCCTCGATGGCCGACGAGTGGCGCGGCCTGACCAACCTGAACGCGAACCGCGCGATCGCGCTCGCCAAGACCGGCGGCCACCCCGAGCTGCAGGCCTACTACGGCGACAAGATGAAGGAGACCTCGACGCGCATCAGCGAGATCCAGAAGGATCTCGGCGCGCATGTGTCGTCCGAGCGCGGCCAGACGCTGATCGCCGAGGTCGGCAAGCGGCGCGAGGTCTACCTCGCGAGCCGCCAGAGCGCGCTGGCGCTGATCCAGACCGGCGACAAGACGCGGCTGCACATGGCGATCGACACCGAGATGCTGCCCGCGGCGGAGGCCTATGTCGCGGCGATCGAAGCGTTCCAGAAGCTCGAGCACGAGCTGGTCCAGGAGCGCACCGCGGTGGTCGAGACCGAGGTCCGCAACGCCGGGATGCAGCTCGCCGCGTTGGCCGCGCTCGCGCTCGGCATCGGCATGCTGGCGGCCTGGCTGATCACCCGCTCGATCACGCGGCCGCTGCAGCGCGCCGCGGCCGCCGCCCGCACCATGGCCGGCGGCGACCTGACGCAGGCCGTCCAGGCCGAGGGCAAGGACGAGGTCGCCGACCTGCTGCGCGGCCTCGCCGACATGCAGCAGTCGCTGCAGCGCCTGATCGGCGAGGTGCGCAGCACCACCGACAGCATCACCACCGCGTCGAGCGAGATCGCCACCGGCAACCAGGACCTGAGCGCCCGCACCGAGCAGACCGCCAGCAACCTGCAGCAGACCGCCAGCTCGATGGTGCAGCTCACCGGCACCGTCAAGCAGACCGCCGATTCGGCGCGCACCGCCAACCAGCTCGCCAGCTCGGCCCAGGTCTCGGCCGCCAAGGGCGGCGAGGTGGTCTCGCAGGTGGTCTCGACGATGGAGGACATCAACGCGAGCAGCAAGAAGATCGCCGACATCATCGGCGTGATCGACGGCATCGCCTTCCAGACCAACATCCTGGCGCTGAACGCGGCGGTCGAGGCGGCCCGGGCCGGCGAGCAGGGCCGCGGCTTCGCGGTCGTGGCCTCCGAGGTGCGCAACCTGGCGCAGCGCAGCGCCGGCGCCGCCAAGGAGATCAAGGAACTGATCGGCGCCAGCGTCGACAAGGTCGAGTCCGGCACCCGGCTGGTGGCCGACGCGGGCCAGACCATGGGCGAGATCGTCGCCAACGTGCAGCGCGTCAGCGACATCATCGGCGAGATCACCGCGGCCGCGGCCGAGCAGAGCGAGGGCATCGGCCAGGTCAATGGCGCGGTCACCAACCTCGACCAGATGACGCAGCAGAACGCCGCGCTGGTGGAGCAGAGCGCGGCCGCCGCCGCGAGCCTGAAGGACCAGGCCATGCGCCTGGGCCAGGCGGTCGGCGCCTTCCGCGTCAGCGCCGCCCACCATGTCGCGGCCCGGCCCGTCGCCCGGGCGCCGGCGCCCAGGCCCGCCGCCAAGCCGGCGCCGGTGAAGCCCGCCAAGGCGGCGGCCAAGCCCGCGCCGGCCGCACCGAGGCGGGCCGCCGCGGCGGCCCCGGCCGCGGCGCCCGCGACCCTGCCCAAGCCCGCCGCGGCCGATGATGCCGGCGGCGAGTGGGAAACCTTCTGACACCGTGTTGACGCCGCCGCGCGGCCTACAGATCCGTCGCGCGCTGCCGATATCCCGAACAACGATTCCGGCCGACTCGCCCCGAAAGGACCCCCGATGGACATGATTCACGACGCCACCCAAGTGGCGCGCCACGAAGCGCAACGCCAGGCCGCCGCGGCCCCGGGGCGCGAGTACCTGAGCTTCCGGCTCGGCGCCGAGGAGTACGGCATCGACATCCTGAAGGTGCAGGAGATCCGCTCCTACGAGCCCCCGACCCGCATCGCCAACGCGCCCTCGTTCCTGAAGGGCGTGATCAACCTGCGCGGCGTGATCGTGCCGATCGTCGACCTGCGCGTGAAGTTCGGCTGCGACGCCGAGATCAACGCGGTCACCGCGGTGATCGTGCTCGGCGTCAAGGGCCGCGTGGTCGGCGCGGTGGTCGACTCGGTCAGCGACGTGCTCGAGCTGCCGGCCGAGACCATCAAGGCGGCGCCGGCGATGGGTGCGGTGGTCGATACCAGCTACCTGATCGGCATCGCCAGCGTTGCCGAGCGCATGCTGATCCTGCTCGACATCGAGTCGCTGATGAGCAGCGCCGACCTGGGGCTGATCGACAGCGCGATGTGAACCGCTCGCCGCGACGATGACGACGGCGCCTGCGGGCGCCGTTGCCGTTGGCGGCCGATGCCGGCCGCTACACTCCGCTCGCCCATGAAGCTCCGAAGCCGCCGTTCGCTGCCGCTGCGCGCCCTGCTCGCGCTGTGGCTGCTGCTCGGCCTGCTGGTCGCGCCGGTGCAGGCCGCGCGCCATGCCGGCGCGATGGCCTCGGGGCAGCTCGTGTGCTCCGCCGCCGGCGCCTATGCCGTCGGCGCCGACGGCGAGTTGCTGCCGGCCGACGGGGTCGGCGCGCATGACTGCTGCCAGGCGGCCGCGAGCGCGCTGCCGGGGCCGGTCGCGGCGGTCGCGGCGATCCGGATCGCGGCCGCCGAGCCTGCCGCCGTGCCGCTCGCAAGGCCGGTCGCGGCACCCGCCGCGCTGCCGCCGGCCCGCGGTCCGCCCGCGCGCCGCAACGCCCCGACCGCTCCACGCTGACGCCGCTCCGAGCCGGGGCGCGCGTCGCGCCCCTGTCCCGTTGCGGAGTCTTCCATGCAAATCCTTCCCAGGCCGCTCGCCGCGGCCGCCGCGCTGGCTTGTGCCGGCGCGTTCGCGCAGTCGTCCCCCGATGCCGCGCTGACCCTCGAACCCGTGGTCGTCAGCGGCGCGCGCAATCCCGACCAGTCCACGCTGACCCAGCCCGACCTGCCGACCGCGCGGCGTCGGATCGAGCTCACGCCCGGTGGCGCCGGCCTCGTCGATGCCGCCGACTACGCCGAGCGCCGCGTCGCGACGCTGGCCGACGCGCTCGGCCTCGCCACCGGCGTGTTCGTGCAGCCGCGCTTCGGCGCCGAGGAGGCGCGCCTCGCGATCCGCGGCTCGGGCCTGCAGCGGACCTTCCACGGCCGCGGCCTGAAGCTGATGCAGGACGGCGTGCCGCTGAACCTGGCCGACGGCAGCTACGACTTCCAGGCGGTCGAGGCGCTGTCGGCGCGCTATGTCGAGGTGTGGCGCGGCGCGAACGCACTGCAGTACGGCGCCAGCCAGCTCGGCGGCGCGGTCAACTTCGTCTCGCCCAACGGCTACAACGCCGACGCGCTGCGACTGCGCGCCGAGGCCGGCAGCAACGGCTACCGCCGCGCGCATGCCAGCACGGCGCTGGTGAACGGCGGCTTCGACGCCTACCTCGCGTTCAGCCATTTCGGCCAGGACGGCTTTCGCCAGCACGCCCGGCAGGGCAGCCAGCGCGCCTTCGCCAACCTCGGCTGGCAGCTCGCGCCCGACCTCGAGACGCGCTTCTACCTCGGCGCGGTGCGCAGCCGCTCGGAGCTGCCGGGCTCGCTGACGCGCGAGCAGCTCGACGCCGATGCCCGCCAGGCCAACCCCGGCAACGTCGCGCTCGACCAGCGGCGCGACATCGACTGGCTGCGGGTGTCGAACAAGACCGTGTGGCGGCTGGCGCCGCAGCAGCAGCTCGAGGCCTTCGCCTACGTGGCGGCCAAGGAGCTCGACCACCCGATCTTCCAGGTGCTGCGCCAGGACAGCCGCGACGCCGGCGCCGAGCTGCGCTGGGTCAGCGAGGAGCCGCTGGCCGGACGGCGCAACCGCTTCGTCGCCGGGCTGTCGGGCGCCCGCGGCGTGACCGACGACGACCGCTACCTCAACCTCGCCGGCGAACCGGGCGACCGCACCGACGCGAACCGCCAGACCGCCACCTCGGCCGAGCTCTACGGCGAGTGGCAGCACGAGTGGCGACCCGGCTGGTGGGCGGTGCTCGGCGCCCAGGCGACGCGCGCGACGCGGCGCTTCGAGGACCGCTACGTCGTCGCCGGCAACGACCAGAGCTTCGACCAGAGCTTCCGCCGCGTCAGCCCCAAGCTCGGGCTGCGGCACGAGGTCTCGCCGCAATGGCAATGGTTCGCCAACCTGTCCGGCAGCTTCGAGCCGCCCAGCTTCGGCGAACTGGCCGGCGGCTCGACGCCGCTGCTCAACGAGGCGCAGCGCGGCACGACGCTGGAGGTCGGCACGCGCGGCCGCATCGACGGCCTGGAGTGGGACGCGGCGCTGTATGCGACGCGGCTGCGCAACGAGCTGCTCGCGCTCGCCGGCACCGCCGGCAACGGCAGCACGATCAACGCGGACAGCACCTGGCATCGCGGCCTCGAGCTCGGCCTGGCCGGCGGCTCGGCGCGCGCGGCCGGGCTTGCGTGGCGGGTCGCGGCACTCGTCAACGATTTCCGCTTCGACGGCGACGCGAGCTATGGCGACGGCCGGCTCGCCGGCCTGCCGCGTGCCGCGCTGCGCGCCGAGGCGGGCTGGCGCTTCGGCGAGGCGTTGCGCCTGGTGCTGAACACCGAGGCCGCGAGCCGCAGCGGGGTCGACTACGCCGGCACGCTGTACGCGCCCGGCTACGCGATCTGGGGGCTGCGGCTCGAGGGACGGGTCGCGACGGCGGGCTGGTTCGTCGAAGGCCGCAACCTCGGCGACCGCGCCTATGCGGCGACCACCGGCGTGATCCGCGACGCGCGGGCCGCGGGGGCCTCGCTGGCGCAGTTCCTGCCCGGCGATGGCCGGGCGGTCTACGCCGGCATCGACTGGAAGCTGTGAAGGAGCGAACGATGATGAAGATTCCGATGTGCGGCGCGGCCGTGCTGGCGGCGCTGGCGCTGCCGGCCCAGGCCCATGTGAGCGTCACGCCGGTCAGCGCGCCGGCCGGCGGCCATGTGCGGCTGGCCTTCGGCGTGACCCATGGCTGCCAGGGCAGCGCCACGACCGAGGTGATCCTGCGGCTGCCCCACGAGCGCGTGCTCAACGCGCGGCCGATGCCCAAGCCGGGCTGGACGCTCGAGATCGAGCGCCGGGTGCTCGCCGCGCCCTACGAACTGCACGGCCGCCGCGTCGCCGACAGCGTCGCCGAGATCCGCTGGCGCGGCGGGCCGCTGCCGAACGCCCACTACGACGAGTTCGTGATCGCGGCCAAGCTCGCCGACGGCGCGGCCGGACCGGTCGCGTTCGAGCTGCTGCAGCAGTGCGAGCGCGGGCGCAACGAGTGGGTCGGCGCGCCGGGCAGCGAGTCGCCGGCGCCGGTGTTGAACGTGGAGCCCGCGGCAGCTTCGGGACACCACGGGCACTGAGGCGTCGCGGCGGTCACGCGGGCCTCGCCGACCGGCGGGCAGAATTGGCTCGATGCAGCCTAACGGTGCCGGCGAAGCCCCATGGCCGGAGCGTCGCGACTTTCTTGCCCAGTCCCTGGCCACGGCGGGTTTGTACAGCCTGCCGTGCGGAGCGGCGCACGCGGCGCCGGGGCTCTTCGTGTCCAACGTCACCGGCCTCTACTCGGTCGAGGTCGGCCGCATCGAGACGCCGCGCAGCGCCGCCGAGGTGTCCCGGCTCGTCCAGGCCTGGAATGGCAAGGTCGCCGTGGGCGGCGGGCGCTACAGCATGGGCGGTCAGGTGGCGGTGCGCGGCGGTCTGCACCTCGACCTGCGCGAGCTGAACGGGCTGGTGTGGCTGCGCCCGACCGAGCGAACGGTCCGCGTCCAGGCCGGCATGCGCTGGCGCGATCTGCAGGACCACCTCGACCCGCTCGGGCTGGCCGTCAGCACCATGCAGAGCTATGCCAACTTCACGGTCGGCGGCTCGGTGTCGGTGAATGCGCATGGCCGCTATGTCGGTCACGGTCCGGTCGGTCATAGCGTTCGGGCACTGCAGATGGTGCGGGCCGACGGGGCCGTGGTCGAGGCCGGCCCGACGGTCGACGGCGAACTCTTCCGAGCCGCGATCGGCGGCTACGGGGCCGTGGGCATCGTCACGGAAGTCGAGCTGGAGCTCGCCGAGAACGTGCGCATCGAGCGCACCGTCGAAGCGGTGCCGCTCGATCGCTATGTCCGGCACGTCCAGGACCGCGTGCTGGGCGATCGGAGCGCCGTCCTCCACAACGCCGATCTGCTGCCGCCGGACTTCGATGCGCCGGTCAGCGTCACCTGGCGACGGGTCGGTGACGATCGGCCGCTGACCGAGTCCGAGCGCCTGGTGCCGCGCGGCCGGTCGTACGGTTTGGCGCAGAACGCCATCTGGGCGATGACCGAGCTGCCCGGTGGCGCGAGCCTGCGCAAGTCGGTCGCTCGGCCGCTGCTCGCCGGGAGACCCGCGGTCAAGTGGCTGAACCACGAGGCCAGCCTCGACGTGGCCGAACTCGAGCCACGCACGCGCGCGATCTCGACGTATGCGCTGCAGGAGTATTTCGTTGCGCCGCGGCACTTCCTGCCATTTGCGCAAGGACTTGCGCGGGTGCTGCGGGCCCATGACGTCGAGGCGCTCAACGTTTCCATCCGCCACTCGCCCGCCGACCGGCTTTCGTTGATGGCGTGGGCGCCCGAGGAGGTGTTCTCCTTCGTCCTCTACCACAAGCAACGCATCCATCGGTCCGCGCGGGAGCGTGTTGCGCGCTGGACGCGCGAGCTCGTCGAGCTCGCGCTGGCTCACGAGGGCCGTCACTATCTGCCCTACCAACTCCATGCGACGAAGGCGCAGTTCGAGGCGGCCTACCCGCAGGTCGCGCGACTGCGGCAGGTGAAGCAGCGGCTGGACCCGCAGGGCAAGCTCTCCAACGAGCTGTGGCGACGCTACCTCTAGGGCCTGTCAACGCGATCGGAGGGCTCGCGCCCGGGCCGGCGCCATCCACCATGACAAAGGCGCCCCGCGGGGCGCCTTCGACCGGTTTCGAGTGGGCTCAGGCTCGCGCCGACCCGCTGTGCACCGCCAGCGCGGCGGCGCCGCGCGCGTTGTAGACGGTCGCCTCGCGCGGCAGCAGGCCTTCGAGCGCGCGGTCGAGCGCGGCGGTCGCGCGTGCCAGCGTCTCGCGCTGCGCGGCCACCTGGCCGCTGGCGCGCACCAGCCGCTGGCGCAGCGCCGGCGGGATGCCGCCTTCGCGGGCCGCGCGGCCGAAGTGGTCGAGCGCCAGCGCCAGCGCCTGCTGGAGCTGGGTGGCGGCGGCATCGACGCCGCGGCTGTCGCGCTCGAGCAGCGCCTGGGCGAGGCCGGCGAGGCGCTGTTCGACCTCGACGATCACCGCCTCGAGCGGGTCGCCGGTCGGGGCAAGGGCAGTCAGGTGGGACATGGAACGGGTGGCAACGGGTATCAACGCTTGACCGAGCCGAGCAGCTCCTGCGCGTTGGCGATCAGCTTGTCGGCGATCACCTCGGCGTTGACCTTGAAGCTGCCGTCGGCGATCGCCTGCTTCATGCGCTCGACCTTGGCAGCGTCGAACTCGGGCGCCGTCGCGTCGGCCAGCAGGCCGGCCGCGGTGCTCGACAGGTGCACGGCGCTCGCGGCGTCGGCGTCCTGCGCGCCGCGCGCCTTGGCCGCAGCGGCGCCCGCCTCGGCATTGGCACGCAGCAGCGCGGCCGCGTCGGCGGCAGGGGAGGAAGTGGGACCGATCTTCATGACGGACTCCTGCGACCCGGGTGGTGGTCCCCGGGACGATTCAACATGTCAGCGGTATCGACGGCGCACCGTCGAACTTGAGGGCCGACTTTGTAACAGCCGGCCGGGCACGCCGACAGCATGCCTGCGCGGCGGCTCACAGCGCAAGCTCCACGCGACGCTCGCCGACCGGCTGGCCGGTGACGATGCGGCCGCTGTCGGTGCGCACGCGCACCGCACGGCCCTCGACGCCGGGCGCGAGCGCCAGGCCTTCGGACTGCACCGCGAAGCCGGGGCCGCTGGCGACCAGCTTCACGGTCTCGCCGGCGGCGAACCATTGGCGCGCGCGCAGGTGCGAAGCGCGCAGGCTCTCGCCCGGGTTCAGCGCCAGCGCGAGCGGGCGGCCGATCGCGGCGGCCGGGTCGGTGATCGCCGGCTGGCCGCTGGCGGCGAGGTCGACCTCCGCGACCTGCAGGTCGCTCTCGGACAGCGTGGCGCCGGCCGGCAGCGCCGCGGTGGCCACCACGGCCGGGCCCCAGACCTTGACGGTGATCGGCAGATAGACATTCCAGCGCACCGGGCCGTCGGCACAGCGCAGGCCGACGCGGCTGCTGCCCCAGGCCCTGAAGCCGGGCGGCAGATAGGGTTCGATGCGCGCGCAGGGCGCGAGCTTCAGGCGCGGGTCGAGCCGGCCGGGCTCGACCTCGACGCGCACGCCGGGCCTCGGCGCCGCGCCGGCCAGCGCCAGCGCGCGGGCCTGGGCGGCCAGCGGATCGTCGTCCTGCGCGGCCAGCGGCCCGGCGGTCCCCAGCGCGAGCAGCAGCGTCGCGCAGCGGAGGGCAAGGGAGGGCCGTCGGTTCATCACGCCAGCACTTTAGGAGGCCGGGCGCGCCGCCGTGGCGGGAATTGACCGCCGAAGCGACCGCTATTCCCGCTAATGTTTTCGAAGCCGGCGTCCAAGATGCGGTCCATCGCCATGCGAGCGTCCGCCCATCGGGTCGGCGCCGCCGGCTCACCGGCAGACCCGCCATGATGGACCGCCTTACGAACACGCTCGACTTCCAGGCCCAGGCGCTCGCGCTGCGCTCGGAACGCCAGCGCCTGATCGCCAGCAACATCGCCAACGCCGACACGCCCGGCTACGTGGCGCGCGACATGGACTTCGCCGCCGCGCTGCGCGAGGCCACCGGAAGCGCGACCCCCGGCAACCAGATGACCGCGACCCGGCCGGGCCACATCAGCCCGGCCGCCGGCGCCGTCGGCGAGGCCGGCCTGAAGTACGCGACGCCCAGCCAGACCAACCTCGACCGCAACACGGTGGACATGGACCGCGAGCGCGCGGCCTTCGCCGACAACGCGGTGCACTACGAGGCGACGCTGCGCTTCATCAACGGCAACGTGCGCACGATGCTGAGCGCGATCACCGGCCAGTGAGGCAAATGACCATGAGAGCTGCTGAAGCAAGAAGTCAAGTTGCGGGCCGAACGCCGGGCCGCCCCAAGTCGGCCCGCGTCCCCTCGGGGGACCGGCCGACGTACCCGTCGGACGAGGGGTTGTCATGAGCATGTTGTCGATCTTCAACGTCAGCGGCAGTGCCGTCAGCGCGCAGAGCCAGCGCCTGAACGTCGTTGCCTCCAACCTGGCGAATGCCGACACGGTGGCCGGCCCCGACGGCCAGGCCTACAAGGCGCGCCAGGTGGTGTTCCAGACGGTGCCCTTCGGCGAGGCCGGCCAGCCGTCCACCGCCGCCGGCGTGCAGGTCACGCAGGTGACCGAGGACCAGAGCGCCGGCCGCCGCGTGCTCGACCCCAAGCACCCGCAGGCCGACGCCGACGGCTACGTGACCTATTCCAACGTCAACGCGGTCGAGGAGATGGTCAACATGATCTCGGCCTCGCGTTCCTACCAGAACAACATCGAGGTGATGAACACCGCCAAGACCCTGCTGCTGAAGACGCTGCAGATGGGTCAGGGCGGCTGACACGCCGCGCCGCTGAAGGACCCCCATGGCCGCCGTCACCGACACCCTCGCCGCCTCCGGCATCAGCGCCACCTCGTCCGCGACCGCGGCGACGAAGGACGATGCCTCCGAGCGCTTCCTCAAGCTGCTGGTCACGCAGATGCAGAACCAGGACCCGCTCAATCCGATGGACAACGCGCAGGTCACCAGCCAGATGGCGCAGATCAACACCGTCACCGGCATCGAGAAGCTCAACGACACGGTGCAGGCGCTGTCCAGCCAGATGCTGTCGAGCCAGATGCTGCAGGGCGCGGGCCTGGTCGGCCGCAGCGTGCTGATGCAGGGCAATGCGCTGCGCTTCGGCGAGGACGGCAAGACCGCCGGCGGCTTCGAGCTCGCCAGCGCCGCCGACAGCGTCAAGGTCGAAGTGCTGTCGCCGAGCGGCCGGGTGCTCGACACCATCGACGTCGGCGCCGCCTCGGCGGGCCGCAACGGCTTCGAGTGGACCGCGCCCGAGGGCGCGTCCACCGACGGCATCACCTTCCGCGTCGTCGCACGCTCGGGCGGCACGACGCTCACCGCGACGCCGCTCACCACCGACCTGGTGCGCGCGGTGTCCACCTCGGGCAACGCGCTGCAGCTCGAGCTGCTGTACGGCGGCTCGGTGCCCTACACCCAGGTCAAGGCCATCTCCTGAGGCGCGCCGCGCCGCGAACTTTCTCCAAAGGAAACCCACCATGAGCTTCCAGCAAGGTCTGTCCGGTATCAACGCTGCGGCCAAGAACCTCGAGATCATCTCGAACAACATCGCCAACGCCGCCACCTACGGGGCCAAGTCCTCGCGCGCCGAGTTCGCCGACGTCTACGCGACCGCGATGAACGGCGCCGGCAGCAACAGCATCGGCATCGGCACCAACCTCGTCGCGGTGGCCCAGCAGTTCACGCAGGGCAACATCACCACCACCGAGAACCCGATGGACCTGGCGATCAACGGCGCCGGCTTCTTCCAGGTCAGCGACGGCGCGAACCCGACGCAGTACACCCGCAACGGCCAGTTCAAGATCGACCGCGAGGGCTTCATCGTCAACAACCAGAAGCTGATGCTGATGGGCTACCCGGCCGACAGCCAGGGCGCCATCGTGCCGGGCGCGGCCGCGCCGATCCAGCTGCCGACCGCCGGCATCGAGCCGCGCGCGACCGACGAGATCTCGATCGAGATGAACCTCGACGCGCGCGCCGCCGTCACGCTGCCGACCGCCGGCGACCGCATCGACTTCGACGACCCGACCACCTACAACAACGCCACCTCGGTGACGGTGTACGACGACAAGGGCCAGGACGTCGCGCTGACCTACTACTTCCAGAAGACCGCCACCGACACGTGGGATGTCTACGTCGCCGCCAACGGCACGCCGGTCAATGTCGACGGCTCGGGCGTGCCGCTGGCCAGCACGACCATCCAGTTCCCGAGCAACGGCGGCACGCCGCTGGCGCCCGCCACGTCGGTGGCGATCGACATCCCCGCCACGCTCCGCCCGGGCGGCGGCGAGACGGTGCCGATCGCCGGCATCCAGCTCGACGTCAGCGGCGCGACCCAGTACGGCGCCAGCTTCGGCGTGACCAACATGACGCAGACCGGCTACGCGCCGGGCCAGCTCTCGGGCATCACGATCGAGGGCAACGGCGTCATCACGGCGCGCTACAGCAACGGCCAGAGCAAGCCGGCCGGCCAGCTCGAGCTCGCCAACTTCCGCAACCCGCAGGGCCTGCAGCCGATGGGCGGCAACGCCTGGAGCGCGACCTACGGCTCCGGCGACCCGGTGGTCGGCGCGGCCGGCGACGGCAACTTCGGCGTGCTGCAGGCCGGCGCGCTGGAGGAGAGCAACGTCGACATGACCGCCGAGCTGGTGAGCATGATCACCGTGCAGCGCGTCTACCAGGCCAACGCCCAGTCGATCAAGACGACCGACGCGGTGCTGCAGACCATCGTGAACCTGCGCTGACCGGCGCGACGGGCACTGACGAGAAGGCGAGGGCGACGTGGACCGGATGATCTATTTGTCCATGGCCGGTGCGAAGGCGACGATGCAGCGCCAGGACGTGCTGGCCAACAACCTCGCCAACGCCTCGACCACGGGCTTTCGCGCCGAGCTGCAGGCCTTCCGCGCGGTGCCGGTGCAGGGCGACGGCGCCAGCACCCGCGTCTATGCGCTCGAGACCACCACCGGCTACGACGCCACGCCGGGCGCGGTCGCCTCGACCGGCCGGCCGCTCGACGTCGCGATGCAGGGCCCGTCCTGGCTGGCGGTGCAGGGCTTGGACGGCACCGAGGCCTACACCCGCATGGGCTCCCTGCAGACCGGCCCCGATGGCACGCTGACCACCGCCGGCGGCCTGACGGTGCTGGGCGACGGCGGCCCGATCTCGATCCCGCCCAACACCGAACCGACGATCGGCGCCGACGGCACGATCAGCGTGCGCCAGTCCAACGGCACCGTCAACACGGTGGGCCGGCTGAAGCTGGTGACGCCCGAGGCGCCGCTGCAGCGCGGCGACGACGGCCTGTTCCGCGCCGCCGACGGCGACCTGTCGGCCGACCCGAACGCGCGGCTGACGGCCGGCGCGCTCGAGGGCAGCAACGTCAACCCGATCGAGAACATGGTGGCGATGATCGCCGCCGCGCGCCAGTTCGAGGCGCAGATGAAGATGCTGCAGACCGCCGAACGCGACGAGCAGGCCGCGGGCCGGCTGCTGTCGATGAACCCCTGAGGGTGCCACCGGCGCAGCGGCGCTACGCTGTCGGATCCCTCCTCCCGCTGCGCCCTCGGCGCATCGCCATGCCGCGTCTGTTGCCGCTGTTCGCCCTGGTGCTGCTGTGCGCCGCCTGTGCGGCGGTGCCCGACCGCAAGCGCGTCACCGACGCCGCGACCTCGCCGCTGGCCGACCTCAACCTCACGCGCACCGAGATCCCGGACTTGCTGCTGGCCGCCCAGGCGGCCCCCTATGCGCTGCCGCCGGTCACCGGCTGCGAGGCGCTGGGCGAGGCGATCGCGGCGCTCGACGAGGTGCTCGGCCCCGATCTCGACGCGCCCAGGGACGAGGCCGAGCGCTCGATGGTCGAGCGCGGCTCGGAAGCGGTCGGCGACGCGGCGGTCGGCGCGCTCCAGGGGGCGGCCCAGGGCGTGCTGCCGTTTCGCGGCTGGCTGCGCAAGCTCAGCGGCGCCGACAAACACTCGCGCGAGGTGAGCGCGGCGATCGCCGCCGGCCGCGCGCGCCGCGCCTTCATCAAGGGGCTGCGGGTCGGGCTGGCCTGCTGAGGGATGCCCCGGGGTCGTCCTGGAACGCGAGTCGATCTGTCCGAAATTCGGTCACCCGCCGATCTGCACGGGCGCGCCGGCGTTCGGAGATTCCTCTTGAGAATCAACGGGCTGGTCGACGCGACGGCGGCCGACCCGCATTGGCATGCTCCGTGCAAAAGACGGTCGAGCGTATCGAAGTGATGCGCCGGGGCGCCAGCCGCCCGGTCCGAGGAGTTGCATCATGGGCATGTCGTCGATCGTTTCCGCTGAACGCACTGACTATCAACTGAGCTTCAGCCCGCTGCGTGTCAACGGGCGCGGCTTCGCCTTCCCCTGCGACGCCGCGGGGCGCGTGAACATCGACGCGCTCAGCGATGCCGCGCGCAACAACTACCTCTATGCCCGGGCGGTCATCGGGCACGAGTTCTTAATGCCGGTGGTGGCGCCGGCCGCGAACTGAGGGGCGAAGTCGCGCCTTTTCCGCGCCTCGCGGTACTCCAGCCGCCGCATCATCGGCCGACAAGGAGCACCTCGCCATGATGCGTTCGCTTTGGATCGCCAAGACCGGCATGGAGGCCCAGCAGACCCAGCTGGACCACATCTCGCACAACCTCGCCAACAGCGCCACCAACGGCTACAAGCGCGCGCACGCGGTGTTCGAGGACCTGATGTACCAGACGCTGCGGCAGTCGGGCGCCAACAGCACCGAGCAGTCGACGCTGCCCACCGGGCTGCAGGTCGGCCTGGGCACGCAGGCGGTCGCGACCTCGCGCCAGT
The DNA here is from genome assembly GCA_035476815.1 of Methylibium sp. GTDB lineage: Bacteria > Pseudomonadota > Gammaproteobacteria > Burkholderiales > Burkholderiaceae_C > Methylibium. The sequence goes on from DATILD010000076.1 coordinate 50,195, forward strand.
TCAGCCAGGGCAACCTGCAGCAGACCGGCAACAACCTCGACATCGCGATCAAGGGCGGCGGCTTCTTCCAGATCCAGATGCCCGACGGCACCACCGGCTACACCCGCGACGGCGCGTTCCAGGTCGACGCCTCGGGCCAGCTGGTCACCAACAACGGCTACGTGGTCCAGCCCGGCATCGTGATCCCGGCCAATGCGCAGAGCGTCACGGTCGCGGCCGACGGCGTGGTCAGCGTCGCGCTGCCCGGCCAGGCGCTGCCGCAGCAGGTCGGCCAGCTGCAGCTCGCCAGCTTCGTCAACCCGGCCGGCCTGGAGCCGCGCGGGCAGAACCTGTTCGGCGAGACCGCGTCCTCGGGCACGCCCAACGCCGGCGCGGCCGGCAGCAACGGGCTGGGCCAGCTCGCGCAGGGCTTCGTCGAGACCAGCAACGTCAACGTGGTCGAGGAGCTGGTCGCGATGATCCAGACCCAGCGCGCCTACGAGCTCAACTCGAAGGCGATCCAGACCTCCGACCAGATGCTGCAGCGTCTGTCGCAGCTGTGATGCGCGCCGTCCGGTTTGCCGCGCTGCCCGCGGCGCTGCTGCTCGCGGCCTGCGAGGCGATGCAGCCCAAGGTCGACATCGCCGACACCAAGCCGGTGCGCCCGACCGTGCAGGCGCCGGCGCCGGTCAACAACGGCGCGATCTTCCAGGCCGCCAGCTACCGGCCGCTGTTCGAGGACCACCGCGCGCGCCTGGTCGGCGACACGATCACGGTGCAGATCGTCGAGAAGGTCGCGGCCAGCCAGCAGTCGACCAGCACGGTCGACAAGTCGGGCTCGATTGAGGCCGGCATCACGGCACTGCCGCTGATGCCGTCGAGCGCCTTCAACCGCGCCAGCGCGTCGGGCAGCTCGAGCAACAACTTCGAGGGCAAGGGCACGACCGCCAGCGCCAACACCTTCAGCGGCACCATCACCGCCACCGTCACCGAGGTGCTGCCCAACGGCCACCTGGTGATCGCCGGCGAGAAGCAGATCGGCGTCAATGCCCATGTGGACGTGCTGCGCTTCTCGGGCCAGGTCGATCCGCGCGCGATCCAGCCGGGCAATTCGGTCGCCTCGGCGCAGATCGCCAACGTGCGCATCGAGCAGCGCGGCCGTGGCGCCCAGGCCGAAGCGCAGGCAATTGGCTGGTTGGCACGGTTCTTTTTAAGCGTTCTGCCCATCTAAAGATTTCCAGAATGGTGACAACGACCCTCATGCCGTTGTCACCACCATGCACCGCCTCCACGCCCCCGTCCCGACCGCCGACGCGCTGCTGCGCCTCGTGATCGGACTGGCCTTCGCGCTGGCCAGCGCCGCGCTGTGGTGGCCGCAGGACGCCGAGGCCGCCAGGCTCAAGGAAGTCGCCTCGGTGCAGGGGGTGCGCGCCAACCAGCTGGTCGGCTACGGCCTCGTCGTCGGCCTCGACGGCAGCGGCGACCAGACCACCCAGACCCCGTTCACGACCCAGAGCCTGAACGCGATGCTGCAGCAGATGGGCGTGACGGTGCCGCCCGGCACCAGCATCCAGCTGCGCAACGTGGCCGCGGTGATGATCACCGCCTCGCTGCCGCCGTTCGCGCAGCCGGGCCAGACCATCGACATCAACGTCGCGTCGATGGGCAATGCCAAGAGCCTGCGCGGCGGCACGCTGATCGCGACGCCGCTGAAGGGCGCCGACGGCCAGGTCTATGCGCTGGCCCAGGGCAACCTGATCGTCGGCGGCGCCGGCGCCTCGGCCGGTGGCTCCAAGGTGCAGGTCAATTCGCTCAACGCCGGCCGCGTGCCGGGCGGCGCGACGGTCGAGCGCGCGGTGCCCACGCCGCTGGCCCAGGGCGACACGCTACAGCTCGACCTGAATTCGGCCGACTACTCGACCGCGCGCGACGTGGTCAAGGCGATCAACGCCCGCATGGGCGAGGGCAACGCGCAGGCGCTCGACGGCCGCACGGTGCGCGTGCGCATGCCGGCCTCGCCGGACGCGCGCGTGGCCTTCCTGGCCGACATCGAGAACCTGCCGATCACGCTGACCGCGCCCGCCGCGCGCGTGGTGGTCAACGCCCGCACCGGCTCGGTGGTGGTCAACCAGTCGGTCACGCTCGGCGCCTGTGCGGTCGCGCATGGCAACCTGTCGGTGACGATCTCGTCCTCGCCGGTGATCAGCCAGCCAGGCCCGCTGTCGCAGGGCCAGACGGTGCAGGCCGAGAAGGCCGACATCGCGATCAAGCAGGACGCCGGCTCGCTGATCACGCTGGCCGCCGGCACCCAGCTGACCGACGTGGTCAAGGCGCTCAACTCGCTCGGCGCCACGCCGCAGGAGCTGCTCGCGATCCTGCAGGCGATCAAGGCCGCCGGCGCGCTCAACGCCGAGCTCGAGGTGATCTGATGCGCAGTGTCTGCCCCCACGCTTGCGGCTGCGCCGCTGCACTGCCCCCCGAGGGGGCGCATGCCGCCCTTGGGGCGGCCCGGCGGTCGGCATGATGACCACCCCCGGGCTCGGTTCCGGCCTCGACGGCCAGGCGCTGCGCACGCTGCGCGCGCAGGCCGGCAACGACCCGCGCGCCGCGATCCAGCAGGCGGCCAAGCAATTCGAGTCGCTGTTCATGCAGGAACTGATGAAGAGCATGCGCAGCGCGACGATGTCGAGCGGCATGATGGACAACAGCGGCACGGCGATGGGCACCGAGCTGCTCGATGGCCAGTTCGCGCAGAAGCTCACCGGCCTGCCCGGCGGCTTGTCGAGCCTGATCGCCAAGCAGCTCGAGCGCCAGCTCGGCAAGCCCGCCGACGCGGCCGTGGCCCCGCAGGCCGCCGCCAACGCGCCGGCCTGGGAGCGCCTGCCCGGCGCGTCGCGCGCCCAGGACTTCGTGGCTCGCCACAGCGACGCCGCCGAGGCCGCCGCGGCCGAGACCGGCATCCCGGGCGCCTTCATCCTGAGCCAGGCCGCGCACGAGTCCGGCTGGGGCAAGCGCGAGATCCGCCACGCCGACGGCCGCCCGAGCCACAACGTGTTCGGCATCAAGGCCGGCGCGAACTGGAAGGGCCCGGTCGCCGAGGTGACGACCACCGAATACGTCGACGGCCAGCCGCGCAAGGTCAAGGCGCAGTTCCGCGCCTACGCGTCCTACGACGAGGCGTTCCGCGACTACGCGCGCCTGATCAAGGACAGCCCGCGCTATGCCAAGGTGGTGGAGCAGGGCGGCAACGCCCAGGGCTTCGCGGTCAACCTGCAGCGCGCCGGCTATGCCACCGACCCGGCCTATGCCGCCAAGCTCGGCCGGGTGATCAACACCACCCTGCGGCTGCAGCGCACGCTGACCACCTGAGGACGATGCGATGAGCGGCCTGATGAGCCTGGGTACCCGGGCGATGTTCGCCAACTACGCGGCCCTGCAGACCACGGGCTCGAACATCGCCAATGCCAGCACCGAGGGCTATTCGCGCCAGCAGGTCGAGCTGTCGACCGCCGGCGGCCAGTACACCGGTGCCGGCTTCTTCGGCAAGGGTTCGAAGATCGACACCGTCACGCGCGCCTCCGACGCCTTCCTGACGCGCGAGGCCGCGACCTCGCTGTCGCGCGCGGCGCTCGACGAGACCCACCTCGAGCAGCTCACCCGGCTCGAGAAGGTGTTCGCCGCGGGCGAGCAGGGCATCGGCTACGCGGCCGGCGAGCTGCTCAACGCCTTCGTCGACGTGGCCAACCGGCCGCAGGACACCGCGGCGCGCCAGGTCGTGCTGGCGCGCACCGAGGAGCTGGCCTCGCGCTTTCGCGCCGCCGGCGAGCAGATCGACGTCCTGCAGGCCGGCGTGGCCCAGGACCTGCGCAACTCGGTCGCCACCGTGAACTCGCTGGCGCAGCGCGTCGCCGAACTCAACCAGCAGATCGCCGCGGCCAAGGGCACCGGCCACACGCCCAACGACCTGCTCGACCAGCGCGACCGGCTGATCAGCGAGATCTCAGAGCACATCCAGGTCACCACCATCCCGGCCGACGACGGCTCGCTGGGCGTGTTCATCGGCGGCGGCCAGCGGCTGGTGCTGTCGAGCTCGGCGCTGCAGCTCAAGAGCATCCCCGACGAATACGACCCCGCGAAGGTGCGCCTGGCGATCGGCGAGGCCGGCGCCGACCGGCTGGTGCCGGCCGAATCGATCACCGGCGGCAGCATCGCCGGCCTGCTGAAGTTCCAGAACGAGGACCTCGGCGACGCGCGTGCGCTGGTCGGCCAGCTCGCCACGGCGATCGCCGGGCGGCTGAACCAGCAGCAGGCGCTGGGTCTGGACCTGCGCCAGCCGCCGGGCACCGGCGCGGCGCTGCTGACGATCGGCGCGCCGCGCGTGCTGCCCTCGACCACCAACGAGCGGCTGCCCGACGGCAGCTATGCCGCGTCGACCCTCGGCCCCGATGGCCGCAGCGTGCCGACCGTCGCGCTGACCGTCACCGACGTGACCCAGCTCCAGCCCAGCGACTACGAACTGAGCGCCGATCCGGCGAACCCCGGCCAGTACCTGCTGACCCGCTTGTCCGACGGCCAGCAGCGCAGCGTGCTGCCGGGCGACGAGGTCGACGGCTTCCGCGTCGACGTCGGCGTGCCGGCCCCGGGCCCGAGCGACCGCTACTTGCTGCAGCCGGTGAGCAACGCGCCGGCCGGCATCGCGCGCGTGCTCGACGACCCGCGCGGCATCGCCGCGGCCTCGCAGGTGGCGGCCACCGTCGGTGCCGACAACACCGGCACCGCCTCGGTCGCGACGCTGCGCACCGTCAGCACCGGGCTCGACCCGACGCTGACCGCCGACCTCGCCTTCACCGACGACGCCGGCGGCTACAGCTGGAGCCTCACCGACGCCGGCGGCGCCGTGGTCGCCAGCGGCACCGGCGCCTGGTCGGCCGGCGCGCCGATCGCGCTCAACGGCTTCGAGCTGATGCTCAACGGCGTGCCGCGCAGCGGCGACACGTTGCAGGTCGCGCGCACCGCCTTCCCGGCCGCCAACAACGGCAACGCGCTGTCGCTGCTGGACCTGCGCGACGAGGGCATGGTCGGCCGCGAGGTGGTTTCCGGCGGTGCGCTGTCGCCCGGCGAGACGATCACCAGCGCCTATGCGCGCGCGATGGCCGATGTCGGCGTGCGGGTGCAGAGCGCGCGCGCCTCGAGTGCCATCACCGGCGCGGTGGCCGAGAACGCCGCCGAGGTGCTGGCGGCCAAGACCGGCGTCAACCTCGACGAGGAGGCCGCGCGGCTGATCCAGTTCCAGCAGGGCTACCAGGCCGCGGCCAAGGTGCTGCAGATCGCCCAGGGCGTGTTCGACACCCTGCTGTCGGTGGCCGGCCGCTGACCCATCCCGAAAGACCCCTCATGCGCCTGAGCACCGCCAACAGCTACGAAGCCGCGATCGCCAACCTGCAGCGCCGCCAGGTCGAGATGGCCGAGAGCCAGATGCAGCTCACCAGCGGCAAGCGCGTCAACCGCGCCAGCGACGACCCGACCGCCGCCGCACGTGCCGAGCGTGCGCTCGCGCTCGAGATGCGCAGCACCGCCAGCCAGCGCGCCGTCGACGCCAGCCGCAACGCCATGCTGCTCGGCGAGGCCGCGCTCGGCGACGCCGGCGAGCTGCTGCAGCAGGCGCGCGAGAAGCTGGTCGCCGCCGGCAACGCCACCTACAGCGATGGCGAGCGCCGCAGCCTGGCGCTGAGCCTGCGCGAGACCCGCAAGCAGCTGTTCGCGATCGCCAACCGGGCCGACGGCGCCGGCGGCTACCTGTTCGCCGGCCAGGGCTCGAGCAACCCGCCCTTCGTCGACACGCCCACCGGGGTCGAATTCCGCGGCGCAGGGGGGCAGATCGACGTCGCCTCGGGCGAGAGCCTGCCGGTCACGCTCGACGGCCCGGCCACCTGGCTGCAGGCGCGCACCGGCAACGGCGTGTTCTCGACCCGCGCGGTGCAGCAGAACGGCAGCGCCTGGGTCGACACCGGCCGCGTCAGCGACCCGGCCGCGCTGACCGGCGATCCCTACACCGTCAGCTTCACCGTCAACGCCGGTGTGACGACCTACACGGTGCTGCGCGACGGCAACCCGACCGCGTTCACCGATGTCCCCTACGCCAGCGGCCTGGCGATCGAGGTCGACGGCCTGTCCTTCACCGTCACCGGCGTGCCGGCCGACGGCGACGCCTTCGCGGTCGAGCCCTCGACCGCGACGCTCAACGTGTTCGCGGTGCTCGACGACGCGGCCGCCGCGCTCGAGGCACCGCTGCTCAACAACGGCCAGATCACCCAGGCGGTCAGCGGCAGCATCCGCGACATCGACGCCGCGCTCGGCCGCATGCAGGGTCAGCGGGCGCTGGCCGGCGAGACGCTCAACCGCATCGACGGCATCGAGAACCGGCTGGCGGCGCTCAAGCTGGGCGCCCAGACCGAGCGCTCGGCGGCCGAAGATCTGGACATGGTGGAAGCTATTTCACGCTTCCAGAACCAGCAGAGCGGCTACGATGCCGCCCTGAAGTCGTATTCGATGGTGCAGCGCCTGTCATTGTTCGAATACATCGGCTGACGCCGATCGTCCCGTTCCCCTCGTCCAGGAGCTCCGTGTGAGCGACAGCATCCTCAGCCAGGTGGCGCTGAGTTACTCCCCCATGGTCGACCGCCAGCGCGCGGTGGCGGCGACGCGGCTGACCGTGTTCCCGCTGGTGCCGGGCGCGCCGCTCGATGCCGCGGCGCTGCTGGCCGAGGTGGCCGCGGTCTGGCCCGAAGGCGGCGGCCGGGTGTCGTTGAACGTGCTCAGCGAATCGCTGCTGCACGACCTGATCGAGGCCCAGCCCAGCGCCAACGTGATGATCGAGGTGCCGGCCTTCATGGCCGGCGACGAGGCCCACGCCGGGGCGATCGCCGCGCTGCACGCCAAGGGCAACACCCTGCTGATCAAGGGCCGACCGCTGCGCGAGCTGCCGCGCGAGGTGCTGCCCTGCTTCAAGTACTCGATCATCGACCTGGCCGACGACCGCCGTGTCGACGAGAAGATCCCGGCGCCCGGCGCCACGCGCAACATCGGCTTCGTGCAGGCCGGCGTGACCCGCATCGCCGAGATGGAGGCGTCGTTCGGCCGCGGCGCGGTCGCGGTGCTGGGCTGGCCGATGGACGACGCGATCGCCTGCGCGGCGCAGGGCACGGCCTCGGGCAAGGCCAAGTCGGGCGCCTCGGACCTGCAGGTCATCGTCGAGCTGATCCGGCGCGTCGATCAGGCCGAGCCGATCGAGAAGCTCGAGGAGACGCTCAAGCGCGATCCGACGCTGGCCTTCAAGCTGATGCGCTACATCAACTCGCCCGGCTTCGGCCTGAGCGTGGAGATCAGCTCGTTCCGTCACGCGATCATGATGCTGGGCTACAACCGGCTCAAACGCTGGCTGGCGCTGCTGCTGGCCACCGCCAGCAAGGACGCGGACCTGAAGCCGGTCATGTTCGCCTCGGTGCGGCGCGGCATCCTGATGGAGGAGCTGGTGCGCCACCTCGGCGACGACGAGATGCGCGGCGAACTCTTCATCTGCGGCGTGTTCTCGCTGCTCGACCGCATGTTCAAGCAGCCGTTCTCCGACTTGCTGCAGTCGCTGCCGGTGCCCGAGCGGGTCCACCAGGCGCTGGCCGACGGGAGCGGCCCCTATGCACCGTATTGCGAGCTGGTCCGGGCGGTCGAGGGCGACGCGCTCGACCCGATCCGCGAGGCCTGTGACCGCCTGATCACCGACCCGGGCGAGATCAACCGCGCGGTGCTCCGTGCGCTGTCTCACGCCGCGCAGCTCGACTGAAGGCCCGGCTGCCGGCGCCGCCATGCGGCTTCGGCGATCATTGGCAGATGTCAGCGATTTCCGGCGTGCCCTCCGCCGATCCGCCGCTGCCGCGGCGTGATGCGCCGGGGCCGCCGGCGGAGCACGGCCTGCGCCAGACCCTGCACGACCTGCCGGTGGCCCGCAAGCTCGGGCTGGTGGTGCTGCTGTTCGTGCTGGTGATCGGCACGCTGGTCGCGGTGAGCAAGCTCAACGGCGACGTGCTGTCGGCCGTGCGCTCCTACGTTGCCGGCGAGGGCCTGTGGGCCAAGGGCCACCGGGACGCCGTCTTCTATCTGGCGCGCTATGCCCAGAGCCGCGACGAGGCCGACTACCGGCGCTACCAGGCCGCGCTCGAAGTCAACCTCGGCGACCGCCAGGCGCGCGAGGAACTCGAGAAGCCCGCGCCCGACTACAACCGGGCCCGCGAAGGCTTCCTCGCCGGCCGCAACCACCCGGACGACGTGGACGGGCTGATCTGGCTGTTCCGCACCTTCCGCCAGGTCAGCTACCTCGACCGCGCGATCACGCTGTGGGCCGAGGGCGACACCCACATCGAGCGTCTGCGCGGACTCGGCGTCGAGCTGCGCGCCGAGGTGATGGGCGGCGGCCCGACGCCGGCCCGCGGCGCCGAGCTGGTGCAGCGCATCGAGGCGCTGCACCAGACCCTGGTGCCGCTGGAGAACGAGTTCTCCGCCGTGCTCGGCGAGGCCAGCCGCTGGATCGGCGGTGTGCTGGTGGCGGTCACGGTGACCCTGAGCGTCGCGATGCTGGCGCTCGGACTCGCGGTGGCGAGCTTCTTCACCCGCCGCATCCACCGCCAGATCGACGACCTGGGTGCCGCCGCCGAGCGGGTGGCCAGCGACGACTTCGACCATGCGGTCGAGGTCGGCTCGGCCGACGAGCTCGGTGTCCTGGCCGCCCGCTTCAACGGCATGCTCGTGCGGCTGCGCGAACACCGTGCCGAGATCGCCGCGCGCGAGGCCGAGTTGCAGGAGGCCAGCCGCGCCGCGCAGGCGCTGGCGCTGCGCGCCGAGGCGGCCAGCCAGGCCAAGAGCCGCTTCATGGCCAACATGAGCCACGAGATCCACACGCCGATCAACGGCATCCTCGGCATGACCGAACTGCTGATGGGCACGCCGCTGGACGGCCGTCAGCAGCGCTATGCGCAGGCGGCCTACCGCTGCGGCGAGGAGCTGTTCGACATCATCCAGGACATCCTCGACTACTCGCGCATGGACACCGGCACGCTGGCGCTCGCGCCGGTCGACTTCGAGCCGCGGGGGGTGGTCGAGGACGTGCTCGAGCTGCTGGCCGCGCGCGCCCACGAGCGCGGCCTGGAGCTGACGCTGCGCGAGGGCCCCGGCCTGCCCGAGCGCGCCCACGGCGACGCATTGCGCCTGCGCCAGGTGCTGCACAACCTGGTGGCCAACGCGATCAAGTTCACCGAGCGCGGCGAGGTGGTGGTCGATCTTCGCTGGGCCGCCGAGCCCGCGCCCGGCGGTGGCGGCTGGATCGAGTTCGCGGTTGCCGACACTGGCATCGGCATCGATGCCCAGACGCTCGCCGAGCTGTTCACCCCCTTCACCCAGGCCAGCGGCGGCATGGCACGACGCTATGGCGGCGCCGGCCTGGGGCTGGCGATCGCGCGCCAGCTCGCCGCGCTGATGGGCGGCTCGATCGAGGCGTGCAGCGAACCCGGTCGCGGCTCGGTGTTCACGCTGCGGATCCCGCTGCAGCCGCCGCTGGAGCCGGGCCTGGCCCCCGCGGCCGGGCCGCTGGCGGTGCAGCGGGCGCTGGTGGTCGACGACAACGCTGGCCAGCGCGCGGTGCTGTGCGACCTGCTGCAGGGCTGGGGCGTCGCCGTCACGGACGCGGTGGACGGGCCCGCGGCGCTGGCGCGCCTGCAGGCCGCGCGGGCCGCCGGGGCGCCGATCGACGCCATCCTGCTCGACCTGCAGCTGCCCGGCAGCGACAGCGCCCTGGTGGCTCAGGCGCTGCTCGACGCGGCCGGCGAGCCGGCGCCGCGGCTGCTGCTGCTGGCGCCGGCCCCCGACGCGCTGGTGCGTGTGCCGGCCGGCGGCGCGGTGCTGCCCAAGCCGGTGCGCCGGGCGCTGTTGCGCCAGCTGCTGAGCGGCTCGGGCGGCGATCTCCCCACTTTGACCGGATTGACGCCGCGGGTCGTGGGCCACATCCTCGTGGTCGAAGACAACCCGGTGAATCAGGAGGTGATCGCGCAGATGCTGCGCCGGCTCGGGGCCCGCGTGCACCTGGCGGCCTCCGGACTCGAGGGCCTGCAGGCGCTGTGCGAGCAGCGCTTCGATCTGGTGCTGATGGACATCCAGATGCCCGGCATGGACGGGGTCGAGGCGCTGAGCCGGTTCCGGCGCGGGCCGTCCGAACGCTACACCTTCCTGACGCCGGCGGCGACGCCGGTGATCGCGGTCAGCGCCCATGCGCTGGGCAGCGATCGCGATCGCTACCTCGCCGTGGGCTTCGATGACTACCTGGCCAAACCGCTGCGCAAGACCCGACTGCATGCGATGCTCGCCCACTGGCTCCCCGTCGGCGTGCCCGGTGCCGCGGCCGCCGTCCCTCCCGTCGTTTCGGAAGAGCCCGCCATGACGCAACAAGTGCCCGCCTCGCCCGACCGCCTGCCGCCCGACTCGCCGCTGGACATCGCCGCGCTGCAGCGCCTGCTCGACCTCGACCCCGGCGGCGTGAACCGCCTGCTGGAGCGGGTCGTGCAGGCCTTCGACACCTCGATCGCGCGGCTGATGCCCCAGCTCGATACGTCGATGGCGCTCGGCGACATGGATGGCGTGCGCAGCGTCGCCCATACGCTGAAGTCGTCGATGGCCAGCATCGGCGCGCTCAAGCTCTCGGCGCTGTGTGCCGATATCGAGCGCATGATCCGAAGCGGGGAAACCCAGGGCTTGTCCGCGCTCGTGGATACCATGCACGCCGACCTCGGGGCGGTCAGCGACAGCCTGCGCGCCCTGGTCGAGCCCAAGACCTGAACGCCGCCGACCGCCCCACCCCCCACCGCACGATGAACCTGCACGCCGTCACCGTCGCCGACGAGCCGCCCGAGACGGCGCGCGTGTTGCTGGTCGACGACAACGAGATGACCCTCACGGTCACGGCCGCGGCCCTCGAGGGCCGCGGTTTCTCGGTGACCATGGTGACCAGCGGCGAAGAGGCGCTCGCCCGCCTGCGCGACTGGTCGCCCGACATCGTGGTGCTCGACGCCGACATGCCCGGCGGCATCAGCGGCTTCACCACCTGCGCCGAGCTGCGCGCCCAGGTGGTGTTCGAGATGCTGCCGGTGCTGATGCTGACCGGCCTGAACGACGACGAGTCGATCCGCGCGGCCTATGCGGCCGGCGCCACCGACTTCTTCGTCAAGTCCGAGCACTGGAGCCTGCTGGCGATGCGGCTGCGCCACATGCTGCGCGCCTCGCGCGACGTGAGCGCGCTCAAGCGCAGCGAGAGCAAGCTCGCGCGCGCGCAGGAGCTGGCCCGCATGGGCAGCTTCGAGTGGTGGCGCGACCGTCGCGGCCTGAGCTTCTCGCCCGAGGCGCTGCGCGTGTTCGGTCTCGCGCCGGACGAGCCGGTGACGCTGCTGCGCGTCGTCTGGATGGTCGCGCATGCCCGCCGCAAGGAGTTCATCGTGCGGCTGCGCAGCACGCTGAACTTCCGCACCGTGTTCACCGACGACGTGTCGCTGCAGTTGCACGACGGTCGCCAGCGCACCGTGCGGGTCGAGGCCGAGCCGATCTACGACGAGCTGGGCGGCCTGAGCGGTTACACCGGCATCGTGCAGGACGTGACCGAGCGGCGCGTGCAGGAGGACAAGATCCGCCGGCTGGCCGAGTTCGACGACCTCACCGATCTGCCGAACCGCGCCAACCTGCTCAAGCGCGCCGAGAAGGCGGTCGAGCAGGCGCAGCGGCTGAACCACCAGGTCGGCGTGCTGCTGATCGACCTGGACCGCTTCAAGGAAATCAACGACACCCTCGGCCACAAGGCCGGCGACGAGGTGCTGCGCCAGGTCGCGGTGCGCCTGAAGGGCTGCGTGCGGCACTCCGATGCGATGCCGCAGGACGAGTCGCTGCGCAACGAGGGCTCGCGCGCCTACCGCCAGCTCGAGGGCGTGGGCCGGCTCGGTGGCGACGAGTTCGTCGCGCTGCTGCCGGAGATCGATGCCGACCCGGAGCGCGCCCACGAGGCGATCGACGAGGTGGCGCGCCGCATCCTCGGCAAGATGCGCGAGCCGGTCGTCGTCGACGGCAAGGACTACTTCGTCACCGCCAGCGTCGGCGTGTCGCTGTTCCCGCGCGATGGCGCCTCGGTGGTGGACCTGCTGAGCAGCGCCGACGTGGCGATGTACTCGGTCAAGGACGGCGGCCGCAACAGCTACTCGGTCTACCGCCCCGAGCTGGCCGGCCGCGGCCGCGAGCGGCTCGAGCTGCAGAGCGCGCTGCACAAGGCGGTCGAGCGCGACGAGCTGGTGCTGTACTACCAGCCCAAGCTGCAGTTCGGCGACGAGCGCGACGACGAGCGCGTGCGCCTCGTCGGTGTCGAGGCGCTGATGCGCTGGCGGCGCAACGGCGTGCTGGTGCCGCCGTCGGAGTTCATCCCGCTGGCCGAGGACACCGGCCTGATCGTGCCGATGAGCGAATGGCTGATCCGCGAGGCCGCACGCCAGGCCGGCGTGTGGCGCAAGCGCAGCGGCCGGCCGATCGAGGTCTCGGTCGCGGTCAACCTTCCGAGCCTGGTGTTCGAGCGCAACGACGTCGCCGAGTGGATCCGCAGCGCGACCGAGGAGCATGGCGTGCCGCACCGCACGATCGAGGTCGAGATCACCGAGCGCACGCTGATGAAGCGGCTCAAGGACAGCCCGACGCTGCACAAGCTCAACCAGTACGGCGTCGAGATCGCGATCGACGATTTCGGCACCGACTACTCCTCGCTCGCCGCGCTCAGCGAGCTGCCGATCAGCGAGCTCAAGATCGACCGCAGCTTCGTCACTGGCCTGGGCGTGACGCTCACCGCCTCGGCGGTGGCCAACGCGATCCTGGCGCTGGCCAGCGTGCTGGGCATGCGCGTGGTGGCCGAGGGCGTCGAGACAAGGCTGCAGATCGACCGCCTGCGCGATCTGGGCTGCCGCACGATGCAGGGCTTCTACTTCGCCGCGCCGTTGCCGGCGGCCGAGTTCGAGACCTGGCACGACGCGCGCGACTTCGGCGTCGGCCGCTTCGTGCGGTCCGAATGGCCGGGCGAGCGGCGCACCGTCACGGCCGTCAACGACCCGCATCGCGGGTCGGAGCCGCGGGCGGGCAGCGCGTCGACCGTCGGCTGAGGCGCTTGCGATGAGCCGCGATGTCGCGTCGCCCGGCGCCGAGGCGGCCGCTGCGGCGCCGGCACAGCTCGCCAAGGCGGCGCTGCGCCGCCTGGCGCTGGAACGCCAGGAGCCGACCCCCGAGAACTTCGCCCGCGCCTACCAGGCCGAGCGCGGCGGGGCGCCGCCGGCGCCGGCCGGCACCGAACCGGGTGCCGACGGCGCGGCCTGGGCCATGCTGATCGAGCGCGCCGTGCGCGGCCTCGAGCGTGGGGGCCGCCAATGGACCACCGCGCGCAAGAAGGACAGCCTGCAGCGCGTGCTCGGCGGCAGCCGCAGCGACGCGCGGCGGCTGCAGCAGCGCCTCGGCCAGCTGCTGTCGAGCTGGGACAGCGACAGCCCGGACGGCGCCGCGAGCGATTTCGCGGCGTTCGACGAGCCCGCACCGGCCGCGACCGCATCCGCCCCGGCCCCATTGGACCTCCCGGTCGAGCCGCCGTTGGCGGTCGCCGCGGCACCCGCCGCAACGGCCCGCCACCCCGATGCCGCCGCCTGGCCGCGCGTCGCCGCCGACCTCGGCGCCACGGTGCAGGCCGCGCTGCCGGCCAGCGAGGCGCGCGGCCGCGAGGTCGCCGACCGGCTGGCCGGGCTGCAGGCCCGCCTCGGCCCCGAGGGCCCGGCGGCGCTGCGCGACGAGATCAGCGACGCCTGCATCGACATCCAGCGCGTGCTGCAGCACCGCCACCACCTGCTCGGCCAGCTCGGCGAGCTCGCCCGCGAGCTGACCGAGGGGCTGGTCGACCTGGCCGAGGACGACTCCTGGGTGCAGGGCCAGTGCGGCGCGATGCGCGCCCAGCTGTTCGACAGCGACACCGGCCTCACCGCGCGCGGGGTGCGCTCGGTCACCGAGCTGCTGCACGACACCCGCGGCCGCCAGCGCCGGCTGCGCGTCGAGCGCGGCGCCGCGCGCGAGGCGCTGAAGGCCTCGATCCACCAGATGCTCGACGAGATCGCCGCGCTCGGCGCGCAGACCGGGCGCTTCTCCGAGCGCCTGGGCGACTACGCCGAGGCGATCGACAGCGCCGACTCGCTCGACAGCCTGGCCGGCACGGTGCGCGCGATGGTCGCCGAGAGCCGCGCCGTCGCCGAGGGCGTCAGCCAGACCCAGCAGCGTCTCGTCAGCGAGCACGACCGCGCGAGCCAGATGCAGGCGCGCGTGGCCGAGCTCGAGGTCGAGATCCGGCGCCTGTCCAGCGAGGTCTCGACCGATCCGCTGACCCAGGTCGCCAACCGGCGCGGGCTGCTGCAGGCCTTCGAGATCGAGCAGGCCCGCAGCGAGCGCGACGCGATCGACGGCCGGCCGGCGCTGGCGGTGGCGCTGATCGATATCGACAACTTCAAGAAGCTCAACGACCGCCTCGGCCATGCCAGCGGCGACGAGGCGCTGAAGTTCCTGACCCGCCGCGTCGGCGAGGCGCTGCGCCCCGGCGACACGCTGGCGCGCTACGGCGGCGAGGAGTTCGTCGTGCTGCTGCCGGCCACGCCGATCGACGAGGCGCGCCAGGTGCTGACGCGGCTGCAGCGCGCGCTCAGCGCCGAGTTGTTCATGAGCGACGCCCAGGGCCAGGTGTTCGTCACCTTCTCGGCCGGCGTCACGCCCTACCGCGGCGGCGAGCGCCTCGAACAGGCCCTCGAGCGGGCCGACGAGGCGCTCTACGAGGCCAAGCGGACGGGGAAGAACCGGACCTGCGCGGCCTGACCGGCCGTCTCAGAACGGCAGGTTCGGCGTCTTCGGCACCGTGAAGCCGACGATCGCGCCGCGCACCTCGCCGGCGCTGTTGGCCGTCGTGTGGGCGTTGAAGTAGGTGGCATCGGCGCGCATGTCGGCGACCAGCTGGTCGTAGGCCGCCGGCGACAGCGTGATGCCGCGCTCGATGCTGCCCGACGCCAGGATGCCGTTGACGGCGCCGGTCGGTGACCCGCTGAACAGCGTGACGCGCACCGCTCCGCTCGCGATGTCGGCGTTGCCGCTGTGGATGTGGGCGGCGTTCACGCCGGTGATGTTGAAGCAGCGGATCCGGTAGACGATCTCGTCGGTGCCGTTGAGCCGGAAGGTCGCGATGCAGGTCGGCGTGCCGGCCACGGTGGGCACGTGGTTCTCCTGCGACGGCGACGCGGCCGCGATCCAGGCATTGGCCGGCGCGGCGAGGGCCGAGGTGCACAACAGGCTCAGGAAGCCGGCGAGGCCGGCCCGGACGGTCGCGTGGGTCATGGCAGTCTCCTCGAAGTCGGTCGCGGAGCCATGGCGGAGGCGGTGAGATTCGAACTCACGGAAGAGTCACCCCTTCGGCAGTTTTCAAGACTGCTGCCTTAGACCGCTCGGCCACACCTCCAGCCAATCGATTCTAGGCGCCCGGCCGCTGCGCCTGGGCGCAGCGCACCTGGATCAGCTCGCGGCGCCCGCCGTCGACGCGCGCCGCGCTGAGCGCACCGCCCCACACGCAGCCGGTGTCGAGCGCCAGCAGGTCGGGCCGGTTCACGAGGCCCAGCGTCGACCAGTGCCCGAAGGCGATCGTCACGCCGGCCGTCCGGCGGCCCGGCGCGTCGAACCAGGGCACGAGGCCCGGCGGGGCCGCGTCGGCGCCCTCCTTGAGCTTGAAGTCGAGCGTGCCGTCGGCGGCATGGACGAAGCGGATGCGCGTGAACACGTTGACCGCGAAGCGCAGCCGCTCGTGGCCGGCCAGGTCGTCCGACCAGCGTGCGGGCTCGTTGCCGTACATCACGCGCAGGAAGGCGGCGAGGTCGGGGCCGGCGAGGGCCGCCTCGAGCTCGGCCGCGAGGGCCAGCGTGAGCTCGAGGGACCACTGCGGCGCGACCCCGGCATGCACCATCAGCCAGCCGTCCCGGTGCAGGGCCATGCGGCGGGTGCGCAGCCAGTCGATCCAGGCCGCGCGCCCGGCCGAGGCGAGGATCGCGTCGAGCGTGTCGCTGCGGTGCGCGGGCCGCACGCCATGCGCGACCGCGAGCAGGTGCAGGTCGTGGTTGCCGAGCAGGCAGGTGGCGGCGTCGCCGAGCCCGGCCAGCCGTTCGAGAACCTGCAGCGACGCCGGTCCGCGGTTGACCAGGTCGCCGAGCACGACCATGCGGTCGCGCGAGGGCGAGAAGCCGATCTCGGCGAGCAGCCGCTCCAGCGCGTCGCAACAGCCCTGGAGGTCGCCGACGAGGTAGTGCATGGGTCGATTCTGCTACCCTCTGCGCCCCGGCACTGTGCCCCGCGCCCGGCGCGGGACACCTGAATGGACGTCCTGCTCCTCGCCTTCCTGATCCTGCTCAATGGCGTGTTCGCCATGTCCGAGATGTCGCTGGCGGCCAGCCGCAAGGCGCGCCTGCAGGCCCTGGTGGAGACCGGTGACGCGGGGGCGGCGGCCGCGATGGACCTGCACGACAACCCGACGCAGTTCCTCTCGACGGTGCAGATCGGCATCACCTCGATCGGCATCCTGAACGGCATCGTCGGCGAGGCCGCGTTCGCCGAGCCGCTGGCGCGCTGGATGGAGGCGCAGTTCGAGGTGCCGCAGCGCATCGCCGACCTCGCCTCGCTGGCCGGCGTGGTGATCATCATCACCTACCTCACCATCGTGTTCGGCGAGCTGGTGCCCAAGCGCATCGGCCAGATGTACCCGGAGACGGTGGCGCGCCTGGTGGCGCGGCCGATGGCGCTGCTGAGCCTCGCGGCGCGGCCGTTCGTACGCTTGCTGTCGGCCAGCACCCACGGCATGCTCGGCCTGCTGGGGCTGCGCGACGCGCCCAGCCGCGCGGTCACCGAGGAGGAGATCGCCGCCAGCCTGGAGGAGGGCGTCGATGCCGGCGTGATCGAGGCCCACGAGCACCAGATGGTGCGCAACGTGTTCCGTCTCGACGAGCGCCAGATCGGCTCGATGATGATCCCGCGCGCCGAGATCGCCTGGCTCGATGCCGCCGCGCCGATCGAGACGGCGCTGGCGCTGATCGGCTCCCACGAGCACTCGCGCTACCCGGTGTGCCGCGGCGGCCTGGACGAGGTGCTGGGCGTGATGGCCTCGCAGCAGCTGCTGCAGCAGGTCACGCGCGGCGAGGCGCTGAACCTGACCGAGGGCCTGCAGCCGCCGGTGTTCGTGCCCGAGACGCTGTCGGGCATGGAGCTGCTCGAGCATTTCCGCGGTTCGACGACGCAGATGGTGTTCGTGGTCGACGAGTACGGCGAGGTGCAGGGCGTGATCACCGTGCGCGACGTGCTGGAGGCGATCACCGGCGAGTTCACGACGCCGACCTCGGACGACGCCTGGGCGGTGCAGCGCGAGGACGGCTCCTGGCTGTTCGACGGCCTGATCCCGGTGCCCGAGCTCAAGGACCGGCTGGAACTGAAGGACCTGCCCGACGAGGACCGCGGCCGCTACAACACCCTGGCCGGCCTCACCATGCTGCTGCTCGGGCGCCTGCCGCAGACGGCCGACGTGGTCGAATGGGGCGGCTGGCGCTTCGAGATCGTCGACCTCGACGGCAAGCGCGTCGACAAGGTGCTGGTGAGCCGCCTCGACGACCCCGTCCCCTCGCAACCCGGCGCACTAACCGGAGAACCGACATGAGCCCTCCTTCTTTGGACGCGCCCCTGCGGGCCGAGCGCCGGGCCGCTCCCAAGCCGGCCCGCATCCCCGCGGGGGATCGGTCGACGTACTCGTCGGACGAGGGGCTGTCATGAGCCTGACCGCCCTGTACCGCGAGCCGGTGCTGCTCGATCGCAACCAGCACCGCGGCAAGCGCATCCGGCGGCTCGAGCATTTCGGCATCGCGGCAAAGATGAACGCCGGCTTCCTGGCCGCCACCGAGTTCCCCGAGGCCGCCAAGGAGTTCGTCATCGGCTTCATCACCATGGCCGAGAAGGACGAGCAGGGGCGCCCCGAGGTCGGGCCGATCGCGCTGTTCGGCCTGCGCCAGGAGGAGAACCTGTTCGTCGGCGCCGACGGCCGCTGGGACGCGCGCTACGTGCCGGCCTTCGTGCGCCGCTATCCGCTCGCCTACAGCCGCTCCGAGGGCAGCGAGCAGTACAACGTGGTCGTCGATGCCGGCTGGGAAGGCTTCAACGACAGCGACGGCGAGCTGCTGGTCGACGCCGACGGCAAGGCCACGCCCTTCCTGGACGGCATGATCAAGTTCATGGACGCCTTCGAGCAGGAGGTGCAGCGCACCCGCATCCTGTGCCGGCGCATCGTCGACCTCGACCTGCTCAAGCCGGTGCAGATCGACGTGACGCTGCCCGGCGGGCAGAAGCTCAACGCCGGCGGCGTGAGGGTCGTCGACGAGGACAAGCTCAAGGCCCTGCCCGAGGCCACCTCGGCCGAGCTGCTGCGCACCGGCATGCTCGGACTGCTGTACGCGCACCTGCTGTCGACCAGCAACGTGCAGCGCCTCACCGAGCGGCTGGCCGCTCGGCTGCCTCAGGCCGCCGCCTGAACGTCGTCGTCAGCGCTTCGTCGCGGCCGGGCAGCTGGAGATGCCGAAAAGGGTGTAGGCCGGGCACCAGCGCAGCACGCCGGTGACCAGCGGCACCACGCCGATCAGGCCCCAGGCGCCGATCGCGTCGGCCAGCACCAGGCCGATCAGCGTCAGGCCGCCCACGATCCGCAGGCCCCGGTCCAGGCCTCCCACATTCGTCTGCATCATGGCTTCACCTCGCGTCGGACTTGTCAGGTCCTCACGGTAGTGCGGGGCCTCGGGCGCGGCCTTGACGCAGGTCAGGACAGCTGCTGCGCACCCGGGCCGCGAGCGCGCCGGCCGGCAGGGCGCCGAGGCTGTCGGCCCAGCGCGGGCCGCCCACCGCGACGGCGTCGTCTTCCAGCCGCCGCGTGCCGCAGAATCGGGCGATCACCGCGCTGCCCGTGGTCGCGGCCGGCTCGCGGAACGACGCTGCCTGCTGGCCCACACGACAGACCCGCGACCGATCGATGCCCTCATCCACCGACGCCGACCCTCCGGCGGCCTCGTTTTCGACGGCCGCGGTCGCGCGTCGTCTGGGCGTGTCGGTCCCCACGGTGCAGCGCTGGGTCGACCTGGGACACCTCAAGGCCTGGAAGACCGTCGGCGGTCACCGTCGCATCGACGCCGCCAGCGTCGCGAGCTTCATCGAGAGCCGGGACCCACAGGAGGGCGGCCGCGCCGCGCCATCGGTGCTGATCGTCGATGACAACCCGGACGACCGGGACCTGCTGAGCGCCCTGGTCGAGGCCGCCCTGCCCGGGGCGCTGGTGAGCGTGGCCGAGAACGGCTTCGAGGGTCTGCTGAAGCTGGGCCAGCAGACGCCGGACGTCCTCGTCACCGACATCGTGATGCCGCACATGAACGGCTTCGAGATGCTGCGCCACGTCGCGACGCAGAGCGCCGCCCGGCCGCGCGTCGTGCTCGCGGTCTCGAGCCGCAGCCCCCGGCAGTTCGCCGAACTGGGCCGACTGCCCGAGGACGTGAGGTTCATCCCCAAACCGATCGACGCGGAGCGCTTCGTCGCCGCGCTGCGCGAGGCCGCGGGCACCTCGGACCCGGGGGGCACGCCGAAGTGACCCGCCGACCGCGCCCGGGCCCACGGTATATTCGCGGCGCTTGAACAGAGCGCCGGCGAGCCTCGCGGTGCACTGGTCGTTGGAAATGGCATCGGAGGGCCCATGAGAGCCGCAGCAATCCGCGCCGGATGCTTGGCGGGTGCCGTCTGCATGGGCGCGATCGCGACCGCCGCCGAAACAGCCGCCCCGCAGACCGTCGCGATCGGCGCCGAGGACGATGCGGCGCCCTGGTCCTATGCCGACGGCAGCGGTTACGTCAACGACCTCGTGTCGGCCGCCTTCAGGGAAGTCGGCTGGACGGTCCAGCTGAAGGTCATCCCGTACACGCGCTGCAAGGCGCTGGTGCAGGCCGGCACGCTGGCGGGCTGCTTCTCGGCCAGCAAGACGCCCGAGCTGCAGGCGGCGCTGCTCTACCCGAAGCACCCGGTGTTCCTGGCGCAGAACCTGCTGATCGCGCGCGCGGAGTCGGCCTGGTCGGGTTGCGACGCGGCCGGCTGGGGGGCGCGGCCGCTGATCGGGCTGGTGCGGGGCTATGAATACGTCGCGGCGGTCGACGCGCTCGCCAAGGACGGCAGGGTGAAGGTCGACTATGCCGTGTCCGAGGTCAGCAACCTGCGCAAGATCCGGGCGGAGCGCATCGCGGCCGCCGTCGTGACGGTCGACGAGGTCAAGCGCATCGACTACGTGGCCCGACTGGCCCATGTGCCCGGCGATTTCAAGGTCGTGTGCGACTTCGGCAGCTTGCCGGCCTACGTGGCCTTCAGTCGCAGGCACCCGCAGGGCGCGGGCGCGCTGGCGGCCTTCGAGGAGGGCTACGAGCGGCTCGGCCGCCGCGGCGCGATCGCCGCCCTCCAGGCGACCTGGCGGGCGCGGGCACTGGACGCTGCGGCGGTGAAGCAGCACTGACCGGATGACGCACCGCCGCCTCTCGATCGCCGTGGTGCTGATCACGGTGCTGCTGGCCGTGATCACGCTGCTGCTGGGCGCCTTCGCCCTCGTGGTGTACCGACACGAAGACAGTGCCCAGCGCGTGCAGCTGGCCGCGACGCTGGCCACGAACGCCGATCAGCTCGCCGAGGCGCTCGCACTGCCGATGTGGAACCTCGACGAGACCCATATCCGCGGCATCGTCGACAGTGCGATGAGCGTGCGCGAGATCGTCTCGATCGAGGCGACGACGGCGGACCAGCGTCTGCTGCTGCGGCGCAACGGCGACTGGCAGGTCATCGAGGCCGATGCGGCACCGTCGGACGCGGGCCTGCTGCGGGAGGAGCGCCGGGTCCAGCACGCGGGCGAGACCATCGGGCAGGTCCGGGTGTTCGCGTCGCCCCGCTTCGTCGAGCACGCGCTGGCCGAGTGGCGCGGCTCGGCGCTGCTGTTCATCCTGCTGCTCGACGGCGTGCTGGTGTTGAGCCTGGCGGCGCTGCTGTGGTGGCTGATGCTGCGGCCCGTCGGGGCGCTCGAGCGCTACGCGGCCGCCGTGACCGCCGGCCAGACCCCGGCCACGCCGCGCCAGGCGCTGTTCTTCGGCGAGCTTGGCGCGCTGCGCGATTCGATCGGCCGCATGGTGGCGATGCTCGACGGCCGCTACCAGGCGCTGCGCGACAGCGAGGAGCGGCTCAAGCTGGCGACGCGCTCCGCGTCCATCGGCGTGTGGGATTGGGACGTCGCCAAGGACGAGCTGGTCTGGGACGACCAGGTGCGCCGGATCTACGGTTTCCCGGAGGACCGATTGGGCGGCTCGATCGCCGACTGGTTCGACCGGCTGGTGCCGCAGGAGCGCGCTGGCGCCCGCGAGGTCGTCGAGGCCGCGCTGCGCGGCGACCGCCCCTTCGACACCGAGTTCCGCATCGAGCGCGCCGACGGGACGGTCCGCGTGGTCCGGGGCGCGGCGACCGTGACCCGCCAGCAGGGCGGTCGCACGACGCGCATGGTCGGCGTCAACCTGGACGTGACCGAGCAGCGCCGCGCCGAGCACGAGATCAGGCAGCTCAACGCCGATCTCGAGCGCCGCGTCGAGGAACGCACGGCGCAGCTGACGGCGGCCATCGACGAGGTGGTGCGCGCGCGCGACCAGGCCGAGTCCGCGACCCGGGCGAAGAGCGAGTTCCTCGCCAACATGAGCCACGAGATCCGCACGCCGATGAACGCGGTGCTGGGGATGACCGAGCTGGCGCTGCGCGGCGAGCTGAGCCCCAAGCAGCGCGGCTACCTGACCAAGGGCCGGTCGGCCGCCGAGTCGCTGCTCGGCATCCTCAACGACATCCTCGACTTCTCCAAGATCGAGGCCGGTAAGCTGGAACTCGAGCACAGGCCCTTCCGGCTCGACGACGCGCTGCGCAAGGTGAGCGCCGTGGTCGGCCTGAGTGCCCAGGACAAGGGCCTGCCGCTGCGCTTCGACGTTGGCGCCGCGGTGCCGACGCAGCTGGTCGGCGACTCGCTGCGGCTCGAGCAGGTGCTGGTCAACCTGTGCAGCAACGCGATCAAGTTCACCGAGCACGGCGAGGTCGTCCTGGCGGTGGCGCCGGCGGGCGCCGGCGACGCCGACGCGCGCGTGGTGCTGCGCTTCACGGTCAGGGACACCGGCATCGGCATGAGCGCGGCGCAGCTGGCCGGCCTGTTCCAGCCCTTCAACCAGCTCGATGCGTCGACCACCCGCAAGTACGGCGGCACCGGGCTGGGCCTGGCCATCTGTCGGCGGCTGGTCGAGATGATGGGGGGCGAGATCGGGGCGACGAGCGCGCCCGCCGCGGGCAGCGAGTTCCACTTCACGGCGAGCTTCGGCGCCGGGGCTGCCCAGGCCGACGACGGTGCGTCCGACCCGCGTGCCGGCGACGACGCCACGCTGCTGCACCGCCTGCGCGGGCGCCGCGTGCTGCTGGTCGAGGACAACGAACTCAACCAGATCGTCGCCGGCGAACTGCTGAGCGACGTGTGCGGCATGCGCGTCACGGTGGCCGGCACGGGCCGCGAAGCGCTGGCGCAGCTCGAGGCCGCGGCCTTCGACGTGATCCTGATGGACGTGCAGATGCCGGAGATGGACGGCTACGAGGTCGCGCGGCGCGTCCGGTGCCGGCCGGCGTTCGCCGCGCTGCCGATCATCGCGATGACGGCCCACGCGATGGCCACGGACCGCGAGCGCTGCCTGGCCGCCGGGATGAACGACTTCCTCTCCAAGCCCTTCGATCCGCAGGACCTCTTCGCCGTGCTCGGCCGGTGGCTGCAGGCCGGCACGGCCGCCGGCGAGCCGGGCCGAGGCGCGGGCGACGAGGCCGGCGTGCTGTCGTTCGAGCTCGGCCTGAGGCGCTGCATGGGCAAGGCGGCGCTCTACGAGAAGATCGTGCGTCGCTATCTCACGTCGAGGATCCAGACGCCCGGGCAGATCCAGGCCGCGCTGGACGCGGGCGCGCGGCCGGAGGCGGCCCGGATCGCGCACTCGCTGATCTCGACGGCCGGCACGCTCGGCGCGATGGGCCTGTCGGACACCGCGCGCGCCGTGCAGGTGGCCATTGACGGCGACGACGCCGCGGGCCTGCCCGCCCTGATGGCGGTGCTCGCGACCGAACATGTCGCCGTGTGCGCGGCCCTCGAGGGCTATCTGGCCCGGCCCGACGCCGCGGCTGCGCCGCCACCGGGCGCGGCCGCGACGGTCGTCTCGGGCTGAGCCGCACCGTCGCGCCGTCGCACGGGCAAGAAAAAGGCCCGCGATCGCGCGCGGGCCTGTCCCATCGTCTGGTGCCGGTGAAGAGAGTCGAACTCCCGACCTTCGCATTACGAATGCGCTGCTCTACCAACTGAGCTACACCGGCGTGAAGCGCGAGAGTATACCGGCGGCACGTGCCCTCACCCGGGGGCGAAGGGGGGCAGCCTCCGGGGCACCGGCCGCTGGCGCAGCGTCGCGTACCTGGGCAGGCCGTCGCGGCCGTAGGGCGGATAGTCCTCGCCGCGCAGCAGCGGGCGCAGGTAGCGGCGGCACGCCTCGGTGATGCCATAGCCGTCCGCGCGGACGAAGTCGCGCGGCATCGGCCGTTCGACGTTCGCCACGTCGGCCAGCCCGACCGAGCCGAGCCGGTAGCGATAGGGGCTGTCGCTCGTGCGCTCGACCGTCACCATCACGGCGTTGCGTCCGTCGAGCGCGAGCTTGACGGCGCGGCGACCCAGTTCGTAGGCCTGCTTGACGTCGGTCCTCGAGGCGACGTGGCGGGCTGCGCGCTGCAGGTAGTCGGCCACCGCCCAATGCACCTTGAGCCGGGCCGACTGCTGGATCAGCCGCGCCACCACCGGCGCGGCCCCACCGAGCTGGACATGGCCGAAGGCGTCGCGGCCGCCCTGCTCGGCCAGGAAGCGCCCCTCGGCATCGCGGCAGCCCTCGGACACGACCACGGTGCAGTGCCCATGCCGGGCCACCGCGGCCTCGACGCGCGACAGGAAGGCCGCCGGATCGAACGGGATCTCGGGGAACAGGATCACGACCGGCAGCCCATGGTCCTCGATCAGCCCGCCGGCCGCGGCGATCCATCCGGCATGCCGGCCCATGACCTCGAGCACGAAGACCTTGGTCGACGTGGGCGCCATCGAGCGAAGGTCGAGCGAGGCCTCCAGCGCCGACACCGCCACGTACTTGGCCACCGAACCGTAGCCGGGGCAGCAGTCGGTGTGCGGCAGGTCGTTGTCGACCGTCTTCGGGATGTGGATCGCCTGCAGCGGATGGCCGAGCGACTCGGCCAGCGTGGCGACCTTCAGGCAGGTGTCGGCCGAATCGCCGCCGCCGTTGTAGAAGAAGTAGCCGATGTCGTGCGCGCGGAACACGTCGACCAGCCGCGCGTACTGGGCCTGGCCGGCCTGGCCGACGCCGAGCTTGTAGCGGCACGACCCGAACGCCCCGGCGGGGGTGTGGCGCAGCGCGGCGATCGCGGCGGTCGTCTCCGCCCCGGTGTCGACCAGGTCCTCGCCCAGCACGCCGACGATGCCGTTGCGCGCGGCGTAGACGGCGCCGATGCGCCCGGCCTGGGCGCGGGCCGCCTCGATCACGCCGCAGGCCGAGGCGTTGATGACCGCCGTGACGCCGCCCGACTGGGCGTACAGCGCGTTGCGGCCCGCCATCGCTTGCGCGGATCAGCCCGCGCCGGGGGGCGCCGAGGCTTCGGCGTGGTAGGCCGTCACGCGGTCGACCTCGTTCTTCGAACCCAGGATCACGCTGACGCGCTCGTGCAGCTGCCCGGGCTGGAGGTCGAGGATGCGCCGGTGGCCGTTGGTGGCCGCGCCGCCGGCCTGCTCGACGATGAAGCCCATCGGGTTGGCCTCGTACATCAGCCGCAGCTTGCCGGGCTTGCCGGGCTCGCGCTTGTCCCAGGGGTACATGAAGATGCCGCCGCGGCTGAGGATGCGGTGCACGTCGGCCACCATGCTGGCGATCCAGCGCATGTTGAAGTCCTTGCCGCGCGGCCCTTCGGTGCCGGCCAGGCATTCGTCGATGTAGCGCTTCACCGGCGGGGCCCAGTGACGCAGGTTGCTCATGTTGATCGCGAATTCCTTGGTGTCCTCGGGGATGCGCACCGCGTCGGCGGTCAGCACCCAGCTGCCCTGCTCGCGGTCGAGCGTGAACATCGCGACGCCGTCACCCACCGTCAGCACCAGCGTGCTCTGCGGGCCGTAGACGCAGTAGCCGGCCGCCACCTGCGAGCTGCCGGGCTGCAGGAAGTCCTGCACGCTGACGCCGGGATGGTCGGTGGGCTTCTTCAGCACCGAGAAGATGGTGCCGATGCTGACGTTGACGTCGATGTTCGACGAGCCGTCCAGCGGGTCGAACAGCAGCAGGTACTCGCCCTGGGGGTAGCGGTTGGGCACGACGTAGATGCTGTCCATCTCTTCGCTGGCCATCGCCGCGAGCGCGCCGCCCCATTCGTTGGCCTCGATCAGCACCTCGTTGGCGATGATGTCGAGCTTCTTCTGCACCTCGCCCTGCACGTTCTCGCTGCCGGCGCTGCCGAGCACGCCGCCGAGCGCGCCCTTGTTGACGCTGATCGCGATGCCCTTGCAGGCGCGCGCGACGACTTCGATCAGCAGCCGCAGTTCGGCCGGGATGCGCCCGTGCTGGCGCTGCTGCTCGACGAGGTACTGGGTCAGGCTGATGCGGCGGGTTGACATGACGGTCTTCTCAATCCTGCAGGGCGCGGGTGACGATCTCGGTGGTGTCGGGTGACAGGTCGCTGCGCGCGGCGACGCGGGCGAGGGCCTCGCGCGCGGCGCTGCGGTAGGGCTCGGCCAGCGCGCGCCAGCGGTCGAGCGCGCGCGCCAGGCGCGCCGCGAGCGAGGGGTTGATCGCGTCGGCCTCGATCACCTTCTCGGCCCAGAACACGTAGCCCGCCGCGTCGCCGCGGTGGAAGGCCGCCGGGTTGGACAGGCACAGCATCGCGAGCACGCTGCGCGCGCGGTTCGGGTTGCGCAGCGAGAAGTCCGGGTGCTGCAGCAGCGCCTTGGCGCGCGCGAACACGCGGCCGCCCTGCTCGCAGGCGCCGGCCTGCAGCGCGAACCACTTGTCGATCACCAGCGCCTCGTGGCGGAACAGCGAGTGGAAGCGGTCGAGCGCCGGCTGCGCCAGCTCGGCCTGCGCGTTGACCAGCGCCGACAGCGCGCCGAGGCGGTCGGTCATGTTGGCGGCGTCCTTGAAGCGCTGGTAGGCGCGGCCGGGCCAGACCGCGTCACCGGTCGCGGTGGCGTCGAGCACCAGCATCGCGAGCGCCAGGTTCGCGAGCGCGCGCTGGCCGCTGCTGTTCGCGTCGGGCGAGTAGCCGCCGGTCGGCTGGTGGGCCTCGAAGGCCCAGGCCCAGTCGTCGCGCAGCGCCCGGGCGAGCTGCAGGCGCATCGACTCGCGCACGGCGTGCACGCGCTGCGGGTCGATGTCGCGGCCGAGCTGCTCGCTGATGTAGGTTTCGCTCGGCAGCGTCAGCGCCAGCTCCTTGAAGGCGGGGTCGAGGCCGGGCTCGCGCAGCAGGCGGCGCATCGCCTCGGTGTAGGCGGCGTCGAGCACCAGCTCGCCGCCGCCGCGCACGGCGGCCAGCAGGCGCTGCAGCGCGAGCTGCTGGCCGGCCTCCCAGCGGTTGAAGGCGTCGCCGTCGTGGGCGAGCAGGGTCAGCCACTGCTCGTCGTGCAGGCCGGCATCGAGCACCACCGGCGCCGAGAAGCCGCGCAGCAGCGAGGGCACCGGCTCGGTGTCGACGTTGACGAAGGTGTAGTACTCGCGCTGGCCGTCGAGGACCAGCACGCGCTCGGTTCCCGCCGGCGTGGCCTCGCCCTCGAGTTGCAGCGGCAGCGCCCGTCCGTCGCGCGCCACCAGCCCCATCGCGACCGGGATCACGGAGGGCTGCTTGTCCGGCTGGCCCGGCGTCGGGCTGCCGTGCTGCAGCAGTTCGAGCGTGTAGCTGCGGCTGGGGGCGTCCCAGCGGCCGCGGGCGGTGAGGTGCGGCGTGCCGGCCTGGGCGTACCAGCGCTTGAAGGCGTCGAGCCCGGTGGCCAGCGCGCTGCCGGGGTTGGCATCGGCGATCGCCTGGGCGAAGTCGTCGCAGGTCACGGCCTGGCCGTCGTGGCGCTCGAAGTAGAGCTTCATGCCGGCGGCGAAGCCGGCGCGGCCGACCAGCGTCTGCATCATCCGCACCACCTCGGCGCCCTTCTCGTAGACGGTGGCGGTGTAGAAGTTGTCGATCGCCTGGTAGGCGTCGGGCCGCACCGGGTGGGCCATCGGGCCGGCGTCCTCGGGGAACTGCACCTGGCGCAGCAGGCGCACGTCCTCGATGCGCTTGACGGCGCGGGCCGACGTGCTGCCGGCCATGTCCATGCTGAAGTCCTGGTCGCGGAAGACGGTCAGGCCCTCCTTCAGCGAGAGCTGAAACCAGTCGCGGCAGGTCACGCGGTTGCCGGTCCAGTTGTGGAAGTACTCGTGGGCAACCGTGCGGTCGATGAAGTTGAAATCCCCGTCCGTGGAGATGTCGGAGCGGGCCAGCACCAGCTTGGTGTTGAAGATGTTGAGGCCCTTGTTCTCCATGGCGCCGGCGTTGAAGTCGCCCACCGCCACGATGTTGTATTCGTCGAGGTCCACCTCCAGCCCGTAGGTATCCTCGTCCCACTTCATCGCGTGCTTGAGCGACTCCATGGCGAAAACGCCCTGGTCCAGCTTGCCCGGCTCGACGAAGAACTGCAGCTGCACGTTGCGGCCG
>DATILD010000077.1:0-9214 GCA_035476815.1 Methylibium sp.
CGCGCCGCGTGCGCTTCTTCTTCATCGCGTACTCGGCGCTGGCAAAGCTGCGTTGGCTCATGGTCGTGATGCTGCAGTTCTCGGTGCCTTCACGCACGCATGGGGCGTGCCGGGTGCGGCAAATTGATCAGCATCTCCCTAACCAGTAACCCTGCCCAACTGCGCAATGTTCAGGCGCAGCTTGGGGCTGGCGGGCCTTACCGATTGAGCACGGACGAGGGCGGCCACTTCATCGGGCGTCGCTTCAATGGGCCTCTGGACGACTTCAACCACTTTGCGCAAGACGTCAACTTCAACCGAGGCGCGTATAAGTCCCTTGAGAATACGTGGCAGCGCGGACTTGATAATGGACTACCTGTTTACGTCGACATCAAACCGAGCTACGCTGGTTCGTCCTTGAGGCCGGAGGGTCTTCGCATCAACTACAGCATTGACGGACAACCATCCAGAGTGTCATTCAAGAACAAGCTAGGCGGTTGATAGGAAAGCCAATGAGCATTGAAGAGCTGTATCAAGCCATAGGACACTTGGCATTGGAAAACGCACCTGACTTGCGTGGCAAGCTGCTTGCCTACGCCGAGGTTCAGGAGGGTGTTATCGAGTCGGGCATGTTCTATGAGCGAGGTGCTGACCGTACCGTGACGTTCAGGTATTGCACAGACGAACTCGAAGACCGGCTCTATGAGTTGTGGGAGCGTTGGCAGGCGATTCCAGGGAACGCGCCATGGTTCGGCTTGGCCTATCTGGTACAGGATGGAAAGTTGCAGATTGACCTGTCGTACCCAGAACAAGTGAATGCGAGCGAAGGTCTTCTGGACCGACGCCCACAGGTAGTCAAAAGATACTTCGGCGAAGCGAAGGTCGACTTCTCGATGCCTGGCGATTGATTGGGTGCTGGGTTGCTATATGAGCCATGCATCCCACCCACTTGGTACCTCTACACCACCGATGCCTCGTCGGTGCGCCTGTTGACCGACGACGGCGCACCCTCGCCTGAGCTGAGTACCGAGCCGGCGCGCACGCTGGCCGAGCTGACCGCGGCCATCCATGCCGCGGCGTGCCGCCTGGGCGAGCACGAGCTGCGGCACCTCGAACTCGTCATCGCGCTGCAGCGCTGGTGCCACTGACTCTTGCGGCGTGCAGCCGGGGCAAGGCTGGCCGTAAGGCCACCCGCAGGGCTCGGCCTTGAAGCGGCATCACGCCGACCGACGCTCGCCGTGTGCGGTGCCTGCCGGGTTCTCCTGGCGTGCACCGTGACGGCAGAGGGCGACTCGCCCCTTACCGCTTAGCGGGAAGGCAGGGGATGGGTGGAAGGGAGCCGCCGCCGAAGGACGGCGGGTAGGCCAGGCAGGCGCCTGGCCTGCCGCGAAGGCACACCCGCCCCCAGGCGGGTTGCCGCAGCGCTGCGGGGGCCGACCTCGTGCAGGCGCGGTCCAAGCGCCGGGTCCGAACCCACGCGGACGCATGAGGTTGGGGTGAAGGAAGCGCGAGCGACCGAAGCCCGCCGCTGCCGAAGCGAAGCGCAGGAAGCGGCGCCAATGACGGGAGACGGAGGGCGTCCAGCCCGCAGAGTGTGCGTGCGGCCCCAGCCGCCTTCAGAGCGCACGTTCGCCCGCCCAACGATGGCAGGTGCTGGCAGCGTCGCCTGCGAGCATCTGCGGGCTCCAGACGCATCGCCAGAGGCGTTGGTCAACGCCTGCCGCCAAGCAGTGACCGATCCTGCATCGGCCACATCGAGGAAGGCTTCATCGCGCGCCTCAACCAGGGCGACTGCTTCGTGTTCGCCGGCCGCGTGCTGGAGTACGTGCGCACCCAGGACA
Source organism: Methylibium sp. (assembly GCA_035476815.1). Classification (GTDB taxonomy): domain Bacteria; phylum Pseudomonadota; class Gammaproteobacteria; order Burkholderiales; family Burkholderiaceae_C; genus Methylibium. The sequence continues at coordinate 1,821 of DATILD010000077.1, forward strand.
TGGTCGCCTACGTGCGCAAGGCCGCGCGCCACAAGGGCGTGGTGCCGGTCTGGGGCGGCGGCAAGATGCCGCTGTCGACCGAGCTGGCCGACGCGGTGCTCGAGCTGATGCAGGTCGCCGCCCAGGGCGACTTCTTCGAGCCCGAGCTGCAGGCCGCGCAGCCCATGCTCGCCACGCAGGCGGGGCTGTCGAAGCTGCCGACGCCGGACACCCTGCTGGTCGAGCGCTACGCGTCGCGCGAGGGCCACCATGTCTACCTCTATCCGTTTGCGGGCCGCAACGTGCACATCGGCCTGGCCGGGCTGCTGGCCTGGCGGCTGTCGAAGCGGCAGCCCAACACCTTCAGCCTGTCGGTCAACGACTACGGGCTGGAGCTGCTGTCGGCGCTGCCGATCGGTGCGGCCGAGCTGCTCGATGCGAGCGTGTTCTCGACGGTCGGGCTGCAGGCCGACGTGCTTGCCTCGCTCAACAGCGGCGAGCTGGCGCAGCGGCGCTTCCGCGAGATCGCGCGGGTGGCGGGGCTGGTGTTCAGCGGCTACCCCGGGGCGCCCAAGAGCATGAAGCAGCTGCAGGCCTCGAGCAGCCTGTTCTACGAGGTGTTCCGCAAGTACGACGCCGGCAACCGGCTGTTGACGCAGGCCGAGTCCGAGGTGCTGAGCCAGGAGCTGGACCTGAAGCGCCTGGCCGCGACGCTCAAGCGCCTGTCGGCGCGGCGCGTCGAGTGCGTCGAGCTCGCGATGCCCAGCCCGCTGAGCCTGCCGCTGATGGTCGAGCGCTTCCGGGAGCAGTTGACCACGGAGAAACTCGCCGTGCGTTTGGACAGAATGCTGGCCGACATGAACGCCACTCTCGACGCCCCGCCGAAACCCGCCCGCCGGAGGCGCGCATGAAGCTGCGCACGCTGTTCGGCGCCGCCAACCGCGCGCGGCTCGCGGTCTACCTGCTTGCGCTGTGGAAGCTGATGAAGCACCCCGACACGCCGCGCGCGCCCAAGCTGGTGGCGCTGCTGGTGCTGCTGTACGCGCTGAGCCCGATCGACCTGATCCCGGACTTCATCCCGCTGCTGGGCCAGCTCGACGAGCTGATCCTGCTGCCGCTGGGCGTGGCGCTGGCGGTGAAGCTCACGCCCGAGGCGCTGTGGCAGGCGCGGCTGGCCGAGGCCGAGGCGGCGGGCGGCCGGGCGCCGAAGCTGTTCTGGGGGGCGGTGCTGATCGTCGCGATCTGGCTGCTGTGTGCCGGGCTGTTCGCGTGGTGGTTGTGGGGCCTTGTCGCGGCCCCGGCGTGACCGACGTCACACCTGCATCTGCATGATGTCGGTGTAGGCCTGCACCAGCCGGTTGCGCGCCTGCAGCGTGGCCTGGAAGCCGATCTGGGCCTTCTGCATCGAGACCATGGTCTGCTCGATGCTGACCGCGGGGTTGCCGAGCTGGACCTGCTTCTGCAGCTCGCTCGCCTCGTTCTGCGCCGCGCTGACCTGCTTGAGGGCGGCGCTGAAGCTGGTCTGGAAGCTCGCCTGCGGCGCCCCGGCCGCCTGCGTGCTCTGGCGCACCCGCTCCGCGACCTGCGGCATGCCCGCCCGGGCGGCGGCCTGGGCGAAGTCGAAGGGCTTGAGCTTGAGGTCCATGGGTCGGCATCGTAGGCCGACCGCCACGCCGCGGTGGAGCGAACTGGGCCGGATTGGCTGGCTTGTTTGCCGCTTTTCCCGCTCAAGTCGCACCCAACAATGCCGAGGCAGGCTCGCCACAGCGGCAATCGCGTGTCTGCGCCACCCCTCCTCAACCTGAGACGCGACGCCCTACCGACACCCGATGGACACCGCACTCGCAGCTCCCTCCTCCCTGGCCCTGAACGCCGGCGCGCCGGCCGCGCCCGGCTTCGGCGACCGCCTCGCCACCTTGCCCGCCGGCCGCAAGGCGATGCTGGCGCTCGGCCTCGCGGCCCTGGTCGGCATCGCGCTGGCGATGTCGATGTGGTCGTCCCAGGGCAACTACAAGGTGCTCTACGCCAACCTGTCGGACAAGGACGGCGGCGCCATCCTGGCCCAGCTGTCGCAGATGAACGTGCCCTACAAGCATGCCGAAGGCGGCAGCGCGATCCTGGTGCCGGCCGACAAGGTGCACGACGTGCGCTTGAAGCTCGCCTCGGCCGGCCTGCCCAAGGGCGGCGTGGTCGGCTTCGAGCTGATGGACAACGCCAAGTTCGGCCAGACCCAGTTCCAGGAGCGCCTGACCTTCCAGCGCGGCCTCGAGGGCGAGCTGACGCGCTCGATCGGCGGGCTCTCTGCCGTGCAGTCGGCCCGCGTGCACCTCGCGCTGCCCAACCAGAACGGCTTCTTCCGCGAGCAGCAGAAGCCCAGCGCCAGCGTGCTGCTGACGCTGCACCCGGGCCGCACGCTCGACCGCACCCAGATCGCCGGCATCGTGCACCTGGTGTCCTCCAGCGTGCCCGAGCTCGCGCCCAAGGCGGTGAGCGTGCTCGACGCCACCGGCGCCTTGCTGTCCGGCAGCAGCGACGCCGAGACCGCCGCCAGCGGGCTGGACGCGCATCAGCTGCAGTACCGCCAGCGGATCGAGCAGAACTACACGCAGCGCGTGGCCGACATCCTCGAGCCGGTGCTGGGGCGCGACAACCTGCGCGCCCAGGTCACGGCCGAGATCGACTTCTCGCAGACCGAATCGACCTCCGAGGAGTACGTGCCCAACCAGGGCGTCGGCGCCGACGGCAAGCCGGTGCCGCAGACGGTGCGCAGCGAGCAGAGCAGCGAGTCGGGCCACGGCGGCAGCGCCACCCCGGCCGGCGTGCCGGGCGCCACCAGCAACCAGCCGCCGGTGCCGGCCACCGCGCCGATCACCGGGGCGGCGCAGCCGCTGACCGCGGCCGCCGCCGGCACGCAGGGCGGCGCGAGCCGCCGCGACGCCACCACCAATTACGAGGTCGACAAGACCGTGCGCGTCACGCGCAACGCCACCGGCACCGTCAAGCGGCTCGCCGCGGCGGTGGTCGTGAACCACCGTTCGAGCACCGATGCCAAGGGCAAGACCACCGTCACGCCGATCGCGGCCGAGGAGCTGGACAAGCTCACCGCCCTGGTCAAGGAGACGATCGGCTTCAACGAGGCGCGCGGCGACTCGGTCAAGCTGATCAACGCGCCGTTCAAGGTCGCGACACCGCCGGTCGAGACCGTGCCGCTGCTGTGGCAGCAGCCCGAGGTGCAGGACCTGCTGCGCACGCTGGCCGTGCCCGGCGCGCTGACGCTGCTGGCGCTGATCGTCGTGCTCGGCGCGGTGCGCCCGGCCCTGAAGGCGGCGCAGCCCGCCGCCGCGCCGGCCTCGCGCCTGAACGCGGTGGTCGACGACGTGCAGCCGCTGCCGGCGCCGGGCCACGGCCTGCCGCAGCTGGAGGCGCCGGCCTCCGACAACCGGCTCGAGATGGCCCGCACCCTGGCCAAGGACAACCCCGCGGCGGTGGCCAGCATCGTGCGCGCCTGGGTCGCCAAGGAGGCCTGACACACCATGGACGAACAGGGACTCGAAGACGCCGCGATCCTGCTGATGTCGCTGGGCGAGGAGGAGGCCGCCGAGGTATTCCGCCAGCTCGCGCCGAAGGAGGTGCAGCGCCTGGGCGAGACGATCGCCAAGCTCAAGACCGTGCCGCGCGAGCGCGTCGAATCCGTGCTCGAGCGCTTCTCGAGCGCGGCCGCCGACACCAGCACGCTGGTCAACGACACCGACGAGTACGTCAGGTCCGTGCTGCGCAAGGCGCTCGGCGACGACAAGGCCAACCTGCTGATCGACCGCATCCTGCAGGGCGGCGACGTCTCCGGCATCGAGAGCCTGAAGTGGATGGATCCGGCCTCGGTGGCCGAGCTGCTGCGCAACGAGCACCCGCAGATCGTCGCGGCGATCCTGGTGCACCTCGACTTCGACCAGGCCGCCGACGTGCTCAAGCACTTCAACGAGCGCCAACGCAACGAGGTGATGGTGCGGGTGGCCACGCTCGACGGCATCCAGCCCTCGGCGCTGAAGGACCTGAACGAGGTGATGAGCAAGGTGCTCGCCGGTGGCGAGCGCATGAAGAAATCGATGATGGGCGGCGTCAAGCCGGCCGCCGAGATCATCAACATGATGGGTTCGGCGGTCGAGACCTCGGTGCTCGACTACATCCGCGAGGCCGACCCCGACCTGGCGCAGAAGATCATGGACAACATGTTCACCTTCGACGATCTGCTGAAGATCGACGACCGGGGCATCCAGTCGCTGCTGAAGGAAGTGCAGAGCGAGTCGCTGCTGGTCGCGCTGAAGGGCGCGACGCCGGAGCTGCGCGAGAAGATCTTCACCAACATGTCCACCCGCGCCGCCGAAACGCTGCGCGAGGACCTCGACTCGCGCGGCCCGGTGCGCGTCAGCGAGGTCGAGGCCGAGCAGAAGGAAATGCTGAAGATCGTCCGGCGCCTCGCCGACGAAGGCCAGATCGTGCTGAGCGGCGGCGGTGATGACGAATTCCTCTGAGCGCGGCGGGCCGCGCAGCCGGCTGCACGACGATTTCGACACGCTGCGCGCCGCGCCTGCCGGCGCGACCAACGCCTACGCGCGCTTCATCCCGCGCGAGGAGCTCGGCAACTTCGCGGCCTGGACGCCGGGCAGCTTCGGCGGCGCACCGGCCGGCGCGGCCGAGCCGGCGACCGACGAGGCCGCGGCGCCCACGCCGCAGGAAGTCGGCGCGCAGCTGCAGGCGGCCCGCCAGGGCGGCTACCACGACGGCTACCGCGACGGGCTGGTCGCGCTCGAAGGCTTCAAGCAGAGCTATGCGCAGCAGGTGACCGCGCAGGTCACGCAGGTCGCGCAGGCCTACCGGCGCCAGCTCGACGAGCTCGAGCAGGGGCTCGCCGGCCAGGTGGCCGAGGTCGCGATCGCACTCGCCCGCCAGGTGCTGCGCGGCGAGCTGGCGACGCGGCCGGAACTGATCGCGCAGGTCGCCCAGGAGGCGCTGGCCGCGACGCTGGTGGCGGCCCAGCAGATCGCCGTGCACCTGCATCCGGACGATCTGACGCTGGTGCAGGCCCATGCCGGCGAGGCGATGGCCGAGCGCGGCGCGCGGCTGGTGGCCGATGCGGCGCTGACGCGCGGCGGCTGCATCGTCGACAGCGAGGTCGGCGTGGTCGATGCCAGCGTCGAGGCGCGCTGGCAGCGCGCCAGCGCGGCGATGGGTCGGCCCGCGCCCTACGAGACCGAGGCCGCCGAATGAATGCGCCGGCCGAACGCCGGCTCCCGCCGGCCGTGGCGCCGCAAGCCGCGGCGCCGGGCGCCTGGCAACGCTATCTGGACGACCTGAAGGCCCATGCCACCGGCCCGGCGCCGCTGGAGCTGCAGGGCACGCTGGTGCGCGTCGCCGGGCTGGTGCTCGAGGCCGCCGGCCTGCGCGTGCCGGTCGGCTCGGTCTGCGAGGTCCGCATGGAGGGCCAGCCACCGGTGCTGGCCGAGGTGGTCGGCTTCTCCGGCGACCGCGCCTACCTGATGCCCACCGGCGAGCTGCACGGCCTGGCCAGCGGCGCGCGCGTGGTGCCGCGCTCGGTGCCGACCGCGCCGCCGCGGCTCGGCGCCGCCAGCCACCCGTGGCGCCGCAGCCTCGACCGCACCCGCCACCTGCCGATCGGCGACGGCCTGCTCGGCCGTGTGGTCGACTCGCATGGCGAGCCGATGGACCGGCTCGGCCCGATCGACATCCACCAGGTGCGCAACGAGCCGCTGATCCGCCGCCCGATCAACGCGATGGACCGCGACCCGGTGCGCCAGCCACTGGACACCGGCGTGCGCGCGATCAACGCGATGCTGACCGTCGGCCGCGGCCAGCGCATCGGCCTGTTCGCCGGCTCCGGCGTCGGCAAGTCGGTGCTGCTGGGCATGATGGCCAAGTACACGGCCGCCGACGTGATCGTCGTCGGGCTGATCGGCGAACGCGGCCGCGAAGTGAAGGAATTCATCGAGGACATCCTCGGCACCGAGGGCCTGCGCCGCAGCGTCGTCGTCGCCGCGCCGGCCGACGCGCCGCCGCTGACCCGCATGCAGGGCGCGAGCTACGCGACCGCGATCGCCGAGCATTTCCGCGACCAGGGCCGCCATGTGCTGCTGCTGATGGACAGCCTGACCCGCTACGCGATGGCGCAGCGCGAGATCGCGCTCGCGATCGGCGAGCCGCCGGCCACCAAGGGCTATCCGCCGAGCTGCTTCGCGAAGCTGCCGCAGCTGGTCGAGCGCTCGGGCAACGGCTTGAACGGCTGCGGCTCGATCACCGCCTTCTACACCGTGCTGAGCGAAGGCGACGACCAGCAGGACCCGATCGCCGACGCCGCGCGCGCCATCCTGGACGGCCACATCGTGCTGTCGCGCGAGCTGGCCGAGGCGGGCCACTACCCGGCCATCGACATCGAGCGCTCGGCCTCGCGCGTGATGCACAACGTCACCGAGGGCCCGCACCAGCAGGCCGCACGCAGGCTGCGCCAGCTGTGGTCGCGGTACCAGAAGGCGCGCGACCTGATCGCGCTCGGCGCCTATGCGCCGGGCAACGACGCCGAGCTCGACCAGGCGGTGCAGAAGATCGACGCCATGCGCACGCTGCTGCAGCAGGACATGCACGAGGCGGCGCGGCTCGGCGAGAGCGTCAGCCGGCTGCGCCAGCTCACCGGCCTGTGACCCCCCATCCCCCACCACCGATCGCCCGAACGAAAGCCCCCATGGACCCGCTGCAGCCGCTCGCCAGCCTGCTCGAACAGACCCGCGCCGAACGCGACCTCGCGTTCGGTGACCACCTGCGCCTGCGCCGTGCCGCCGAGGCCGCGCAGGCCCAGGCCGAGCAGTTGGCCGGCTACCGCGGCGACTATGCGCGGCGCTTCGGCGGCTCGTTCCAGCGCAGCGGCGCGCTCGAGCTGATGCAGTGCTACCAGGGCTTCATGACGCGGCTCGACGACGCCGTCGCGCAGCAGCAGCGCACGGTCGCCCAGGCCGCCGAGCGCGCCGACGCGGCGCGGGCGACGCTGCTCGCGGCCGAACTGCGGGTGGCCTCGGTCGAGAAGCTGGTCGAGCGCCGCCGCGCCGAAGCGTCGCTGGCGCAGCAGCGCCGCGAGCAGAAGGCCGGCGACGAGCTGGCCGCCCGCATGAGCTGGCAGCGCGGCACCGCCGCGGCGCTCGGCGGCTGGTGAGCGCCATGACGATGAGCCTGAACACCGCGGCCCGCAGCACCCCAGCGTCGCTGGCGCCGCTGAGCTTTGCCGCCGAGACGGCCCGGCCGGCCGAGGGGGGAGCCCCCGACTTCGCCGGCCTGCTGGTCGAACGCCGCGCCGCGCGCGCGGCCGACGGCGCCCAGCCGGGCCAGCGCAACGCCTTCGACAGTCCGGCACC
>DATILD010000078.1:0-19968 GCA_035476815.1 Methylibium sp.
TGGTCGAAGGCATGCAGTTCGACCGCGGCTACCTGTCGCCCTACTTCATCAACAACCCAGAGAAGCAGTCGGCCCTGCTGGACAACCCGTTTGTCCTGCTGTTCGACAAGAAGATCAGCAACATCCGCGACCTGCTGCCCACGCTGGAGCAGGTGGCCAAGGCCGGCCGTCCGCTGCTGATCATCGCCGAGGAAGTCGAAGGCGAGGCGCTGGCGACCCTGGTGGTCAACACCATCCGCGGCATCTTGAAGGTCGTGGCCGTCAAGGCCCCGGGCTTCGGTGACCGTCGCAAGGCCATGCTGGAGGACATCGCCATCCTGACCGGCGGCAAGGTCATCGCCGAAGAGGTGGGCCTGACGCTCGAGAAGGTCACGCTGGCCGACCTGGGCCAGGCCAAGCGCGTCGAGGTGGGCAAGGAAAACACCACCATCATCGACGGCAACGGCGCCGGTGCCGACATCGAGGCGCGCGTCAAGCAGATTCGCGTCCAGATCGAGGAAGCGACCAGCGACTACGACCGCGAGAAGCTCCAGGAGCGCGTGGCCAAGCTGGCCGGCGGCGTGGCGCTGATCAAGGTCGGTGCCGCCACCGAGGTCGAGATGAAGGAGAAGAAGGCGCGTGTCGAAGACGCCCTGCACGCCACGCGTGCGGCGGTGGAAGAAGGCATCGTCGCCGGCGGCGGCGTCGCGCTGCTGCGCGCCCGCCAGGCTGCCGGCACGATCAAGGGCGACAACCCCGACCAGGACGCCGGCATCAAGCTGGTGCTCAAGGCCGTCGAGGCCCCGCTGCGCGAGATCGTCTACAACGCCGGCGGCGAGCCGAGCGTGGTGGTCAACGCGGTGCTGGCCGGCAAGGGCACCTACGGCTTCAACGCCGCCAACGACACCTATGGCGACATGATCGAGATGGGCATCCTGGACCCGACCAAGGTGACCCGCACCGCGCTGCAGAACGCCGCGTCGGTGGCCTCGCTGATGCTGACCACCGAGGCGATGGTCGCCGAGGCGCCGAAGGACGAGGCCGGTGCCGGCGGCATGCCCGGCGGTGGCATGGGCGGCATGGGCGGCATGGGCATGGATATGTAAGAGCGCTTCGGCAGGCGCGTTCGAGCGGCTTGCGCCGCACAACGCGCCGACCGTTGGAGAGGGGCCACCTTGCGGTGGCCCCTTTTTCGTTGGTCGGCACAATCGTGCCGGATGCACCGCCTCTTTCGTCTCTGCGCGCTCGCGCTGTTGCTGGTTTCGGCGCTCGCGCAGGCTGCCGAGGCGCCGAAGCGGCCGCGCATCGGTCTCGTGCTCTCCGGCGGCGGTGCGCGCGGGCTCGCGCATGTCGGCGTGCTCAAGGTGCTGGAGCGCGAGCGCGTGCCGATCGACGTCATCGCCGGCACCTCGATGGGCGCGATCATCGGCGGGCTCTACGCCAGCGGCATGCGCGCCGACGAGCTCGAGCGCGAGCTGCTCAAGGTCGACTGGGACGAGCTCTTCGCCAGCCGCGTGGCGCGCCGCGAGCTGTCGCAGCGGCGCAAGGAGCTGGATTTCGAGCTGTCGTCGGCGCTCGAGATCGGCCTGCGCGACGGCGAGTTCCGGGTGCCGCTGGGCACCGTCTCCAGCCGCGGGCTCGAGTCGCTGCTGCGCCGCTACACGCTGCCGGTGCGCGCGATCGGCGAGTTCGATCGCCTGCCGATCCCGTTCCGCGCGGTCGCCACCGACATGGAGACCGGCAAGCCGGTCGTGCTCGACGGCGGCGACCTCGCGCTCGCGCTGCGCTCGAGCATGAGCGTGCCCGGCGTGTTCGCGCCGACCGAGCTCGACGGCCGCATCCTCGGCGACGGCGGGCTGGTCGACAACCTGCCGATCGACGTGGTGCGCGCGATGGGCGCCGACGTCGTGATCGCGGTCAACGTCGGCACGCCGCTGGCCGGCCGCGAGACGCTGGACACGCTGGTCGGCGTGACGGCACAGATGATCAACATCCTGACCGAGCAGAACGTGCAGCGCAGCCTCGCGACGCTGACCGAACGCGACCTGCTGATCGCGCCGCCGCTGGGCGAGCTGACCGCCGCCGACTTCAAGCGCACCGGCGACCTCGTCGGCCTGGGCCGGCTGCATGCCGAATCGGCGGTGCTGCAGATGGCGCGCTACGCGCTCGACGCCGACGCCCATGCCGACTGGGCCGCCGCCCGCGCCCGGCCGCCGCAGGCGGTGCCGCCGCTCGAATTCGTGGCCTTCGAGGGCACCGAACTGACCCACCCGGAGCGCCATGCCCCGCGGCTCGAGAGCCGCAGCGGCAAGCCCTTCGACGCCGCGGCCGCCGAACGCGACGTCAAGCGCCTGGCCGCCACCGGCGACTACACCCGCGTCGACTACCAGCTCGTGCGCAACGCCGCGGGCGACGACGGCCTGGTGTTCAGCCTCGAGGAGAAGTCCTGGGGCCCGAACTACTTCCGCATCGGCCTGGCGCTCGAGACCGACTTCAGCGGTCGCAGCAACTTCAACATCACGGTGGCGCACCAGCGCCGCTGGCTCGACGCCGCCGGCACCGAGTGGCGCAACGTGCTGCAGATCGGCGGCAACCCGACCTGGATCACCGAGTGGTACCACCCGCTCGGCTGGACCACGGCGCTCGGCAGCGACTGGTTCCTCGCGCCGGCGGCGCAGCTTGGTCGCAGCGAGGTCGTCACCTACCTCGACCCCGAAGGCCCCGAGAGCGGCCGGCTGCGCCGCACCGTCGGCCGCGTCGGCATCGACCTCGGCCAGCCCTGGGGCGAGTTCGGCGAGCTGCGGCTGGGCGTCTACGCCCAGCGGCTGCGCGACAAGCCGCTGGTGATCCGTGCCAACGTGCCGTTCGACGCCGACTCGACCGACCGCCGCGAGCTCGGCCTGCGGCTGCGCGCGGTGATCGACCAGCTCGACTACGTCGCGTTCCCGCAGGCCGGCTACCGGCTGGTCGGCGAAGTCGCGGGCGGGCGGCTGCGCAGCCGGCTGCGCAGCGCCGACGACGAGTTCCTGCGCATCGAGGCCAGCGGCGAACTGGCCGCCACCTGGGACGGTGCGCACACGCTCAATCTCTACGGCCGCACTCAGGTGGCCGGCGGCTCCGCCACCACCGGCCTCGGCCTGTACACGCTGGGCGGCTTCCAGAACCTGTCGGGCTACGAGCCGGGCCAGGTGCAGGGCAACTACCTCGCCTACGGACGCCTCGGCTATTACTACCGGCTCGCGCCGCCGGCGCTGACGCGCGGCTTCTTCGCCGGTGCGTCGCTGGAGGCGGGCAACGTCTGGTCGCGGCGGCGCGACGCCAGTCTCGGCGAACTGCGCTACGGCAGCAGCCTCTTCCTCGGCGCCGACACCGGGCTGGGCCCGCTCTACTTCGGCGTGGTCTATGCGCCGCGCGGCGACACCGGGCTCTACCTCTTCCTAGGCCGGCCCTGAGCCTTCGTCCGCCGGGGGATGGACCCAGCCGTGCAGCACCTGGGCCGCATCGCCCAGGCCATGGCGGTTCAGCGCCGAAAACAGCGTCAGGCTGACGTCGGCGGTGTCGGTCGCGAGCTGGCCCAGCACGCCCTGGGCGGTCGCCAGCGCCCGGTCGGCCTCGCGGCGGTTGAGCTTGTCGGCTTTGGTGAGCAGAACAAGCAGCTTGACCTCCCCGGTGCCGATGCGCGGCGCGACGAAGGCCAGCAGCTGCTGGTCGAGTTCGGTAAAGCCGAGCCGCGAATCGACCATCAGCACCACCCCCGACAGGCTGCGCCGCAGCTCCAGGTACTGCGCCATCACCTGCTGCCAGCGCAGCTTGGCGGCACGCGCCACCGCGGCGTAGCCGTAGCCCGGCAGGTCGGCGAACAGCGCGTTCGGCGCGTCCTTCGGGCCGAGCGCGAACAGGTTGATGTGCTGCGTGCGGCCGGGGGTGCGGGAGGCGAAGGCGAGCCGCGTCTGCTGCGTGAGGCGGTTGATCGCGGTCGACTTGCCGGCGTTGGAGCGACCGACGAAGGCGATCTCCGGCAACTCGGTGGGCGGCAGCTGGTCGAGCTGCGCCGCGGTCGTGAGGAAGCGGGCGGTGTGGGCCCAGGCCAGCGCCTTGCGGGCGGGATCTGGGGCCGCCGGGGTGGGCGCGGACATGCAGGATTGTAGAATCGCGGGCTTTGGCGGCGGGCATCCTCCCGTGCGCCGCCCCCTTTCAGACCTCCCGCCCATGAAGCCTGTCCTCTCGCTCCTGCTGGCCGCGCTGATCGCCGCACCGGCCCTGGCCAACGAGGCCGCCGCCCCCGCCAAGCCCGACGCCAAGAAGGGCGAAGCGGTGGCTTCCGGCGTCTGCGGCGCCTGCCACACCTTCGATGGCTCGCGCGGCAGCCCGGCCAACCCGATCCTGCAGGGCCAGCACCCCGAGTACCTGGCCAAGCAGCTGGCCGAGTTCAAGTCCGGCGCACGCGCCAATGCCGTGATGAAGGGGATGGCCGCCACGCTGAGCGACGAGGACATGCGCAACGTCGCCGCGTTCTATGCCGGCAAGCAGGCCAAGGCCGGCTTCGCCAAGGACAAGACCCTGGTCGCGCTGGGCGAGCAGATCTACCGCGGCGGCATCGCCGCCAAGAAGGTGCCGGCCTGCGCCGGCTGCCATGCGCCCAACGGCGCCGGCATCCCCGCCCAGTACCCCCGCCTGGGCGGCCAGCACGCCGACTACACCGAGGCCCAGCTCAAGTCCTTCGGCGTCGGCGCGCGCGGCAACAGCGCCCAGATGGCCGCGATCGCCGCCAAGATGAGCGAGCGCGAGATCAAGGCGGTGTCGGACTACATCGCCGGCCTGCACTGAGCGTCGCGCCACCCCCTGCCAAAGGCCGGCCCTGCGCCGGCCTTTGGCTTTGGGGACCGGCCGGCACGGCCGGGCACGTGTAAGGTCCGGTCGCGGCGGACGACCACCCGGCATGCCCTGACCACCCCGCGGACGGAACCCGCGGCCCGGTTCAGGCCTCGCACCCGGTCCTGCCCCACCCTGCCCGCCATGCTGATCCCGCACCCCACCCGCCTCGGCTTCTTCGACCACCCGGTCGCCAGCGACATCACGCCGCGCGCCGCCTACGAACAGCGCCGCGACTTCCTGAAGCGCCTGGCCGCCGGCAGCGCCGGCGCGGCACTCGCCGCCTGGGCCGGCCGGGATGCGCTGGCCCAGGCCGCCCGGCCGGGCCGGCTCGCGGCGCTGCCGGGCGCCCGCAGCCCGGTGGCCGGCGCGGTGACGCTGGACAAGCCGACCGCCTACGCCGACGCGAGCAGCTACAACAACTACTACGAGTTCGGCACCGGCAAGGACGACCCGGTCGCGCGCGCCCAGACGCTGCGCCCGCGGCCGTGGACGGTCTCGATCGAGGGCGCGGTCGCCAAGCCCCAGACGCTCGGCCTCGACGATCTGCTCAAGCTGGCCCCGATGGAGGAGCGCATCTACCGGCTGCGCTGCGTCGAGGGCTGGTCGATGGTGATTCCCTGGGTCGGCTACTCGCTGGCCGAGCTGATCCGCAAGGTCGAGCCGACCGGCAGCGCCAAGTACGTCGAGTTCCACACCCTGGCCGACCCGAAGCAGATGCCCGGGCTGCGCTCCGGCGTGCTCGACTGGCCCTACGTCGAAGGGCTGCGCCTGGACGAGGCGCTGCACCCCTTGACGCTGCTCGCCTTCGGCATGTACGGCGAGGTACTGCCCAACCAGAACGGCGCGCCGCTGCGGCTGGTGGTGCCGTGGAAATATGGATTCAAGAGCGGCAAGTCGATCGTGAAGATCCGCTTCGTCGAGCAGCAGCCGAAGACCGCCTGGCTCAAGGCCGCCGCGCGCGAGTACGGCTTCTATTCGAACGTGAACCCCAAGGTCGACCATCCGCGCTGGAGCCAGGCGACCGAGCGGCGCATCGGCGAGGACGGCCTGTTCACGAAGAAGCGGCCGACGCTGATGTTCAACGGCTACGAGGCCCAGGTCGGCCAGCTCTATGCCGGCATGGACCTGGTGAAGAACTACTGATGAGCGCGGTCCTGCCCACCTCCGCGGCGCCCCGCCGGCGCGCGTCGGTGCTGCTGCACCCGGCCGCGAAGCCCCTGCTGTTCGTCGCCGCGCTGGGGCCCGTCGCCTGGCTCGTCTACGGCGCGCTGGCCAACGCGCTGGGCCCGAACCCGGCCGAGGCGCTGATCCGCGCCACCGGCGACTGGACGCTGCGCTTGCTGTGCCTGACGCTGGCGGTGACGCCGCTGCGCGAGACGCTGAAGCAGCCGGCGCTGGCGCGCTTTCGGCGCATGCTGGGGCTGTTCACCTTCTTCTACGTGCTGCTGCACTTCCTCTGCTACGCCTGGCTCGACATGGGCTTCGACCCGGCGGCGATCGCCACCGACATCCCGAAGCGCCCGTTCGCCCTGGTCGGCTTCGCGGCGCTGCTGCTGATGGCGCCGCTGGCGGCGACCTCGTTCAACCGCGCGATCAAGGCCCTGGGCGCGGCGCGCTGGCAGGCGCTGCACCGGGCGATCTACGCGATCGCCGGGCTCGGCATCCTGCACTTCTTCTGGATGCGGGCGGCCAAGCACAACTTCGCCGAGGTCGCGGTCTACGCCGCGATCCTGGCCGTGCTGCTCGGGTGGCGCATCGCGCGCTGGCTGCGGCGCCGCGCCGCGGCCTGAGCCTCAGTCGCGCGGGACCTCGCGCGACTGGCCCTGGTGGTCGATCGCGACATAGGTCAGGCTGGCCTCCGTCACCTTCACCACCACCGGGTCCGCCGGGTTGCGCTCGGCATAGACCTCGACATGCACCGTGACCGAGGTGCGGCCGATGCGCTCGACCCGGGCGTAGAAGCTGAGCAGGTCGCCGATCGACACCGGCTGCTTGAAAATGAACTGGTTCACCGCCACCGTGGCGATGCGGCCCTTCGCGATGCGGGCCGGCAGCACCGCGCCGGCCAGGTCGACCTGGGCCATGATCCAGCCACCGAAGACGTCGCCGTTGGGGTTGGCGTCGGCCGGCATCGGCAGCACGCGCATCACCAGCTCGGTGCCGGGCGGCGTCGGGGGCAGGCGGTTGGCGGGTGCGGAGTCGGAGGTCATCGGGTGGGTCGTGCAGCAAGGGAGTGCCGGGATTGTGAGTCATCGTGCGTCGTGAAGCCCTGAGTCCGGCGGCGCTGCCGCCTGCAGCGTCCCCGGCCGCCGACCGTTCCGACTGGGCCACGCTGGCCCGGCTGCTGCCCTATCTGTGGGCCTACAAGGTCCGCGTGCTGGTCGCGCTGGGCTGCCTGGTCGCGGCCAAGGCGGCCAACGTCGGCGTGCCGCTGCTGCTCAAGGAGCTGGTCGACGCGATGTCGCTGCCGATCGGCGACCCGCGCGCGCTGCTGGTCGTGCCGGCCGGGCTGCTGCTGGCCTATGGCGCGCTGCGGCTGTCGACCTCGCTGTTCACCGAGCTGCGCGACCTGGTGTTCGCCAAGGCCACCGAGGGCGCGTCGCGCTCGATCTCGCTGCAGGTGTTCCGCCACCTGCACGCTTTGAGCCTGCGCTTCCACCTCGAGCGCCAGACCGGCGGCATGACGCGCGACATCGAGCGCGGCACGCGCGGCGTGCAGTCGCTGATCTCCTACTCGCTCTACAGCATCGTGCCGACGCTGGTCGAGGTCGGCCTGGTGCTGACGCTGCTGGCGGTCAAGTTCGACGCCGGCTTCGCCTGGATCACGCTCTCGGCGCTGGTGGCCTACATCACCTTCACGGTGCTGGTGACCGAGTGGCGCACCAAGTTCCGCAAGCAGATGAACGAGCTCGACTCGCATTCGCACACGCGGGCGATCGACTCGCTGCTGAACTACGAGACCGTCAAGTACTTCAACAACGAGGGCTTCGAGGCCCGGCGCTACGACGAGAGCCTGGACAAGCTGCGGCGCGCCAAGCTCAAGTCGCAGACCACGCTGTCGATGCTCAACACCGGCCAGCAGCTGCTGATCGCGGCGGCGCTGATCGCGATGCTGTGGCGCGCCACCGACGGCGTGGTGGCCGGCCGCCTGACGCTGGGCGACCTGGTGATGATCAACGCCTTCATGATCCAGCTCTACATCCCGCTCAACTTCCTGGGCGTGATCTACCGCGAGATCAAGCAGGCGCTGACCGACCTGGAACGCATGTTCTCGCTGCTCGAGCGCGAGCGCGAGGTGCGCGACGCGCCCGATGCGGTCGAGCTGCACGCCGACGCACCGCCCGTCGTGCGCTTCGAGCAGGTGTCCTTCGCCTACGAGCCCGCGCGGCCCATCCTGCACGAGGTCAGCTTCGAGATTCCGGCCGGCCACACGGTCGCGGTGGTCGGGCCCTCGGGCGCCGGCAAGAGCACGCTGGCGCGGCTGCTCTACCGCTTCTACGACGTGAGCGGCGGCGGCATCACGATCGCCGGCCACGACCTGCGCTCGCTGACCCAGGACAGCCTGCGCCGCGCGATCGGCATCGTGCCGCAGGACACGGTGCTGTTCAACGACACGGTGGCCTACAACATCGCTTACGGCCGACCCGGCGCGTCGCAGGCCGAGATCGAGGCGGCGGCGCGGGCGGCGCGCATCCACGGCTTCATCGCCTCGACGCCCAAGGGCTACGACACCATGGTCGGCGAGCGCGGGCTCAAGCTCAGCGGCGGCGAGAAGCAGCGCGTCGCGATCGCCCGCACGCTGCTGAAGAACCCGCCGATCGTGATCTTCGACGAGGCCACCTCGGCGCTCGACTCGGCCAACGAGCGGGCAATCCAGGAGGAGTTGAAGAGCGCGGCGCGCAACAAGACCGCGCTGGTGATCGCGCACCGGCTGTCGACCGTGGTCGACGCCGATCAGATCCTGGTGATGGAGGGCGGCCGCATCGTCGAGCGCGGCACGCACATGGAACTGCTGGCCCTGGAGGGGCGCTACGCCGAGATGTGGTCGTTGCAGCAGAGCGGCGCCGAGGCGGCCGCGGTCTAGCGATCCGGCAGCTCAGGCCGTGCCGGGGCCGCTGGGCGGCGGCGTGTCGGTCGCGGGGGTCTCGCCGCCGGGCGCGTCGCCGGACTCGGGCGCACCGCTGTCGCTGCCCCCGGTGGACTTGCGCTTGAGCTTCTCTTCCTTCTTGCGCTTCTTCGCCAGCTCGCGCTGGCGCTTCTCGTAGGAGTAGTTCGGGGTGGCCAATCAGCCCTCCTGGGTGTCAGTGGCTGCATGGTAACCGGGCAGCCGATCGCTCAGCAGCTGCGCCAGCAGCGCGCCGGGGGTCGTGCCGGCGGCGGTGGCGGCGGCATTCAGCGCCGCGACCAGCGCGGCCGGCAGCTTGGTCGCAAACGGCACCAGGCCGGCCGCCTGGTCCAGCCGGCGCTGCTCGCGCCGGTCCGGCACGGCGGCGCCGGCAAAGCGCTGCGGTATGCCAGACTGCGCCAGCTTGCCCAGGGTCTTCTTGGCCAGGGACTTCTCCAGATCGAACTTCTTGCTGGGCATCGCACCCCTCCATGGCACTCAAATCGACGGTCTTCAAGGCCGAGCTCCAGGTCGCGGACATGGAACGCGGCTACTACGGCACCCATGTGCTGACGCTGGCCCAGCACCCGTCGGAGAACGACGAGCGGATGATGATGCGCCTGCTCGCCTACGCGCTGCATGCGGTCGGCGAGGACGACGAGGCGCCATTGTCCTTCGCCAACGGCATGACCGACATGGACGAGCCGGACCTGTGGCGCCGCAGCCTGACCGACGACATCGAGCTGTGGATCGACGTCGGCCAGCCCGAGGAGAAGTGGCTGCGCAAGGCCAGCCACCGCGCCCGCGAGCTGCTGCTCTACCTGTACGGCCGCAATGCCAGCCTGTGGTGGAGCCAGAACCAGGCCGCGCTCGCGAAGTTCGCCAATCTGCGGGTGCGCCAGGTGCCGGCCGAGGCCAGCACCGCGCTCGCGCAGCTGGCCCGGCGCTCGATGCGGCTGCAGTGCACGGTGCAGGACGGGACGGTATGGCTGGGCGACGGCGACGCGGTCGTGACGCTCGAGCTGGCGGAACTGAAGGCGCCGATGCTGCGCTGAGCCGTCACGCCCGGTCAGTCGACCGGCGCGAACCTCGGCACCGTCCGGCCGTCGAGTTCGACCACGCCGAAGAACATCGCATGCGGCCGCACCCACAGCCCGCTGTCGTTGTACAGCGGCCGGTACACGACCAGCGCTTCGAGCGTCTCGCTGTGCCGGGCAACGCCCAGCACCTCGTACTCGCCGCCCTTGTAGTGCCGGTAGCGGCCGGGCCGGGTGGCGGGCAGCGGCGGCAGATCACCCATGCCCGTCGTCCGCGAGCAGGCCATAGAGACGGGTGTCGTACGCGACCCCCTGGGCCACCCAGCGCTGGCGCAGGCGGCCTTCCAGCGCGAAGCCGAGCGACTCCAGCAGCCGGCAGGAGGCCCGGTTGGCCGGGTTCACCTCGGCCTCGAGGCGGCGCAGCTGCCCCGAGGCGAAGGCCCGGGTACAGAGCGCACCGAGGGCCTCGCGCATGCAGCCCTGGCCCCAGTCGGCGCGGCCCAGCGCATAGCCCAGCTCGACGCGGCGGCTGGGTTCGTCGTGCTTGAAGAGCAGCACGGTCCCGATGACCTTCGCGTCGGACCGCCGCTCGACGACCAGTTGCTGCCCCGTGCCGGCCGTGGCCAGCGCCTCCATGCGGCCCAGCCAGGCGACGGCGTCGTCCATCGATCGCCAGGTGGTATAGGGCAGGAAGCGCGTCACCTCGGGATCGCCGTTGACGGCCAGCAGGTCGGCCAGATCGGCGCCGACCACCGGCCGCAGCGTCAACCGGGGTGACTCGATCGGGGCAAGGTCCGGCAGGGGCATCGTGGCGGGTCGGTGTGGCGCGTCGTCGACCCGGAGTGTCGGCGAAACAGGTGTCAGCGCCGGCGCAGGCGCTGGCTACACTGCCCCGCGATGGACACCAAGTGGCTCGAGGACTTCGTCAGTCTGGCCGAGACGCGCAGCTTCTCGCGCTCCGCCCAGCTGCGCCACGTCACCCAGCCGGCCTTCAGCCGCCGCATCCAGGCGCTCGAGGCCTGGGCCGGCACCGACCTGGTGGACCGCTCGTCCTACCCGACCCGCCTGACCCCGGCCGGCGAGACCTTCCACGCCCAGGCGCTGGAACTGCTGGCGGCGCTGCAGGCCACCCGCAACCTGATGCGCGGCCACCGGGCGGCGGGGCAGGACATGATCGAGTTCGCGGTGCCGCACACGCTGGCCTTCGCCTTCTTCCCGCACTGGATCATGGAGCTGCGGCGCGCGATGCCCGAGGCGGGCACGATGAAGAGCCGGCTGATTGCGATGAACGTGCACGACGCCGTGCTGCGGCTGGCCGAGGGTGGCTGCGACCTGCTGATCGCCTACCACCACCCGGCGCTGCCGCTGCAGCTCAACATGGACCGCTACGAGATGCTGACGCTCGGCGAGGAGTCGCTGCGCGCCTACGCCAAGGCCGGCCCCGACGGCGAGCCGCTGTTCCGGCTGCCGGCCGCGCCGCGCGAGCGGGTGCCCTTCCTGGCCTATTCGTCCGGCGCCTACCTGGGCCAGATGGTCGACCTGATCATCAAGCAGGCCTCGCGGCCCGGCGAGCCGCCGCTGCCGCTCGAGCCGACCTACGAGACCGACATGGCCGAGGGCCTGAAGGCGATGGCGCTCGAGGGCCATGGCCTGGCCTTCCTGCCGGCCAGCTCGGTGCGCAAGGAGCTCAAGACCCGCAAGCTGGTGACGGCGGCGCCCTCGGGCAGCTTCGAGCTGAGCATGGAGGTGCGCATCTTCCGCGAGCGCCCCGAGCTGGCCCGCCACGTGAAGCCCGGCGTGCAGACCCTGTGGGCCCATCTGCAGGGCGCGCAGGGCGCGGCCGCCGGCTGAACCGCGCGCCATGCCGCGCCGGCATGGCGCGCCTGCCAAACGGCATTGGCGCCGGTCGCGGCGCGTGGTTACATTGCGCGCCCATCGACCCCTGCTGGCACGGAGCCTGCTCCCGGCCCGAGGGTTTCCGATCGGTGGGCCCTTGTGGTGAGCCCGTATGCCGGTTCGGCGGCGGGTCCGTTAGATTGCCCGCATCCTCGTTCCCGTCTTCCAAGGAGATCCCATGAAGAAGTCGTTGCTCGTGCTCGCCGCCCTGCTGGCCACCGCCGGCGCTGCCCAGGCGGACACACTGAAGAAGATCAAGGACAGCGGTTCGGTCACGATGGGCGTGCGCGAGTCCTCCGGCGCGCTGTCCTACACGCTGGGCGACGGCAAGTACGTCGGCTACCACGTCGAGATCTGCGAGAAGGTGCTGCGCGACATCCAGAAGCAGCTCGGCCTGACCGCGCTGTCCACCAAGTACCAGCCGGTCACGTCGCAGAACCGCATCCCGCTGGTGCAGAACGGCACCGTCGACATCGAGTGCGGCTCGACCACCAACAACGCCACCCGCCAGAAGGACGTGAGCTTCGCGGTCACCACCTTCGTCGAGGAGGTGCGCATCGCGGTCAAGGCCAGTTCGGGCATCAGCTCGATCGCCCAGCTCAACGGCAAGAAGGTCGCCACCACCACCGGCACGACCTCGGTGCAGACGCTGCGCAAGAACGAGCGCGCCACCGGCGTCAACTTCGAGGAGGTCTACGGCAAGGACCACGCCGACAGCTTCCTGCTGCTGGAGAGCGGCCGCGCCGATGCCTTCGTGATGGACGGCGCGATCCTGGCCGGCAACATCGCCAAGGCCAAGAACCCGGCCGACTTCAAGCTCGTCGGCGAGGTGTTGAGCGTCGAGCCGATCGCGATCATGTTCCGCAAGGACGACCCGGCGTTCAAGAAGGCCGTCGACGACAGCATCATCCGGATGATGAAGAGCGGCGACCTGGCCAAGCTCTGGGACAAGTGGTTCATGCAGCCGATCCCGCCGGGCAACACCAAGGTCGGCATGCCGGTCAACGAGAACACCAAGGCGGCCTGGGCGACCCCGAACGACAAGCCGATGGAGGCCTACGCGGTCAAGTGAGTGGGGCGGCCGCGGCCCGTAGCGGGCGTGCGGCTTGCTTGAGTTGTCGGCGCGGTGGCGGTACAACCGTCCCGCGCCGTTTCCTTGGGCGCGGGACGCGGGTCTGGTAAGGAGGTGGCTTTGGCCAACTGGGACTGGCAGGTGTTCTGCAAGGACACCATCGACGGCGAGGTCCGACCGAGCTGCTTCGGCAGCGGCGGCGACATCACCTACCTCGACTGGATGCTGTCGGCCTGGGGCTGGACGCTGTCGGTGGCGCTGCTGGCGCTGCTCGTGGCGCTGGCCGTCGGCTCGCTGATGGGGATCCTGCGCACGGTGCCCGACAAGCGCCTGCAGCTGCTCGGCAACGCCTGGACCGAGCTGTTCCGCAACATCCCGCTGCTGGTGCAGATCTTCCTCTGGTACCACGTGATCCCGTCGATCTTCACGCCGCTGCGCGAGGTGCCGAGCTTCATCCTCGTCGTGCTGGGGCTGGGCTTCTTCACGTCGGCGCGCATTTCCGAGCAGGTCAAGGCCGGCATCCAGAGCCTGCCGCGCGGCCAGAGCTACGCCGGGCTGGCGGTCGGCTTCACGCTGCCGCAGACCTACCGCTACGTGCTGCTGCCGATGGCCTTCCGCATCGTCATCCCGCCGCTGACCAGCGAGAGCATGAACATCGTCAAGAACTCGTCGGTGGCCTTCGCGGTCAGCATCGCCGAGCTGACGATGTTCGCGATGCAGGCGCAGGAGGAGACCTCGCGCGGCATCGAGGTCTACCTGGCCGTGACGGGCCTGTACTTCGTGTCCGCCTTCAGCATCAACCGCGTGATGATGTTCGTCGAGGAACGCATCCGGGTGCCCGGCATGGCAGCGGGGGGCAAGTGATGCTCAACCTCGACTTCTCCTTCTTCGACTGGGGCGTCGTCTCCGGCTTCATCCTCAAGGGCCTGATCTTCTCGTTCCAGCTGACGCTGGTCGCGATGATCGGCGGCATCGTCATCGGCACGCTGCTGGCGCTGATGCGACTGTCGGGCAAGACCTGGCTGGTGATCCCGGCGGCGGCCTATGTCAACACGCTGCGCTCGATCCCGCTGGTGATGGTGATCCTGTGGTTCTTCCTGCTGATCCCGCTGCTGATCGGCCGGCCGATGGGCGCCGAGCTGTCGGCCATCATCACCTTCACGGTGTTCGAGGCGGCCTACTACTCCGAGATCATGCGCGCCGGCATCCAGTCGGTGCCCCGGGGCCAGGTCCATGCCGGCTATGCGGTGGGCATGACCTACGCGCAGAGCATGCAGCTGATCGTGCTGCCGCAGGCCTTCCGCAACATGCTGCCGGTGCTGATGACGCAGACCATCATCCTGTTCCAGGACACCTCGCTGGTCTACGCGATCGGCGCCTACGACCTGCTCAAGGGCTTCGAGGTCGCCGGCAAGAACTTCAACCGCCCGGTCGAGACCTACCTGGTCGCGGCGGTCGTCTACTTCGTCATCTGCTTCTCGCTGTCGATGCTGGTGCGGCGTCTGCAGAAGAAGATCGCCATCATCCGTTGAGGAGCCGCGCGTGATCGACATCAAGACCGTCAGCAAGTGGTACGGCAGCTTCCAGGTGCTGACCGACTGCACGACGAACGTGAAGAAGGGCGAGGTGGTGGTGGTGTGCGGCCCGTCGGGCTCGGGCAAGAGCACGCTGATCAAGACCGTCAACGCGCTCGAACCCTTCCAGAAGGGCGACATCGTGGTCGACGGCATCTCGATCGCCGACCCCAAGACCAACCTGCCCAAGCTGCGCAGCCGCGTCGGCATGGTGTTCCAGCATTTCGAGCTGTTCCCGCACCTGTCGGTGACCGAGAACCTGACGATCGCGCAGATCAAGGTGCTGGGCCGCAGCGCCGACGAGGCCAAGACGCGCGGGCTGAAGATGCTCGAGCGCGTCGGTCTGATCGCCCACAAGGACAAGTTCCCGGGCCAGCTGTCCGGCGGCCAGCAGCAGCGCGTGGCGATCGCCCGCGCGCTGAGCATGGACCCGATCGTGATGCTGTTCGACGAGCCGACCTCGGCGCTCGACCCCGAGATGGTCGGCGAGGTGCTCGACGTGATGGTCAAGCTGGCGCAGGAAGGCATGACGATGATGGTCGTCACGCACGAGATGGGCTTCGCGCGCAAGGTCAGCCACCGCGTGATCTTCATGGACGCCGGCAAGATCGTCGAGGACTGCAGGAAGGAAGACTTCTTCGGCGCGCCCGAGGCGCGCTCGCCGCGGGCGCGCGACTTCCTGTCGAAGATCCTGCAGCACTGAGCGCCTTCCTCCTCTCCCGCTCGCGGGAGAGAGCCGGGGTGAGGGCTTGCGGGCCCTGGCCTGGCGGCAGTGCGCAAGCGGCTCCGCGGCTCCGCGATGCTCACGAACCTTCAGGGCGCGAACATCGCCTGCAGCCCGGCCAGCAGCGCGGCCAGCGTGGCAGGCTTGGCGGTGCCGAGCCGCTTGACGAGGCGCTGGCGGTCCAGCGTGCGCAGCTGGTCGAGCAGGATCAGGCCGCTCTTGCGTTGGAAGACGATGGCGACGCGGAACGGCGCCGGGTGGCTGCCCGTCGTCATCGGCGCGACGACGACGGTGCGCAGGTGCGCGTTCATCTCGGGCGGCGAGACGACGACGCAGGGGCGGGTCTTCTGGATCTCGCTGCCCAGCGTCGGGTCGAGCGCCGCGAGCCAGATGTCGCCGCGCTGCAGCGGCACGGGCCGCGCGCCGGTCACCAACGCAGCGCCTTGTCGTCCTCGTTGGCGAACTCGGGCCAAGCCAGACCGTCGTCGGCCGCCTCGGCAATGGCTCGGCTGGCCTCGGCCCAGCCCTCGCGAGGCGAACGCCTGGCCGGGCGCAGGACGATGGCGCCGTTCTCGACCTTCATGTCGGCCTCGTCGGTCAGCCCGATCTGGGCCAGCAGCGGCTTGGGGATGATGACGCCCTGCGAATTGCCGAGCTTGCGGAGAGTCGTGAGCATGGTGGTGGTCTTGTGCGGTGATGCCACATTGTTATAACACGGCAAGGCCGTCACGCGCGATGGGAGAATCGGCGGGCCATGGTGCGCTCGCTGACCCTCTCCCGCCCCGACGACTGGCATCTGCACGTCCGCGACGGTGCCGCGCTGGCGGCCGTGCTGCCCGCCAGCGCCCGCCAGTTCGCCCGCGCCATCGTGATGCCCAACCTGCGCCCGCCGGTCACGACCACCGCGCAGGCGCTGGCCTACCGCGAGCGCATCCTCGCGGCCCGTCCTGCCCAGGGTGTGGGTCGGGACTTCGAGCCGCTGATGACGCTCTACCTGACCGACAACACGCCGCCCGACGAGATCCGTCGCGCCAAGGCGGCCGGCGTCGTCGCGCTGAAGTACTACCCGGCGGGGGCCACCACCAACAGTGATGCGGGCGTCACCGACCTGCGCAAGACCTACGCGACGCTCGAGGCGATGCAGCGCGAGGGCCTGCTGCTGCTGGTGCATGGCGAGGTCACCGACCCCGCGGTCGACCTGTTCGACCGCGAGGCCGTGTTCATCGACCGCCAGCTGATCCCGCTGCGGCGCGACTTCCCGGCGCTGAAGACCGTGTTCGAGCACATCACCACGCGCGAGGGCGCCCAGTACGTGCTCGACGCCGAGGGGCCGATCGGCGCGACCGTCACGCCCCAGCACCTGCTCTACAACCGCAACGCCATCTTCACCGGCGGGCTGCAGCCGCACTTCTACTGCCTGCCGGTGCTCAAGGCCGAGGAGCACCGCCGCGCGCTGGTCGCCGCCGCCACCTCGGGCAGCCCGCGCTTCTTCCTCGGCACCGACAGCGCCCCGCATGCGGCCCACCTGAAGGAGCATGCCGGCGGCCATGCCGGCTGCTACACGGCGCTGACCGCGCTGGAGCTCTACGCCGAGGCCTTCGAGGCGGCGGGCGCGCTCGACCAGCTGGAGGGCTTTGCCAGCCACCACGGCGCCGACTTCTACGGCCTGCCGCGCAACGCGGGGACGGTGACGCTGCGGCGCGAGCCCTGGACGGTGCCTGCCGCCCTGCCCTTCGGCGACGCCGAGCTCAAGCCGCTGCGCGGCGGCGACACGCTGGCCTGGCGGCTGGCCGACTGACTGAAACGGACCCCCCGATGCCCCAGACCTTCAAGCGCACCGCGCTGCTGATCGACGCCGACAACGTCTCGACCGACGTGGTTGCGCAGGTGCTCGAGCGCCTGGGCACCGGCGCGCATCTGCTGCAGCACCGGCGCGCCTACGGCAGCGTGCAGAAGGCCGGCGAATTCGCCGAGTTCTGCCGCGACCACGCGATCCGCTTCCTGCCCAGCACCTTCGCCGGGCCGAACGCCACCGACATCGCGCTGGCGATCGACGCGGTCGAGCTGCTGCTGCGCCAGCCGCTCGACGAGGTGGTGCTGGTGTCCTCCGACATGGACTACTCGCCGCTGATCGTGCGCCTGCGTGAGCTCGGCTGCCGCGTGACCGGCTACGGGCAGCACGGCAAGTCGGGCAGCGACATCGCGCGCGACTACGAGCGGGTCTACGACGCCTTCGAGGTGATCGGGCCGGCGACGGTGCGCCGACCGCGTGCGGCGGCGGCCCCCAAGGCCGTCGCGAAGCCCCGGCCGGCCGCGCCGGCCAAGGCGGCCGCCCCGGTCAAGCGCGCGCCGGCCAAGACGGCGAAGGTGGCGGCTCCTGCCGCGCTGCCCCCCGAGGTCGAGGCCGTGCTCGCCGCCTGCCCGGCTTTGCGCCAGGGCGCGACGATGCAGCTCAATGCCGCCGGCCAGGCGCTGCAGGAGAGCGGCCTGCTGTCGCGCAGCGGCCGGCCGTCGGCGCTGTTCAAGCGGCTGGGCAGCCACTTCGAGATGCTGCCGCCGGGCAAGCCGGCGCAGGTGCGTTTCGTCGGCGCGCGCTGACGCAGCAGGTTTCGGAGCCGCCGACGATAATCGGCGCGTGAAGCGGACCAGACCGCCGCTGGTGCAGGCACGGAAACGTGGCACTGGAGGAAGGTCCGGACTGCACAGGGCAGCGCAGCAGCTAACGGCTGTCCGCCGGGGCCGCAAGGCCGAAGGCGAGGATCAGAGCAACAGAGACGAGTCCGAGCGGACCGAACCGTCCAGGGTGTTCTACGAGGAGCCGGCGCAAGCCGGCGCCGCCCGGCGCAAGCCGGGCGGTCCGGGCGTTCAGCCCGGAACCGAGTAGCCACCCCGAGGCGGCCAAGCCGCCTCGGGGTGAAACGGGCAATCTCTGCGCGCAGCAACACCAAATAGGCCAGCGTCGATGCGGCCCGCGGAGCTGGCGGGTAGGTGGCACCGAGCCGTTCCCGCGAGGGGCGGCCCAGAGGAATGGCGGTCACGCCGGCGACGCCGCAAGGCGGCGCCGGCGCACAGAATCCGGCCTATCGGTTCGCTTCACACTTTTCCTGTTGTTCGATCGCCTGCGCCCGGTCACGAGCCGCCGCGTCAGCCCTGACTGAGCCTCGATGAACCCCGACGCCGACAAACTCTGGACTGCGCCCCGCTGGGCGTTCGCGGTGCTGCTCGCCTGCCTGGCGATGCTGGGCCCGTTCGCGATCGACACCTACCTGCCGGCCTTCACCGGCATCGCCGCGTCGGTCGATGCGACGCCGCTGCAGATGCAGCAGACGCTGTCGGTCTACCTGGTCGGCTTCTCGGTGATGAGCCTGTTCCACGGCGCGCTGTCCGACAGCTTCGGCCGCCGGCCGGTGGTGCTGACCGGCGTGGCCGTGTTCACGCTCGCGTCGGTCGGCTGCGCGCTGGCGCAGACGATCGGGCAGCTGGTGTTCTTCCGGCTGCTGCAGGGGCTGTCGACCGGCGCCGGCATCGTGGTGTCGCGCGCGGTGATCCGCGACATGTACCCGCCGGCCGACGCGCAGCGCGTGATGTCGCAGGTGACGCTGTTCTTCGGCGTCGCGCCGGCGATCGCGCCGATCGTCGGCGGCTTCCTCTACGTGCACGCCGGCTGGCACGCGATCTTCTGGCTGCTGGCCCTCCTCGGCGCGCTGCTCGGGATCGCGGTCTGGCGGCTGCTGCCCGAGACGCTGCACGCCGGCGCGCGCCAGCCTTTCCATCCGCGCCACCTGCTGGCCGGCTACTGGCAGCTCGGCGGCAGCGCGAAGTTCCTGCTGCTGTCGCTGGCCAGCGGCATCCCGTTCAACGGCATGTTCCTGTACGTGCTGTCCTCGCCGGTGTTCGTCGGCGAGCACCTCGGCCTCGAGCCGACGCAGTTCTTCTGGTTCTTCCTGTGCACCATCGGCGGCATCATGGGCGGCGCCTGGTGGAGCGGCCGGCTGGCCGGCCAGCTGCCGCCGCAGCGGCAGATCCGCCGGGGCTTTCGCATCATGGTCGCGGTGTCGCTGGTCAACGTGAGCGCCAACGCGCTGTTCGCGCCCCAGGCCTGGTGGGCGCTGCCGCTGATCGGGCTGTTCTCCTTCGGCTGGGCGCTGATGGTGCCGGTGGTCACGCTGATGGTGCTGGACCTGGTGCCCGAGCGGCGCGGCATGGCCTCGTCGCTGCAGAGCGCCATCGCCGCCGCGGCCAACGCGCTGGTCGCCGGCCTGCTGGCGCCGCTGGTGATGCACTCGCCGCTGGCGCTGGCGGTCACCTCGCTGGGGTTGATGAGCATCGGGCTGGGGTCGTGGCTGTGGGTCAGGCCGCGGCTCGGGCTGGCCGGCTGAGCTCAAGCGGCGCCGTGGCCGGCCGATAACCGGCCACGGGTCGCTGTCTCGGCCCGCGACCGGAGAGACGCCCGATGCCCCGCCCCGCCCGCCGACGCCACCTCGCCGCTGCCTGCTGGCTGCTGGCGTTCGCCGCCGCGCCGGCCGCGGCCGGCGGCGCGCACGACAGCCCGGCCCCGACCGCCACGACCGAGCCGGCGCCGCCGCTGGTGCTGCTGCCCGACCTGCGCCAGCGCATCGACGAGCGCCTCGCCCAGCGCCGCGCCGCGCGCGCAGCCGCCGCCACGCCGACGCTGACCGTCGCCGTCAAGAACACCGCCGCCGAGG